>CAVRSO010000001.1:0-16351 GCA_963723845.1 uncultured Acidobacteriota bacterium
ACAGCGGAAGAGATCGGCCGTATTCGGCGCGAAGTCGAGGAACTAAAGCGTGAGTTCTACTCGCATTTGGATTCCTGGCGGCGCCTTCAGCTAGCGCGTCATCCCCAGCGGCCCTACACGGATGATTTCGTACGCCTCTTGTTTGAGGATTTCAGCGAGGTTCATGGCGACCGCTACTTCGCTGATGATCCCGCCTTAATCGCGGGCATGGCGCGCTTTCAAGGCCGTCCTGTGCTGGTAGTTGGAAACCAAAAAGGACGCGACACCAAACAACGGCTGGCCCGTAACTTCGGCCAAGCCAAGCCCGAGGGGTACCGCAAAGCGCTGCGGGCTATGCATCTGGCCGCGAAATTCCGGCGTCCCATTTTCGTTTTTGTAGACACGCAAGGCGCGTATCCCGGCATAGATGCTGAGGAGCGCGGTCAGGCGGAAGCCATCGCTTACAACATCCGTGAGATCGCCCGCCTGCCGGTGCCGATTCTGGTGACGATTACCGGCGAGGGGGGCTCCGGCGGGGCGCTGGCGATTGCAATCGGCGACCGTATTTTTATGCTGGAGAATTCCGTCTATTCGGTGATTTCGCCTGAGGGCTGCGCCTCCATCATGTGGCGCGATTCAACGAAATCGGAAATGGCTGCCGAGGCATTAAAGATCACGGCGCGCGATCTGCTCGACCTGAAACTGATCGACGAAATTATTCCCGAGCCCGATGGAGGCGCCCACACCGACCACCCGGCCTGCGCCAAACTCGTTGGGGAGGTTCTCGCGCGAGCCCTCGACGAGCTTCTGCCCGTGCCGCCGGAAAAACTGCTCGAGCAGCGATATGAAAAGTTTCGCAACATAGGCCAATACTTCGTCTGATACTGTCGCGATATACAGTTTTCATCGTATTGCCGATGGCGGTTCGATGAATGCATCCTTCTCAGGTGATATTCGCGATCTCCGGTCCCGCAGCAGGGTGGCCCATGAGGCCGATCGATAAACCACAGGGCAGATTAGGAGTCCTATGGATGATCTACGGCGTGATCTGCCTCGCCGAAGCCGCCTGGATTGCTGTGAACGATGCGGCACTGACCACTATGTGGGGTACGGTCGTTTCACGCGTAGCCGACCCCTTCGCATGGATGAACTCGTTTCGCATCTTGCTGGTGGCAATGATCGCGCTGGCCGTCGCCGGTGGGATTCTGGCGCTCCTGGCCGGATTGGCGCTGATGCGCCGTACCTCCCCAAATCGCCCACTGGTGTTGACAGCTAGTTTCTTGGGAATCCTCAACGGCCCCCTGGGTATCGCCCTAGGTGTTTACACATTGGTCTTGCTGGTTCCTCGCGCGTCTTGGCGAATGGACGATCGCCTTCCCAACGCCGCCTAGCACCTGCGAATGGCGAGCCCCGCCTCGTAGCGTGTTTTTCCTTCCGTTGCGGCATTGAACACCGAAAAACTTACTTCTCATTGCCCGTTTCGAGTCAGTGAACTAGCGTGAATCCCACGGGGGAAAGACTAAATGGCGGAACAAGAAGTACCTCTCATGGCAGAAGTATTCAGGCCGTACGAACGGCTGGTGGAAATCACAATTCTAGAGAAGACGTTTCTAGTGCCCGAGAGGAATTCCTTACTCCGCGCTTTCCAATTCATCAGCCCGGAAACCATTCCCTACGGACGCTTCTGTTGGAACCAGGAATGCCAGTATTGCCGCGTTGACTGCAAACTCGCCGACGACAATCTGGCCCGCCCCATTCTGAGCTGCAAATTCATTGTCTCGGAGGGTATGGAGATTTCGAACCTCGCGCCGGAACTCATCGGCTGCTTGCGCACCAAGCTCGGCCAAACGCAAGCGACCATCATCCCGGAAGTCGCGGACGGCCCCAACGATCAGTAGGAAGACCTGCGTAGCACGCCAGGGGCTTAGATGAGCGGTTTCAAAGTCTTGGTTGTGGACGATTCGCCTGTCTATCGCAAGTTGGTTGAGCACGCGCTCTCCCAAGACTTCTCGGCGGTACTGTTCGCTACGAGCGCTCATCAGGCTCTTGAAATCTTCGAGCGGGAGCGCCCGGAGATCGTCATTACCGATTGGCTGATGCCCGATCTTACGGGCATCGACCTTTGCCAACGCATCCGTGAAGGCACGCAAGCTTCGTACACCTACGTCATCATCCTTACCAGCAACACGAAAAAAGAAAATGTCGTGAAGGGCCTTTCTGCCGGGGCCGATGATTACCTCACCAAACCGTTTCACGCCGCCGAACTTCTAGCGCGCGTCCGAGTGGGCCAGAGGCTAGTCGACCTGCACCGGCAGATCGAAACGAAGAATCGGCTTCTTGAAGAACTGGCGCTCACCGATGCGCTCACCGGCCTGCCCAATCGACGCGCGATTGAGACCTGGGCGACCCGCCAACTCAGCGGGGCCGCGCGGCACCGCTTTCCTTTTTGGGTTGTGATGATCGATCTCGATCACTTCAAGAACGTCAACGATGCGCACGGGCACGACGCCGGAGACATGGTCCTCCGGAAGTTCTCCGAAATACTTAGATCCAACACGCGGCTCTCCGACATCTCGGGCCGCATTGGCGGCGAGGAATTCCTTCAAGTGCTCACTCACGCGGACGAAGCGGGTGTTGCGCTGGTGCTTGAGCGCATTCGCAGCCAGTTCGAATCCAAAAAATTCCTTGTGAGCGGCTCGGAGTTCGTTGTAACTGCAAGTTTCGGAGTGGCCGGGTTTTGCGGTGAAAAAGCTCCCGAGTTCTCCGAGCTGATCACCAGAGCCGACGCCGCGCTGTATCGGGCAAAGCATCGCGGGCGCAATTACATCGAAGTCGATCCCATCGCGGTACTACTGTAGTTAGAGTAGGCACCGACTTGCGTGTGGATTTCTCTGCTCTCGCTCGACGCAGAGAGAAGATCGGACCACACTCCGAGCGCCTGCAAGAGTGCCGTCTCGCTTCAAACTTCCCTTGGCAGTCAGGCGCTATGTTAGAATTTGTGTTTCAGAGCATGGAGTGAGAGCCCAAATATGAAGGCCCGCGGGAAGTTTCTGATCGGCTCGGGAATCATCGTCGCCACGCTTTTAGTGCTGGCTTACGTCGGTTTCACCCAAAGCAAGACCTACTATCACACGATCTCCGAACTGCCCGCGCTGTCCGCCACAGCCCTTCATCAACGCATGCGGGTTTCGGGCAATGTCCGTGCCGGGTCGATTTCGCATGCGGATGGCCGCATCAATTTTGTCCTCGAAGAGCAGGGCAAGGACCTGCCAGTCAGCTATGTTGGCCGCGATCCCCTTCCCGATACTTTCAAGGATGGCGCGCAAGCGCTCGTCGAAGGCAGGCTGATGCCGCAGGGTTTCGTCGCCGAAGAGGTACAGGCGAAATGTGCATCCAAATACGAGGCGACGCCGCCTGGCACGGCAGCGGGCGCGAAGCACTCCGCCCCACCGGTTGACCAATCGACGACCGAACCGACCGTGTCGTCGGGGCCCAAGAGCTAGTATTCAGCTGGAGGAAATTCGTTGGACATTTTTGGCTCTTTCGCACTTCTCCTCGCGCTACTTGCCGCCGCATATGCCTTTGTAGCAGGCATCACCAGTATCCTCACGCGGCGCACGCTGCTGTCAAAAAGCGCGCGCAATGCGGGAATGGCGGTCTGCGGCCTTGTTACGCTTGCCGTCGCTGCGCTCGAATACTTCTTTTTCACCGACAATTTCTCTCTCGCGTACGTGGCGGCGCATAGCAATCGCGCGCTGCCTCTGTTTTATAAATTCGCCGCATTGTGGTCCGGACAGGAAGGCTCGCTGCTCTTCTGGAGTTGGCTGCTCTCGATCTATGCATTCTGCGCGCTTTTCCTAAATCGCAAAAAACATCCGGAACTGATGCCTTACGTCGGAGTGACGCTGGCCGGCGTGCAGATTTTCTTCCTGGTCCTCAACGTTTTCGTGGCCAGCCCTTTTCACATCTTGGCAGGAGCCGACGCTTCGGGCGCCATGCACATGGCAAGAGTTTCCGAGGGCAGCGGGCTGAACCCTCTTCTGCAGTATCCCGAGATGGTGATCCATCCGCCGATGCTTTATCTCGGGTATACCGGATTCACGGTTCCGTTCGCTTTTGCCATGGCGGCGCTGCTCGGCCGCTATCCCGGTGAAAAATGGATTCACATCACGCGACGCTGGACAATGGTCGCTTGGGGGCTTCTTACCGTCGGCATTCTGCTTGGCGCCCACTGGGCTTACGCCGTCCTCGGATGGGGCGGCTATTGGGCCTGGGATCCTGTCGAAAATGCTTCTCTGCTGCCATGGATCACTGGCACGGCTTTCCTGCATTCGGTAATGATGCAAGAAAAGCGCGGCATGATGAAGGTTTGGAATGTTTGGCTGGTTTTCGTGACCTTCATGCTGTGCATCCTCGGCACGATGCTGACGCGCTCCGGCGTCGTCAGTTCCGTGCATGCATTTGCGGAGTCGTCCATCGGCGGGTGGTTTGTCGCCTTTCTCGGGATAGTTTTTCTGGTCTGTCTCGCCGCGTGGTACAAGAATCGCGATTATTTGCGAAGCGACAATCAGTTGGATTCGCTCGTGTCACGCGAATCCAGTTTTCTCTTTAACAACCTGATCCTTCTCGCCGCATGTTTTGCCGTGCTTTGGGGAACGCTTTTCCCGGTCCTTTCCGAATGGGTCACGGGCAACAAGATCAGCGTGGGGCCGCCGTTTTTCAATAAAGTCAACGTGCCCATTGCACTTTTTCTTCTCTTTCTCACTGGAGTGGGGCCGCTGCTCGCTTGGCGGAAAACTTCCTATGATGCCCTGCGCCGCAATTTCGCGTGGCCACTCGCTGGAGGAGTCGTCTCGGGTGCAGTCGCATTTGCTTTCGGATTCCGCCAGTTTTACCCGGTGATCTGTCTGATTCTTTCCGTTTTCGTCACGCTGACGATCGGATCCGAGTTTTATCGCGGTGCACGTGTAATCTCGTCACGCGATGGAACGAACATCCTCACCGCTGCGGGCGAACTCACCATGCGAAATACGCGTCGCTACGGCGGCTACATTGTCCACCTCGGCATGGTGGTGGTTTTCATCGGCATCACTGGCTCCGCATTCAACCAGGACATTCAAAGGGAAATGGGCCCCGGCGAGTCTCTTTCGATCGGTCCCTATACGATCCTTTGCCAAAATTTCGATCAGCTGGCCAATAACAATTATCAATCCGAGCGCGCCACTCTGGAAGTCTTTCGCAAGAGTAAATCGGAAATGATGCTTTATCCCGAGCGCCGCTTCTTCCTCGCGAGCCAAGTCACCGAGACGATCGTCGCCAATGAAAGCACACCGCTGCGCGACCTGTACGTCGTCTATGCGGGGCGCAGCCCGGACACAAACAAACCGGTGATCCACGCCTATCTGAATCCCCTGGTGAAGTGGATATGGTTCGGAGGCATCGTTGTAGTTCTGGGGACGGGCCTGGCTATGATGCCTGATCGCCGTGCAGCCCTGGTGTTACGTGCAGCTTCCGACAGATCCTGGGACAGCCCGGTCGCCCAGACCGTCGGCGGACCGCCCGCGTCCAGCCCTGTCGCAAGGTCGACGGTACGCCGCTCGTCTTCCGAATGACATTCGGGAAGGCCACAAATCCGCGTCCTGGCCACTTGTTGAGCACACCACACCAAATCACCGTTCAGACAGCCGATCACTTAGTGGCAGAATCAAGCTTGGGCATGGTGGGCGACCAAGGACTTGAACCTTGGACCTCTCCCGTGTGAGGGGAGCGCTCTAACCACTGAGCTAGTCGCCCGCAAGAGTGACGAAAGTCAGCTTCGTCTAGGCGCTTCATTTTTGCAGAAGGCTGGGTCAATTGCAAACCGTCACCAATACGAAAACGAGCGCCTTCAGCGGGCGACTCACCGACCTTCAGCAGTCGATTGCGCAGAGCGTCAAAGGCAAGGAGGCAGTGATTCAGCTTGCGTTGACGGCGCTGCTGGCCCGAGGACACTTGCTGATTGAAGATGTTCCGGGCGTCGGCAAGACGACACTGGCGCAGGCGTTGGCGCGCTCGTTCCAATGCTCGTTTCAGCGCATTCAATTCACCTCAGACATGCTGCCCAGCGACGTGATCGGGGTCAGCATTTTCAATCCGGCGTCGCAGAATTTCGAATTCAAGCGCGGACCGATCTTCGCGAACATCGTGGTGGCCGATGAAATCAACCGAACCACTCCCAAGACCCAATCCGCTTTGCTGGAGGCGATGAACGAATCGCAGATCACGGTGGACAACCACACGCACCCGCTGCCGGAGCCATTCATGGTGCTCGCCACGCAAAATCCTATCGAGCATCACGGTACCTATCCGTTGCCCGAGTCGCAGCTCGATCGCTTCGTGATGCGGATCCGGATGGGATATCCTTCGAGGGCCAGCGAGAAGCAAATTATCCGCAATCATTCCGCGGCGGCGCACGCGGAACAAGCTGCGCCATTGATGGATGCCGGCGACGTGGCCGAAATGCAGAGAGCCGTTTCGGACGTAAAAGTCGACGACAGTCTGCTCGATTACGCGATCGAGATCGTGGAACGCACGCGTCAAACGGAGCAGCTGAGCCTCGGTGTTAGTCCCCGCGGCACTGTAATGCTGCACCGCGCGGCACAGGCGCGCGCTTTCATCGAAGGCCGGGATTATTGCTTGCCGGATGACTTCAAACGATTGATCGTGCCGGTGTTCGCACATCGAGTGGTGGTGAGTTCCCGTTATGTCTCGACACAGAAGAAATCCGAGCAGAGCGAAGCGATTCTCAGCGAAATTCTAGAAACCACGCGCGTACCGCTATGATAGAAGCCGGTTCGCGGTTTTAGCGCCACGCGACCTCGCTTACAGCCGAGCCAAAAATGATGCCGCACGGACGCGCCTCGGCTTGCTGCCTTTGTGGCGACGTCACTTAGGTTGGCTGGACGGGCCGCCGAAAAAACAATCATGCAAGAATCCATTACACGCTCGTGGCGACGGCGAGACCGTTCTGGTTGGCGGAATTTCGGCATCGCCATGCTTGCGCTTTCGATCTCCCTCATCATTGCACTTTTCTCCGCCGCAGTTGCTCAGGAAGGGCGCATCTGGCTTGCATCCATTAGCACGCTCATCGCCCTCGGAATCGCCGCGTGGGTGGCCATCACGATCGTGCCGGCCCTTGCTAAGCGGACCAACCTGCGCTGGATCGCTTACCAAGTGGATTATCGTTTGACGCGCGACGGCATTATTTACCTCATTGCTGTCTTCGTACTCGTTTTGGCCGCGGTGAATACTGGAAATAACTTGCTCTTCCTGATCCTGGCCTGCCTGCTTGCGGGCATTTTGGTTTCCGGAGTGCTTTCCCGCGTGGTGCTGACCGGCATCGCGATGAAATTTGATTTGCCCGAACACATTTTCGCCGGTCAGCCCGTGCTCGCGGAGATTGAGCTGCGGAATGAAAAACAGATTTGGCCGTCCTTTTCTCTACGGGTGCTAGGCGCCAGCAAGAAATCACCCACTGAGATTCTCACCCGCCCCGTCTTCTTTCCGTATGTTCCGCGGATTAGCGTTGTGCGCCAAAAGGTGGAACTACGCTTCCCGCAGCGTGGCATCTACCGGCAGGACGCGTTTGGGATTCGCACGCGCTTTCCCTTCGGATTCTTCGAAAAGACGCGGCGCGTGGAGTCAAATATGGAAATCACCGTCTATCCGCCCGTGGAGCCGACGGACCAGTTCTACGAAGTTTTACCGCTGCTGAGCGGGGAGATGGCCAGCCATTTTCGCGGGCGCGGTCACGAACTGCATTCCTTGCGCGACTATCAATCGACCGATAGCGGGAGGTTGGTGGATTGGAAGGTTACGGCAAAATCGGGCCGGCTAATGGTGCGCGAATTTGCGCGCGAGGATGAACGGCGTGTGATGCTCGTACTCGACCCCTGCATTGGCAAAGTCATGGCAGCCGAAAGTGTGGCGCGCTTCGAGCGTGCGGTCTCCTTGGCAGCCTGCATCGCATGGCACTTCAACGAAATTCACTCCGTGATGCAATTTCGCACCGGGAGTTATTCCACTCCCATGGCTCCGGCGGGGGAAATTATCTACGCTGCGCTTCGCCAATTGGCATTGGTTCAGGCGGAAGTGTCAGAGGCGGGGGCGTTTCTCGAAGGGCTCACCAGCGAGCGCGAGATTTTTAAGATTATCCTTACCGCGCGCACACAGAGGTCCATTCCTGCCGCACTTTGGTCTTCCTCATATTTCATTTTCATTGATCGGTTGTAGGTAGACCGAAGGGTTCGTTGTCGGGCGGAAAGTTGAATCGTCTGGCGCAAAGGACTGCTCGTGGCAGAATAGTGGAAATGCCATCGCTAACTCCCGGCCGTCGGTCTAGGATCCAGCGCAGTGTCCTCGCGTGGTACCGCGCGAATCGGCGTGACTTGCCTTGGCGAGCGAATCGCGATCCCTATCGAATATGGGTCGCGGAGATCATGTTGCAACAGACGCGAATCAATGTCGTGGAGCCGTATTACGATCGCTTCCTGAAAGTCTTTCCCTCTGTAGACGCGCTCGCGCGGGCGCGCCCGCGCGATGTTTTGCATCTTTGGGCTGGGCTCGGTTATTACCGCCGTGCACTAAATCTGCATCGAGCAGCCCGGCGGATCGTTGCTCGCCACGGCAGAGTTTTTCCCGGAACGCATAGGGAAGTACTGGGGCTACCGGGAATCGGCCGGTACACTGCAGCAGCGATTTTGAGCATCGCGTACGACGTCCCTCTCGCAGCTTTGGACGGCAACGTTGCGCGTGTGCTGGCGCGACTTGGTGCCGTTCGCGGCGATCTTCGCCAGCCGCAACGCTGGCGGAAACTTGAATCGAATGCCCAAGAATTGCTGGCGCCGCACGCACCGGGAGATTGGAACCAGGCGCTAATGGAACTTGGGGAAACCATCTGCACGCCGCAGATTCCGCGTTGCGGCTTATGTCCGGTATTGCGATTGTGTGACGCCCATCGTCGCGGTCTCACGGCCAAGATTCCGGCCGCTCGCCGGAAGCGCGACAGCCTGAAAGTGCGCATTGCCGCTGCAGTCCTGCACGATCCTCGCGGGCGGACGATGCTGGTTCGTGACCCCGGTGTCCATGATGATGTCCTTTTCTCGCGTATGTGGCAGTTTCCCGCCGTCGAAGTGACGCATGACCCTGTAGCAGAGCTTAGGACCCATCTCGGAAAGCTGCTGCAAATCGATACGGTCTCTTTAAAACTCGAACCGCTTCAGGCTGCGCGCCACGGAGTTACATTTCGCAAAATCACTCTTATGCCGTTTTTGGTGCGAGTATCGCGGCTTTCAAAGATTTCTCGCACGCGGATAGTGCCGCTCGCACGCCTGGGGCAGGTCACCGTTTCCAGCGCCACACGCAAAATCGCGGCTGCGGCATTGCGCTAGCAATATTTCGCCCTCTCGGTCTTGATCGTGTGCCCTTTGTTGTCCCATTGGCATCGCTTCGCTGCGAGTTGAATCCCGAGTACAGGGCCGGGTGGTAGCATCGTAAAGACGCCATGGCTTCTGATCCTCCATCGACAATCCCGCACGATCGCGCATATGGCGGTACGCTTCCGGCGGTGGAACGATATTTCGAAGTCTCGCTCTACCTTCTGGTAGCTACCGGCATGCTAGCTATCATCTCAACCGGGAAGCTCGACATCTTTTCGACTGTGGCCCCGGCACATGGCACTACTGTACAAGGGTATCCGCGTCCGCCGGGGGCTCGGCCCCGAACTCTCATCGCGCGCGGCCACATGGTGTGTGCTCGGATACTTTCTTTTTTTTCCGCTGGATCTTTGGGTGCTCTCGCGCGAGCTGGCTGTCGGGGCGCCGAATCCTCCGCTGTACGCTGCTCTTCTCGCTGCAATTCATTTGGTGATTTTCGCGACGCTGATTCGCCTCTATTCGGCGCGAACGAACCGTGATTTCGCTTTTCTGGCCGTACTGGCCGTTGCGTCCATGCTCGTTTCCGCCATTCTCACGGTCGAAACTGGGTTCCTGGTCGCTCTTGCCGTATTTCTCGTATTGTCCGTATCCACGTTCGTCGCCCTCGAAATCCGGCGTAGCTCAGCGGGTGCCGTGTCGCCGCCTCTCGAGGTTGATTCCACGGCCGCACAGAAGCTAAACCGAGCGTTAGGTATTACGTCAGCCCTCGTGGCCGGCAGTGTCCTGATTTTGGGCATTCTGATCTTTTTGCTGATTCCTCGTTTTACTACCGGATACCTCAGCGCCATCAACCTCCAACCCAGCTTGATGACCGGCTTTAGCGACAATGTCGTCCTCGGCGAAATAGGCGAGCTGAAAAAGAACGGTGCAGTAGTATTGCGCATCCGCGTGGATGGCGATCCTACTCGCGCGTCCGATATTCACTGGCGTGGCATCGTCCTTACCAACTTCGATGGCAGCCGATGGTTTACGCCAGCGCAAGATCAAACAATCGTCATGCCAAACTCCGACGGTGACTACTCGTTTGCCTCGCGGCGCGTCGATCGCGAGAGTTTCTATTCATTGCATTACACGGTTCTGATGGAGCCGATCGCCACCGATGCGCTTTTCGTCGCGCCTCAGATTGCGACCCTCCGCGGCCGGTTCGGCAATGAAGTGAACCGGCCGGACGCACCGTCGCGTAGAGGGTTACTGTTCATCGACCAAACTGGCTCTATTTTCAACTCAGCCCACAACAGCGCCAAGATTCGTTATGAGGGGTTATCCTATCTGCCGACAACCCCGCCTTCGGATCTGCGCAAGGCTCCCTCCGCGTTTCCTGAAACAATTCACGCCACTTATCTGCAATTGCCGACGCTTGACGCCCGTATTCCGAAGCTCGCCGCGGACGTGACCGCCTCTTCGAAAAATGAATATGACAAAGCCGCCGCGATTCGCAGCTATCTGATCGCGCACTACTCCTACACACTTGATCTTTCCGGTTCTCATGGAACCGACCCACTCGCCAATTTTCTGTTTGTTCGCCGCGCTGGTCACTGCGAATACTTCGCTTCCGCGATGACAGTAATGCTCCGTTCCATCGGAGTCCCGGCACGCTACGTCACCGGCTTTTTGCCCGGTGAGTACAATGATCTCGGCGGCGATTACATCATTCGCCAAAGCGACGCGCATAGCTGGGTGGAAGTCTACTTCCCTACTTACGGCTGGGTGACATTTGACCCCACGCCTCCGGGCAATGAAAATCGCAACGGACTTCTCTCCCGCATTGGTCTTTATTGGGACTGGCTTCAGCTCACCTGGGGCGAGTGGATCATCAACTATGACTTTTCGCATCAACTGGTGCTAGGACAAAATCTGCACAAGTCCTCACAGAGTTGGAGTGATCGTGCTCGAGGGATTTATCACCAAAAGGAACAAGCAACGATGCAGAGGCTTCTTGCCCTGGATCGCCGGGCGGAAGCATCGCCTTATCTCCTGCCCGGCGCATTGATTTTTCTTGTGGGCATTTTTCTCGTCATGCGTGGCCGCATGATCATTCGATACGCGGTGGCACGCTGGGCCTTGCGCGCCAGGCGCGGCGGAAACCTCACTGCGTCTCTCGCGGCCCTTGAATACGCCGAAATGCTGCGCATGCTGGAAGCACGTGGCTGGAAGAAAACTTTTTCGCAGACTCCGCTCGAATTCGCAGCAGCGATTCCCACCGATCTTTCGGCGCCCATCTTGCAGCTCACGGAAATCTACCAAGCCGCCCGGTTCGGCAGCCACCCGGCACCAATCGAGCGAATGTCGTCGCTCTTGCGGCTTATCAAAAACGCGCTACGATCGGCGCCCCTTCGCATTAGCAACTGGAATGGTGGAGGCGGGGGGAGTTGAACCCCCGTCCGAGAAGCCTTGCCACCCGAAGACTACATGCTTATCCCGTTCCGAAGGTTTCGCCGAAGGCACTCAGAGCGGGCAAGACGCGCCCCCGGCTAGTCCGATGAATCTCGCCGCCGCATTACGGACCGAAACGTGACGGCCAGCCTACTGTGTGACGCCTCATCTCAACCGCGCAGGCGACGCTTGAGGAGACGCGCTACCTACTTTTGGTTAGGCAGCGAGAGCCAACTGTGAGTTGCCAGTTGTGTTGTTCCACCCGATTGCGGGCAGGTGGCGCCCGGCATGCCTTCGGGCCGCGACAGCTTCCGTCGAAACCGTGTCGCCCCCGTCGGAACCACCAGAATAGCATTCTCCTCGCATTACGCGCAAAGAGCCCAAACTAGTTGGAGTCAAGACGGAAACACCCTAACCCACACGATCAAGACACAGGTGCCTCTAGCGAGGCCAGGCTCGTGTCTCACATTCCGTGGTGTTTTGTTAGTTATCCCATCTACAGGAATTAGTGTATTCTCGCCTTGTCTTGGGGGAACTACGATGTCTCGTTAAGTCCGGTGTTTTGAATAGTCATGTCGGTGTCCGCCGGGTGACATTCTCGTTTTGCCCGTAGTCTGCGCGAGGACTGAGCTTCCGGCGGAATGGTGATGAGTGCGCGTTCTAATTGTTGATGACCACGAGATCGTCCGACGTGGAGTTCGCTCCCTCCTTCTTTCGCAGGCTAACTGCGACGTGTGTGGCGAAGCAGTTGATGGCCAGGATGCTGTCGAAAAGGCCAGGGAATTAAAGCCAGACGTAATCGTTATGGACGTCAGCATGCCAAACCTAAACGGTTTGGATGCCACTCGTCAGGTTCGCCGCATTCTCCCGCAAACCGAGGTGTTGATCCTGAGCCAGCACGATTCCGCAGAGATGGTGCGCCAGGCATTTCACGCTGGGGCCCGCGGTTATGTTGTGAAGTCATCGATTTCTCGCCAGCTCGTCGCTGCTTTGGACAAGGTCAGCCGTCACGAGCCGTTTTTTGACAATGGCGTTGCGGAGACACCGCCATCGCCGAGTCCGCTCGGCGTGCGGGATATCTTGCAACGCGGCGCTGCATTGGAACAGGCGCTGCGCGAGAGTGAGGAACTCTACCGCTCGACGTTCGAGAATGCGCCGATCGGGATTGCACACATCAGCCCTTCAGGCCAGTGGCTGCGTGCGAATCGGCACCTCTGCGACATTTTGGGCTATTCGCAAGAGGAGCTGCTCCGCCTGACTTTTCACGATATCACTCACTCCGAAGATCTGCCCCAGTCCATAGCCGCGGCTGAAGATATGCTGGCGGGCCGCTCCGATCGATATTCGGCTCGCAAGCGCTACCGTCGCAAAGATGGCCAAATTGTCTGGGTCAATTTAACGGTTTCCTGCGCGCGCGATTCGGATCGCAAGATAAAACATTTCATTTCGATATTCGACGACGTGGCGCCACCCATGGATGATGATGCTCGTCGGGCAGCTATCGCCGAGCCTCTAGACGGTGCATCCGCGTCCGGGGATCTCAGGCGTCCTGAGCGGGAAGAGTTCAAGATAGCCTCCACGCTGGAGGAAAGCGAAAAGCGCCTGCGGGCCGCGTTTAGCCAGACGTACTCAGTTTTGCTGTTGTTACTCCCTAATGGCACCGTTGTCGAGGCGAACCGGGCAGCCTTAGAGGGGATGGGTTTTACCCGGGATGAAGTAATCGGACGCAAATGTTGGGAGCCGTGGTGGTCCGCTCTGCCCAATGAAGTGGAGATTCTCAAGGCCAGCGTGGCCCGCGCTGCGCAAGGGGAAATGGTTCGCGAAGAGTGTTCCTACTGCACATCGAGTGGAACTGTCCGTTTTGCGGATCGAACTCTGGCACCGGTCCGGGACGAGAATGGTGCTGTGGTGTTGATCGTAGCCTCAGGCCTCGACATTACTGAACAGAAGGAACTCCTCGACAAGCTGGAGCAGCGCGTCCAGGTTCGCACGCAGGAACTGGAGCAGAAAAACGCCGAACTCTGCAAGCTATCGGCGCACCTCCTTCAAATTCAGGATGAAGAGCGGCGCCGCATCGCTCGTGAATTGCATGATAGCGTCGGGCAATTGCTCGCTGCTATTAAGATGAATATATCAAGAGTTTCCGAGGAAAAAGCGAAACTCAGCACCTCGGCAGCATCTGCCGTATCGGAGAATCTGAAGCTGGTCGAGCAGGTGTCCAATGAAATCCGCACTCTGTCTCACCTGTTGCATCCTCCACTATTAGACGAAATTGGCCTGCTTTCCGCTCTCAAGTGGTATATAGAAGGCTTTTCCGAACGCAGCAAAATCAAGGTAACGGCCGATATGCCCTCCGACCTTGGGCGCTTACCGCGAGATGTCGAATTATCTCTGTTTCGCATCGTCCAGGAGTGCCTCACGAATATTCACCGCCACTCGGGAAGCCTTACAGCTTTTGTGCGCTTGGCTCGGTCCCGGCAAGAAGTGACACTTGAGGTAAAGGACGAGGGGAGGGGCTTTTCCCCTAACGGCGAATCGATCCTTTCCAGCGGCGAAACCCCCGGCGTGGGATTACGCGGAATGACAGAGAGACTTCGACAACTTGGCGGGCGACTTGAGATCACTTCGAACGGTACAGGTACCCTCGTCTTGGCCAAGCTCCCGCTTGTGGAAGGTTTTTCTTCGGCCGCTCACGGGCCAGCCGAACTCACGTCCGGCCAAAGCCAGTGGAAAAACTAACCCGCGTCGTCTCGCTTCAGGTAACTAGTTCACCTCTTTAACGGATTCCATCAATCCAAAGAATCCTTCGGCCAGCGTGGGATGAATGTAGACCGCGCCTTTGAGGATTGTGTATGGCGCGTCGGCAAGCATGACTATCCCGATAAGCTGCACCAGTTCGCCCCCTTCCGCACCCAGGATTGCTGCGCCCAGAATCTTGTTGCTCACTGCGTCGACAATAATCTTCATGAATCCAGCCGTTTCGCCGCGCTCGATCGCGCGCGCCACGTTTGACATTGGATAGATCCCCATCTTCAATCGGCGCCCTGTCGCGCGAGCCTCTTTCTCCGTCATGCCAACGCGCCCCAGTTGTGGATCAGTAAAAAGCGAATAGGGCACGTAGCGGTTTTTGGTGGTCATATTCTTGGACTCGACGAGATTCGCGTACACAATCTGGTAATCGTTGAACGAAATATGCGTGAACGCGGGGCCTCCTTTCACGTCGCCAAGCGCCCAGATCCCCGGAACAGTCGTTTCTAGCCGTTCGTTCACTTTTACGTAACCGCGCGAGTCAATTTCCACCCCAGCCTTTTCGAGGGACAGATCGTCGGTGTTTGGCCGTCTTCCGGCGGCGGCAAGTAGATGAGTTCCATCCACCGTCGCTGTTTGGTTTTCGCTGGCGAGTGTCAGGCGAATCTGGCTACCCTTTCGCTCAACCTGCACCGGATTCGACTTCAGTCGGAATTCGATTCCTTCAGTTTCGAGTGCCTTCTGGAGTTCCGTTGTGACGTCGGGATCCTCGTGCGGCAGCAGGTGTTCCGCCTGATGAATCACTGTCACGCGGCTTCCGAAGCGGTGAAACATCTGCCCAAACTCCAAACCGATGTAGCCACCGCCGATAATGAGCAGATGATCCGGTACCTCCTGTAATTCCATCATGGACTCGTTAGTGAGATAACCGACCGCATCAAGACCCGTTAACTGAGGCGGGGCGAGCGACCTCCTGAATTTATGAATATTCGCTCGCCCTCAATCACATCATTGTCAATCTGAACCGTCCGTGAAGAGAGAAACCGCGCCGCCCCTCGATAGAGGTGCACCTTAGGGTGTTTCGCGATCCCTTGCTCGATGCCGGACCTGAAATTCTCGACAATGGCTTTCTTACGGGAGACAATCGCCGGCAAGTCCACGCTCACGGGGCCCGCCTTGATTCCCCATCGAACCGCATTGCGGGCATAGTGCGCGATTTGAGCCGAGGCGATCATTGTCTTTGTGGGAGTGCAGCCAGTGTTGATGCACGTGCCGCCCACGTGGGACTTTTCAATCAGGGCGACGGTCCAGCCGTGGTCTGCCAGCGCGTAGGATAGTGGGTTTCCTGCCTGTCCCGAACCGATGATGACGGCGTCATATCTCATTCCCCACCTCGCAAATTATCCGGCCAGTTACTCATTTGGGTAACCGATGGAGGCCTGAAACGAAACCTAACTCCATCAAGTCAGTTGGGATCTCCAAATTCTAAAAATGTGTGAGTCGCAAGGAAGGAGAAAGCTAATCCCCCGAGGACGAAGCCTTCGGCGCGTAATATCCAGTTCGCGTTCGCACCAAGAGTTTGCCTCGACCGCCCGGCGGAAACACCTTGAGCGCTACCTGGCGGAAGCTGCCATCCTTCGCCGTGTCTGTCGGGTAGTAGCCAATAGTGTACTGGTTTCGGATTTCTCGCGCGATTTGCTCGCATACCGGAGTCACATCTTCCAGGTTGTCGGGAAAGTAGGCTTCACCGCCTGTCGCCTCGGAAAGTTCCGCCAGGA
>CAVRSO010000002.1:0-13211 GCA_963723845.1 uncultured Acidobacteriota bacterium
GACCTTCTCGAAGTGGCAATGCAAGAGTCACATGTCCTGCGCGTTCGATTTCGATTCGACGAACCGCATACTTCGTTCCCGCCTTGCCGGAGAGGTGAATGACGAAGAGTTCATAGATTTCTATCGGGGCATATCTCGGCGGGTCATCCACCTTAGGCCAAGCGCAGGAGTAATCGATCTATCGGGCGTTACCTCGTTCGATGTTTCAGTTCAGGTGATGAGCGCACTGGCTACGTTGCCGTCCGTAGTGCAGGACTCGAACTTCCTACGTATTGTGATTGCACCCTCTTCCGAAACTTCAGCAATGATGCGCATGTTTGGGACAGCAGCAGGGCAAGCTCACCCCAATGTTAAGGTCGTTCAAACAGAGCGGGATGCTTGGGCACTTTTGTCGGTGAACGCGCCACGATTCGATCCACTTCCCGCGATGTGATGCCGGATCCGTTGACCTGCCTGCGTCGTCATCCTGAGCGGAGTGTCCCGCCTCTTTTGTTTTGCGCGAAGCGCCGGGACACTAGAAGGGCTCCCAGGTCGACGGCTAGTCGAGCCTGGGAGATTCGCCGAAGGACCTCTCTTCGCTCGCCATCCGCCGAGGTGGCTCTTGTAGCGCCGGCTCGCCCTGAGGAACGAAGCGGCTGCTTTAGCCCGGCATCTTGCCTCGCCCTCGCCAGCCTCCAGAACAGCGCCGGCTCACCCTGAGGAACGCAGCGGAGGCGCGATTGTAGTTAGCCTTAAACGTAGCGCCGGGTACTTTAGCCCGGCATTCTTGCCGTGCCCTCTCGTCCAGCCTCAAGCCCCCAGCCTCCAGAACGTCAGCGCCGGAGGCGCGATTGTAATTAGCCCGGCACGCCGCGAAGCAGAGTGCCGGGACACGGAACGAAAATTGAAAAGTCCCGGAGGGACGATTGAACGCGCTCTTTCCGCGCGCTTCGAATGTCCTTTGAGGCGAATCGGCCGGAAGGAGAGAGCATTTTAGGAGGTCGGTAGCTTCTAGCCTCGCTCCGCTAAGGGCATAGCACGGAGCTTTTTTCCGCCGCCTTTGCAGTTGTAGGGGCACGATAGCAATCGTGCCCGGCGACAATGCTTGGCTACCTGCTCGCCATCCACCTCGCGCGGGCGCGGCGCCTTAGGTTTATGTAGCTCACCCCTTCAGGGGTGAGGCTTTTCGGCTGTCGTTTCCGACCTCCGAATCGTTCCTCCCCTGGGAACGCCAATCTCCCGATTGGCTCCGTAGCTCTCTCTGGGAACGCCAGCCCCCAGGCTCGGCGAAGGTTTAAACGTAGCGCCGGGTACTTTAGCCCGGCATTCTTCCTTACCCTCTCCAGCCTCCAGCCTCTAGCTCCCAGCTCCAGAACGTCAGCACCGGAGGCGCGATCGTAGTTAGCCTTAAACGTAGCGCCGGGTACTTTAGCCCGGCATTCTTGCCGTGCCCTCTCCAGCCTCCAGCCTCCAGAACGTCAGCGCCGGAGGCGCGATTGTAGTTAGCCCGGCACGCCGCGAAGCAGAGTGCCGGGATACGGGAACGAAAATTGAAAAGTCCCGGCGGGACGATTGAACGTGCTTTTCCGCGCGCTTCGAATGTGGTTGGGCGAATCGCAGAAGGCGAGAGCACTTTAGGAGGTCGGAGCTTCCAGCTCCGACAAAAGCCGGCAAAAGAAATACCGGTTAAGCCCCGGAAGACAGCCGCGCGCCGCACCTTACGATCTTCGTCTCGGGTGGAAGGGCGGGTTTAAACCCCGCCGTAAAGACGTCACGCGCAGCGCTTTCCTGCTTGCCCTGAGTCTGGCGAAGGGTGCGCAGTTTCTATCGCAGCTAGAAGGACAGGAGGCGCTCAAAAATTGTAACCGCAGCCAAAATGAAAGGATGGAGTCCACTTCAGGCGGTTCGCGCGCCGTCGCAAATAAACTTCCGGTTTGCCCGCCATCCGGCGAAAATCGGCGGTGTCAATCGAGAGAAGGATCAACGATGCGTCATGCCGTGCGATTCCCGGCCCATCCTACGAGCCGCCCAGGAATCTCGCGGCGTAGTGCTGAATAGTGAAAATTAGGCCCGTCGCAAGTGCGTCGCCAGCTGCAACCTCAAGGATGGTCTTGGCAGATAGCAGCGCCTCTTTGATGATCCACTTATTGGGCCGCTGCGAATTCGCTTGCAGCTCCAATGTTTGAATGTCGGTCGCCATCTGAGCGCGACTTTCCTCAGACAACCGGCGTCCGGCAGAAAACTCGTTGAGCTGTGCGACGATTTTTCTCAGCTTCGTCCCCATTTTCTCATTGACTGTGTAATCGTAGCGTCGGGGCTGCCCTGGACGACGTTGGAACTGTAGAAATTGTTGACGTTCGACACGGGGGCCCGGGGCTGCGGCGACTGATCGCTCTTCAGCAGCTTCGCGGTCGCGTACGCCCGATCAAAGATCCCACGTTCGGCACCGCGATTCGGCTTAAGGCTCCGGTCGAACAGAAGCTCCTTCAGTTCGTTGTCGGTGAGCGATTCGTAACGATTCGGCGACGGAGTGCTTTCTAGGTCTTCTAGCGCAGGCAAATAGCTCACGAGACCTTCGAGCTGAGCCTGTAAGAATCCCGAATCGCACCTCTTTTTGCTGCCGTATAGCACACGACCAGGGCGCCCGTTGTACGCTGCCCGTTGAGCAGCAATAACTGGCCGCTGCATCTTCTCAGCGGGGATTTTAAAGTGCGACAAGTCAGCGCCGGTAGCCTCTTCCAGCAGCGTCACGATCCCGTGAAAATCACCGACGTCGTCTTCGCCATACGGCGGGCGCAGGTGTTTCATGAACCCAGACAGCTTCGCAACACCCAAATTCCACTTGATTCGATCATCCATCATTGTCGCCCCTAAGCCGTTTTCTTGATCGGAACCGGCACAGCTCTCGGCTTCGGTTCGATGAGCGGCCGCTTAACTCGTTCGAGAAGATC
Organism: uncultured Acidobacteriota bacterium; assembly: GCA_963723845.1. Taxonomy (GTDB): domain Bacteria; phylum Acidobacteriota; class Terriglobia; order Acidiferrales; family UBA7541; genus Palsa-295. The sequence goes on from CAVRSO010000002.1 coordinate 2,931, forward strand.
GTTTGCTTCTTCCACGTCGTCATGGTCGATTTCGCCCAGCTCGAATAAACGGGCCACGGCCAGCGCAGGATCGCAGAGCAGATAGCGCCACGTGCCGCGGTCACGATGAGAACGGACGAGTCCAACGTGAATGAGGTGCTTGATCGCTTTGCTGACCGTGCCTTTAGACTCGATGTGGGTGCCAGCCATGATCTCTTCATAGGTCGGGTAGCAAATCGAGTGCGGCCCGCCGCGCGTTAGAAAATAGATCCAGATTTTCAGTTCCGCGCCGCTCAGATGGCCCAACACGTGGCGAGCAACATACGGCAGAGGCGCGAAGCCACCCGGTCCTGTGTCGAAGACGTATTTTCCCGCTTTGGGGAAACACCGATCCCGGTACCGCTTATCTTTCGGAGTCCTTTTGCTCTTCATTGCCTGCCCTCCTCACTTTCGAGCCGATTGTGGGGCCGTTACCGATACTTGGCAAACCCCTTCCGTAGCCTACCCCTGGAACAACACACGGAATACACGACACCCAACGCAACCCCGTGAAGACAGGGCAATACACGCTTCCCTCTTGGACGGAAGAAAATCCCCCGAAAAAGAGGGACTGATTCAATTCGGCCCCTGGGAGAAGTTTCCTACAGAACCTAGAATTACCCGTCTGCTTGAATAATAACTCGCTGAGGACGCAGGTCAAAATAGTTCACGATGTCGATCAGCCGGAAAACCTCAGTCGTGGAAGTGCTACAGAAGTTCGAGGCCAAACGCCCAGGCTCGAATGTCGAAATCGCTCTTCAGCTTCATGCACATGGAGTGAAGGTGCGCAACTCCGAGCACGAGAACGGCAGAGTCATGAGATGACATTCCGTCGACGATGTTGGCGCACATCAAGTGCTCACGCTTCTCTTGAATTTCAAATGGGCCGTACCGCTGGATGTTCGCGCCGGTTGGGAAATCTAGCGCGCAGGTGTAAGGGTACGTCGCCAGATCATCTGTGGGAGGCGTTCCTACGCTCGCCCACGGAACAGCGTTCGCGTCGCAGACTGTTTGAACCCGGACAGCTCTACGTGATTAACCGACCACTCTTCCAGACCGATCGTTGCTGAGTGCCTATCGAAAATCAGCTCCATCGCCGCGCGGATTTCGCCTGGAAGGCGTTTCTCCGTGTAGTGGCGGGTTCCGAAGATGGCGAGCTTTTTGGTCATTGAGTCGATTTCTGTCCCGGCAGAGGATTGCATGGCGTCTTTGCGTAGAGACCCGCAGGATCGCTGGCCGGGCACGGTGAGGCACCGGGTCTCGGCGCGGCTGGCTGGCAACGCTTATCGCTGAGGACGCCCAGCGGATCGTTCGATGGGCATGGAGCAAGACCACTCGTAACGGCGTTTTTCTTGAGACGGGGATCGACGTCAGGTTTCGTGCCGTCCTTTACCCCCGGCTGACCGGCCCAGCCGCTCGGCAGGTCAATCCGGTAGTGGTTCTCTCCATCGAAGAGGGCGATGCCGCCCATCTGTTTAAGCTGCGCATCGAGAGGCGTGAGAACCTTCTCGAAATCACCCCTGTCTTTGGCTGGAAAATCCGGTGGAAAATAGTAATCGATGTGTACACTTACTCTCCCAACCCCGTCCGGCGGGATGAAGTCGGGACCAACGATCCTTATGTCTCCGGCTTGCTCATCGCTGAATGTGTTTGACAGTGCTTTGTTGTCAGTTAACACAGCGACGGGCTTCAAAGTGGCCGTGTTCAAATTGTAGGTACCCTTCGTGTTGTTTTTGACGTTGTACGATAATGCGAGCGAATACGCACCTTCATGCCCAAATGCTATCCCAGTGTATTCCATCTGATCGAAAGTCGCAGTCAGCGCTGTCTCGTTCCACTGTGGGGCTGGCTCGGGCCGATCGGAATACCAGACGATCGCGCCGATCACTGCCGCAGCTCCTATCGCGAGACCGATTCCACCGAAGACGCCGCGAATCGCGATTTTCCTCCAGGTCGTTAGGAGCTGATCCGTCATCCGTGCCTCGTAAACGCAGCGCCCGGACGCCTCATCCGCCCTGTTCTCGGCTGCGGGCCTGTCTAACGACGTCGGCAAAATCGACCTGAAATCGGTCCAACAGGTAGCGCTGAACACGCGTCAAACTAGGTGTACTATACAGCAAACGTCCTAACCTAAACGTCCCCCTGTTCGGTTGGGCGGGTGGCGCAGCTTCCAGGTTTGTATTTGGGTGCTCGGGTTTGTGAGCGTGGGGCTTTTTTCCAGCCGTCGTCGGGCGTCGCCTGCTACACCACCACGGATTCCTGATATTCGCCGAACGCACGGCGCAACGCGTCCGAAATTTCCCCTACCGTGACGCGCGCCTCCACTGCCGCCAGGATTGCAGGCATCAAATTCTCGCTGCCGCGGGCGCGACGCTCCACTTCATTGATTCCGGCTTGCGCTTTCGCGGCGTCACGCCGTGCGCGCAACTCTCGCAAGCGCGCCACCTGTGAACGCTCGATTTCAGGATCGATTCGCAGCGTCGGAATCGGCTGCTCGTCATCGGTTTGAAATCGATTGACGCCGACCACGATCTGTTCACCGCGTTCCACCGCCTGCTGATATTCATACGCCGATTTCTGTATCTCCATTTGGACGTACCCGGTCTCGATCGCGCGCAGCATTCCTCCCAGCGCATCAATTCGCGAAATGTATTCCTGCGCGCCCGCTTCGATTTCGTTGGTCAGCTTTTCGATCGCGTAAGAGCCGCCCACGGGATCGATGGTATTCGCCACGCCCGTTTCCTGCGCGATCACTTGCTGTGTGCGCAGAGCAAGCAGCGCCGCCTGCTCCGTCGGCAGAGCCAGCGCTTCGTCCAGCCCATTGGCATGAAGCGATTGGCAACCTCCGAGGACCGCCGCCAGGCACTGTATCGCCACGCGCGCTAAATTGTTTTCCGGCTGCTGCGCCGTGAGTGACGATCCCGCCGTCTGCGCGTGAAAACGCAGCATCATCGACCGCGGATCGCGCGCACCAAATCGATCGCGCATCGTGCGCGCCCACAGGCGACGCGCGGCGCGGAATTTCGCGATCTGCATCAGGAATTCATTGTGCGCGTTGAAAAAAAACGAAAGCTGCGGCGCAAATTCATCCACCTTCAATCCGGACGCAACCGCCGACTCCACGTACGCAATCGCGTTCCCAAGCGTGAACGCGACTTCCTGCACGTCCGTCGCGCCCGCCTCGCGGATGTGATACCCCGAAATCGAAATCGCATTCCAATTCGGTAGTTCGCTCCGGCACCACCCGAAAATGTCTGTGACGATTCGCATCGCCGGCCGCAGCGGATAGATGTACGTCCCGCGCGCGATGTATTCCTTCAGCACGTCGTTTTGCACCGTGCCCGAAAGCCGCGCCAGATTCGCGCCTTGCTGTTTCGCCACCGCCACATACAGCGCCAGCAAAATCGCGGCCGTAGAATTAATCGTCATCGAAGTGGAAATGCGCTCAAGAGGAATCCCGTCAAAGAGCGCCTGCATGTCCTCGATCGAGTCGATCGCCACTCCAACTTTGCCCACTTCGCCCAGCGCCAGCGCGATGATCGGAGTCCATCCCGATCTGCGTCGGCAAATCGAACGCCACCGAAAGCCCCGTCTGCCCTTGCGCCATTAAGTAGCGATATCGACGATTCGATTCGACCGCGCCGCCGAATCCCGCGTATTGCCGCATCGTCCAGAGGCGGCCGCGGTACATCGTCGGGTAGATGCCGCGCGTAAAGGGCAATTCGCCTGGGTAGCCGAGGTCGTGCTCGGCGTCCCATCCGCGCAGATCGTCCTGACGGACGACTGGAGGCATGGGCAAGCCGGTTGTTGAGGCGGATTTCGTATCCTGCGTCATTTCAGTGGATTGGAGCGGAAGGCATTCATCGGACGCGGCGCGCGCGCTTGAACGAGCCGAAGGCATAGGCCAGCATCGTGATCGCATAGACTATGGCGAAGCCCATGAACCACAGCGCGGGCTTTTGCTTCCATTGCTTCCAGGCGGCGAATGCGGCCCACGCCGCGAAGATGCCGAACATCGCTCCCGTAGCCTCATGGAAGAGCTGGCGGGTGAGGCGCCACAGGACCCGGAGCGTGACCCGGGCAGAGCGCAACAGCGCGGGCAGCATGTTGCCGGACATGGCTCGATTTTAGTGCTATAGGGGCCGTTTATGTGAAAAAAGTGTGCGCTAAGGGCGGTTAGATGTTTCGAGTTTGGCGAATTCCGTGCGCCAAACTCGAAAGATTTTCCGGCAAACTCGAATGGTTTTTTGCTCAAGGCGCGCGCGAGTGCGTAAATCTGCGCATCGACTCGGCTAAGCCACGACTTATACTCCGCACGTGCACTCCGACTTGGACCTGCTGTCTTCTTTGCGCCGCTACTGGGGCTACGATTCGTTTCGTCCTTTGCAGGAGCGGATCGTGCGGAGCCTTCTGGATCATCGCGACGCGTGCGTGGTGATGCCGACTGGCGGCGGCAAATCGCTTTGCTACCAACTGCCCGCCGCCATGCAGCCGGAAAAAACCGTGGTGGTGATTTCGCCGCTGATTGCGTTGATGCAGGACCAGGCGGCGCAACTTGCGCAGATGGGGATTCCGGCGGCGCTGCTGAATAGCTCGCTCACGCAGCCGCGAGCAGTCCGCGGTGATTCAAGCGGCGCGCGAAGGCCAGTACCGGCTGCTCTATGTTTCTCCCGAGCGCCTGGCGCGCGAAGACACGATCGCTTGGCTCGAGAAATGCCCGTCTCATTTTTCGCGATTGACGAGGCCCATTGCATTTCCGAGTGGGGGCACGAGTTCCGGCCCGAGTACCGGCAACTGAACCGCCTTCGTCTGCATTTTCCCGATTGCGCGATCGCGGCTTTCACGGCGAGCGCGACGCGGAGGGTCCGGCACGACATTATCGAGCAGCTTGGCCTGAACAAGCCCGACAAGTATATCGCCAGCTTTCATCGTCCGAATTTGCGATACATCGTCAAGCGAATGCGACGCGCGCACTCAGACTGAAATGCTGGTGAAGGCATTGCGGGAGCTTCGCAGCGAAAGCGTGATCGTTTATTCGCCAACGATCGCGCGGGTAGAAGAGACGGTTGATTTCCTGGAAGAGCAGGGAATCGCCGCCATTCCTTATCACGGCCGGATGGATGCCGCTACACGCAGGCGCAATCAAGAGATGTGGATGTCGGACGAAGTTCGCGTGCTGGTGGGCACAATTGCTTTCGGATTAGGCATCAACAAGGCTGCGGTGCGCGCGGTGATTCATCTCTCGCTGCCGAAATCAATCGAACAGTATTATCAGGAGGCGGGCCGCGCCGGGCGTGACGGTCTTCCCGCGGATTGTTTGCTGCTATGGCAGAAGCGGGACACTGCTTTACTGGTCCATTTTACGAAAGAAATCAGCGATCCGGCGGAACGGGAACGCGCGTGGCAGCGGTACGACGAGATTCGCCGCTTCGTAGAACCGGGCAGGTGCCGGCATCACCAAATCTGCGTTCATTTTGGCGAGACTCCGAAATGGAAGACGTGCTCCGCGTGCGATGTGTGCACGGGTGAAGGAGACGCGATTGTTCAGAGCGCCGCGACGGTTTCTGTTGCCGGACCGGGCAAACCGCCGCGCGACAGCGGCCGTGGCTCAGGCCAAAGGGGCTGCTTCCGATATCGATCCTGAGCTGCACGACTATCTTCGCGAATGGCGGCGGGTGACTGCAAAAGAGCAGGGTGTCCCCGCATTTGTGGTGATGCACGATACGTCTCTCGAAGCCCTTTGCCGCGCGCGGCCGGTTTCGCTTTCGGCGCTGTTGGCTGTTTCCGGCTTCGGCGAACGCAAAGTGGAAATGTATGGCGAACAGATTCTGGATGCGATCGGGCGATTCGGAAAGGGCGAACGAGCTGCGACACGCATCCCGTGGAAACTCTCCAAACCCGCAGAGGAAACGAGGCGATTGCTCGCCGAAGGCCGCACGTTCCAAGAAATCGCAGCCATCCGAGGCCGCCAGGTTTCCACCATCGTCGGCACGGTCGCCGACCTGGTGGAACGAGGGGAATTTCTATTTCAGCCGCACTGGGTGAGCCAAGAAGCCTGCGCTCGAATCGAAGAGGCCTGCGGGCGGCTTGGTCTGGGGCGGCTCAGGACCCTGAAGGACGCCCTGCCTTCAGAGGTTACGTTCGACGAAATCCGGCTGGTTGTGGCGCAACTTCGGCGGCAGCAAGCTCGGGCGTCTGCGGCAACGGTTTCTTCGGCCGGGTGACGCAAACAAAGTTCCCCTCCCGTTCCCGAGCATCCGCCAGAATTTTAAGAAAAACACTGCGTGCTCTCGGTCCCCAGCAAAGGCTTCCGCCGATAGCAACTGCAGGTGATGGAGTGGTGACCCAATCCGTAGTGGCGTTCGAGACGATATTTCATTCAAAGGCACGCACCCTTCGCAAACACCGCGAAGGATGCGGCACCCGCACTCTTGCATCGAGGCTGCGGCTAATTCCGGCGTGGTATCATCCGCCCGGGCTTTGATGTCAATGGTGGAAAATACCGAGACAAAGGCTGCGCCACCCGCCAATTCGCCCCGAGGAATTTCGAAGCGCGCGGAAAGTGCGTTCAATCGTCCCTCCGGGACTTTTTCAATTTTCGTTCTCGTGTCCCGGCACTCCGCTTCGCTGCGTGCCGGGCTAGGTACAATCGCGCCTCCGGCGCTGACGTTCTGGAGGCTGGGGGCTAGAGGCTGGATGCTGGAGAGGGCAAGAGGAATCGCGATTCGGAGGCCGGAAACGACAGCCGAAAAGCCTCACCCCTGAAGGGGTGAGCTACATAAACCGAAGGCGCCCGACCGCGCGAAGTGGATGGCGAGCAGGTAGCCAAGCATTGTCGCCGGGCACAGCATGCTACCACCCCAGCACGCGAAAACGGCGCGCTGGGGACCCCGGTCTGTGCCCCACACCAAGGGCGGCGGAAAAAGCTGACTTCGGGGCTAAAGCCCGAGTTTTTGGGCGATGGCTACGTGGGGCTGAAGCCCCACGCTTCCACCCGAAAGCACTCCGCAACGGCGGCCGGGGACAGGTAACCGAGCGGAATCGGGGGCTATTTGGCCCCTTGTTTCGGGGTGGCGGACGTCCTAGAATCACTTTAGCACGACCTCTCCGAGGAGGTAGGCACCCTTGCAACTGGACGACCGCATGAAGCAGTTGTTGCGTGAATTGGGACACGCGATCAACGACAGCGTGTCGGACTCCGAGCGGATCGCCGAGGCCATTGCCGGTGTTCGCGCGGCTGGATTCGATATCGTGCTGAAGCTGGATGCCACGATCGGACTGGCCAAGCGGACGGGCCAAAGCGCGCGAATGACTACGCAGGACCGGCGTTTCCTCGAGTCGCTCCACATCCGGGTGGACGAGGAAGCCATGCAAGAGGAAGAAGTGGAATCCAAGGTTGAAATCACGGCGCAAGACATCAAGTTTTTGAAGTCCTTGAAGATTTCTTTCGATGAAGAACTATAGGATTTTCGCAGCTTCGTGCGCGCTTGCCGCTGGTCTGGCGATTTCTGCCGGCGCGGCGCAAGCGCAGGTGGTCGAATCAGTGGTGGCGGCGCCGATCGTCACCAAAATCATCAGGACGGTTATGCCGAAAGGCACGCCCGCGGGCATGAGTTGGCTCAAAGGGGAAGTGATTCTCGCCAGCGCGAATTCGATTGTGGTCCGCGAGCAGGGGAACGAAATGGCCATTCACAGCTTCAGTTTTACGCCCGAACTGAAAGATAAAATGCAGGCGGTTTTGGATAAGGGCGGCTATCAGTACGGCGATAAAGTGAACATCCTGTACGAAACCGGTCAGACCGTGGCGATCCGGATTCACGGCAAACCTTCCAAGCCAATCTGAAGTTCAGCGGTTTCTTATCGCAATTCTCAGTTAGTCCGACGGCCGAAGTACGCGAATAGGCGGAAGCCTCGGCGATTTCGGCAATCGAAGAGAGATTCTCTGATATCCCGGGCTCGATAACCGTCGACCCGGGAGCCCTACCTTGCGTGTCCCGGCGCTTCGCGCAAAAGCAAAGGCGCGGACACTCCGCTCGGAATGACGACATCAAGCGCCCGTTCACGCGCAGGCGGATTGGCGCACAAGTAGCCAAGCATGTTTGCCGGGCACGATGTATCGTGCCCCTACGAAAGCAAAGGCGAGAAAAGCGAAGGCGCCAATCGGGAGATTGGCGTTCCCAGGTTGATGACGGCGCAATGCGGGCCGAAAAGCCTCAGGCCTTCCCGGCAAACGTCGCCGGGAACGCCTGAGCTACATTTTCGTGCGCAATGCGATGATGGTGCCTATGAAAGCGCGGCGGATTGCGCACAGGTAGCCAAGCATGTTTGCCGGGCACGATATATCGTGCCCCTACAAAGCAAAGGCGAGAAAAGCGAAGGCGCCAATCGGGAGATTGGCGTTCCCAGGTTGATGCGGGGAGCACGCCCGGGCAAGCCCGAGCGGCAAACAGCGGCGGCAAGCCGCCGCACTCCACACGGTGCGAGGCACCCGTTCGCACGAGGCGCATGGTGGACACCCTTCCACCCAGTCTGGAGGCACGGCACGCGGATGACCCTACCGAAACTGGTTGTGCTACAACTGCACGTATGGTTCGGGCGCCTGCTGTTGCTGGACGCTTTTATCCGGCGGAGGCGCGCAAGCTCTCAAAGCAAATCGAGGAATATTCGCCGCACGAGGCGACGCAAGTGCGCGCGCTCGGATGCGTGGTGCCGCATGCGGGGTACATGTACTCGGGGCATGTTGCGGGGGCGGTTTACTCGTCGATTGAAATTCCGTCGCGTTGCATCCTGCTCGGTCCGCGACATTTTCCGCAAGGGCAGCCGTTGGCGATCCTTACAGAGGGAAGCTTTGCGACTCCGCTGGGCGAAGCGCGGATTGATGAGGAACTGGCCGAGGATCTCGCCCGGGAATGTCCGCTGCTTCGGGAGGATCCGATTGCGCACGCAAACGAGCACTCCCTGGAAGTGCAGATTCCATTTTTGCAGCAGCTCCGCGGGGATTTTCGATTTGTCCCAGTAGTGCTTGGGACCGACCGCTATGGCGCGATGGAGGAGCTGGGGCACGCTGTAGCGAAGGTGGTGACGGCCCGGAACGATCGCGTGCTGGTGATTGCGAGCACGGACATGAATCATTACGAAAGCGACGCAATCACGCGGGCAAAAGATAAACTCGCGATCGAGCGCATTCTGGCTCTCGATGCGCGCGGCCTTTACGACACAGTGCGAGCCGAAGAAATTTCGATGTGCGGGTACGCGGCTACGGTGGCGATGCTGACCGGCCTGCGGGACCTAGGCGCGAAGGAAGCGGCGCTGGTTCGCTATGCGACTTCGGGCGACATCACCGGGGATCGCAAGGAAGTTGTTGGTTACGCCGGTATCGTGTTTCGATAGCACATTGCGGCGAGTCGAAAGTCTTTTGCTGTTTGAGGCTCAGTCAATCGTGAGCGTGACAACCACGGAGCGCTGAATTGAGCCGCTCGTTGCGGTTATGACGACGTTCGAGGTCCCGGTCGGTCCCTTGTTCCCTCCGCCACCGTTGTTGCTGGAGCCGCTGCACCCCGCGACAAACAGAAGCCCAAGAGCCACTGCCGCGAACACCGCGGAGGACTTTCGCTTTTCCCGCCGATAGCTCAGAAGAAGAAAAGCTGCGCAGAGCGCACAGAGGACCAACAGAATCGGTGTGCGCGAAGTTCCCGAAAGTCCCGCGAAGGTGGTGGGCCGATTCGCGGGAGCGAGCATGGCCGATGAAGTCGCCGTAAATGTGATGGTGCTGGTGCCGCTGCCCATCACGGCGGGACCCGAGCAGGTAACACCCGTCGGCAAATCAGAGCACGCCGGCATAACAGTCCCGGTGAACCCGCCGTTCGCGGTAACGGTGAGTGTTACCGTGCCAGTAGCGCCCCTGGCGACCGTGACTGTGGAAGGACTGAGGGACAGCGAGAAATCGGCGCCGTTCGTGCCGGGCGGAGCATCATTCCAGGCGGACGGCGCGTTGACCAGATTGGCGACGTTAACGGAGCCGAGTCCGGTGGCCAAGTCATAGCCAGTGCCAGCGTCGAAGCCGGTAAGGACGCCGACGGGATTGCCTCCGCTGGTGCAATTTGGACTGGCATTCACACAGGGCATCGCGATCGTGCCGGTGGTGACGTCGTTGAATATGCAAGTGGCGGCGGGCGGGCCGTTGGTATTGCACGAACCGCTCTGGGCGGCGAACAATGGATACAACACCATATTCGCATTGCCTTGTGCGCGCCAGCAATACAT
>CAVRSO010000003.1:0-58043 GCA_963723845.1 uncultured Acidobacteriota bacterium
CGGACGCTGGTGATGGGAGTACTGAACGTCACGCCAGACAGCTTTTCCGACGGGGGGCGGTATTTCAGTCTCGATGCGGCGGTCGAGAGGGCGATCGAAATCGAGCGCGCCGGAGCGGATATTTTGGACATTGGCGGCGAGTCCACAAGGCCCGGTTCGGAAGGCATTTCAGCCGACGAGGAATTGCGCCGCGTTGTGCCCGTGATCGAGAGGTTGCGCGGAACCCTGAAAATTCCGATTTCGGTGGATACGAGCAAATCAGAAGTGGCCGAAGCGGCAGTGGAAGCCGGCGCCGAGATTCTGAATGACGTGACGGCCCTGCGCGCCGATCCCAAGCTCGCCGAAATCGCGCGGAGAAGAAAGTTGCCGCTGATCCTGATGCACATGCGCGGCCAACCGCGCACGATGCAGAAAAAACCCTTCGCGCGAAACGTGCTGCGCGATGTGACCTCTGGCTTGCGCCAAGCCGTGGCAGTGGCGCGGCGTGCCGGAGTAGCGAAATCTCAAATTGTGCTCGATCCGGGGATCGGATTCGGGAAGAGCACCGAGCAGAATTACGAGTTGCTGGCGCGGTTGCCTGAGCTCGCACGGCTGGGTTTTCCGCTGATGGTCGGCACGTCGAGAAAGGGTTTCATTGGCAAAACGCTCGGCGGGATTCCGGCGGCGGAGCGGGCGTGGGGCACGGCGGCAAGTGTGACTGCGAGCATCCTCGCTGGTGCTCATATCGTGCGCGTCCACGACGTCCGCGAAATGTTGCAGGTAGCGCGCGTGGCAGACGCGGTGTTGAATCCAGACTCGATTCGCGCGAGCGGTGGAAAATGAGCAGCAACGCGTCCGCGGTTATCACTGCCGAGCAGCGCACCAATTCCCGCAATGCGCTAATCGCCGGATTTCTCGGCTGGACGCTGGACGCCTTCGACTATTTCATCCTCGTGTACGTTGTGGGCCAAGTGGCGGCGGACTTTCACCGCTCGATTGCAGAAGTTTCGTTCGCGCTGACGGCCAGCCTGCTAACACGTCCGATCGGCGCAATTCTCTTCGGCCTGCTAGCGGACCGCTACGGCCGCCGCCTGCCGCTAATGCTGGACGTTCTCTTCTACTCGATCATCGAAATTCTTTCCGGCTTCGCGCCGTCGTATCAAATCTTCATAATTTTGCGGCTGCTCTACGGAATCGGGATGGGCGGGGAGTGGGGCGTGGGCGCGTCACTGGTGATGGAAACCGTGCCGGTGAAATGGCGCGGAATGCTCTCGGGACTTTTGCAAGAGGGATACGCGTTAGGCAATTTGCTGGCGGCGGTGGCGTTCTGGACGATTTTTCCTCATTGGGGCTGGCGCGCAATGTTCTTCCTCGGAGGATTGCCCGCGCTACTCACGCTCTTCATTCGCGCGAAGGTGAAAGAGAGCGAAGCATGGAAGGCGGTGGCCGTCGCGCGGACAAGTTGGCGCGACTATTTCCGGCTGGTGCAGGCGAACTGGAAAAGGCTCGCGTACCTGATCGGTTCCGTGGCGATGTTGACTTTCATTTCGCACGGGACGCAGGACTTGTATCCCACTTTTTTACAGCGCCAACGGCACTTCGATACGCGCACCACGGCGATCATCAGCGTGATTTCGATGGTAGGTGCAATCGTTGGGGGAATCGCGGTGGGGCGGTTTTTCGGACCGGTACGGGCGGCGGCGCGCGATGGTCCTCTCCATCCTGCTGGCGATTATTCTGATACCGCTGTGGGTGTTTGTGCCAACGGCTGCGCTAACAGCGGTGGGAGCTTTCGCGATGCAGTTTATGGTGCAGGGCGCTTGGGGAATCGTCCCCGCGCATCTCAATGAGCTTTCGCCGGGGGCGCTGCGCGGATTTTTCCCCGGGATGGCTTACCAGACCGGCGTGCTAATCGCGGCGGGTGCGCCGACGATTGAAGCGTTGATGAGTCGTCACATGAGCTTCGCCCAGGCCATGGGATTATTCGCGCTTACGGTGTGCGCGATTGGAGCAGTCGTGATTGCTTTCGGACCCGAAGCGCACCGCATCTCATTCGAAACTACGAGTCCTGTCCCAGCGGAAGGAAATATTGCGTCCCCTTGACGGGCTGGCGTAGGCGGCGCAAAAGCCCTTGCAGATCTTGGCTGCGCTCGACGAAGTCGATCTCGGTAGTATCCACCACCAGCAGATTCGAAGCGGAATAGCGAAAGAAGAAGTGCGAGTAGGCGTTGGCCACAGCTTCCAGATACTCCGCGGAAATTTCGGTTTCGGCTGGATCACCCTTCTTGGAGACGCGCTTTTGCAGGATGTCCGGCTTGGCCTGCAGATAGATGACCAGATCCGGAGGCGGAATAGATGGCGCGAGCATGTCGAAATATTTTTCGTAGAGTTTGAGCTCTTCGTTGTCGAGATTCATGTACGCGAAGATTTTGTCTTTCTCGAAAAGAAAATCGCTGACGATCAAAGCCGTGCGGTCATTCAGCTGGGCCTCTAAGAGCAGGCGGTGGCGCTCGTAGAGAAAATACATCTGGGCGCGAAAGGCTGCGCCGGCCTTCTCATCGTAAAAGTCGGCGAGGAAGGGATTGTCCTCGCAATCGAAAACGCGCCGCGCGTGAAGTTGCTCGGCCAGGGCTTTCGCAAGCGTGGACTTGCCGACGCGAATCGGTCCCTCGATCACAATGTGGCGCGGAGCCTGAAATGAGGGCTGGTTGAGCGAAATCTGGTCCGCCATGGCGCGCGATTATAGCAAACCAAGATGAATCAACATGCGATGCGTCTTAGGAGTGTAAGAAGCCTCGACTACCAACTTGTTGCAATCACGCCAACGATTCGGGCAAGCGCGTCCACATCCCGCGTATCGATCACTTCCGCCGGGGAATGGGAGTAGCGGAGCGGCCAGCCGAGCGGGATATCCACCGCGCCGTAGGGGACGAATACGGAGCCGTCGTTGCCACCGCCGGTGACGCCCAATTGCACCGGAATACGATTGGCGCGCGCCAGATGCGCGAGGCGATCGACAAGTGGCGCAGGCGCAATATTTGAGCCGTCGACGGCGCGAATGGCGAAGCCTTTTCCGATCTGCGCGTCACCGAAGCGTTTTGATTCGAGCGGCGAATCCGAGCTGACCAGGGTATCGACGGCAAAGACGTAATCCGGCTCATGGCCTTCCGCAGCCAGGCGTTTTGCAAGCGCGCCCGCGCCCACAAGGCCCAATTCCTCGCCCGTGGACCACACGAATGTCACGTCGCGATCCTTCAGCGGGCCGCCGAGCGCCCATACGGCGGAAATAAGCGCGGTGTCGCCGACGCGATCATCGAAGCTGCGAGCATTTGCTCGTGTGCCGAGCAACGGGCGATAGCCCTTGGGAATGGTGATCGAGTCGCCGACCTTTACGCCGAGCTTGGCCGCTTCTTCGGGACTGCGCGCGCCTACATCAAGGCGAATTGGATTCTCGGCGTCATTCGGCCATTCGAACGTGGCTTCGTCCCAGCCGTTCGGCAGTTCAATGACGGCTGGAAGATCGCCGGCGGATGTGTGCACCAGCGCCGGATGGCCTTGATAAAAACTCAAGATCATGCCGCCCAGAAGCTCAGCCTCCAGCCTGCCGTCGTTCGAGATCGATTTCACTTCGAAGCCGATTTCGTCCATGTGCGCGATCACCAGAACCTTGGGCGCTTTAGCATCTGCGGGAGCGGCGCCGAGATGCAAGATCAGATTTCCGGCGTCATCTGTCTCCGGTTTGGCCCACTTTGGCAGAAGGCTCTTTACCATTTCGCGGACGGGCCCTTCGTGGTTGCTCGCGCCGTACGTAGTTGTGAGGCGGTTCAGCAGTTCCACGGTTGACGGCGCGCCCACGGTAGCCCCACGACTGCCCGCAATGCCGTGGGGGGCGTCTCGGCCCGGCAATGCCACTTTTCCTTGGGCGTATAGTTCGAGCAGGTCCTCGAGCTGCACCCATATCTTTCGCATCGATAGCTTCAGCGGGTGTATCGGACCAGGCCGTGGCAATAGCAAGATGCGCCCACTTTGCCGGCAAGTCCGGCAAGGGGAGATAGCTCCTGGGGATTAACCCGGCGGAGTAGTCGGTGGCTACCGGCACATTATTCGCTGCGGCAAGCTGCTTGAGTTCGGCGGCGAGACCCGAGAGTTTGTCGTTGGTTTGCGCGAGGCCGAGCAGGACGCCGTTGCCAGGCTCTCGGCGCGGCGCTCGATGCACGCCTTTCATCCCGGGAACTGCGCCTCCCGGAACCAGGCGGCCCACGTAGATCATTTCATCCGGCTGAGTGGTTCGCAGAACGCGCTGCAATCCGCGGGCGCCAGCCCATTGCTGGGCGGCAAATGCGATTGTCAGCGTGCCCTTAACGTTCGCGGGATCGATTTCGTGAAGCAGTTCAACCAGCGCGGCGGCGCCGAATTTGTCTCCGGCGGAAGCGCCAGCCATCTCCTTACCGCCTAAGCCTTCCAAGCGCCGGTCGATCGCCACGGGGCTGAGAATATCCACGCCCGCCTTGCGCGCTTCGGCGGCTGAACTCGCGCCGATGTCGACGTACATACTATCGATATCGCTCGATTTCGGCGGATTCGCACGGCCAGTTTGCAAATGGATCGAAAGGCCGGCGACGACGCCGTCAATCCATTTGCCATCCGCCACGCCGACCTTTACCGGCTGCGCAGAATACAACTCGTTGAAAATTGGAGGCAGCCCGGACTGGGGCAATCTTTGCAAACGCAGATAACCATCATCGGTGATTCCGCTGACCACGAAGCCCGGCTCGTCGATCGGCGTTACGATTAGGCGGTGCGGTGCGCCGCTGCCAATGGTGACGACAACATCGCCAATGTTGTCCGTCACGGGATGGAACGGCGCGATATCGGCGCGGATTTTTTGAACCACGGGGCTCTCATATCCCGATATTGCAGGTGTTTCGACCAAATCGTGAAGAACGGTCGCCCAAGCCATGGAATTGGCGCCTGTTTTTTGGTTTTGCGGGGTGCTCTGGCCGGTGGCGGGGCGCGCCCAGAAAACTGGAAATGCTACTAGAAAGAGTGCGGTGGCCAGGAACCGCGAACTTGGCATCTTAGGCACCTCGAAAAGGCAATCGGCGGGACGCGACGGCGTCCTTTGTTTAGAATCAGTTACGACTGAGACGGCTCGCACTATGTGCTCTCGGAAGCAACACCGGGGATATTGACACGAAACCGCGAAGTGGAAAAAATAATTAGCAAGATACCATGAGCACACCAGCCATCGAAGTTATCGGTTTAACGAAGGACTATCCTGTCGGCTTCTGGCGCAAGCGGATGCGGCGGTCGCTCGATAACCTGACCCTCAGTGTAGAGGAGGGCGAGATTTTCGGTTTTCTGGGGCCGAACGGCGCGGGAAAGACAACCACGCTCAAGCTTCTGATGGGGCTGATCTTCCCGACGGCTGGGACGGCGCGCATTCGCGGCTACTCAATTGACGATGTACGGATGCACCGCGATATCGGCTACCTCCCGGAACAACCCTACTTTTACGACTACCTTACCGCGCGCGAACTCTTGGATTACTATGCGCGATTTTCAAATTACAGCGCCACCGAGCGCCGCGAACGCGTCGAGCGGTTTCTCGACCGCGTTGGATTGGCGTCTGCCGGCAATGTACAGCTTCGAAAGTATTCCAAGGGCATGCTTCAAAGAGCGGGAATCGCGCAGGCCATCCTGCACGACCCCAAGGTGATTTTCCTCGATGAGCCTATGTCGGGGCTCGATCCGGTGGGCCGCCGCGAGGTGCGGGATATCATTGTCGATCTGAAGAAACAGGGACGGACCGTCTTCTTTTCCACTCATATCCTTTCCGATGCCGAAATGCTCTGTGATCGCGTAGGAGTGTTATCGGGAGGGAAATTGCAGGGAGTTGGCGCGCCAAGAGACATCGTGTCGATTGAAGTGTCCGCCATGGAAATCCTTTTCGAGGCACGAGAGAACCGTCCGCTGCCACGCGAACTCATGGAAAAAGCGACCGCAATCGGCGGGCGCTACCGGATGGAAGTGGCGGAGGCGGGGCTCTATCCGGTGCTAGCGCAACTCGAGAGTTGCGATGCACGAATACTTTCCGTTTCACCCGTGCGGCCGACGCTGGAGGATTATTTCCTGCGGCTGGTCGGCCGTGAAGAAACTTCCGCTCAGGAAGTGGAGGTTCATTCCCGATGAGTGCGACTACGGGGCCGGTGGCGATCAACACGTTTCGCGAGGCCGTGCGCGACCGGGTGCTTTACAACTTGATATTTTTCGCGTTGGTGATGATCGGCGCCGCCATCCTGGTCGGTCAGATATCGATTGGCATCGAGCGGCTGGTGATCGTGAATCTGGGACTGTCGGCGATTTCGTTATTCGGCCTGGTGATGGCCATTTTTATTGGCGTCGGGCTCGTTTCGAAGGAAATCGAGAAGCGCACTCTCCATAGTTTGCTGGCCAAGCCCATCCGCCGCTGGCAATTCCTGGTGGGCAAATATGCGGGTTTGCTGCTGACACTCACCGTAAACACCGCCTTCATGACGCTCGGCCTGGTGGGTGCCCTATTTTACGTGGGACGGTCGTTGGCGCGGCCCGATGTCTCGATCGTGATCGCGATTTATTTCATACTCCTCGCATTGGCTCTCGTAACCGCGCTGGCACTCTTTTTCTCGTGTTTCTCGAGCCCGATGCTTTCCACCCTGTTTACGCTGGCGATCTACATCACCGGAATATTTGCCAAGGACATTCGAGACTTCGGCGATCTCACACGTAGTCCGTTGGTGAAGGCATTAACGAGGGCGGTCTATTATTTGGTCCCGAATTTTCACAACTTCAACGCCATCGCGCCGGCCGCGTATGGCGAGCACATCTCATTTTCCCTGGTGGCGCAGAACACTCTGTATGCTGCCTGTTACGTTGCGCTGCTCTTGCTGGCGTCGTCTGCTATTTTCTCGAGCCGCGACCTGAAATGAGCCATCCGAACCAAAGATTAATGTGGATCGCGGCGGTGTGCGTGCCGTTGCTATTCGTTTGCGTGGCGGCCCTGCAAACGGGAATTGACGCGCGGATGCGCACGGCCGCGCAAGAGAAGGACGAGTTGCTCATCTCGTCGCCCTCCGCCGTGCGAAAAATCAGTCTGGGATACGACGCGCTGCTGGCGGATATCTATTGGACTCGGGCCGTCCAGTACTACGGCAGCCGCGTGGGAACGGACCGCCCAAATTTCGATTTGCTGTGGCCTCTGCTCGATATTACGACCACGCTCGATCCCAAGCTCGTGATTGCCTACCGGTTCGGCGCAGTTTTCCTTTCGGAAGGCGGAAATGGAGGAGCGGGGCGCACCGATTTGGCAATCAAGCTCGTAAAACGCGGGATCGCCGCTAATCCAGACCAATGGATACTCGGCTCCGACCTCGGATTCCTCTATTACTGGCGGATGAGCGATTATCCGGATTCCGCCGCGGCATATCTCGAGGCTAGCAAAATACCGAACGCACCGCTTTGGCTAGGAATAATGGCTGCCCGTGTGGCCCAAAAGGGCGGATCGCTCGAGACATCGCGCATGATCTGGTCGCAGTTGTACGAATCCACGCAGAACCCCCTGGTCAAAAAAAGGGCCGAGGAAATGTTGCGTGGGCTAAAGGCCCAAGAAGATGAGACGCAGCTCGACCAATTGGCAAGCGAATATCAGAAGCGATTCGGACATTTCCCCGCGTCAACGGCGGAATTGCGCGACGCGGGCCTTCTTCCCGGCATTCCGATCGATCCAAACGGATATCCTTACACCTTTGGACCAGGTGGAAAGTCCCAGCTTAATCCGCAGAGTTCCGTAATGATCCCGCCGGAGATAAAAGCGCCGCCTACGCGAACTAAATAGGGGGCTAGCTTTGGGCACCTTCGAAAGCATGCCTGCATCAATGTGCGTACAATGTATGTTTACAACCGGTTTTTCCCCACCGGAATCCCACCCAACGGGCGCCAGATGACCTTGAAACGCGCGGGAATCCCTTCTCTGATATCGAGCATGGTGCTGGCAGGGATTACGCTGGTAGCGGTCTGGCCGTCAATTGCGGACTCGATCGCTGGGAGCACGGCAGTTTCCGCGGCGAAGCCTCAGCTAGCCGAGCAGCCACCCTCGGCAGCTGAAATGCGCGAGCGGACTGAAAAACTCCTGGCGAATCAGCATGCGGATGACGACGCCTTGGAACTCTATCAGCGCGTCGAGCGCCACGTCCTTCGCAGCGGCGATGCTCCCGATCGCGTTATCGACGACAAAACATATCGAGTGGTGCCGACCGGCTCAGGCATGCAGAAAATTCTGCTGCGAGACGCGGATAAACCCGTGGATTCGGCGGCTTACAACCGTCAAATGCATGTGCTTGCGGAGGTGCTGCGCACGATGGCCGATCCGAATGACCCGAAAGCGAGGGCGGCATTGGCGAAACGACAAAAACGCGAACGCGATCGCACGGAATTCCTCGATGCAATGAAAGAAGCGTTCTTATCGAAATGGCTCAGCGCCGATACCAGGAATGGACGTAAATGCGACGTTGTCGAACTCGATCCGAACCCAAACTTCCACCCACATTCGATGTTTCAGAGCGCCCTCACCCACGTGACGGCCAAGATCTGGGTGGATCGCGAAAGCAATCAACTCGTCTGGGGAGAAGCTCATGTGCTGAGCGACATTTCAGTGGGCGGCGGCATCCTCGGAAAGGTTTATCGCGGCAGCCGAATTTCGATGGAACAGGAGCAGGTTGCGCCCGGCATCTGGCTGCCAACGCACTATCGCTACGATTTCACGGGGCGAAAATTCCTATTCTCATTTCAGGAGCACGAGACCATCGACGTCAGCCATTATCACCGAGTGGGCTCTCCCAAAGAGGCTCTCACCCTCGTCGAAGGTGAATTAGCCAGTGGGAAAACCTATATAGACGATCCGTAGCCCCCTGCGGTTATCGCTATCGCGCGGCGGCTGCGCGTTCTTCCTTCTCGATGGGCGCACCGACAAGGTTGCCCCATTCGGTCCACGAGCCGTCGTAGTTTTTCACATCGTCATAGCCGAGCAGATATTTCAGCACAAACCAGGTGTGCGAACTGCGTTCCCCGATGCGGCAGTAGGCGATCGTTTCGCCGCCGGCGGTTACTCCCTTGCCTTGATAGAGCTGCTTCAACTGATCGGCGGATTTGAAAGTACCGTCTTCATTGGCTGCTTGCGACCAGGGAACATTCGCCGCCGTCGGGATATGCCCCGCGCGCTGAGCAGTTTCGTTCATGCCCGGCGGCGCGATGATTTTGCCGGTGAATTCATCGGGCGAGCGGACGTCCACCAGATGCCCAACGCCTTTCTTTTCGATTAAAGAGAAAACGTGCTCCTTGCGAGCGCGCAGAGATTCGTCGGGACCGGTGGCGCGATAAGTTGCCGGGGTTACTTTTGCGGCCTCCTTGGTTAGCGGACGCTTCTCCTCGATCCACTTTTTGCGCCCACCATTCATCAGCCGCACGTCCTTGTGGCCATAATATTTGAGCTGCCAGAAGGCGTAGGCCGCGAACCAATTGTTATTGTCTCCGTAAAGAATAATGGTCGTATCGTTTGACACTCCCGCTTGGCCAAGAAGATTCTCGAGCGTGGACTTATCCACCAGATCGCGCCGGATATTGTCCTGCAGCTGTGTCTGCCAATTCCAGCCCACCGCTCCCGCGACGTGGCCTTGATCGTAGGCGCTGGTGTCCACGTCCACTTCGATCAGCCTGATCTTGGAATTCGGGTTGCGACTGCTCGATTGTTCCGCGACCCACTGCGTCGAAACTAAAACTTCAGGATGCGCATATTCAGCCATTGTGATTCTCCTTCAACGATCTCGTCCGAGCGGGTTCGGTCGCCTGGAGCAAAAAACCCACCTGCCAGGTCATTCCCGGCGGTGGGTTGAAAAATGCAGCTGGAGCCGTTGCGAGGTCAGCCTTCCCGCAGGAAATGCGCAAATTCGCGCGTACAAAAATAGCCGCGAAACCGTTCTAGATAGAATGTCTCCACGAGCGGAGAATACACCTGAATCGTCCGCGCGACAATGGCACTCGCGCCCGATCAGCAGTGGCCGCGAGCGGAACTTCGCCTGCTAGCTGGCGACGCGGGCCTTCAGCTTGACGCGACCGTTTTCAATGTTCACTGAATATTCCACCTTGCCGCCGCCCTGATGTTTAAGGTCCTCGGTTTTTTCCCGCACGAAGTTCTCGAAATCCTTCAGGCTGGGTGTCCCGGATCTCTGTCCCGTTTGGTTGCGTGCTTCGATCAGCTTCTCGTATAGAGCATAAATCTTTTCCTTTTCATGCTCGGGGTTCGAAAGAGAGAGCGCGAAGACCGCGCGCCGCTCCCCGCGCGCAGCGCCATCGTGCGCCGGGCCGGAACTCGATGTAATCGGCACCTGGCCGGCTGCTGTGTGGCGAGCGCGTTCCGCTTCAATAGCCTTTGCTGCTGCGCCGAAGTGGCGCTGTTGCGCTCCCGATTCTTTCTGGACCAGCTTCTTGCGCCACATTTCGTGATACTTGGCGTACGTCTGCGCCAGATTATTAAACCGAAAGCGCTGCCCGTAACTAAGTTCGCCCACGCGCTCGTTATAGCGCCGTATCAGGCTTTCCACGCGCCATTGCGTGTCCGTGGGAGGCCGCTTGCGCCCGCCTCCGAAGTACTGCTCGTACTCGATCTTCAGCGTGCGGGTGTCGCGCTCGATTTGCCCTAATTCTTCGTCGATGGTAGCGGCCATAAGGTTCGCAGACTGGCGAGAATTCAGAGTAGAGGGGTTGCCGCCGGTGCGTCAATGTGATCGGGAAACCAGCTTGTCGCAAAGAGAAAGCCCCGCGTGGCACAGGCACTCTTGTCTGTGCTCTTGAATTGGGCGCTCGCCTTGACTTTGTTGAAACGCGCTGCCTAGACTCGAAATCCGATTAAAGCTATGGCGAACGCTGATGTCCGTGTGGTCACCGTTGGAATCACCGGAGCAAGCGGCGCGATTTACGCGCAGCTGCTCCTGCGCCTGCTGGATAGCGACCGCCGCGTCGAACGCGTATATCTGGTTGCCAGTGACGCCGGCCTTCGCCTGATTTCCGCCGAGCTGGGCATCGTCGCATCCGATGCCAAAAAGCTGCCGTCGCTTCTCACTGGAACTTCCGCGAAGAAAATTGAATACCTTCCCAATAAGGATATCGGAGCAACCATCGCTTCTGGCAGTGCCGCTGTGGACGCGATGGTTGTCATCCCATGCTCGGCCGGCGCGCTCGGCTCGATTGCTGCGGGCACAGCGGCGGATCTGCTCACACGAGCCGCCGACGTCTGCCTCAAGGAGCGCCGCCCGCTGGTCCTCTGCCTGCGCGAAACGCCGCTGAATCGCATTCATTTAGAGAACATGCTGCGCGTGCACGACGCAGGCGCGACTGTGATGCCGGCAATGCCAGCGTTCTACTACGAGCCGAAAACAATCGAGGATCTCGCCGAGCAGTTTGCTTATCGCGTTCTCGCACAACTCGGCCTGCCGCACGAAAAGCAATATCGCTGGAAGGGCGGCAAATCGTGAACGCCGGCAAGAGCCGCATCCGCACGGTGCTCGAAATGATCAAGTTCGAGCACTCCGTTTTCGCCCTCCCGTTTGCGCTGGTGGGGGCGCTGCTCGCCGCGCGCGCCGCCGGCGGCCTGCCTTCCTGGCGCCAGATTCTGTGGATCGTCGTCGCCATGGTTGGTGCGCGCTCTGCCGCGATGACCATGAACCGCATCGCCGACCTCGAATACGATCGCCGCAATCCTCGCACCGCCAAACGCGCGCTGGCGACGGGCGAGCTTTCGGTAGGATTCGCGGTGGCATTCACCATCCTCGCCTCCGCCCTGCTCGTCGTCGCCGCCTGGCAATTGAATCGGCTCGCTCTCGAACTCTCGCCTCTCGCGTTGGCGATTCTGTTTTTCTATTCCTACACCAAACGCTTCACCGCCTGGTCGCACTTCGTTCTCGGCTTTTGCCTGGGAATTTCGCCCGCCGCTGCCTGGATCGCAATTCGCGGCTCTCTCGATTGGCGCATGTTGATTCTCTGCGCCGCCGTCACTCTCTGGGTGGGCGGGTTCGATGTGCTCTACGCCTGCCAGGACGTCGATTTCGATCGCACCGAGGGCCTCTATTCGATTCCGAAGTCCTTCGGGATTCGGAAAGCGCTCTCTTTTCGCGCGCGCCATGCACGTCCTGATGATCGGGCTGCTGGCATGGCTGGCTTGGAGCTTTCATTTGGGGTGGCCCGCATGGGCGGGTATCGCGGTGGTAGCGGCATTGCTCGCTTACGAGCATTCGCTTGTAAAGCCGAATGACCTCAGCAAAATGAATGCTGCGTTTTTCACCGTGAATGGCTATATTAGTTTGTTGTTCCTGTTGTTCTGGGGCGCGGCCATATTCGTGGCGCATCCATGAATCGCTGGTCGCGGATCGTTTGTCATCCCGAGCGAAGCGAGGGATCTCTCTTCGATTGAGCATGAGCGGAAATTTACAAATCGTAGACGCGCGCCTCGAGCCCATCGCCGCAGAAAGTTCTGGCCAGCGAGCGCCTTACGCCGAAGACGGCCTCGCGCTCTTCCAATCGCACGATTGCTCGCCGTCGGCTGGCTCGCCAATCACGTCCGCGAAAGCGTCACGGCAACATCTGCTATTTCAACGTCAATCGCCACATCAATCCCACCAACGTCTGCGTGGCCCATTGCAAGCTCTGCGCGTTCGGCCGTTCACCCGACTCACCCGGCGCGTACACTTTTGCGCTCGAAGAAATTTTCGCGCGCGCCGCGGAAGGCGTTGCCCAAGGCGCCACGGAATTCCACATCGTCGGCGGCCTGCATCCCGATCTCCCGTTCGATTATTACTTGGACCTGATTCGCGGCCTGAAGCAGCGCTTCCCGCAGGTGCATCTGAAGGCCTTCACCATGGTCGAGGTGCACTACTACGCGCGCCTCTCCAAGCTTTCGATCAAGGATACGCTGTCGAAGATGAAGGAAGCGGGCGTCGATTCGCTCCCCGGCGGCGGCGCCGAGATTTTCCATCCGCGCGTTCGCAAGATTATCTGCGATCACAAAGTCAGCGGCCAAATGTGGCTCCAAATCGCCCGCACCGCCCACGAAATCGGCCTGCACTCCAACGCCACCATGCTCTACGGCCACGTCGAAACGCTCGAAGAGCGCGTCGATCATCTGCTGCGCCTGCGCGAACTGCAGGATAAAACCCACGGCTTCGTGGCCTTCATTCCGCTGGCATTTCATCCCGACAATACCGGCCTCGCGCATATTCCGAGGCCGACCGGCTTCGACGACTCTGAAGACCATCGCCGTCTCGCGCCTGATGCTCGATAATTTCGACCACATCAAGGCCTACTGGATCATGCTAACGCCGCGCATCGCCCAAATCGCACTGGGCTTCGGCGCGAACGACCTCGATGGCACCGTCGTGGAGGAAAAGATCTACCACGACGCCGGCGCGACCACGCCCGAGCATCTCACCCGCACCGAACTGGAGCGTCTGATCCGCGCCGCCGGCCGCGTCCCCGTCGAGCGCGATACGCTCTACAACCGCATCGACCGCTCCGCCATGCCGCCCATCGCGCCGCCCGCGCCCCGTGCCGGAAACGGCCTCATTCCCGCCGCCTCCCTCACCGCCTGAGTTTCGCTCGACTTTCGTCGTCATCCTGCCTGCCCTGACGGAGGAGGGAGCGGAGTCCCGCGCGCCTTTGTCTTTCCCGCGATTCCTGCGGGCGCGCGACGCAGCCGAAGGACCTCTCTTCGATTGAACTCGCACGCTAGTCCGGTCCATGCCTCGATCAATGTGGAGCGCGGGAGCTCGCTCCCGCCGTTTGCCGCCCAGGCTTGCCTGGGCGTGCTCCTCGTCTCAACCTGGGAACTCCAATCTCCCGATTGGCGCCTTTGGTTTTTAATGTAGCTCACCCCGCCTTCACGGGGTGAGGGTGTCGCACCCAGGCCGCCATCCAACGCCTGCGTCAGCGCTGTCATCCTGCCCTGTTTACCCTGAGTGATGTGGCGAAGGGACGGAGGAAGGGGAGCGGAGTCCCGCGCGTTTTGCCTTCCGCGCGATGTATGCGCGGCGCGAAGAAGGGCTCCCGGGTCGTCCGCCTTAGTCTGGCGGACGAGCCCGGGAGATCAGTCGCCGAAGGGCCTCTCTTCCCATGGTCGACGATGCTATAGCGATCGCAGAAAATTCAGCAGGTCTTGCTGCTCTTGATTGCTCAACTGACTGAACTTACCAATCACGGCGTTCGCTTCCGACCCCTGGCTCGCGTGCGCCTGTATCGCTTTCAGCAGCCCGCCATTCGCCGGAGTCGCGCGTCCATCATGCATAAAGAATAGGCGCTGCCCCACGCCCCACAACGGAGCTGTGCGGAACTCATCCGGTCCCGCCGCCCCCTGTGAAATATTGTCCGCAAGCCCCATTCCCATGTGATGAACCAGCAGGTCCGAAAACAGCGCCGCGCTTTGATTGTTCAAGCCGTTTGTGAAAGACGAAGTTGCCGTTTGCATTGCGGGCGTATGGCATAGGTCGCAGTGAATTTGGCTAAACACGGCCCGCCCATTGGCGATCGAGCGAACCGAAGGATTCCCCGGGATGCCGCTCGTGGACGGCGCTGGTGGCGCAAGAAAACGCATGAAAATCGAAAACGCCACCACGTCGCTCGGAATCGCGCTGCCCGAAGCCGGGAAATTCGTCGAATCCTCCGGCGTCGGATTGGTCATGCACGAGCTAGGGGCCCCGGAACGTTCATCGGGGAAGACTTCGTTCGTCACGCCCATTTCGACGTTGTAGGCTTCACCCGAAAACATTTCGAGCGATTTGTTCTGCGCCTTCCATCCGAACCGTGTGATCGTCCCATCGTTGCCGCTGAGGTTTGGGTGCCCAGAAATACCGAGTGCCCTCTTGAGCGCGGCGTTCGCCCCTTGGTTGGCATAGATCGTGGCCTCGGGGATGTTCTCGATCATGCCTGCCCCAAAGACCGGCGTGGGAATCCGAAAGATAACGTTGTTGAGCCGCTGCATCTGCGCAAAATTTGGCTGCGCCATGCTGCAGTTGGTTGCGTCCCGTCTGCCCATGATCGTGAAAAGGTCGTGGACGCCGCCGTCCGGAGTCTGGCTCACAGTGCCGTTGGAATTCAGGGCGTGCGGAAATCGCGCCTCGCGTACCGGCCCGTTCTCTGTAATAAACGACGGCATCGAATTCGTCGCGCCATATTCGGCACCCGCCGCGAATTGCGGATTCACGCTGGGGCTCGTCCCCCCGGTTGCTGGGAAGGCGTGGCAACCCGAACAGCTATTTAAATTGAAAGTGGGTCCAAGTCCACGGCCGGTTTCCGGCTCAGTGCCATCGACGGAATCTGCCTCGTTGAATCGAGCCAGACCGTCGTTGAAATAGGCGAGTTCGTCCGCGCTCAGACTAGGAAGTGGCTTCCCGGCGCTGTCCGTCCCCGCCCGCGCTCCCGGGTCCCGCGCCGTCGTGCCCTGAAAGAAGTCTTGCGCGAAGGATCTTTCTTGACCGCGCCCTTCTGCGCCGACATCCTTTGTGATTCCACTGGAAACAAGTAGCCCGCAACCGGCCGAAATCCCGGCATAAATCAGAGACTTGGCAATTCCTTTGCGCATGCCCATTTTTCCTCCTCTAAGGAGGCGGCAGTTCAAGGGGCTGGGGAAGCCTCGCAAAATGGAACATTCCCACGAACGCCGAAAATTCAAAGGCGCTTCGGCGACGTAGGACTGAACGTGAGCTGCAACGCTACCTTGTTCCGACTGGTTCTTCGAGAGAGAAGCTAATCTGGGCGTGAAGGCTAGCTCGCGTGGGTTTCTGGCACAACTGACCCGAGGGACAGAATCGGCACAGGCGAAAGAAAGCGCGGCAGGTACAGCGAAAGAAATGCGTCAGACGTCATTCCTAGGCCGAATGTTGGCCGAAGATTCTCTCTTCCCTCGCTCGACAACGCTACAGTATCCTCGTCCGTCGCAATGAATGTCGTCAAATACGCGCGCCTCTTCTTCGTCGCCGCTGCTCTTCTCGCCGCTGCGCCGCGCCCCACCTGCGCGCAAACCGACGAGATTCAGGTCTACGACGCCTCTATCGCTCCGCTCGGAAAATTCAATCTCACGTGGCACAACAACTTCACGCCTGACGGCCTGAAGACCGCCGCCTTCCCGGGCGGCATTATCCCCGACCGATCGTTCAACGGCGTCACGGAATGGGCGTACGGCGCAACAGACTGGCTTGAGCTGGGCCTATATCTGCCTCTCTATAGCATCTCGAAAAATCACGACGCCACAATCAATGGCGGCAAGATCCGCCTGCTCTTTGTCAAACCCCACGCCGCGGACCGAACATTCTTTTACGGCGCGAATTTCGAATTCAGTTACAACTCCACATCCTGGGAGCCCGTCCGTTTCACCTCCGAGATTCGGCCCATCATTGGCGTGCACTTGCATCCCGTCGATATCATCATCAACCCGATTCTCGATAATTCTTTCCGCGGCGGATTCGCGAGTCTCGATTTCGCCCCGGCAGCACGGATCGCCTACAACTTTTCCCCGAAGTTTGCTTTGGCCGTTGAGGAGTACTCCGATGTCGGCCCCTTGCGCGCTGTTTTCCCCACCGAGGACGAATCACATGAAGTCTGGGGAGTCTTCGACCGTGGCACGAAAATCGGAAATTTCGAAGCTGGGATCGGCTTCGGGGTCACACCCGCATCAGACAAAATCACTCTGAAGCTGATGTTCTCGCGTGATCTGAATTAGCAGGCGTCGCTGATCAGGCGTGCGGGTGCGCCTTATCGTAGACTTCCATCAGCTGTCGTACGCTTGCCTGCGTGTATCGCTGGGTGGTTGAAAGCGAGACGTGTCCCAAAAGTTCCTGAATAGCGCGCAAGTCCGCGCCATCCGCCAGAAGGTGTGTCGCAAACGCGTGCCGCAGCGCATGAGGATGCAAGTCCCAGTTCACGTTCGCGAGCCGCGCATATTTTTTCACCAACGTCCGAACAGAGCGCGCCGTGAGCCGCCCACCCACCGGATTCAGGAATACGGCCTGCTGCTCCGCCGTACTTTTCCTAGCGCGCGCTAGGATGGCTTCGCGCGCCGGCCAGTAGGCCTCCAGCGCTTCTTGCGCCTTCCTGCCGAAAGGCACCTGCCGCTGTTTGCGCCCCTTGCCCAGCACCCTCAGCATCTGTTCCTGCCGGTTCAGATTCGCCACATCCAATCCTGCAAGCTCGCTCACCCGCAACCCCGAACCGTACAAAACCTCCAATATCGCCCTGTCCCGCTTCAGGGTTTGCTTGGCTTCCTTGGGCGAATGGCCGATGCGGCCCCTGCCTAGCCGTGACCGCGGCGCGCCGGTGCCGTGCGCGAGGCTGTCGAGGAATCCATTGAGTTCTTCCGCTGTTAGAACTCGGGGCACGCGCTTTGGCAGCTTTGGCCTGGGAACGAAGCGCGCGGGGTTCTCGCGCATGAACTTTTCGCGCATGCAAAATTTGAAGAAGGTGCGAAGCGAGGCCAACCGGCGCGCAACCGACGCCTTTTCAAGGTGTTGGTCATACATCCAACTGGCGTACTCTCTCACGACCCGGTGATCGATTTCGTTGAGCGGCAGGGTCTTCTCGCCGGGCGGTGTGATGAAATCGGCGAACTGCTGGGTGTCCCGGAGGTACTCCCGGATTGTATTGGGCGAGACGTTGCGCTCGTACCGCAGGTAGGCGATGAATTTTTCGATGATCTGCTTCATCACACTCTCTCTGGCAGCCTATTATAGTTGGTTGCGTAAGGGGACGTTTGCTCAACTTTTGGGGGCGTTTCGAGGCGCTTAAGTGCTGAAAGTTGGGACTAGATCAACCTATCCGGGCCTCCAGTCTCGAAAGATCCGATGCGCCATACTCGAACGATTCGACCACTGTGCCTAGAGTCCGAGAAGATTGATTTGAAGTTTCGTGTAGCCGTGTTCCGCAGCCCAAAGATTTAAGGGGATCGTAGCGATTTCATCCACATCCGGCACCGCGTGACCGTCTTTGGTTAGGTCGACGGTCTTGATGTAGCTGCGGCAGGTATCGCAAGTCTCGACGCGCACGTGTTTGAATTCTGCCGCCGTGTACACAGCCAGTTTGTGGACGTCCTCTTCGCCGCAGGCGGTGCAAACAATCCTGCGAAAGTCCCACTCCGTTGCACAAAGTGCGCAAATCAACGAGCGTTTGCCACCGTCGCCCTCTGGACGCAGCGTGCCAACTGCCGGCGGGTCTCCGCAGAGCGGACAAAGCCGTGGTGTTTCATGCAGGGCGACACGGATCGTATGGTCAGCTAGATATTCCGCGTAGGGTCTCAAGAAAACGGAGGAAATCAGCTTTTCCGCGGGCTCCAGATTCGCGCGCTGGTCCGATCCGGACCAGAATTGTGCAAGGAGTTCTTTCCACCGATCCTGCTGATGGAGCAGCGATCGAGCTGATTCTGACAAGGGCGATGGGGCGCTTTTTTCGACGACGGCAAGAAGGGCAGGGAATTGAGATAGTAGAACGGGAAAATTTAACGGTTCGAGAAAAGCTTTCGAGAGCTGCTGCCGCTTGGTGGCTCCCAACTGAGTTTCACAGTTTGCGTAGACGTCTTTTTGAAAGGCCGTGATGCGCTCGTAGAAAACGAGCGCTTCACTCGCGAAGGGATAGGCCGACTTCAATTGTTCCGCGCGGCGAATGCGCGCGTCCCAGCGTGAGTTCTTCATTATTTCCGGGCGCCGGTATCGCGCACGACTCGTTCGTACCAGAGGCGATGAAACGCCCGAGCCCAGGCTTGCGATACATCTCCATTCAACATCGAGTGGAGGGCGCCGCCCTCAACCGCGAGTCCCATGTACAGGTGAATCATGAACAGCGCGATGGTGAAGAGGGCAGCAATCACGTGCACGAGCACGGCGACATACCGAAGAGAGCGCAGGCTCCACGGAATCGACTGCGGAAACCAAAGCACAAGGCCCGACAGAAGCAAGAAGAGGCCTGCCCACAGGAAGCCCCAAAAAAGAGATTTCTGGCCGGCATTAAATTTTTCAATTTCCGGAACCTTTTCATCTTCGTTGCGAATGTAATGCGGAAGGGAGTGCCACCATTCCTTATCCACTTCGGTTTCGTGCATCTGACTGGCCCACTGTATGTACATCAGCGCCGTGGCAAAGACGAAGATAAGTCCGACCCAAGGATGCAATTCGCGCGACACCGTCCCTCCGCCCAGGGCGATTGCCAGCCAGAAAAGCCAAGGCGACCAGAAGGCGAGTCCGGTCAGCAGGAGGTAGACGTACGAGACGCCCGCGATCCAGTGTACGATCCGTTCGCGGAAGGTGTATCGAAGGATGCGTCCATCCGGAAGAAGCCGAGATTCGTCGTTCATCGTTTTTCTTCCTTCTTGGGGATGTTCTCGCCCTCATCGATCGTTTTTGGACCGAAGCGCAAGTAGTGCACAGCCAACCCGATCAGCCCCCCGGCAATGGCGAGGTTTCCAATCCATTTCAACGGCTTCTTCCAGAGTTGGACTGTCCACGGAATGTGCGGATCGCTAGGCAATCCTCCATAGGCTTCGGGGGTTGTGGCGTCGTGCAGGACATAAATTACGTGAGTTCCGCCGACGCCGGCCGGATCGTAAACGCCGGCGTTGGCGAAGCCCGACTGTTCGCGCAATTGCGTAGCCCGATTCTCGGCAAGCTCCTTCATATCGGTCTTAGTGCCGAAGTGCAGGCATCCTGTGGGGCAGGACTTGATACAGGCCGGCTCGAGACCTTCGTTCACGCGGTCTGAGCATAAAGTGCATTTGAACACTTTGCGGGCTGTGGGGCTGAACTTGGGAATATTAAAAGGGCAGCCGGTGATGCAATAGCCGCAGCCGATGCAATGATCCTGCTGGAAGTCCACGATGCCGTTGGCATATTGAATGATGGCGCCATCGGCGGGGCAGGCCTCCAGGCAGCCCGGTTCCTCGCAGTGCATGCACTGATCCTTGCGCATCAGGAGCATGGTGCTGCCGTCTTCGCGTTCATGCTCGTTGAACTTGATCAAGTTCCAGTAATTCCACGCCGTTTCCGGCATCGTCTGGTAGGAATTGTCGAAGGTTGTCTCGCTGAAGGAGTAACCATTCCATTCGAGGCACGCGACTTCGCAGGCTTTGCACCCGATGCAGGTGGTGGTGTCGATTAGTTTGCAGACGTCGTAGTCGCGGCTGAAGTCTTTTCCGGGGACCGAGCCGGCATGGCCTGAAATCCGCTTGATCTCCATTGTTGTTTGGGCCATGACGTCCTCCTACGCCTTTTCCACTTTTACGAGGAAGCCCTTGAATTCAGGGGTATAAGCGTTCGGATCGATTACCGTCGGCGAGAGCAAATTGGCGGGCGTGCGCGCGTTGCGGTCCGCGTCTTCCTGAATTCCCCGAAAGCCCTGGTGAATTGGCAAACCGATCTGGTACACCTTCTTGCCGTCGATCGTCATGGGCTTGATGCGTTTGGTCACAAACGCCTTGGCGATATACGTGCCCCGCGCGCTGGTGACTTTGATTTTTTCGGAGCCGCTGATTCCCAAATCGTTGGCAAGCTCCACGGGAATCTCAACAAAGGCCTCTGGAATCAACTGAACGTTCATCGGATTGTTTTTCGTCCAGTAGTGATACTGCTCGGTCAAGCGGTATGTGGTACAGACGACCGTGAATCCCTGCTCGGGTGTTCCGAACTTGTCGGCGGCCGTTGTCAGTCTCTTCACCACCGGATTATTCGACTGGTTCGGGTGAAGGGGATTCTGGATGGGGCTTTCAAAAGGCTCGTAATGTTCGGGGAAGGGTCCATCCGCCATAGCCCCAAGGGGCACGAAAATCCGGCCGACCCCTTCCGGGTTCATGATAAACGGTCCTAGATGATCCTTCGGGTGAGAGTCCGGCTTGAAGTCCGGCACATCATTACCCACCCACTTCTGCGAGCCTTCGTTCCACCAGACTTGCCGCCGCGCGGGATCCCAAGGCTTGCCCTCCAGATCGCATGATGCGCGGTTGTACAAGACGCGGCGGTTGGCTGGCCACGACCATGCCCAGTTGGGATAAATCCCCAATCCTGACGGATCTTCCGTTCCGCGTCGCGCAAGCAGCGGACCTGCCTCGGTCCAGGAACCCGAGTAGATCCAATTGCCGCAGGATGTGGTGCCATCGTCCTTCAACCACGCGAACCCGGGGAGTTGCTGGCCGCCCTTGATTTCTTGCTTGGTTGCCGGGTCAGTGAGATCGGCGAGGGCCTTCCCATTAATTTCCTTGGCCACCTCTGAGAGCGAGGGATGCTGCGGGTCGGTGTAAGCCCACGTGAGATTCAGGATTGGATCGGGAAATTTGCCGCCCTCTTTCTTGTAGAGATCTCGAACTCTGAGGAAAATCTGAGCGACGATGTCCTGGTCCAGCCGGGCGTCGCCGGGCGGAGGGAGGGCAATGTTTTTCCACTGCAGCCAGCGCGCCGAATTGGTCATGCTGCCGTCCTTTTCGGCAAAACCGGCGCATGGCAGCCGGTAGACAGTCGTGTTGATGCTCTTCATCTCGTCGGCGGTCGTGCCGGGAGCCCTCCAGAATTCGCTGGTCTCGTCCGGATAAATCTCGCCCACGACGAGCCAGTCGGCTTTCTTGAGCGCGTCGATATTCTTCCGGGTGTCCGGGCCGATCATCACTCCATTCATGCCAAACGCGAAGAGCCCTTTCACGGTGCCCCGATACATCTGGTCCCATATCTGCGTCCAAGAATAATTGCGATCCACTTTGGGCAGATAGTCGAAGGCAAAATCGTTCTGTTTTGTCGCCGCATCGCCATACATCGCTTTCAAGAGCGAGACCGTGAATTTCGGGGTGTTCGACCAGTAGTTGAACGAATTCCAGGGGCCCGGCTTTGACGCCGTGGGGGTGATGCGCTTCAGAAAGGTTGCAAGGTCCTTGTCCGTCGGATTCGGGACTTTGATATAGCCGGGCAGATTGTCGAAGATACCCGCCATATCCGTGGCGCCTTGAATATTCGAGTGTCCCCGAAGCGCGTTGACGCCTCCGCCCGCGCGACCAACATTGCCCATCAAGAGCTGCAGCATCGCCGCGGTGCGAATAATCTGCGTGCCGTACGTATGTTGGGTCCAACCGACCGCGTAGATGATCGTCGCTACTTTCTTCGTGTCGCCATTCTTGCGGATGGACGTGAAAAAGTCGGCCGCCTTCAGGAATTGATCTCGGGGGATGCCGGTGATGCGCTCGACCATTTCCGGCGTGTAGCGCGAATACTGCTTCTTGAGGAGCTGCAAAACACAACGCGGATGCTGAAGAGTCAGGTCATAGGCGGTGTTTGGCGGAAGCGCGGGCGGGGTACTGGCGCCAGTAGCGGGTGCGGGCGGTGAATGAGCGCCTGCGTCCGACTTACCGGACATGTCAGCGCCTTCCTGGTAGTTCCACGTTGCCTTGTCGTAGCTCTTCGTTGCTTCGTCAAAACCGGAATAGAGGCCGTCCTCGGGCAGCTTAAAACCTTCCTTGATTACAAAAGCAGCGTTCGTGTAGTTGACGAGATAATCTTTTGCGACACGATCATTCGCGAGCGCGTAGTTAATTAGGCCGCCGAGGAACGCAATATCCGTGCCGGCGCGAATCTGCAAAAAGAGATCGGCGGTCGAGGAAGTCCGCGTAAATCTGGGATCGACGGAAATAATCTTCGCGTTGCGGTTGCGCTTGGCTTCGATGACCCACTTGAACCCACAAGGGTGGTTTTCAGCAGGATTGCCGCCCATGATCAACATCATGTCCGTGTTCTTGATGTCGATCCAGCCATTGGTCATCGCGCCGCGTCCGAAGGTTGGTCCCAAACTTGAGACCGTGGGGCCGTGTCAAACGCGGGCCTGGTTTTCCAGGTAGCAGACCCCCAGGCTGCGCATGGTCTTGACGACCAGATAGTTAAACTCGTTGGTATCGGTGCATCCGCCGGTGAAAGCGATGCCCTCGCAGCGATTGACGGTGTGTCCTTGAGCGTCCTTGTCCACGAATGTTTCGTCGCGGGACTTTTTGACGCGCTGAGCAATTTCGTCGAGAGCGGCATTCCAGGAAATGTCTTCCCAATCGGTGCCGCCAGGGCGCCGAACCTGGGGTTTCAGCAGACGACGCGGGTTCAAGATGTCCTGTTCGAGCGAGGCGCCCTTGGGGCAAAGAGTGCCGCGGTTGATCGGATGATCCGGGTCGCCTTCAACATGGATCACCTGAGGGGTAACGTTCTTGGCCTTATCGCCGAGGGTATAGATGATCACTCCGCAACTGACGGAGCAGTAGGGGCATGTGGAGCGAGTCTCGGTGGCCCGCGCGATTTTCAATTCGCGGAGTTGGGCGTAGGCAGGCGCGAGGTCAAAGCCGAATATCGTGGCGGCCGCGCCGCCGATGGCTGCGACCTTCAGAAAATCGCGGCGAGTCGTTTCCATGTCCGAACCTCTCAGTTCGCTTGATCTAGTAGAGAACCCAGTTAGTGAAATATTGGACAGGGCCGAGAGTGTGATGTAACAGCCGCCGATTCGGACACATCGCGAAAATCGGAATCCTTTGTTTCGATTCCGTCGCTGGTGAGCAACTTACGCTCCCGCGCGTTTCCGCGTCAACTGAAATTCCTTTCGGAGCCGGACCGGGGCGGTTGACGAACGTGAATGGGAAGCGGGCGCTAGAACGGACGCTTGCCGGAATAAACTACGCGAAGCTTCCCGTGAGATGAACGCTCGATGTTGACACAGTGACGGTGGTGGGGCATCTTTCTGGCGCACGATTCGACTGCGAGGAGACTGAAAATGCCGCGAAAGACTTTTCACTTGCCGATGGTAGCCGCAGCGTTTGCCGCGTTGCTGGGCGTGTCATGCGCTCAACCAAAACCTGTGGAAATGCCCGATACGCGTGTGGCGGACGAGGCCACGATTCGCAACGCCGACGCCGATTTTGCCAAAGAGGCCGCGGCAAAGGATTTGGACAAATGCATGTCCCTTTACGCGGACGATGCAGTTTTCATTTCGTCCAACTCGCCGGCCGTAGTGGGGAAGGACAATATTCGCGCCGTGATCCAGCGAATGCTGGCCGCGCCGATGCAATTGACGATCAATGTTGCCAGCGTGGACGTGGCGCGCTCGGGTGATCTGGCGATGGATCGCGGCACCGTTCAATCCGCGGTCACGGACAAGAAAGGCAAGACGACCACACAGACCAGCGAATATGTGCTCGTCTGGAAGAAGGGCTTGGACGGCGTGTGGAAAATTGCAGCGGACACGAGCGCTAACCAAAAATAACCAGATACCTTAATGGAGAGAGAAAATTTGCCTGCTACAGCGGAAGCTTGCCGGAATAAACTACCCGAGGCTTCCCGTGCGATGAACGCTCGACGCGTCCAATGAGGAAGAATTTTTCGCGCCGACGTTTTAAATCGGCTTCGACACGCGAAACGTTTTTCGGCGGGATCACAAGGATCATGCCCACACCTAGGTTGAAAGTCTTCAGCAATTCCTCGCGGTCGATGTGTCCGATACGAGCGAGGTAGCGAAAAATCGGCAGCACGGGCCAAGAGCCCAACTCGATCGCGGCCTGAACGCCCCCCGGCAGAGCTCGAGGTAAATTGCCGGTTATGCCCCCTCCCGTTATGTGTGCGATTGAGGAAACCGATCCGCGTGCCAGCGTATTCTTCAGCAGCGGCCAATAGGGACGATGTGGCTTGAGGAGTTCGGCGCCGATCTTATTGCCGATTTCGGCTACGTAGGTGTTGGGCTTCAGCTTTGCCGTGCCGAAGAGCAGCTTGCGTGCGAGTGAGTAGCCGTTCGTGTGCAGTCCGCTTGAGGGCAACGCGAGAAGGACATCACCCGGGCGGACGCGGCGCGGGTCCAGCACCTTCTTGCGCTCGACCGCGCCCACGATAAATCCAGCCACATCGTATTCTCCGTCCGCATATACATCGGGCATTTCGGCAGTCTCGCCGCCGATCAGCGAGCAGCCTGCTTTTTTCGCCGCGCCGCTCATTCCTTCGACTACTTGCTCGAGGACGCGCATATCCAGCTTCCCCATAGCGATGTAATCGAGAAAAAACAGAGGCTCGGCGCCTTGGGTAAGAATGTCGTTCACGCAATGGTTGACAATATCCGCGCCGATTCCACGGTGGAGGCCCGTTGCAAACGCCACCTTGAGCTTGGTGCCCACACCGTCTGTGCTGGCCACGAGGACGGGATCGCGCCAGCGTTTTTGGTCAAACTGAAAGAGCGATCCGAATCCGCCAATGGGCGCCAAAACGCCGCGGCGGAAGGTCTTTCCGGCCATTGCGGCGATACGTCGCTTGGCTTCGTCAGCGGCCGAAATATCGACGCCGGCATCGGCGTAGCGCATCAAGAGGCTCGTTTCGCGGGGATTGGGCCGGTTTGCGAATTCTAAAGCGGATGGAAAAGGCGCTTCCAGCGAACTCTGGCCGGGTGGATCAGCACGCCGGCATAAGTTTCAAACCTTTCGATCGCGTTCCCGGGCTGCCAAACGTCTTCGGGGGCGTCAATCGACATGTAAATGAACAAAGGCGTGCCGATGATATTCGCGCGCGGGACAAAACCCCAGAAACGGCTATCCCTGGAATTGTCGCGATTGTCTCCCATCATGAAATACTCGTTTGGAGGAACCACGATCTCGCCCTTCACCACATGCTTCGAGAAATCCTGCTCCCACTCGGTTGTGAGGCCGCCCATTTCGTCGATGTCGGATGGAGGATAATTTTCCACGGGCCCTGAAAGCGCGTCGGGGTAATGGATCGCGTAGGGTTCTTTAAGCGCGACGTCGTTTACGTAAACCTTGCCGGAAACGATTTTGATACGGTCGCCCGGGACCCCAATGCAACGCTTGATGAAATCGGGATTACCTTCCTCGGGCAGGGGCGCGCGGAAAACGATAATCTGCTGGGGCTTGGGATCGCGCCAGAGCGGGACATGCCAGCGTGTGAAGGGGATGCCTGCATCGTAGCCGAATCGGCTGACGATCAAATGATCGCCCACCAACACAGTATTTTCCATGGAGCCGCTGGGGATCACGCGCGCTTGCACCAGCGTTCCTTCGATCAACAAAAATGCCAGAATCACCCAGAACCACGAAACGACTTCTCGCCAGATGCGATCATTGCCGCCGGATCTCACTTGCACCCGTCTGCGCTGTTCGGCGGTCGGTCTATCTTCTACGTCAGCTCTCACGATGAGCCTCCACTTCGAGTTGGACCAGCTCCGTCGGATAGCTGCCGGTGTAGCAGGCCGTACAGAACTTGCCTTCGGTGTCTTCGACTGCCGCGCGCAGAGATTCGAGCGAAAGATAGCCAAGGGAATCGGCGCCAAGAAACTGGCGGATTTCCTCAACTGAATGCCGGGAGGCGATGAGTTCATCCCGGCGGGGCGTATCCACGCCGTAATAACAGGGAGAAATCGTGGGAGGGCAGCTGATGCGCACGTGCACTTCAGTGGCGCCCGCGTCGCGCACGAGGCGAACGATTTTGCGGCTGGTAGTCCCGCGCACGATCGAATCGTCCACTAGTATTACGCGCTGCCCTTCAAGCATTCGTCGTACCGGATTCAGCTTCAGCTTTACGCCAAAATCGCGGATGGCTTGTTCCGGCTCGATGAACGTGCGGCCCACATAGTGGTTTCGAATCAGTCCCATACGAAATGGGATTCCGGATTCCGCCGCGTAGCCCACAGCCGCCGGTACACCGGAATCCGGCACGGGCGTGACAATGTCCGCTTCGACTGGGTGCTCGCGGGCCAGCAGGCGGCCGAGGCGTTCGCGGCTCTGATTCACCGGGCGGGCGAATACGACGCTATCCGGGCGCGAAAAATAAACGTGCTCGAAGATGCAGTATTGATGAGGCTTTTCCGGGGCAAAACGAATCGACTCAATGCCGCCGCGGGAAATCCGCACCATCTCGCCGGGTTCCACCTCGCGGACGTACTCGGCGTCGATCAAATCAAACGCGCACGTTTCCGAAGCCACCACCCACGCGCCGTCGAAGCGCCCGAGGACGAGCGGACGGAAACCTCGGGGATCGCGGATCGCGTAGATTTCGTCACGGGTCAGCACGACCAGGGAATACGCGCCTTCCACTTGATTCAGCGCGTCGGCCAAGGCGCCCGAAAGATTGCGCGCCGCACTTCGCGCGACCAGGTGAACGATCACTTCAGTATCGCTGGTCGTCTGGAAAATCGAGCCGCGGTGCTCGAGACGGCGACGCAGTTCGATAGCATTCGTCAGGTTGCCGTTGTGGCCGAGCGCGACTTTACCCTTGTTGCAATCGATCATGATCGGCTGGGCGTTCAACAGCGTTGTGTCGCCGGCGGTGGAGTAGCGGGTGTGTCCAATGGCGGCCGACCCGGGAAGGCGCGCAATTGTTTCAGGCGTGAAAATTTCCTGTACGTGGCCTACGGCCTTGTGGGTGTGGAGATCCACGCCATCGGATGACGCGATTCCCGCCGATTCCTGCCCGCGATGCTGCAGCCCGTAAATTCCGAGATAAGCGAGTTTCGCGGCTTCGGGATGGCCGAAGATTCCGAACACGCCGCAATGGTCGTGAAAGTGGTCGTCTTCGATTTGTGCCAAACGATTCATCTTGTTCTCACACATGAAAACGCTGTCGCACCGGGGGCAACACGAGCCACATCATGAAGCGGCCTCGATCGCCTTGCCGAGCGATTCTGCCCAAATTTTTCGAAAGGAATTCACGTCACCTTTTATCGCAGGCTCACCATTATATTGGATGCGAAAATCACCGCGAATGACAGTGCCGATGCGTTCAATCCTAACCTTATATTGTGCCGCAATTTCATTCACGCGGGCAAGCGACGCCTGTGGAAGCGATACTATGGCGCGGGATCCACGCTCGTCGAAAAGCACCCCTTCGGCGGGCAAGCCTGAGTCATCGAGCTTAATATCGGCGGAAAGGTCGTCGCTATCGAAGCAGGATTCGGCAAGCGTAACGGCGAGGCCGCCGTCGCTGATGTCATGCGCGGAGACGATTGCGCGTTCGGCGGCGAGTTTCACAAGGCAATCGATCAGATTTTTCTCAGCTGCTAAGTCGATTGCGGGCGGCGTGCCGGCGACAACGCCGTGAATGACTTTCGCGTATTCGGAGGAAGAGAATTCGGCGGGCTGAAGGCCGCTTCCACGCGATTCGTTGCCCTCGCTCGCGTCTAAGAGCACGATTAGGTCGCCTTCATTGCGGAAACCGGAGCCGAGGGCGCAATCTGCGTCTTCGATCAGGCCGAGAATCCTAAGATCGGAGTCGGATAGATTGGCTGGCCTAGAGTTTCATTGTAAAAGCTGACGTTGCCGCCGGTGATCGGGGTTCCCAGCGCCTGGCAGGCTTCGGCCACCCCATCGATTGCTTCGCTGAATTGCCACATTACTTCCGGCTTTTCGGGATTACCGAAGTTCAAGCAATTTGTCGCAGCGATAGGGCGTGCGCCGGTGCAGGCGACGTTTCGAGCGGCCTCTGCGACTGCGTGCATCGCGCCGAGGCGCGGCGAAAGAAAACACCAGCGGCCGTTGCCGTCGGTGGAAAGGGCAATCGCGCGCTTCGTTTCTTTCAGTCGCAGTACCGCCGCATCGCCGGCGCCCGGGCCGATGTTGGTGTTGGTGCGCACCATCGAATCGTACTGCTCGGTGATCCAAGCCTTCGACGCAATTGACGGCGAAGCTAGCAAACGGCGAAAATTTTCGGTGAGATCGGTTCTCTCCGCGGCAAATTTTACGAGTTTCGCCGCTGGTATCGCCGGTGCGGAAGGTGCAGCTATCGGCCGATTGTAGCGCGGCCCTTCCTCGGCGATCGCGTGCGCGGGAATCTCCGCTGCGACGGCGCCATGGTTTAGCACGCGCAGCTTGCCGTCGTCGGTGACGCGGCCGATCTCAACCGCATCGAGTCCCCACTTGTGAAAGACGTCGAAAACCTCGCGCTCCCGGCCGCGTTCGGCGACGAGCAGCATGCGCTCCTGTGATTCGCTCAGCATGATGTCGTAGGGCGTCATGCTTGTCTCGCGCTGGGGAACGCGAGCAAGGTCGATTTCGATCCCCGCGCCGCCTCGAGACGCCATTTCAGCGCTGGAACTCGTCAAACCGGCGGCGCCCATATCCTGAATAGCGACGATGGCGCCAGTACGCATCGCTTCGAGGCATGCCTCGAGCAGCAGCTTCTCCATGAAGGGATCGCCCACTTGGACATTGGGCCGCTTTTGTTGCGACTCTTCGCTGAACTCGGCCGAAGCGAGCAGCGATGCGCCGTGAATTCCGTCGCGGCCAGTTTTTGCGCCCACATAGATCACGGGATTGCCTGCGCCGTGCGCGCGCGCGTAGAAAAGCTCGTCTTTGTGCGCGATGCCGAGAGCGAGCGCGTTCACGAGGGGATTATTCGAGTAGCAAGGCTCGAATATCACTTCGCCGCCCACTGTCGGCACGCCGAAGCAGTTGCCATAAAATCCGATGCCGCGAACGACACCATCCAGGATATGGCGATTGGCGGAAATTTCCCGCGGCGTTGCGTTCCCGGCTGCGGGTCCCGGCGTAATGGGGCCAAATCGCAGAGAATCCAGGACGGCAATCGGACGCGCGCCCATGGTGAAAATGTCGCGCAGGATTCCACCTACGCCTGTGGCTGCGCCTTGGAACGGTTCGACGAAGCTGGGATGGTTGTGCGATTCGATTTTGAAGACCGCAACCAGACCGTCGCCGATATCGACGACGCCTGCGTTTTCACCGGGGCCTTGCACCACGTGCTTGCCCTGGGTTGGGAGGCGCTTCAAGTGCACTCGTGAAGATTTATAGGAACAGTGCTCGCTCCACATGACGCTAAAAATGCCAAGTTCGGTCAGATTCGGATCGCGTCCCAGGATTTTCTGAATGCGGGAGTATTCGTCTGATGTTAGGCCATGCTCAGCCGCGGTCTGGAGAGTGACTTTGATCTCAGCATCCACCGTGGTCATAGAAACTTGCTGCTCCGTCGAGCGCGATACAAGAGCCGCGTGAATTCTCGCAGTAAATGTGAGGACGCGCAAGAAGCAACCCGACGTCTCGCCGGATTTTAATCCATCGTCTCGCGGCGGTAAGAGTCTTGACAACCACACCTCCCCGCCTAACATGGTTACCGTGAAGCGCACTTGGGAAGCCTTTCCGACACAGCGCCTTGACAGGAAGTGCGGCGCCGTATTACTTAGCACGCGTCAAATTTCAATTGAGGGTCTCGTATGACTCTGGCTCGCTGGTTGTGCGCGGCAAGTTTGTTCTGCGTGTTGCTGCTGAGCGTCGCGCGAGATCCACTTCCCGCCTTTCCGCAAGCTGCTCAAAGTGGCGCTAAAGAGGCAACTCACGGTTCGCCGGCCGACAAGCTGACGCCAGAAGATATCGCGCAAGGCAAACAGATTTTTGCGGCGCAGTGCGCCGGATGCCATGGATTTGACGGCAGCGGCCAGCTCGGTCCGAATCTTCACGGCGTGGAAGCGCGAAGGGGCGACGCGGGAATTTTTTCGGCGGTTCGAAACGGAACTGGCGCGATGCCGCCAGTGATGTCGCTGAATGATCAGCGCGTGTGGCAAGTGGTGGGATTCGTTCGCACCCTGGGCGAAACCGCGCCGGTGGAAGCCGCGAAAGGGGATGCGACAAAGGGCAAAATGGTGTACGAAGCGAACGGTTGCGCAACATGCCACGCGATCGCCGGGCAGGGCGGAGGAGTAGGACCGCAGCTGACGACGATTGGAAAATCACGTCCGCCGAAATATTTTTACGAATTTCTGCGCGATCCCGGGAAAAATCCGCCAGCCGATACTTCGCTTCCAGAGCGTGGCCAGAGCGCAGGGTACTTGATGGTGCGCGTCGTTACGAAGGACGGACACGATGTGACGGGCATTCGCGTGAATGAGGATACATTCACGATTGTGCTGCGCGACGTGGGAGGGCACTTTTATTCGTTCGACAAGACCAATCTGAAGACGATCGAGCGGCTGCCTGGGAAAACGGTGATGCCGAGTTACGGCGAGCTATCGGCGACCGACATGGACAATCTGGTCGCGTACCTATCGAGTTTGAAAGGGGCCCAATGAGAGCCGCGAAATATTTCGTGATGGTGATGGCGCTGTGCGTGGCGCTGCCATGCGTCGCGCAAGTTCCGTACGAGCGATTGGTGCATTCGGATTCGGAGCCGCAGAACTGGTTGATGTACGGCGGGAATTACGGCTCGCAGCGATTTTCAGGGCTGAAGGAGATTACGCCGGAGAATGCGCAGAATCTGCGCGTGGCCTGGGTGTATCAGATGCGCGGTGGCGGCGTGATGGAATCGTCGCCGCTGATCGTGGACGGCATCATGTACATCACGGAGCCGCCGAGCAACGTGACGGCGCTCGACGCGCGCACGGGGAAGCCTCTGTGGCATTACGTGCCGCAGGTGCCGCGGGATTTTGTGCCGGTTGGGCTTTTCCCCACAAACCGCGGCGTGGCGATTCTGGGTGACAAGCTCTATCTGGCGACGATTGATGATCACCTCATTGCGCTTGATGCCAAGAGCGGCGTGGTCCGGTGGAACTCGCTGGTTGCAGACAAGGCTGACGGCTACGCAATCACACAGGCGCCGCTGGCG
This sequence comes from uncultured Acidobacteriota bacterium, assembly GCA_963723845.1. GTDB lineage: Bacteria > Acidobacteriota > Terriglobia > Acidiferrales > UBA7541 > Palsa-295. Next base: position 31,644 of record CAVRSO010000003.1, read on the forward strand.
ATTAACGGCAAGATTGTCGTCGGAGTGGGAGGCGGGGAGGCGGGCGCGCACGGATTCTTGAGCTGCTTCGACGCAAACGATGGAAAACTTTTGTGGCAGACCTATACCGTGCCGCGTAGCGCAAGCGATCCCGGCGCGGACACATGGGCCGACGGAAGCTGGTCGAATGGCGGCGGGACGACCTGGAACACAGGCTCCTACGATCCGGATTTGAATGTGATTTACTGGGGCACGGGAAATCCCGTGCCGGATTGGAATGGCGAAGGGCGCATGGGCGACAATTTATTCACATGCTCGCTAGTCGCTCTCGATGCGGATACGGGAAAAATGAAATGGTATTTTCAATTCTCGCCCCACGAGACGCATGACTGGGATTCGTCTGAGCCGCCGATCTTGTTCAACGCGACCATGAACGGGAAGCCGCGCAAGCTGTTGGCACTGGCGAATCGCAACGCCTTCTACTATGTGCTCGACCGGACAACCGGAGAGTTCCTAACGGGTGTCCCATTCGCAAAACAGACATGGGCAAAGGGACTCGATGCCAAGGGCCGGCCGATCAAGATGCCGGCCGCGCAAATAGAGCCGAGTGTCGAAGGAACGCTTGTTTATCCGACGTTGACGGGAGCCATCAACTGGACGAGCCCGTGCTACAGCCCGATCACTGGATTGTTCTACGTCAATGCGCGCGATGGCGGCGCCTATTACATCAAGGGCGAGCGGAAGTTCGAAAAGGGGAATTCGAACGGCGTCGTGGGAGGGGGCGGTGGCGGGTCGCGCCCCGGTCCTGCGGATGAGACAACCACTTCGATTCGAGCGTTGAACGCGACCACCGGGGAAAAGAAGTGGGAATACAAAATGGTGGGAGACTCCTGGACCGGGCACGCTGGCCACGGCCGGAGGCTTGGTATTTTCCGCCGACGCTGGAGGCAATTTTCTTGCGCTTGATGCGAATACAGGAGCACCACTCTGGCACATACAGCTCGGTTCTGCTCTGAGGTCCAATCCGGTATCCTACGCAGTAGAGCGGCAAGCAATATGTTGTCGATTCGGCTGGCAATTCGGTGTTCGCGTTCGCTTTGCCTTAGGGGCTTCGATAGGAAGGGAACCTCGAGAGCATTTTTTGGATAACGCGAATACAAAGTGGACGTCAAAAATTGTGGGGGAGTTCGATGAATGTGATTCGCTGGTTATGTGGGGCTGTTCCGAGTGTCGCGGTGGGGATTTTGCTGATGGCGCCTTCGGCGACGGCACAGTTTGGCGGGCCGCCTGCGGCCCACGGCCCGCGTCCGAGGACGACGCCGGAGAGCATTGCAGCGGGTAAGGCCCTATTCGAAGGTACCTGCGCTAATTGCCACGGCATTGATGGAAGCGGCGCAAACGGTCCGAACATCCGCGATGCCGGCACCAGGCTAGGTCCAGAGGCCCTTTATCAAACTCTCCATACTGGAGTGTTAGGCTCAGGCATGCCCTCGTTTTCAAGCCTTGGAGAAGAGAAACTTTGGCAATTAGTTGATTATGTCAGCTCCTTCGGGCGGGCGTCTGGCGAGGCAGCATTGGGCGATCCCCAAAAAGGAAAGACTATTTACGATGCCAACGGTTGTTCCAGTTGCCACATGATCGACGGACAAGGCGGCAGCTCCGGTCCGGATCTGAGCAAGGTAGGAACGGTTCGATCGGAGGCTCTGCTGCGGAAAATTCTGCTGGATCCGGGCGCAAATCTCCCGACAGGCAGCGACCTCCAGGAACGCGCACAATATCCAGCATACGAGATGTACCGCGTGGTGATGAAGAACGGCAAAGAACTTCTTGGCACTCGCGTAGACGACGACTCGTTCACGATGCAATTGCGCGATGAGCACGGGAACATCCACTCGATTCAGAAATTCGATGTGAAGGAGATCGAGCGAGTGGCGGACAAGAGTTTTATGCCCGGCTATAGGGGCAAGCTTGCGGACGAGCAGTTGAATGACCTGGTGGCCTATCTCGCCAGCCTGGGAGGGGCAAAGTGAAAACGACCAAGCGCATTGTTTGCAGTTTTGCCGTGTTCGCTCTGCTGTTGGGGTTGGGATTGGTATGCGCGGCGCAAGATGGCATTGACGTAACTTATGACGAGATTTTACATGCCGCCAGCCATCCAAGCGATTGGCTGACGTACGGCGGCAATTATTCCTCACAACGCTTTTCAGATCTGAAGCAGATCAACAAGCAGAACGTGAATGGTCTAAAGTTGCGCTGGGTTTATCAGCTACGGCGAACCGGCATCTTCGAATCTTCTCCGATCGTCGTGGGCGGCATGATGTACGTGACAGAGCCGCCGACCACGGTGACGGCTCTCGATGTGCGTACCGGGAGGCCTGTCTGGAGATGGACCGCCGATCTCCCGAAAAACCTGCTGACTATAGGACTCTTTCCCACGAATCGCGGAGTGGCCGTTCTGGGAGATACCGTTTACGTTGCGACGATTGACGCGCATCTTGTCGCGCTGGACGCGAAGACCGGTGCCATGCGCTGGAGTGTCGAGATTGGTGATAACAGGAAGGCCGTCGCGATCACGCAGGCACCGCTCGCCATTAACGGGAAGATCATCGTCGGCATGGGTGGCGGCGAAGGGGGATTGCGCGGATACATTGATGCCTACGATGCGAAAGATGGTAAGCGACTCTGGCGGCTCTACACGATTCCCACCAAGGGCGAGCCGGGAGTGGAAACTTGGGAAGGCGACAGCTACAAGTATGGCGGCGCAACCACTTGGAACACTGGGGCGTACGATCCCGAGTTGAATACGCTTTACTGGGGCACCGGCAACCCCGCGCCCGATTGGAACGGAGATATGCGCAAGGGCGACAATCTGTATTCGTGCTCCCTTCTGGCGATTGACGCGGACACGGGGAAGATGAAATGGTATTTCCAGTTTTCTCCGCACGAAACGCACGATTGGGATTCGTCTGAGCCGCCGATTTTGTTCGATGCGGTAATCAATGGCAAGAAGCGCAAGATTGTGGCTCAGGCGAATCGCAACGCCTTCTATTATGTCCTTGACCGGGAGACGGGCGAGTTCCTCGCGGGCGCCGCTTATGCCAAGGAAACGTGGGCGAAAGGATTGGACGCGAAAGGGCGACCGATCGAGATGCCGAATATCGATCCGACCACGCAGGGAAACCTGCTTTATCCCAGCATCACGGGTTCTGTTAACTGGACCAGTCCATCGTACAGTCCGTTGACCGGGCTCGTGTACGTGGATACGCGCGAGCAGGGCGCATACTACTTCAAGGGCCATCCGACGATGGAACCTGCAAACCCCCTGGATATCGGCGGAGGCGGCGGGCAGCGCGTGGTCTACGGCGACGACGCATATAGCGCGATTAAGGCGCTTGAAAGCACCACCGGCAAAGTGAAATGGCAGTTCAAGATGGTAGGAGATTCCTGGACCGGAACACTTGCCACTGCCGGAGGACTCGTATTCTGCGCAGACAGCCAGGGCAATTTCTTTGCGCTGGATGCAAGCGATGGCAAACCACTGTGGAATATACAACTCGGCAATTCAGTCCGCGCGAACCCCATCACCTACGCTGTAGATGGCAAGCAGTACGTGGAAGCGGCAGCGGGTAACGCCATATCGGTTTTCAGCCTGCCTTAGAAAAACTCCGGTGCGGCAGGTTGATGAGCGCAACCTCTAGTGAGGCGGTTTCTTGCGGGAGAGCTTGAGGGTTACTTCGATATCATGTCGAGAATCGAAACTGGAAACGGTACGGTTCGACGAGCTCATGTCGTCGTGCTCGGCGTGAACTTCGTAGTCCACATTGGGGTCCAGGCCGCTGAAGCGATAGGCGCCGGCGTCGTCGGCAATGTAGGTTTTCACTGCTTGCGTCTTCACATTGAGCAGATAGACTACGCTTGAGGGAGCCGGGTTCTCATTTTTATCCAACAACAGTGCCGTGGATCGTGCGCAACGCCGCATCGCCCTTCTTATCTTGGTTTCGGCGCGTCCACGGGACAAATGGCGAAAGCCGTCAGCGCGAGCAGGAGAGCGAGGCCGCAAGAGGTTCGAATGCTGAAAATTTTCCCGAACCCCCACGACGTAAATTGAGGCTGTTGAAAACCCGTACCGATTCGACACGGCGCCAAGCAAGCAGCGAGGCACAATCATCTCATCTCGCTCCGCGGACTGCACTTGCAGAGGGCAGGATTGCAGGGATTCACTCCTCTTCTTCCTCGTCGCTATCCTCTTCTTCCTCGTCGTCATCATCCTTCGCTTCCTTCTCTTCGTCCTCTTCCTCCTCCTCCTCGTCTTCGGAGAGAACGATGAGATGGACGGGGTGGGTTTGCGTGACTTCGAGTTCGACGTCGCATTCCGGACAGCCTACGATTTCGCCTTCCTCGACTTCGTCTTCGTCCAAGTCAATTTCAGCATCGCATTCAGGGCATTTTGTCACGGAACTCTTTCCTCCTGAGGACGTTCGCTGGACAGCGTATTATATAACGCCCGTGTCAAGCTTTTCCCTGAGGTTCGCGTAAAAGGATATGCCTGAGCGCCGCGAATATCCTGAACGTCCGATAATCGGCGTCGGTGGCGTCGTAATTTCGGATGGCCGGGTCTTACTCGTACGGCGCGGCAGTCCGCCCCTTCAAGGTCAGTGGTCGATTCCCGGAGGAATTCTCGAAAGCGGCGAGACACTGATCGAAGGAGTACGGCGTGAACTCGCGGAGGAAACCGGGATCGACGTGCGAGTGGGAACTCTAATTGAGGTCTTCGAAAGGATCGACCGCGACCCGTCCGGAAAAGCGCAATACCACTTCGTCGTCCTCGACTATTTGTGCGAGGCGGTTCGAGGCATCGCACTGGCGGGAAGCGACGTAAGTGAGGTCGCCTGGGCAGCTCCCTTTGAACTCGAGAAATACTCGCTTACGGAAATCGCCGGCCGCGTGATTCGGAAGGCGTTTGAACTGGTGGGCGAAAGCGGATAGCTCGACTGATGTGCAGCCTCGCAGTGGCGGAATGAAAATCCATTAACGGATGAATGGATAAATCTCGTCCGCGATCCAGTAGTTAGCGATCACAACGGCGAAGATCACGCCAACTGTCCAAAGCCCCCACCTCCATCGCCGCCACACGACTCGGAATAATGAGAACTGCAGGGGAACGTCCGCCAGGTAAGCGGCGCAATAGCAGATATTCGCCAGCACGGCGAGGACGAAAAAGAAAACCAGCGTTTGGAGGGTGAGCGCCGGTTTGAAGTGCGGCCACGTCACCATAAACCAAAGCGCCACAACAGTTGCCAAAATGACGTTGTATAAGATCCGGTGGCGCTCCCAATACCCGATGGCATCGGTAACAATTTCTCGGAATTGGCCGGATGCCTTGGTCTGAATGGCGGGCGGTTTGTCCATGCTGGACCTCAATGGTTAAAACTAGCTAGCGGCAGCTTCGGGCAATCGACCAAAGCGACGCTCTCGACCGAGGAAATCTTCCACGGCGGCTTCCAGATCAGCGGCGTCAAACTCGGGCCACATTCGGGGTGTAAAGAGCAGTTCCGCGTAGGCGCATTCCCACAACATGAAGTCGCTCAGACGCCGCTCGCCGCCGGTACGAATCAGAAGGTCCACATCCGGCGCTGCATTGCCGCCATGTGTTACTTGTCCCAGCCGGCGCGCGAATTCCCGATCGGAGACTTCCAGGCTGGACATCATCCAGCAGGAAGCGCGAAGGATCGCTTCCCGCGAAGAATAATCGAGCGCAATACGCAGTTCCAACACGCGGCCCGCCGAAGTGAGACGCTCAGCCGCTTCGATCGCGTCCACAAGGGAAGCGGGAATGCGGTCGCGCCGGCCGATGACCCGCAGCCGGATTCCCTGTGCTGCACATTCATGAGCTTCCGTTCGGAGATAGTCCTCTAGCAAGCCAAGCAGTGAAGTTACCTCACCGGACGGACGCTCCCAGTTGTGCGAGGAGAAAGCATAGAGGGTAAGGGTGCCTATGCCGAGCGATAAGGCCGCGCGGACGATGCGCCGTACAGCAGTTACACCAGCACGGTGGCCTTCCGCACGGGGAAGCCCCCGAGACGCTGCCCAGCGGCCGTTGCCGTCCAACAAAATGGCCACGTGAATTTTCGGATCCGGAATAAGCTTGGCGGCGCTGTTGCCCATGGCCTCGAACCGATGATCCTTTCTACCCCTCCCGGGTGGCGCGAATAAGAGCTTCCAGGTGCTCCAGGTACTTCTCGAGCGCCTTGCGGCCCGCATGCATCAGCCGGTACTCCGTTTTCGGCATCCGACCAGAGAATGACTTATTGCAGCCGATGTAGCCGGCGTCTTCCAATTTGCGCGCGTGGACGCTGAGGTTTCCGTCCGTAATTCGTAGAAAATCCTTAAGCTCTTTGAACGTGAGCGAGGTATTGACCGCCAGAGCGCTGACGATTGCCAGCCGGGTACGCTCGTGAATCAAACGATCGAGATTGACAGCTGGCACTTTTGCATTTAGAGCGCCTAGCGTGCCGCGCTTGGGCTTCTCCTCTTTCGGGAGGCGCAACATTCCTGATTTAGCCACCATATTTCCTCGCAATCACCGCGCCGAAGATGATGTGAAGTCCGCCAAAACCTGCAGCCAGAAAGGCGTTACTCCAGCTGGAAGGGGAGAAAAGAGCCACGGCGCCTAAAACCATGAAGCACAGACCCATCAGGGGAACGATGCGTATGGAAAGCACGCCGCCCGTGACCACGGCCGTTCCGTAGAGCAGAAGCCATACACCGGCAATGGAGCCTATCAAGCCAGCGCGCACGAGCACCAACGTCAGGAGAACGCCAACAAAAATCGGCGGAGCGAAGCTGTAGACAAATCGCCGGCCCGGTCCGGAAAGAATCGCCGTCCCGGCGTCACGCGCCTTCGAACAGGTGGTCCACACGGCAATGGCAACGGCCACGAGCGCCTCACAACCCCAGGTGATCAGCCACGCAGTAGGCGATCTCTGTAGCGATGCTATGGCGGTGGCGCCGACAGCAGTAATGCCCATCGCGATGCCGCCCCAGCCCGGCACAGCCGTGAACGAAGCGGCACGCTCCATCGTTTCGCGGATGAAGCGGATATTGTCGCGCGCGCGGTCGTCCATCGCCACGCGGTTGCCGCCAGGTTGCCGCGAGTCCAAGGGCATCATGGACGCAGCCTAGCATTTGCACGTACACTGTCAAGTACTTTGTGACGCAAAGTAAATTCCTAGTAACGAGCTAGACTCGACAGCAGGTCTGGCGGGCTGTGACGCAGGGTCGGTGTCCTCCGCTTCCGTATCGCGCGATGGGCAGAAACTAAGAATGCTTCACTGGATAGCGGCCAAGCAGCCGGTTCCAGCAGATGTAGATCAGATCACCGAACATTAAAACGCTGTCCCGAATCACGTGAACTTTAGTGGCTGGATCGTGCGCCCAGCGAACGGGCACTTCGGCAGTGCGCAGGCCGTGGCGTCGCGCGAGAAAAAGGACCTCCGGATCGAAACCGAACCCCTCGATTCGCTGCTGTTCGAAGATAATTCGGCACGGCTCACGAACGAACGCTTTAAAGCCGCACTGCGTGTCGTGCAGGGGCAGCCCGATAAAGAGCCTCACAAGCGAATTGAAGATAATTCCAGCGGCCTCGCGAAAGAGCGATTGATGCGCCGAGATCAACGACCGGTCAATCGCGCGTGAGCCGATCGCAATATCCTGACCCGCCCCGATAGCGGCGAAGAGTTTTTCGGATTCCTCGACGGGCGCGGACAAATCGGCATCGGTGAAAAGCGCGATATGGCCGCGCGCTTCGAGCATGCCGCGCCGCACGCTGAATCCCTTGCCCCGATTCCTAGCATTCGAAAAAAGTCGGAGTTCGCTCTCGGGTACCGTTCGTGCCCACTCCTGTGCGATATGCACGGTTCCATCGGTCGAGCCATCGTCGACGACGATAATTTCCAGGGTGTTCGCGGCGTGTTGATCCCTTCCGAAATACTCGCGAATTCGAGAGAGAGTGCGGCCTAGGCGCGCCTCTTCGTTATAGGCCGGAACAATGATCGAAAGTTCCGGCGTCCCTGAATTCATCCGCGGCTGGATTCCCGAATGTCTTGACGCTGGCCGTAACGTCCAACGAGCGGAACGAAGCGGCAGGCATAGAGGGACTGCCTGCCAACACGTCCGTCCTTTTTTACTAAGCGAAGCAATTCCTGATGCTCGTCGTTTCCTACGGGAATCACGAGCCTGCCTCCCTCAGCCAACTGATCAAGCAGAGGCTCGGGCACGGAGGGCGCAGCGGCTGTCACGAGGATCGCTTCGTACGGCGCGCACGATGGCCAGCCTCCAGAGCCGTCGCCTGTTTTCAGTTCTACATTGCGATACTCCAACCGTCCGATGCGGTCCGCCGCAGCCGCGGTCAGCGCCGGGCGTGCCTCGATCGCAACCACTTCGCGAGCGAGTTGGGAAAGCACTGCTGCCTGATAACCTGATCCGCCGCCGATTTCTAGCACGCGCTCGTGTCCCTCGAGAGAGAGAGCCTCAGCCATGGCTGCCACCATGAAGGGTTGCGAGATCGTTTGTCCATCGCCGATGGGCAATGGCTCATCCGCGTACGCGCGGGAGACGAATTCGGGGGGCACGAACAAATGCCGTGGCACGGTTCGCAAGGCGTTCAGAACACGCTCGTCGCGTATGCCCCTGTCGCGAATCTGGCGAGCAACCATCTCTTGACGCGCAGCTTCCAATTCCGCGGTATCGCCTTGAACGATGTTGCTCTCGCCGTTCACGATTCTCTTGTGATTCAAAAAGGCCAGGGCTGCGAATCTCTTTGATACTCCCATTCTAAGCCGCAACGTACTTTGGTCTTTGCCGACGCTATCACAGGCGACTCAAAACCTGCCACCGAAAGGTCTCGCTTCCAAATTGCATATCCAGTTCTCGTTGGATACGATGCGTGAAAGAGTTCGCGGCGGCGGGAGAGTAGCCGGACGCAATGAGGAGATATTTCAAATGAAAATTCAAACCGCCCTGATCGCAGCCGCCTTTTGTATCGCGGCTCCCGTTGGAGCCCAGACACCCGTACCGAGCACTCAACAAAAACCGGTACAACATCAGCCAGGAACTCCGGCTCCGCACAAGCAGGGCGAGCCAGCGCCGGATCAATCCGAAAAACCTGAGCCGGGGGCCACCGCGACGCCAAAACCCGATCCCGCCAAGGAAGCGGCCATTCGCCACCTGATGGATCTTACGCAGACGTCGAAACTCGGCGATAACATCCAAAGCTACATTACCAACCAAGTCCGCACCGGGCTCGCCCGCGCGCTAAAGCCGGACGCCTTGCCGAAATTTATGGACGAATTTAATCAAAAGTTCGTGTCAGCCGTTCCGGCGTCCAGCGTGGCGGACGCGATGGTACCGATCTATGCCAGCGCTTTCTCAACAGAGGATATTCAGGGCTTGATCCAATTCTACGAGTCACCGCTTGGACAGCGCGTGGTGAAAAACCTTCCTGCCGTGGACCAGCAGTCCCAGGCGGCCGGCGTCCGAATCGAGCAGACCGCTGCCCTGGCGATCCTAAGAGGAATGTCCGAGGAGTATCCGGAACTCAAGCAAATCCTCCCACCCGAACCCGGGCAGCCCGCGCCCGGCTCGGAGCCACCGGCGACGCCACCGCATCAATAAGGTTACTTGGCTTTCGCCGATCGCAGCATTCGGTTTCAAGCCCAAAAACGTGGACCGATTGAGATCCCCACGGGACTCGCCAGCCCTGGAAATATGACTGAAAAATAGGACGGTCCAGTTACAATCCACTGCCGATGGCACTGCCCGCCTTGTCCGACTGGTCCCCGCTGCGGATATCGCTTGAAACCAGCTTAGTAGCCACGCTGATCACTCTAGTTTTGGGAGTGGTGGCTGCGGCGTGGCGCGACCGCCACACCGGCCTGGCTATGGCGCTCGTCGACGGAGTTTTCCTTTTACCTCTGGTGTTGCCACCGACGGTGGTGGGCTTCTTTCTGTTGCTCCTATTCGGGCGGCAGGGTCCGATTGGGAGGCTGTTGCTGCGGCTAGGGACCACAGTAGTGTTCTCGTGGCCCGCGACGGTGATCGCGGCGGCGGTGGTTTCCTTCCCGCTGATGTATCTGACGGCGCGTGCGGCACTTCAACAAGTGGACCATCGCTATCTCGAAGCGGCACGAACCCTCGGGGCGGCGGAGTGGCGCGTGTTCCGCGAGGTTGCATTGCCGCTCGCTTGGCCTGGCGTCTTGGCGGGGACGATTCTATCTTTCGCCAGAGCCCTGGGTGAGTTCGGCGCGACCCTTATGGTGGCGGGGAATATTCCCGGAAGGACAGCCACAATCCCAATTGCCATTTACTTTGCCGTCGAGGCAGACGATCTGAGAGTGGCTGTGGCATGGTGCGCGATTGATCTGGTGATTTCATTTGCGCTGCTTGGTGCTCTCTACTATTGGACCCACGCACAAGGACGCGCACGATGGGCGCGGCGCTAAGATGACGCTCGAGGTCGAAATCGCCAAGAAGCTTCGTGATTTCACGCTGGAAGTGTCATTTGCCAGCGGGAGTGGGCCACTGGGCATCCTCGGCCCTTCAGGCGCGGGCAAGACCATGCTTTTGCGCTGCATCGCCGGCTTGGAACGTCCCGATCGCGGGCGTATCGTGCTGGAGGGCCGGACCCTATTCGACAGTGATCGAGACGTGCGACTTCCGGCGCGAGAGCGGCGCATCGGGATGCTGTTTCAAAATTACGCCCTTTTTCCGCATCGCACCGTTGAGGAAAACATAGCCTTCGGCATCGATGGGATGGCGCGCGACGAGCGCGCACACCGCGTGAACACTTGGCTCCAGCGCACGCATGCCGAGGGTGTGCGACACCGTTATCCGCACGAGATTTCGGGAGGTGAGCAGCAGCGGGCCGCCTTGGCGCGGGCACTTTCAATCGATCCGGACGCACTCTTGTTGGATGAACCCCTTTCGGCGCTCGATACGCATCTTCGAAGCCAAATGGAAGCGCAGCTTCAGGAGACATTTTCAGCGTACCGGCGCCCGGCGTTGCTAGTGACGCACAACATTGAAGAAGCGTATCGGCTCGGCGAGAAGTTGCTGGTGCTTTCTCGCGGGCGCATCGCGGCGTTGGGAGACAAGGAGGAAATTTTCCGGCGGCCACCGAGCCTCGAGGTCGCGCGTCTCACCGGCTGCAAAAATCTTTCGCGCGCCCGGGCGATTTCAGAGGATACGGTGGAAGCTGTCGATTGGGGTTGCCGCCTACGCCTGGCGGGACCGGTACCGCCCTCGACGGCGTACGTCGGAGTCCGAGCTCATCACATCGATTTCGAGGAAACTTCCGGCGCAACCGCGAAAGAAAACGTCTTTCCCTGCCGGATGGTCCGCTCGTCGGAAACACCCTTTCGCGTGACGCTTTATTTGCGGCTTGACGGGAAGTCCCAGGACTTGAAGGACGACCTCTCGACGGGAGATCTGCAAGCCGAGGTCTACAAGGAAAAGTGGCAGCGATTTCGCGACCGCCCCATGCCGTGGCGCGTGCTTCTTTCGCCGGAATTTTTATTTCCTCTTCCAGAATAGGTCGTCTCCTGACGGGCTCACTTCAAGTGTTTTACCCACTTTATATCCAGTCCGTAGGTTCCATTGATGTCCCTGAGAAAAACCACGGAGAGGCCGCGATTAACGGCGTACTCGACCTGAATCAACTGATACTGGTTCGATGTGGTCGCATTGGTTGAATAGGTAATCGTAAGGTCATGCCTGACCTGCTCCTGAATTGTGACGCGGGCGGCGGCGTTCGATTCCGTGGCAGCGCCCGCGACGAAGGGGTCCACGCGAAAGGAACTAATTCCAAACAAGTGCTCGATTCGACTTCCGACGCCACTGGAAATGGCCTCTGAGAGCAGCGCGGTGGCGCCATAGTTCTGCGACGCACCGGGTTGCGAACCGATCGCCGTCCCCTGACCGGGGCTACCGAGCGCCAGCAACGCGACAACATCGGAATCCGGAAGGGGAGGGTCGGATCGATAGTTCAACACCAGATGGCTGGCGGAGCCGGAAAAATCGATCGTCACCTGGTACTGGCTTATTGTCGTGGCGGCCTCGACGTTTAGGACGGGGTCGAGTCGGAAAGGGTTGGAGAAATTTATGTCGCCGCGTGTTAGCTGAAATGTGTTTCCTCTGAAGGGCATCTCTCCATCCAAGAGATGTATGTGTCCGAGGAGCACAGGGCGGTCCCAAGTGCCGCGAAGGTGCACATTGCCGTCCATCTCGACGTGCGCTCCGCTCCATTCGATGCGTGCTCCGGGAGTAGTTTCCCCCTGGATATCGAATGCGAGGTTCTGCAGGAAGGGGGAAGAAGATGAGCTGGGGCTAGGAGTTGTGTCAGACGCCGACGCAAAAAACGAGGCCATGTCCACACCCTGGGCAAACAGCACGCGCTGCACCTCGATGCGTCCGCTGAGCAAAGCCGCGCTGCTGGTGCCGGAAAGTTGCAGGGTTCCGCCGGCCAGCCAGCTCATACCCGTGGGATAACGAATACGGACCGTTGACGTCGCCACCGTCAGTTGATAGTGCACCGGACCCTCGCCGTAGGCGACGTTTCCGGTCAGGTTCAGATGTCCGCCTCCCGATTCGGCCGTTATCTGCTCGAAGTTCAAGCTGCTTTTGTTGAAGACGATATCGCCGTTGACATGGCTCAAGCCCGCTGGGAAATCCGCGTAATGCGCGGAGGCGTCGTTCAGCTTGGCCCTTCCAACCACAATCGGCTGAGCAATGGACCCTTGCACGGAAACATTGGCATCGGCTCGTCCCTGGGCATCAAGTTCCGGGAGAACCTCCCCGAGCAGCCGAAGATTCACGCTTCCCAATAAGGTGAAATCCAGGCGGCTATTAGGACTGAATCGCGCCAACCCGCCAATCTGCAGATCGGTATTGGGGCCGTGAAAATGGGCCTGCTCAACTCGTATTGCATCGCGGCGATAGGCCAAGCGAATATCTCCATCGTTGGTAAGCTGGACAAACTCGTAAGCGAATGAGATTCGCGAAATGTCCGCATCCATTTCGAACGTGTCCGGACGCCGCAAAGCTCCAGAAATTGTGAACGTGCCGTCGGCCGTGCTGTGCCCGGTCAACTTATGAATGTGCAGTCCAGCGCTGATAAACGGATCGAGGTCAAACTGTGCGATGGATAGACGCCCGGAAACCGGCTGATCGCCTGACAGGCCAATAGAAACTTCGCCGTGAAGTCTCGACTCGGAAGGTTCAGATGCCAGAGTGAGGTGAGCAACTTTTCCGTCGGACGCAAGCTGGCCGTTAAAATCTCCCTGTGCCTCCACTCCCACCATCAAGTTCCTCACATGGAAATTGCCCTGTGCAACCGGATTTAACAGTGGCCCTTTGCCCCGAAGAGCGAAATCGGCCCGCCCTCGAATCGGCATCGAAGCGGATTGAAGCTTCTTGACCTTATCGAGTGAAATTCCGGTCCCGCTGATATCGAACTCGGCTTCCTGCACCTCCGGCCGGTAAAGTATGCTTCCAGCAAAGGTTCCGAAATCCCCAACAAGTTCTCCATGCGATAGGCGCGCTTCATCGTGCTGCCAGTGAAGTTGGCCTTCGAAATGATTGAAGGTCCAGCCGCTAGCATCAATGGCTTCGGCCATGATGGTAGCGTCGAGCAACGGAGCGGCTCGCGTCCCGCCGCCTCTCACTTCTCCGCTCAGTGAGCCGGAGATAGGGAACGTAGTCTTCAGAATGCCCTGCACGTCGTTCGCGGAAGCGTGCTCGATGCGGGCATTCAACGTCCAGGAATTGGAGGGCAGAAAATTCCAGTCGCCATCGAACTGTAGTGAAAGGCTCACGGTGGCCGCGGCGCTGCCACGGCGCATCGCGGTGTTCTTCAGGATGAAACCGTCCGGCGAGTACTCCATATCGCCATCCAGCTGATCCCAGGCCAGCTCGTCATACTGCGCGCCCCTGGCGCTCAGATACCCGGCGAATGTTGAACCGGTCAATGGGCCCAGAATGCGTCCAGTCCACGTTGCTTGGCCGCTGATTCGGTGCGCTCCCGCCTCGGGGCCTCGAATTGCGCCGATGAAGTCATCCCAAACCGTAAGATCGCTTGAGTGGAACTGCACCTCTAGTGCGGAATCATCCGCGGCAAGGACTCCATCGAGACCCACGGTTGCAGTCGGAATGGAAATTTCACTCTCACGGATCGCAACGGTTTCCCGATCGCTGCGATAATCGAATTCCACGCGCGCGGTTGCGGGAATTTTGCCGGCGGCCTGCGTACTCGGTGGCGACCATCTCATTTCGCCGATAGTACGAAAATCCTTGAAGTTGGCGTGCCACGTGTTCACCGAATCCACTTCCATAACTCCATCCCAATGCAACGATCGAACCGGGAGCTTGGGATTATTCAGGGCATCAAAGAGCCGTGGCACGCTCACTCCTCGCATTTGCGTCTTGGTGCGGAACGCCAACCCCGCGAAGTCCATATCCAGGCGGCCCAAAGTCGTGCCCCCCAGGTTGTGGACCCTGACATTGGGTACAACCAGATGCCCATTGGCCACTTCGAAATTTCCGTCGGTTTGCACTCCACCTTCGTGGAAGTAGGTATAGGGCAATCTGATATCCCGGCTCCCGTAATACCCGCTCGCGGTCCATCCGGCGCCGGGAATGCCGTTGCGATTCAAGGTAGCGGCTGCGTAATGCGCCTGTCCCGAGAATTCGACATCGCCGCCGGGCGTGTGCGGACTCCTAAAGATGTGCCGAATATCCCCCAGAGCCAGCCGCCCGCGATACTTAAGATTCCAGTCGCCGCGCGCGAAGCTGGGCAGTTCGGCCTGAAGATTGAACTGCGAGTGCAAGACCTTGACGATTAATTCGTCAGCCTCGAAGGAATCACGGCGCAACAGGAATTTCACCGAAAAATCGAATGGGAACGGCACATCGCGTTTGGCCGCTACCGTCACGTCTCGCCACTCGAGATTGCCAGCGTAAGAATCCGCGCCCGTCGCCGGTGCATCGTAGTGCAAAATGAAATCAAGATTACCGCCGTCTACTGCAAGAGGTGTCCGCCGATTATTATAGGAAACGGTTCCGTCCTTCAGTTCCAAGTGCCGGATGCGAAGATTAAATAATGTCTGCCGCCATGGACGACTTGTGGACCGCGTGCGCGGAGTAGGCACGTTGCTGCGCCCATCCCGGTCGATCCGAACCGCAACCTCTGGTCGTTGGATGATCAGCTCATCAAGCGCAACCTTGCGGCCCAGCAGCGAAATAATACGAACTCCCCCATTCACGCGGTCGGCATGAAACAGGGGAGGCTCATCCGCTCCTTCGAGGCCGTGCACAGTGAGGTTGTCGATTTCGAGTTTGAGCTGCCAGACATTCAGGTGGAACGCGCCCATTTCGACCCGCGCCCCGGTGCTCTGTTCCACGCGGCTGATGATTTCCCGGCGAACCCACCTCTCGGCGAATCCCGATCTCAGAATTATGGCCACGAGCAAGACGCCAAGGGTAATGAAGATCAACGCCACTGCCGCCAGCCGTTTGAAAGCAACGCTCACGGCTGACTCCCATCGGCAATAACATCGATCTTCAAGCCCACCCGAGTCTCGTCGATCCACTGATTGGCTCGATCGGTGATCGCGCGCTGCACCAGAACTTCGCGTATGGTGTCCGCCACCGCATCTATCGGGGGAACCGGCTGCCCGCGCGCCTTCAGTTGGGGCGCAAATTCTTCTTGGTAATATGTTTCGATCTGTTTCTGATCCACCTGCGCCGATGGCCGGAATCGATAATCGAGAAATCTGGAGAGATACAATTGCTGCCCAAGCATCCTCCGCACCGCGGCTTCCGATAGTCCGGCTGCGGCCATTCGCTTCTGAAATTCTTCAGGCGATGCAAACTGACCCGCCAGCCGCGTGTAGGCGTTTTCTATATCGTCGTTTGTCGGACCTGGATATTTTGCTCCATCGGCTTCGCCGCGAACGATCCACTCGCCGGCCAGCTCTCGAATCAACTCGTCGCGGGATTTGGAGTGGCCGTCCACGAGCTCTTGAAAGCCTGCCAGCTCGCGAACATCGCTCTCCATTATTATGTCGTCCTCGATGCGCGCGGCGATTCGGTCCACGGTCTGCGGCCCCGCGGCGGCACTCGAGGGTGAAGAAGCAGCTTGAGGGGTCACGTTCGTCCGCGCCGGGCCGGCAGCCGCAAGCCCTGGAAGGCCCAGCATCACTACGCAAATGAACGTCGCCCGCCTCATCAAAAGATAGGTCCTATGTTGAAGAAGAATCCAAGGTGCGGGAGCTGAAGAACCTTGCTCACGCCCACGGTGGAACCGGAGGGGAACACAATTCCCTGGTATCGGGCCGGATTGAGCTGATAGCCGAAGTCGATCCGCACAGGCCCAACCGGCGTGGGATAGCGTAAACCGAACCCGACCGTGTGCGAAAAATAGTTTAAGTCCGTCAGCGATGGCGCCTTCCAGGAAAACGAGATGTGGCCCGTATCGCTATAGACATTGCCGCCGTCGTAGAAAAGCGTGCCGCCCAGGCGATTCCCGACGAACGGAAGTCTCATCGGAAAATGCAGCTCTTGATTGAAAATCAGCAGCGCCAGACCTCCAATCGGAAATCCCGTGCACGGATCCCGAGGGCCGGCCTGGTTCAACCCGAAGCCGCGCAGCGAAGTTCCGCCGCCGGCAAAGAAGCGCTCCGGGAGGGGAATGATCGACCCACTGGTGCTGACAGGCGTCGTGCCGCATTGCCCAGGCGTTTCGCCCTGCGTATCGCCGAAGGGCCGCTCGAACCCAAACCGCACTGAGCGAGCGAACACGAAAGCGCGGCCGAAGGAATGAAACGACGAGTTCTGCACATACGCGCGGAAAAAACTGGCGCTCGAACCGATCGCTTGAATCGCGTCGCTCACGTCGATGGTATTGAACGTGCCCCGGGTAGCGTCCGCTGGATTATTGCGACGGTCGCGCGCATACGTTACTCCGAATCCTGAAACGAGTGTCGGTTGGCTGAGCAACGGAATTTGTTCCACATTGATCGTATTCACTAAGTTGGATGCTTCCACTCGGCGATAGAAATAGTTGAAAAGCAAGGAACTGGAGGGCGAGATTTTGTAGATCACCTGCAACCCGCCCTCGTATCGCGTGGAAGTGAACGTATTGATGTCCTGTGTCTTGTCAGCGTATCCGGTCAGACCCAGGCTCAATTTTCGGTTGGTGAGGAAATTGTTCGCCGTGTACCCCAGGCCGAAACGATATTCAAGAGTGCTAGCCCGCGCCTTGAACGAAAGCGTCTGCGCCCGGCCGAACATGTTATTTCTGGAAATCTCGAAGATGCCCCGCGGGCTTGCGCCGAGCGTCGTGCCGTTGGGATTCGATGTCCCTCCAGCAATGCGCTGCACCTCAAATCCGAAGCCGTACCCGATCGTGTAGCGATCCCCTTCCTGAACCTCCACCACAACCGTTTTATCGGCATCTGTGCCATCCGGGTTCTGTGGAGCGATCTGCACGCGGTTAAATATGCCGAGGTTGTAGAGCTGCCGCTGCGTCGTTCCGATGTCCCCCTCTCGCAGGGGGCCATTCGGTTCAATCGCCACTTGCCGACGGATGATTCCCGGCCGCGTAAACTCGTACCCTGTGATGAGGACCTTGGCGACGTCTGTTCGAGGTCCCTCCGTGATGTGATAGACGAGATTCACCTCGTGCGTCGTTCCTACGGGCAGGACTTCATTACGGAAGCTCGCCTGGGGAAACCCTTCGTTGTAATAAAACGCCAGTATGTTATTCCGGTCGCTCGCCACGCCCGCCTCCGAGTATGGCTCTCCGCGCGTCGAACCGATCACGTTGAGCAAGTCCGGCGTGTTGATGGCATGATTCCCTTCGATCCGCAGGCCGTCGATCCGAGTCTGGGTTCCCTCGACGATGTTGAATGACACGAAGAGGTTATTTTTTTTGCCCCGGTAATGGTCATCCACCGTGGAGGTAACCTGAACATCTTGAAAACCGTTCGATAAATACACCCCGCGGATGGAGTCCGTATCACCCCGCAATAGTTGTTGGCTGAATCGTCCGCTTGAGGCAAAGGAAGCCGGCTGAAGCACCAGCCGCCGGGAAAGCAAGTCGCTGCTGAAGTACTTATTTCCGGTGAAGGAGACCCCGGCAAGACGAAAGTGATCGCCTCTTGCAACTTGATAGGTGATCACCTGTTCGTGCCGCTGGTCGTCTTGTCGTGAACTCACCTGGACAGCCGCATTGAAGTATCCCAAGCTCTGCAGATAATCGCGAATATTGCGGCGGCCTTCTTGTAGCAAATCCTCATCTACCGCCCCTTCCGCGAAAACGGGAATCAGCGCACGTCTCTTGCTTTTGCTCAACCGCGCGCCTTCGATCTCCACCTGCACGCGCGATCCCGCCGTAATCGATAAAGTAAGGGGCACCTGATTTGTCTGCGCATCGTAGGTTCCTCTGGAAATCACGGCGCCGGCTCCCAGGTAGCCTTGATTCTGCAGAAATTTCCTGACCCTCTCCGTTGCGCGCGAGAGGCGGGCGGAAGTTACTTCGTTCTTCGGAGAGAGTTTGGACTTCCGCAACAACTCCTCCTTGGGGTAACGAGTGCTGTCCTGCATGCCGATGGTGCCCACGCGCGCCCGCGGTCCGGAATCCACGGTTATCGTGATGTCCATCTGCCGGGTGTCCTCATGCGGGGTTACTTTCCAAGTGATTTTCGCCTGGTACAGCCCTTCGTCCCGTAGTGAGTCCTGCAAACGGCCGATGGCTTCGCGAAGCGCGCTCTCCCGATAGGCCTCTCCCAGGACAAGCCGCAACGCCGCCTGAGCTGCGGGCTCCCTGGGGGGCGGTTTCAGCCCATTGATGCGAACCACATTGTTGTAGAAATTGAGGGTGACGATGAAATCTACTTGCACGCCTTCACCTTCTCGTGCGACCGTCACCCGAATATCCGAAAAGTCGCCCATCTTGTAGAGCTCACGGATACTTTGGCGCTCAGCAGCGAAATCAAACCGCCCTCCAGCCGCCAAGGGGAGTTTGGGGATTTCTTGAGGAATCCCCGCTCCGCTATTGTCCACGACGCGAACTCGCGTGATTCCCAGGCCCTCGATAGTGGAGTCCTGCGAACGCGTGGCGAGGGGAAATAGAACGCTTACAAAAATCAGTAGCGCTGCCAACGCCTCCACGTGCACCGCAGGATGCGTCGCTAAGCGCAACACATGCTCATGATGAGATCTCATTCCGCCAGAATTTAAGAGGAAAGGTTAGCATAGCCCGGTTGCATGCTCTGTGCGAAAAGGCGATTATGATAAACGTGGCAGCTTAGCCCCGCGCGCCAAACGCAAAATCTCTCTTAGGAGGGACCTCCGCAAGCGTCGGTGCCGTGTTTGGATCGCCCCGAATGAAACCCGAACTCTACGAAAAATATTCGCGCCAGATCCTCTTCGCGGGAATCGGTGAGGACGGGCAGGAGAAGATTCTCAAGGCTGGCGCCGTCCTGATCGGCTGCGGCGCGCTGGGTACGGCGGTGGCGGGCCTCCTTGTCCGCTCGGGGCTGGGGAGGCTTCGTATCATCGACCGCGACTTTGTGGAACTCTCCAACTTGCAACGCCAGACGCTTTTCGATGAGGCCGATGCGCGCCACTCTTTGCCCAAAGCTGTTGCAGCCGAGCGCCACCTGCGCTCCATCAATTCCGGTGTGGAAGTTGAGGGAATTGTTGCTGACCTCATTCCGCAAAATGCCCTGGACCTTCTTTCCGGATTCCCCCTGATTTTGGACGGAACCGACAATTTCCAAACGCGCCTTCTGCTGAATGACGCTGCAGTTTCGCTCGCCATCCCCTGGATTTATGCCGCCGTTGTCGGGAGTTACGGCGTCACAATGACCATTCGACCGGTTGAAACGGCGTGCCTTGCCTGCCTGCTCGAAAGCGGCGAGCCGGATGGCATGTTCGACCTTGGCAATGAACTGACCTGTGACACCGCCGGGGTCCTCGGCGCCGCTGCCGGCGTCATCGCCTCGATCGAATCAACCGAGGCAATCAAGATTCTTTCCGGCCAGCTCGACGCACTGCATGGGCGGCTTGTTTCGTGCGATGTGTGGACAGGAAAATTTCAGTCGATCCGAACCAAGCGCAACCCCTCCTGCCGCGCTTGTGCCCGGCGCGAATTTCATTATTTGACGGGCGACGCTCAGCCGCACATCACGTTGTGCGGGCGTGATTCCGTCCAGATCCACGAACGGGGCAGAAAACTCAATCTCGATGAACTCGGTCATCGGCTTCGCGGTGCGGCGAGCACACAAGTAAAAAGTAACGATTTCCTCTTGAGGTTTTGTGTTTCACCCTACGAAGTAACCGTCTTTGCGGACGGCAGAGCCATCATAAAGGGCACAAAAGATCCGGCCGTCGCGCGCTCTCTCTACGCTCGCTACATTGGGACCTGATGGCGGAGAAATGACTAACCCGCGAAACGCCTGACCGCGGATTGCCGCATGGCGGCGCGGTCCATGTTTTCGCGGGTGTTCATCAGCGTTAAAAGCGTGCTCAGAATTCGAGCCTTCAGCTCGTCGGACATCGCAAAGCCGCTGGTTGCGGTGCGAACGAGGGCCTCACCACGGCCCGCAATCCTATCCATAAATTCCACTTGCTGGTCGTGATTGGCTTTGCCAAGAGCCGTTTCCCGGCGCATCTCGGCGCATTCGTCCTCGATAAACAATGTGAAATGGAGCACACACATGTGCTCTGCGGTTAGTCCCGCAGGAACCACGTTTTTGCAGCCTTTCGAGGAGCACCCTTCTGGCATTAGCCCACCCGGGCAAGCCCTTTTTTTGTAGCACCTTCCGAGGCGATTTTCCAGGTTCCCGTTTTCGTATGCCGCTTATCGGATAGCACTCGAAACCTGACGCCATCAGGGGAGACACGCCCGGGGGTGCCTGGGCATCTAACGATTTAGCCGGCTTGTTGCGGCTACTGAGGTTGTAATGGAGGATTTGATGCGGGTCTACCACCCAAGTTCGCTAAGGGGTTTTTTCCTTTTGTTTTCTGCGTTCCTATTGGTTGCGTTCGGAGCAAATGCATCCAGTCTAGGAGCTTCTCGATCCCAAGCTTCCAATGAAAATCACGGCACTGAAGAAGCATCAATCGTCCGCGAAGTACACCACCAACTCGTGATGCTTCCGTTCTACACGTTATTCGACAACCTCGAATACAAAGTAGAAGGAAGCAAAGTCACCCTGATGGGCGAGGTTGTCAGGCCGAACCTGAAAGACGATGCGGCTAGCGCCGTGAAACACGTCCGAGGCGTTGAGACCGTCGACAACCAAATCAAGGTGCTGCCACTTTCACCGATGGACGATCAGCTTCGGCGCGCGGAATACCGCGCTATCTACTCTCAGCCGAACCTGCAAATGTATGCCATGCAGAGCGTGCCGCCGATTCACATCATCGTCGATAACGGGCACGTGACGCTCGAAGGAGTGGTGGCTAAAAAGGCGGACAAGGATGCCGCCGGCATAGCGGCCAATGGCGTACCGAATGTTTTTTCGGTTACCAACAATCTTCGCGTCGAAAATAGCGGCAGCAAGTAATCGGGCGGCCGCAATCGCGGGAGCTTTACTGCGCGGGATGCTCGCCCACGCGGAACTGCGCCCACGGGCCCGCAATCATGTCGCGGAGCACCGGCGACTCCCACGAAAACTCGGGGATGCTCGGATAAGAATTTCGCTGCGTCGAAATTGGTCCCGCAGGGATGCCCGATTCTGGCCGTGAATTCCATGTTGCCGGCCATACTGCTGTCGATCACCTTGCCTTGCACAGCGCCGCTGGGCGTGAAGGGCGCGGATGTCGAATCCGGAAGCGTTATCGGTGTATTGTCGCCGTGCCCACAGAGCGTGCGGCGGTTGGGATCTTCCTTTTTCTCGTAGGTGTCGTAGTGATCCGCCAGGAAAATCTCCGCCAGATCTGTGTCGATCGCGCCTTTATTCTTGGTCAGCAATTGATCCCAGCGAAGCTTTCGAGCGTTCATTGAACTGGCCGGATTGTTTGGATCGTAAGTGGTCTCATCGCGGATAACATCAGGATCGCTGGCGAAATTGGCTCCGGAAAAATAGCCGTCCTTCGTTCGCCACACTTGCGTATGTTGCAGGCCCAATTCGAATCGCGCGATTTCACCGGTTTTGCGGTCTCCCAGCAGCCAGTCATTCGCATACCCGCCGTTGTTTCCATCGAGCATGATCTTTACATAGCTATCGATTGAATCCGCGTACTGCATGGCCTTGCGGGCGCGGACGAACTCAGGCTTGCCGTTGTTATCCCAGCCGTGGAAATTGGAAATCGTGGTTTCGGTGATCATCATTCCGGCGGAGTTCACACCGAAATCGTCGTCGCTTGCAATCACTCCGGGAAAACCATCCATCAAGATTCGGTAGCCCGACCGCGGCACGATATCGAAGATGATGCGCCATCGGCTCCCCTCCATGTAGGTGGTCCAATTGCTGTGTGCCATCACGATATCGTGGTTCTTGGTCCAACTGCCCGTGGCCACGAATGCGCTGCAGTGTTCGGGCGTTTCGTGCGTTGAAGGGCGCTTATGTTCCTGGCTGCTTAGCCAGGGCACGTAGTAATCGGGCAGTTCCGAAAATGCGTTGAACGCAACGATATCGTCGAGATCGAGATTTGTGCCCCCCAACCGCAAACCATTCACCATCCCTCGTAACTCCTGCTGATATTCCGAGTCGATTTTGGGCCAGAGCATCCGGTGCGCGACGTTGCGAAAAAAATCCCAATCTCGTCCAGTGTCATGCGTCATTTCAAGGCGCACCGCGGCGAAAGCGTCGCCAACCTCGGGGGCGAGCAGGTAGCCGTGTTGGTATCCGATCTCGAGCGGCGAGCCTTCCAGGTGCACGTAAATCCATCCGTCGCGCTCGAAGCGGTACCCCTTGCCCTGCGTCTCCTCAATATAAGTATTATGGGACGGAAGTTTGGGCGGCTGTTCGGCTCGCGCCAAGGAAAGATTGAGAAGATTTCCAGACGAGGTGCAAAATCCGGCGACAAGCACCGCAGTTGCAACCACAAACCGGAAGAAGCGCCAAGGCGAGAGTTGATTTCGCTCCGCAAGTGCACGGTCGCGTCTGATTCCTTGCTCAGTTCGATGCCTCATTTCCACCTTTCATTTTGCAATTGCATATTGCGCAACTACGGCTCTCTCCGCGTTGCCGATGGCATGATGAGTTTTTCCACCACTGGAACTGGTAGCGGACCTTCATCCAATACTGCATCGTGAAATTTCAGCATGTTGAAATTCTTGCCGGCGGCCGCCTGATATCGCTTTCGAAAAGCGAGCCATTCGCGCAGGCCGACGTAATAGGTGGGCAACTGGGTGGAGCTAAGCTTGGCTCGAATGAGCTTGCCATCCGCTTCGGCCTGCGTCTGGAAAGCGTCCTTAGTCATCAGGTCCATCGCTTGCGCATCTGTCATTCCCATCGTTTGCATCTTTACGTCGAGAATCGCGTTTGCGAGCAGCCGAAGCCGAATCTTGCGCATTTCGAGCCGGAAGCGTGGATCGTTGTTGAGATACCCTTCGTCCATCATCACTTGCGACGCGTACTCCGCCCAGCCTTCGACATAAGCTCCATTGGAGTAAAGCGAGCGCAGCAGCCTGCGGCGTTCGGGCTGCAAACTGTTTAAGTGTTCGAACTGAACGTAATGGCCGGGTAAGGCCTCGTGGAGTGAGAGCCACTTCAGCACCCAGGAGTTGTATTCGCGCAGCTTGGATTCAGCCTTCGGGGCAGGCATGCTCGCGTCGATTGGGGTGACCCAGTATTGGGCCTCGGCCTTGGGCTCGAGCGGAGGAGCGCTCTGGAACCCGGCTACGGAGTAGATTCCACGCATGAAGGGCGGGGTGGGAATCACTTTCAAGTTATCGCGCGTGCTGAGGGAGACAATCTTTTTCTCGCGAATGAATTGCTTGATGCCTTCGAGATCGTCCTCGATCGTTTGTTGGAGATGGTCCCGCTGTGGATGATCTTCCGAAATTTTTTCCAGAACTTCGCCGATGATGCGGTTTTCGCGCTCGCGTCCAGCTGAGATCGGAGTGGTCCCCGTGGCCCGGGTACATTTGGGCATGCAGGGGAAGAGCGAGTTGGAGCATTTCGGCGCGAACAGCCTTGAGCTCTTGCTCGGCATTAGAGAGAACTTCGGCAGGAGTGATCGAAGTTTCCATCACCAGCTTGAATTTCTGATCGTAGAAGTCCTTGCCCAAGCGCCAAGTGAGGCGCGACTTGCGTTTTCCTAAATCATTGCGAAGCCACTCGTCAAAATGTTTCAGCGCGTCGAGCGCGGGCGGGGCGACCCGGTCGTATTCGGCTTTCAGCGGCGAGCCCGGACTGATTTCGCCGGAGACGGTATTTTGGATCAGATCAATGTTTCCTTCGTTTTCCTGAATCGCCGTATTGACGAAAATCGGGTCGGCATCGCTCAAATATTGTTTCACTTGGCCGAGCAGGCGCGGAATTTGGCTGATTCTGGAAAGGACGTGGCCCAGCCGCACGTCTTTTGGTGCGTAGCTTTGCGAGAGAGGAAGAAAAATCGCGTTTCCGACCAGCTCGACCGGGACAGTTGGGTGATGGCGATAGCCTTGAATGTGGTCCAGCTCGAGCAGACTGAGACCGATCTGATCATCGATGAGGTGCCAATCGGCAGCATCCTCGGGAGCGAGCGACGAGACCGGAGTCTCAGTGTGAAAGCGTTGCTGCCACTCAGCGTAGAAAGTGCGCTGCCTGGCAAAGGCCTCGAGGCTCATGTCGTCCAGTAGAGCATCGAGCTCGATAGTTTTTCCGGTCTTCGGATCAGTGTGTTTATGGTATCCGGCGGTGGACGCGCTGACAGGAGACATCGCCAGCGAATCTTTCATAAACTGGTCGCTCAGTTGGGCGAACTTTTCCGAGGCGGACTGCGGCGGCATGCTTTTCTCCGGTGCTAAGGAGTTGCCAATTCTCGATGGAGCAGTGCTCGCGGAACGGTCGCCGCGAACCGGCTCCCCGGATGAAGCTAGCAGCATGATGAAGACGGCTGCAGCGAGAAGGCGTGCAAAAAGGGCCCTCGTTTCTGTGACGGGTAGACTGTGACGCCATCCTTTGTTTTCAGTCATTTACGCTACTTTCTACTCGTCCAGTGTTGCGATTAGGTCCAAACACAGGCTCGTCCCGTCGTTTGACCGCGCTATTCATCTTCAAAAACATGCGCCCATCTTAGGGACAGGGACGAGGCGATGCAAGTAGTGCTTGGTGTGGACTTTTTCTCCCGGCACAAATCCAGGATGTTCGCAGCGGGATAAGGGTGTATCGTATCGAACGCTCGTCCAGCAAACGGAATCGACCAGAATCCCCGAAAATCTTTGTGACAATTTTGCCGCTTAGTTAATCCAACTTCATGGGAGGGAACCACATGAATTCTGTGAGAAAGATTGCAATAGGAGCTGTCGCAACAGTGATGCTGTTGGGGTTGGGTTTGGCGCATGCGGCGGATCGAAGCTTTACGGGCGAAATCATGGATAGTTCGTGCGCGAAGATGGGCTCGCACGCAATGATGCAGAAAGGCAAGGATGCGACGGATCCGGCGGTAAAGAAGGCGTGCACTGAAGCATGTGTCAAGGCTGGCGGAAAGTACGTCCTTTACAACGCCACGCGAAAGACCGTTTACGAGCTTGACGATCAAACAAAGCCCGCGGACTTCGCCGGCCAGAAGGTGAAGGTAACCGGAACCTACGATGCGGCAACCAAGACGATCCACGTAACCGACATCAAGCCAGCCACCTGAAAACCGATAATCGATTCAAAACCCGGGCGGGCGCTCGTCGACCACGCCGAAGGTGTGCTCCAGCGCGAGGCCTGCGCGTCCTAGGGCGCCCTCTTCAAACGGCCGCCCGATCAAAGTGACGCCGTGAGGCACGCGCCGCGGCGGTGAGAAGGTCGGCAGCGGTTTGTTCGGGCTCGGTGCCCAGTCGCTTCGTGCGACGGACACCTCGACGAAGCCGGCTCGCAATGTTAGGGAGGGGTGCCCAGTAAAATTGGAGATAGTGAGCATTTCGTCACGCAAGGAGGGCACGAGGAGCAGATCGACTTGGGAGAAAACGCGGGCCATCTCTTTCGCAACGCTGCGCCGGAAGCGATCGGCCTGCACGAAATCCACTGCGGAAAGAAATCGGGCCTGACGGAAGAGGTTGGGCCAGGCGTCCGGCACCTGGACTTTAAGCTGGTCCACTTCGCGGGATTGGATACTCTCCACCGGCGCAGATGTGCCAGGTATTATAACAAGCGTGCTAGCATTTCATTCAGATAAGGACAGCAAAGACCTCAGGATATTCAAAATATTGTAAAATCCATG
>CAVRSO010000004.1:0-50076 GCA_963723845.1 uncultured Acidobacteriota bacterium
AGCCTCGCGTTCGTCTCGTCCGACCAGTTCGGTCGAGTCGATTCAGGGATTTCCACTTCAATATCGCTGGTTTTTTACATCATCAATCAAAACGAAGCCTTCGCCATCGGTGAATCGCTCAGCAGCAGCACGCCGGTTCCATTTTTCGGGATTCTCGAACCTCAGTCCCCTTCCCCGCTCAATCTCAGTGCTTCAGATCTCAATTCCACATTCGTGCTCGGCACATCGGCGCCCGCTACCTCTCCCGTTACTGACATTTCCGGCTCGGTGACCTTGGCGAACACGTCCTCTACAGCTGGGACGATCGCCGGCACCCAGGACCAGGGCGCAGCCGGGGGCAACTCCTCGGCGCAAGCCGTAACTGGGACGTATGCCGGCCTTAGCTCGACTGCGGGAAATGGCACGTTGGCGCTGACCGCACCCGCCACTTTCACGGCAGATTTCCTCGTCGTCTCGCCTACAAAAATCCTGATATTGTCGACGACTCCCAGCGACGCGAACCCAGTTCTGCTGTTCCTGGGAAACTGCGAAACGACCTGTGGCGAGAACTAACTCCGAAAGAAGTCCCTCGACCGCAAACGCGCACAACCTTTCGGCCGCTTATCTGCGGTTCCGCTCAATATCTATAAAAGCCCCGACCGGATTTACGTCCTAATCGCCCGGCATCAACATATTCCTGCAATAGCGGACAAGGGCGGTATTTAGCGTCACCGAATCCTTTCGCCATCACGCCGAGGATTTCCACGCACACGTCGAGTCCGATCAAGTCGGCTAGCTCCAGCGGTCCCATCGGATGATTCATCCCCAGCTTCATCACCGCGTCCACTGCTTCCGGCGTGGCGACGCCCTCCATCACCGCGTACGCTGCTTCATTAATCATCGGCATGAGCACGCGGTTGGCGACGAAGCCCGGCGCGTCATTCACCGCCACTGGCTTTTTCCCCAGCTTCTCGCACAGCGTCATGGTTGTTTGAAAGGTCGCATCGCTTGTCGCGCGCCCGCGAATCACTTCCACTAGCACCATCATCGGCACCGGGTTCATGAAGTGCATTCCAATGAAGCGATCCGCTCGCTGAGTCTGCGCCGCAAGCTCCGTAATTGAAATCGAAGATGTGTTGCTGGCGAGGATCGCGCCTGAGCGCAGCACCGCGTCTACGTCGTGCAACACCTGTATTTTCAAATCGCGCTGTTCGGGAACGGCCTCGACGGCAAAATCCGCAGCTGCCAGCGTTCCGATATCGGTCGTTGGTCGGAGCCGCGCCAGCACCGCGGCTTTCTCCGCCTCGGTGATTTTCTCTTTTTTGATTTCGCGGTCCAGATTCTTGGCAATCGTTGCGATGCCGCGATCGAGAAATCGCGTTTCAACGTCCCGCAGAATCACGGCATAGCCCGCGCGGGCGAACACATGCGCGATGCCGTTTCCCATCGTCCCCGCGCCCAGCACGGCGATTGTCTTGATTGACTCGGTGGACATCAGGCGTTCATGATAGCGCCCTTCGCGCGCCGCTGCGAATAGGGAGGCTTAACCCATGAACGTGACCTCGATTCTGCTACTCGCGGTTGGCATCGGCATCATTGCCGGATTGCGTTCGTTTACTGCGCCCGCGGTCGTTTGTTGGATGGCGCATTTGCACGTACTGAATTTGCAGGATTCTCATTTGCGCTTCATGGGATCGACCATTGCAGTGGCGATTTTCACTCTTTTGGCTCTGGCCGAACTCATCAACGACAAACTGCCGAAAACACCGAGCCGCCTCACGCCGTTCCCTCTTACGGTGCGGATCCTCACGGGCGGGCTTTCCGGCGCCGCGTTTGGCGCGGCTGGCGCGAACTCGATTGTGATTGCGGCAATCGCTGGGATTATCGGTGCACTGATTGGGACGTTTGGCGGTTATCAGGTGCGAACGCGAACCGTAAAAGCGCTTCACGCGCCCGATTTGTTGATTGCGCTGCTGGAGGATGCGGTAGCCATCGGTGGGGGCTTTCTACTAGCGTCGCGCTTTTAGCTCAGCCCCAACTCACTGACCCGCGTCGTTTCCGATTACTTCCTGAATCGCTTTCTTCGCGCGGGACACGTCTTCCTGCCGCACAAAAATGGCGTATTGTGGCCTTGGAATAGCGGGCTCAAACGGCAGTTGTTCGTGGTCGGACATTTCGTAATTGGGAATTTCCTCGTCGCCTAAAGCGGCCAGCACGGCGCTAAAGACAACCGGATCGTCTCCTCGCCACGCCAGCGCCGGGCGATCGTGTTTCGATGGCCCCGCCTGCTCCGAAGAAGAATCAAGCCTGTCGACGAGGTCGACGTCGCAGTCCGCGCATTTCGTAAAACCCGCGCGGTACTCCGTCTTGCATTTCGGACAGATCATAGTTTTAACATCACAGAATTTCTTACGGACGCTCGACCGCCAGCGCTACTGCGTTCCCTCCGCCCAGGCAGAGCGCCGCGATGCCGCGCTTCAAATTCCGTCGCTGTAATTCATAAAGCAGCGCCACCAATATCCGCGCGCCCGACGCGCCGATCGGATGTCCCAGCGCCACAGCCCCGCCGTTGACGTTCACTTTCTCCGAATTGAGTTTCAGCTGCCGCGTCACGGCAATCGCGGCCACCGCGAAAGCCTCATTCAGCTCGTAGAGATCGACGTCCTTGTCGCGATCCCACCCGGTTTTCGCCAGCAATTTTTCCACCGCCTCTACTGGTGCCATCATCACCCATTTCGGCTCCACGCCGCTCACCGCCTGCGCCACGATTCGCGCCATCACTGGCCTGCCAAGCTGCGCTGCGGTTTTCTCGCTCGTCACCACAACCGCGGCCGCCCCGTCATTCGTTCCGGGCGCGTTCCCCGCGGTCACAGTCCCACCTTCTTTCTTGAACGCCGGCTTCAGCTTCCCCAGCGCTTCGAGCGACGTATCTTCGCGCGGCGATTCGTCCGCCTTAATCACCACCGGCGGCCCTTTTCGTTGCGGCAGCTCGATAGGAACAATTTGTTCGCTCACGAAACACGATTTCGTCGCGCGCACGGCTTTGCGATGGCTTTCCAGAGCAAATTCATCCTGTTCCTGTCGCGAAATTCCATATTTTTCGGCCACCAGTTCGGCCGTCATACCCATGTGGAAGTCTTCGTACGCGTCCCAGAGGCCATCCACGATCATGGAGTCAAGCAGCTCGGAATTGCCCAGCCGAAAACCGGTGCGCGCGCCTTTCATCAGATAAGGCGCATTGGTCATCGACTCCATGCCGCCCGCAACCACAATTTCGGACTCGCCCAGCGTCACCGCCTGCGCCGCGAGCGCCACAGCTTTCAGGCCCGATCCGCAGACTTTATTGATCGTCATCGCCGCCACGCGCGGGTCCAGGCCACCCTTCAACGCAGCCTGGCGTGCCGGATTTTGCCCCAGGCCCGCCTGCAGGACGTTCCCCATGATGGCCTCATCCAGTTGCTTTGGGTCAATTCCAGCTCGTCGCACGGATTCCGCAATCACCTTCGCACCCAGCTCTGGCGCTGTAAGCGGTGAAAGTCCGCCCATGAATTTCCCAATGGGCGTGCGCACCGCACTCAAAATGACAGGTTTTTCCACGCTAATCCTTCTCTCTCTTAGTTCAGCGACTACTTCAGTATAGGCGCGACGAAACCGCCCGGTCAATTTGCAGCCGCGTGATTATCTTACGCGCGCGGGCGCAAATCGGATCTTCACAACTCAAATGTGCCCTTGTGAATCAGCACGCTCTCGCAGATAATTCGCGGTCATGGATGAATCGAGCCGCGTGCGTGCGGAAGCTTGGCTCCGCTATGCCGACGATCTTGGCCTCGGCCCCTATTACCTCAGCCGCACCACACCACTGGCCGCCACGCCAGGCGCCTCAGCGAACAGTTCAGAAGTTGCGGAAACTTCCGTCGACGCGCCGATTGCAGCTGTATCCAATTTGCGGTTGGCGGCGGCCGCCACGGCTTCGCGCTCGGCTTCCGCTCCTCTCACGCCACCCCGACCCGCAGCTGGTTTCGTTCCACCCGTAGCCGCTGCGTCCCTGTTCGAGGAACGCATCGCAAACGACAGCCTTGAGCGAATCCGTGTAGACATCGGCCCGGATTGCGTGCGCTGCAAGCTGCACAAAGCTCGCACGCAGATCGTCTTCGGCGTCGGCAATCCGACGGCGCAACTCGTCTTCGTCGGAGAGGGTCCTGGCCGCGACGAAGATATTCAGGGCGAGCCCTTCGTGGGCCGTGCCGGCAAACTGCTCACCCAGATGATCGAGGCAATGGGCCTCCGCCGTCCCGACGTTTACATCTGCAACGTCGTCAAGTGCCGCCCG
Organism: uncultured Acidobacteriota bacterium; assembly: GCA_963723845.1. Lineage (GTDB taxonomy): Bacteria > Acidobacteriota > Terriglobia > Acidiferrales > UBA7541 > Palsa-295. The sequence continues at coordinate 4,310 of CAVRSO010000004.1, forward strand.
CCCGAAAATCGCCTCCCGGAAAATGACGAAATTGCAACTTGCTCGCCGTTCCTTCTTCGCCAGCTCGGCGTGATTCAGCCAAAAGTAATCTGCTGTCTCGGCGCCTGCTCGGCGCAAACCCTTCTCCAAACCAACCAGGGCATTTCCCGCTTCCGCGGCGAATGGTTTGACTTTCGCGGCTCAAAGCTGATCGCCACGTACCATCCGGCATATTTACTGCGGAATCCAGCGGCAAAAAGCGAAGTCTGGAAGGATTTACAGAAGGTGATGGCCGTCCTCGGCCTCGCGCCCAAGCGCAAGTGACCATCAAAACAGGATTGTCACGCGCAAAGGCAAAAGCGCGGGACACTCCGCTCGGAATGGGAATCTCTCTTCGGCGTCGCCAATAAAGAAATGTCAATATTGGCGAATATATCCTAGAGAAAAAATGGACATCATCCTGGGAATAACGGCGGCTCTCGGCTGGGGTGTGGCGGATTTCTCGGCGCGCTTTCCTTCGCGGCGCATCGGAGCTTACCGCACGCTGATGATCATGCAGCTCTTCGGCTTTCTGGCCCTCACCGTCTACCTGTGGCAGAGCGCCGCTTTTTCTCGCGGCATGGCTCCAGGATGGAAGCCGTGGGGCTTCGCAATTATCGCCGGATTGATGAATACAGTTTCCTCACTGGCGCTCTATCGCTCTTTCGAAGTCGGCGCGATGAGCATCGCCGGACCCGTTTCCTCGGCGTACCCGGCTCTAACGGTCGCGCTCGCTCTGCTCAGCGGCGAACGCATTCACGCTCTTCGCGCCGCTGGCCTGGCAGTAACATTCGTCGGTGTGATTTTCGCCGCGCTTTCATTCGCATCCGATAAACCGGCCGTCGGTTCGGGCAGCGATCACGCTTCCCAACCGCACTTGTCGAAGGGCGCCGCGTTGGCGATTCTCGCCGCGACTGGCTACGGCGTAATGTTCTGGTGGCTCGGATTTCACGTCGTCCCGCTCGTCGGCAGCGCCGTTTCCGTGTGGGTCGTGCGCATCACCACGCTTTCCGTGCTGCTCCTGGTGGGCATTCCGACCGGCAAAGCACTCCCGCTTCCACGCGGCAACATCTGGTGGTTCCTCCTGGTCGTCGGCCTGATGGACACAATCGCCTTCGTCGCCAACAACGCCGGACTGGACACCGGCCACGTCGCCGTCGTCAGCGTACTCTCATCCCTCTACGGCGCCATCACCGTTTTGCTCTCCTGGATTTTCCTCCGCGAACGCATCGAGCGCACTCAGTGGTTCGGCATCTTCCTTATCTTCGTTGGCGTCGTCCTCGTCAGCCTCTAACAGGTTGAATGTGCCCCTTCCGATTTCTGCGTAGGCGAAGCTCAAAACGGGGATGAATTTTAGGCCGCGTGGCGTGGTAAGTATCCGGAAGTTTGTGTTCAGCCGCAGAGCGGCGACCGTAATTAGCCCGGCACGGAGCGAAGCGGAGTGCCGGGTCCGGGAACGAAAATTCAAAAGTCCCGGAGGGACGGTTGAATCTGTGGCGATGTAAAATGTGGCAAAGGACTTCCATGTGGAATGAATTATTGGAACAGCACGGATTCGCGATAATTCCCGACGTCGTGTCCGAGAGCGACATTGTGAGTCTCAACCTAGAACTCGCTGAGAAGCCGCTGCCTCGAAGTCGAGCCGGCTCGCGCAATGCTCTCAGGCACTCGTCGATTGCCGAACTTGCCCATGATCCGCGCCTGACTGGGCTCGCGGAAAAAATCCTGGGCCGCGGCGCAACACCGTTTCGCGCGACTCTTTTCGACAAGTCGCCAAATTCCAACTGGTTGGTCGCCTGGCATCAGGACACGGCTCTGCCGCTTCGGAAGCGACAGGACGCACCCGGCTGGGGACCCTGGTCGGTGAAGGAAGGCGTGATCTACGCACACGCACCGGCCAGTGTTCTCCGTAAAGTTCTGGCATTGCGCCTCCATCTAGACGATTCGACGCTTGAAAACGGGCCATTACGTGTACTGCCCGGAACGCACGTGATGGACGTTCTGAGCAGCGATGCACTTCACCAGCTTGCCGCACAAACCTCGGCGGTTGACTGCGTAGTGCCTCGGGGCGGTGTGCTCGCTATGAGGCCGTTGATTGTTCACTCGTCGTCAAAGTCACGCACCGAACGTGCAAGACGTGTGTTACATATCGAATACGCCCCGTCGCTCATTCTTCAGGATGGACTCGAGATGGCAATCGCCTGACCTGCATTCTCCACACCAGCCCGCTCTAAAAGATTTCGCGCGGGCTGCTACACTATTGCGCTGTTATGTCCCCTCGCTATTGCGAAGTGGCACTCCCGGTGCCTCTGCACTCGACGTTCACCTACGCCGTCCCTGCATCCTTCGATGGCCAATCCCTCGTGGGCCGTCGCGTGGTCGTGCCTTTTGGCAAGCGCGCCATGATCGGCGTAGGCGTCGCTGAGTCCGATCGGGCTCCCAACGTAGCCCAGATAAAAGAAATCGCCGAACTGATGGATCAGCTTCCGGCGCTGCCCCCGAAATTGATCGAGTTGGGCCACTGGATCAGCCGCTATTATCTTGCGCCTGTCGGTGAAGCATTTCGCGCGATGTTGCCGCCGGAAATCGAGCTTCGCCATAACCGCACCTTTTCGCTCACCGACTCTGGCCGAACCTATCTACGTGAATCGACCGCGACCAAAGAAATCGTCGGCCTCGAGAATCCTGAACTCGATTTGTTGCGCCATTTCGACAAAGAAATCTCCGCGCCGGCCTCGCGCGCGCGCCGCTGGCCCGGAGGCGGAGCTGCCGCCGAAAAACTCGTTCGTCGTGGCTACCTCACGGCTCGCGACGTTGTCAGCCCGCGAAAGACTCGCACACAAAAAATCGTCGCCTGGAATCCACACCCGGCCAACGAAACCAGCGCCGCAGATCGTCGCGCGAAGCCCAGCGTCGCAACCCGTGAAGCCGAAGCTAGAATCCGCGAAGTGCTCGCCTCTACCCGAGGCCCGCTGCCGCTCCCATTGCTGTTGGCGAAGGCAAATGCCTCCCGCGCAGCGGTGCAGCGCCTCGAAAAAGCAGGCGCTCTGCTCGCTTGGGACGAACCGCTTACCCCCGGCGAAGATCCATGGGACACAGACTTCGTTCCCCCGGCCAACGTTTTGAACACCGAGCAGAAAGAAGCGCTCGAAGAAATCTGGCGCTGGGTTGTGGCTGGCAAATTTTCCGCGGGCTTGCTTCACGGCGTCACCGGCAGCGGCAAAACGGAGGTCTATCTCGGGGCGATTGAAGCTGCACTTTCGCGCGGAAAGACTGCGATCGTCCTCGTGCCTGAGATTGCGCTCACACTATGGCTCGGAAGGCTGGTCCGCGCCCGTTTCGGCGCGATTGTTGCCATCCTGCACAGCGGCCTCCCGGATATCGAACGCGCCCGCGAATGGTGGCGCGTTCGCCGCGGCGAGGCTCGCGTGGTTGTGGGCACGCGCTCCGCGGTTTTTGCGCCGATCGAAAATCTCGGCCTCATTATCGTGGACGAGGAACAGGAATCGAGCTACAAGCAGGAAGAAACGCCGCGCTACAACGGCCGCGACACAGCCGTCTACCGCGCCCGTCTTGAAGGCGCGGTCGCGCTGCTTGGCTCGGCCACTCCTTCGCTTGAAACCTACCACAATGCTCGTGCCGGAAAATATCGTCTGCTCAAGCTCGCCTCGCGTGTGGAAAACCGTCCGCTTGCGGAAGTACGCATCGTCGATTTGCGCGAGGAATTTCGCCGCCGGCATCGCGCCGTGCCGGTTTCGGAGACGCTTCGCGCCGCCATTGCCTTGCGCCTGGAAGAGCGCACCCAGGCTATGGTGCTCATCAACCGTCGCGGCTACTCATGGTCCCAACTCTGCCGAAGTTGCGGCGCCTTCGTGCAATGCCAGAATTGCAGCATCGCACTCACCTATCACAAGAGCCGCCAGCGCCTCGAATGCCACTACTGCGGCTATTCGATTCGCCCGCCGAAGCAATGCCCCAAGTGCCACGCGGAGTACATGTACTTCGTCGGTGATGGCGCCGAGCGCGTTGACGAATATCTCCGCGAACAATTTCCCGCCGCTCGCATCGCGCGCCTCGATCGCGACACGGTCCGCACCAAGCGCGAATACCAGCAAGTGCTCGGCGCATTCGCGAACGGCGAAATCGATATTCTGGTGGGCACGCAGATGGTCGCCAAGGGTCACGATTTCCAGCGCGTCACGCTGGTCGGCGTGGTCGCCGCCGATCTCGCGCTAGGACGCCCGGACTTTCGCGCCGCCGAGCGCACTTTCCAGTTGCTCACACAAGTTGCCGGACGCGCGGGACGCGGCGAACTCTCCGGCGAGGTTTTCGTCGAGACCTACTATCCCGAGCACTACGCGATCCAATACGCCGCGCAGCAGGACTACGTTTCGTTCTACGAAAAGGAAGCGCACTTCCGCCGCATCCTGCACTATCCGCCGTTCACCGCGCTCGCCACCGTTCTCGTGCGCGACCGCAAAATCGAGAACGCGATTCGCTGGTCCCGCGCGCTCGCGGAATATTTCGCGCCGTTCGAAGAACGCGGCGTAAAAATTCTCGGCCCCGCTGCCGCGCCTCTCGCGCGCCTGCGCCGCGATTACCGCTTCCAATTCGTGCTGAAATCGCCCCACCGCTCCGCGCTGGCAAAAGCGCTCTCGGGTGCGGTTGCTTTCTGCGCCGCAAAGGAACTTCCCGCCACCGCCGTTATCGTGGACGTCGATCCCGCGAATTTGTCCTAGGCACCTAAAGCTCTAGCGCGAACCGATCACCGCGGCCCACGGCGTAAAGCACAACGCGAAAATGGCCAGCGCGATCAGCGCCCATACCCGCCTCGATGGGTCGAGCGGCTTCCATTCGTCCGCCAGCGGAGGATGCCGGAATCTCAGCGTCAGCACGAGCAGCAGGCCGCCCCACGCATACCAAAGATAGCTGAAGCGGCCGATTACCAGCAGCCCGAGCGCCACGGCTATCGAGATCCGCCAATGCCGCCTGCTCGCCACTGCGAACATGATGTGTCCGCCATCTAGTTGCCAGGCAGGCAGCAGGTTCAGCGCGGTCACAAACAGTCCCACCCACGCGGCGCGGCCCACTGGATTCAGCAGCAGCCAGGTCACATCCATATGAGGATGAAACAGGTCGTTAAAAAAACGCATCAGCAGCGGATGCCCGAAGATGATCGCGGCATTTCGCTCCGTGCCCGGAATGATTTTCGACTCAGCGATTCCGTACGCCATAGCCGGCAGCGCGAACACAAATCCCGCCACGGGACCCGCGAGCCCCACATCGAAAAGCGCCCGGCGCGTGGTGATTGGTGAACGTATGCGAATCACCGCGCCAAAAGTTCCAAACAGCGTCGGCGCGGGAATGAAGTACGGATAGCTCACGTCGATGCCGTAGATTTTGCACGCCACGTAATGCCCCATTTCGTGCGCGAACAAAATGATCAGCAGCGTGAACGAAAACGGGATTCCCTCCGCCAGCACCGCCGGATGCTTGAACGTCAGAACCATCAGCGACACCGGATCTTGCCCGCCGGAAAATGGCTGGCGATTTTCCGCGTACGCTCGCCCGAATTCCGCGCCCACAGCCAGCGTCGAAAGCACCGTCAGCAAAAATAGAATCAGTGCCGGCCAAAGCGGGCGCCGCTTCGGCGGACGCTGAGAATACTCTGTCCTCGGCGCGTAATGCGTGCGTCGAGCACTTCCACCGGAAAGCGGTTGTGCCCGTTGCTGTCGCTCACGCTCACTGGCGCACACTCATCGGCTCGTGCTCTGAAAGATTCTCATGTGAGTTGGATGCTCCGCGCAAAAGTTGGCGCGTCAACAAAACTGTGGAGAACCCCGCCTGCGTCAGTTGAATTGGCGCGATGCCAAAGCAAGAACTCCACGCGAAGGTCAGGACTTGTTGGCGGGAGCTGGTAGTGCCTGAAGTTCTTTGCCGGGTTTGAATCGCACGGCTTTGCCGGGCGGGATGCTCACCTGCTGCCCGGTGCGCGGGTTGCGTCCGATACCGGTCTTTCGCGGCTTCACATTGAACACGCCAAAGCGCCTCAATTCGATGCGCCTTCCGCGCCCCAGCGAATTTTTCATCGCCTCGAAAACCGTTTCCACTGCTTGTTCGGCCTTGGCCCGGCTGACGCTTGTTTTCTGAACGATGGCGTTTACGATGTCGAGCTTGATCACAACTTCCTCCGAAAACCGCTATTTCTGGCCGGAACTCCATGCTAGTCAGAGGTTTGCAGGTTGTCAAGCGCACCTCTGTGTAATACACTGCGCGGTCCCACCCACGTTACAATTTCCATTCCACGGGAGGAATGATCCATGTCGGTGAAGTCGGACAAATGGATTCGCAGGATGGCGCGCGACCACAAGATGATCGAGCCTTTTGAGGACCGCCAAGTACGCGACGGTGTGATCAGCTACGGCGTCTCTTCTTACGGCTACGATATGCGCGTGGCGGACGAATTTCGCATCTTCACTAACGTCAACTCCACCATCGTGGATCCGAAGCACTTCGACCCCAATTCTTTCGTCGAATTCAAGGGAGCCGTCTGCATTGTGCCGCCGAATTCCTTTGCGCTGGCGCGTTCTATCGAATTTTTCCGTATTCCGCGCAACGTGCTCACCATCTGCGTCGGCAAATCCACGTACGCACGATGCGGCATCATCGTCAACGTCACGCCGTTCGAGCCGGAGTGGGAAGGCTTCGTCACCCTTGAGATCAGCAACACCACCCCACTGCCCGCGAAAATCTACGCTAACGAAGGACTCGCTCAAGTCGTTTTCTTCGAGTCCGATGAGCAGTGCGAAGTTTCCTACAAAGACAAGAAGGGCAAATACCAGTCCCAGCAAGGTATCGTCCTGCCGAAGATTTGAGGTCTCCGATCTGTGACGAGTAGAATGTGCACGCGTCGTTTGTTTCCATGGAGTTAGGGACAGTTCTACTCGACACGTGTTGCGAGTAGGATTTCTTCGAATGCCCGAGCCACTGTTGGAAACAGCTTGAGCGTCCAGAGATGTGGCGCCAGGTGCGCTGTCATTTTCAATCGGTCGCTTTCCCCGAACTTCTTCCCTAACGCAGGATGGGAACGTGTCCATGTCTTCTCGTCTCCACCTTTCCAGGGCCGAAAGCGCCCCTCAACTCACGCTAGCACGAAGGAGATTTGAGAATGTCAAGTGGTGCCTGTGGACTCTTCTGGAGGCGAGGGGAAGCGACTGCCGTTTTCGCCGAGACGAATAGCTAGCATGTAGCCAGGATGTTCGCCGGGCATAGCATGCTATGCCCCTACGAAAACCGACGTCACACCCTAATTCTAAGACGCCTGCCTAAAGGCGGCCGCTACGAAAGCAAGACCGGCAATCCCGATCGGATTGTCATTTGCCGGTGACTGGGTTTTTGTAATGGTAGGGTGGGACGTAGACGTCCGGGTAGAGCTTGTAGGTTTCTGTGGGAGGCTCGTCCGGAGGGAGGCCGGGAATCGCGGCGGGCGGAGGATCGCCGCCCTGGTCCCAACCCTTGTTAAACGGAACGTAGTAGGTGAAATAGGCGTGGAGCTTCTTGATCTTCCACACGCCGTCCTCTTTCGCGTACTCATTCTCGTAGACGGCATCTCCCCACTGGGCTCTCTTGTGGAGTTGGCCCACCTGCATGAACGCGCGCCAGCGTCCCTTGGCGGTCTTGCCATCGGGACTGACGGTGACCATGGGTTGCAACTGGATGTGGTTGAAAACCGATCCGTAGGTGAGGTCGGGTAGCTTGTGGAGATAGGCGCGGACATGGTCTTGTCCCTTGTAAACGCCGCGCAGGCCGATTTCGAGGGTGCCATCCTTGGTGAAGAGATCGGCAACCTCGTCCCATTTGGCCTTGTCCACGTAGAAGCCGTAGGCGTCCTGGAGATTGCAGATGTCGATGTAGTCCTGCGAGCGCTGGACCTGGCGGGAGAGCAGCGCCACTTGAGCTTTCAGCGTCGCGACCTCCGCAGCAAGGTCCTTGGAATCGCCGCCTGGGGCGGCAACGGCCAGCATGGGACAAATCAACGAAACGACAAGCAGGATTTGCAAAATCGGAATTTTCATTTTAGATGCCTCCTAGGGATTCGTACAAAAGACAAATTCGATGACGGCCGCATACGCGGAGATAAATGGCTGGGATGTAGCCAAGTATCTGCGCCGGGCATAGCATGCTATGCCCATACGAAGACGGGCACAATTTCCAAGGCGCGAGGGTACCAGCCGGTCATCTCGCCCGCAAGACCAACCGCATAGGAGGTGCGGCAAGTGTATGCTTCTTCAGAAGGGCGGCGCGGGTGGCAAATTCTTGTGTCAAGGATACGGGAAGCGTAGGATGCGCGAGACCGAATGCAGAACCAGAGATTGCGGCCAAGTGCCATAGCGACGACGAATCCGAAATGAAAATCCGCACCACCATCAAATCCGACCTTTGGGAACACTCGTGAAAAAATGGAACTGTGTGCTGTCAATTCCCGGCGACGCCATCTACTTGCGCGAACAAGTGGCGATTGCAAAAACTACAGCGGACCGCCTGGGAGTGGAACTGCAAGTGGTAGACGCGGAGATGGACCCGGTAAATCAGGGCCAACAATTGCTGAAATTCGTACAGGCGCCCCCTGCAGAACGGCCCAATGGCATCCTTCTAGAGCCGGTGAGCGCCGCTGGGTTGCCGCGCGTGGCCGAGGCCGCGGTTGCGGCGGGAATTGGATGGCTGGTTAGCAACGCGCAGGTTGATTACCTCCCAACACTCCGCAAGAACGCGAAGGCTCCGGTATTCCAAGTGTCACAGGACCACGTGGAAGTGGGGCGGATTCAAGGACGACAGATGGGAGCAATATTGCCGGAAGGAGGCACGATACTGTATCTGCGGGGACCATCGATGAGCTCGATTGCATCAAGGCGATTCGAGGGACTCGACAGCGGCAGACCTAAGAACGTGGACGTGAAGAGCGTGAAGGTGCAAGGCTCGTCGGCGGAAAGCGCTTACACCGCGGTGTCTTCGTGGCTGAATCTCTCTACAGTGAAGCCGGAGGGAACGCGGGTGATCGCTTCGCAGAATGCGGATTTCATTTTTGGCGCCAGAAAGGCGTTTGAGACGACAGGCGACGCGGAAAAGAAGAAATGGCTGGCGCTGCCGTGCGCGGGCGTGGGGATTCAGAAGCAGATTAAGCCGCTGGTGGATCAAGGGGTGCTTCGCGCGGCAGTGCTGACTTCCCTAACGATGGAAATCGCGCTGGAGATGCTGGTGCGGGCGATGAAAGAGGGTTCGCAGCCGCCGGAAAAGACGTTTGTGGAGGCGCACTCGTATCCAAGCCTCGAAGAACTGGCTAAGCGACGCAACCGAGCGTAGCGCCGCTCCGCACGATTCCGACGCGACGCAGGACTAGGCCAGCTTCTCGGCAAGCTCGATGAAGTTGCGGGCGGTAACGTCGAACGATCCATTTGCCGAAGCGGCAGCATTCCCCGTGGCTGCGGCGCCATGCACGGGACCGTGCTCCAAAGGCCGGGGCACAAGACCTGTCTTCAGGCCGCATGATTGCGCGGCCTTCAGATCAGGAGGATGCGCGGCCACCATCATGACCTCGGCAGGCTTGCAGCTGAGAAGTTCCACTGCGCCGAGATAAGCCTCTCGATCCGGTTTGTAATGGTGGAAGAGTTCCGCCGAGAACACCGTATCCCACGGAAGTCCCGCATGTTTTGCCATATCAACCAGCAAGGAGACGTTGCCATTGGAAAGCGTGGCGATCACGTAATTTTTCTTGAGGCGCGCGAGGCCTTCGACTGAATCGGGCCAGGGCGTCAGGCGGTGCCACACGCGATTCCAGTGGTCCTTTTCCTCTTCCGCTAAACCGACGATGTTGTATTCCTTCAGCAGGCTTTCGAGGATCACGCGATGCAGCACATCGAGCTTGGTCCACGGCACTTCGCCCTTGCGCACTTTATCCATGGAGGGAGCGTAGCCCGCGCGCCACTGGTCGGCGAATTTGCCCCAGTCGATCTCCAGTCCCTTCTCTTTACCCCATTGCGCGCCTTCGCGGATGATTGAACCGCGCCAATCCACCACCGTACCGAAGACGTCGAAGATAAGCGCCTTCACGCCCCGGGGGTTTGAACTGACCGGCTGCGGATCTGAGCTTGCTGTTTCCGCGCTGGACAAAGCCATGAGACCACCGACTGCAACAGGGACCGCCAGAAATTCGCGCCTCCGCATGACTTTCCTCCCATGGACTAATTCAAATGGGACGACAAGAACGGCTGGCATTCTAAATCAAAAGGTGACCGACTGGCGGATGAGTTCATTTCAGTAGGCAAGCGCGGCGTGATGCCGACGCTAACCGACACAAAGAACAGGTGATAGGAGCGAAATCCGCTTGCGGCAGCCGGCTCTATTCCCGTCCGCACCCAGACTGTTACGTTTTTGGCACCAACTCGCGCATCGGACAACATTGCTTTCGGCGAAATGTTTAGAATTGTGTATCGCACCCTGGAACCAGGTTTGCACTGACTGATCGAGTTCAAATGGAACGAATTTCACAGAAGCCGGACGTGGCTATCCGAATCAGGCTTCTTTTGGGGTAACAAATGGCGCTTCGCGAATGTCCATATTGCGGAAAACTGGTATACGACCAGCTAACGCAGTGCAGTCATTGCCGTGAGACACTGCCTGAAAAGAGGCTTCCCAATGCTGCCGGTGTATCCTCCGCAGGCGCGCCTCGAATCCGCCGTGGATTACTCTTTATGCTGATAGCTGCGGCAGTTAGTTATTTCGCCAGGGGCATGAGTCCGTGGACAATTCCCGTGCCGGTGCCATCGCTCGTAACGAACCTGTTGTTGCCTCTACTCTTCTTCAGCGGGCTCGGTCTAACCCTTTACGGCGTTTACGTGCGCTATCGCCCGTCCAACTAAGCTTCTGGAGTAGTCGACTCCCACCGTAGCCTTCGGCATGGCGACCTAGAGCGCAAAAACCCTTTCAGCGTTGGTCTGATAGAGCTTTTTCTTGTCGGCATCGCTGATGGGGAGATCGTCTGTGACCCTCACTTCGTCCGGCACGAATTGGTAGGGATAATCCATCGCGTAGAGGACGCGGTCAACGCCCAGAACGGACTGCGCATACAAAATGGGCGGCTGCCACGCCATTCCGCTGGTGGTGACGTAAAAGTTTTCTTTCAAATATTCACTGGGCTTCTTTTGCAGCTTGGGAACGTTTGCGTAGCGGTTGTTCGACGTGAGCCGCTGATGCATGAAATCGATCCGAAAGAGCCAGTAAGGAAGGCCTTCGCCGAGATGCCCGGCCACCATGCGCAATTTTGGAAAGCGATCGAAAACTCCGCTGAAAACGATTCGCAGAATGTGGAGGCTAGTTTCGACCGCGAACCCGAAGACCGCGCCATCAAGCCCGCGATCGAGAAATGGGCCAACCATTCGAGGCGACGGCGTAGTGGGATGCAGATAAATCGGAACGCCGAGCGATTCGGCGGCTTCGAAGATTTCCCAGAATTTCGGCTCGTCAAGATATTCGCCGCGGGTGTGGGAATTGACGATCGCGCCCTTCAAGCGCAGCGATTTTACGGCTCGCTCGAGTTCTTTCGCGGCGGCTGGCGGATCTTGCGGAGCAATCGCGGCCAGTCCCGCAAAGCGGTCTGGATGCTTGCGAATCGCCTCGGCAAGTTGATCGTTGAAGGACGTCGCCAGAGAGACGGCGGTTGGCGCGTCGAAGACTTGGACGCCGGGCGAGGTGAGCGAAAGAATCTGCTTCGCAATTCCGGTTGCGTCCATGTCGCGAATGCGGCGCTCGCCGATATCCTGAATCTGCGCGCGGATTTCGGTGAGGCGCGGCCCGGAATTATTGAGATAGAAACCCATGAAGCTCGCGAAACCGGGATCGTTATGCGAGCCGTGGTCGAGAAGCTTTCTGTATCGCTCGAATAATTCGGGCGGGGCGTAGGCTTCTTCGGTTGCGATTCTAAGATATGGGAGATTGGTCATCGGGGATTCAAGGTTCTAGCAAGCTAGAGAGAAAACTTCAAGGAGAAGGAATCTTTGGAAGTGACCTAGTTTGCAGGTGACACGGCCACTCCCGGTTGTGCGTTTACCGATTGCCCGGGCTTACGCGCGCAGGCAAGAGTGCCTGCGCCACAAAAGCTAGTTTTTCCGCCCGATTACGCCCAGTTAAAACCTTGGGTCTGGAGCGGGAGCGAACGCACACGCTTGCCGGTGACGGTGAAAATCGCGTTGGTGAGGGCTGGAATCATCGGCGGCAGCGCCGGTTCGCCAAGCCCTGTCGGCGGATTGTCCGACTTCAGGAACATGACATCGATTTCCGGCGGCGCTTGCGTGAGGCGCACGGGCGGATAATTATTGAAATTGCTCTGCACAGCGCGGCCGGCATCGATGGTGATCTCATAGCCCATTGCATGGCTCATGGCTTCGATCACCGCGCCCTGGGAAATATTCACTGCGGGGCCGGGATTGATGATGTGGCTGCCAATATCGGCGGCGACCCACACTTTATTCACGCGCACGTTCGTGTCTTTGGTGACTCGAACTTCCGCGACCTCCGCGAAATACCCTCGATGGCTGAAATGGAAAGCGACGCCCATCGCGGTGTCTCCGGGCAGTTTGCGGCCGCCCCAACGGGATTTCTCGGCCACCATCTCAAGCACGCCTTTCATGCGGGCCGCGTCAAACGGGACCGGCGCGAACGCAACGGGTGTGCCTTTCGGCGGGGGCGCGGACGGCAGTGGCGTGGCGGCGAGCAAATCGAGCCGGAACTGAACCGGGTCTTTGCCAGCCGCGTGTGCCAGCTCGTCAATAAACGACTGCATCACGAAGGCGATTGCGTTGCTGCCGGGAGCCCGCATCGCACCGGTAGGGACGCCAGTCGGCATCATTGAGGAAAGCTGCGAAAAATTCGGAATGAAGCGCGACGGAAATTCCTCGCCGGAAAGGCCAGCGCTCTGGGCGAACTTGTCGTTCTCACCGAAGGTGACGAAGTGATTGCGCCACGCGACGATTTTGCCGTCCGAACCGACCGCGCCTTTCAGGAAGTGGAAACCCGCGGGGCGGTAATAATCGTGCGCCATGTCCTGTTCGCGGGTCCAAAGCAACTTTACGGGAACACCAACCTGCTTGGCGATGTATGCCGCCTCGACCATGTAGTCGTCGGTGAGACGCCGGCCGAAACCGCCGCCGATGCGGGTGAGGTGAACGGTGATGTCTTTGGGATCGATGCCGCAGATCTTTGCAGTTTGTCCCAAGCCATTGGCGGGCGTTTGGCTGGGCGCCCAAACTTCGAGCTTGCCGTCCTTGAAAGACGCAGAGCAGTTTTGCGGTTCGAGAGGCACGTGGGAAAGAAATGGGTAAGAATACGCCGATTCGACGACGTGCGCGGCGCTGCCAAAGGCCGCGTCGGCGTCACCATCCTTGCGCAATACCTGGCCAGGCTCCTTCTGGGCTAACTCGACCGAGGTAGCAGCGTAGAGCTTGCTGCTCTGCTTGGCGGTGGGGCCTTCGTCCCAAGTGACTTTCAGCTTGCCCATCGCGGCGCGCGCCTGCCACCAAGTATCGGCCACAACTGCGACGCCGCCGGCCAGCACGCTCGAATCGCCCACTGGCTCGACGACGAATGCATGCTTTACGCCAGGCTGCGCCTTGAGCTCGTCGACGTTTGCGGTGGCGACTTTGCCGCCGTAGACGGGACATTTCTGGAAGTTGGCGAAAAGCATGTCCGGCGTGGTGAAGTCGATTCCGAAGATCGGCTTGCCTGTGACGATCTTTTCGATGTCCACGTTGGGTGTGGTCTTGCCGATGATTTTGTAGTCCTTGGGATCCTTCATCTTCAGCGACTTCGGATCGGGAGGCGTGAGCGTAGCGGCTGTGGCGGCGAGTTCACCGTAGCCCGCGGAGCGTTTGCTGCCGGTGTGATGCACACGGCCGGAAGTCGTGGTGCATTCCGATTCAGGCACTCCCCATTTCTGCGCGGCGGCGGCGATCAGCATCTGGCGGCCACCGGCGCCTACTTGGCGCAGCGGCTCCCAGTTCATCGGCGTGGCCGTGCTGCCGCCCGCGATCTGCAAACCATACTTTGGATTGAGATCGGCCTGCTCGACTCGAACGTCCTTCCAATCGACGTCGAGCTCCTCGGCGATCAGCATGGGCAGCATGGTCTTCACACCCTGGCCGATTTCCGGATTCTTCGCCATGATCGTGACTGACGCCATCCGGCGCGATGCGGATGAAAGAAGCCGGCACGAGCGTGATCGGCGGCCCAAATTGGGCGGCGAGCACTTCGGTAATCGGCTCCAGGTAGGAGGCCAGCAACATGCCGCCTCCAGCCAAGGCTGTCACACGAAGAAAAGATCGACGGCTGACGAGTGTGGTTTCCATAAGGCCTCCTAGTTACATTCCGTCGGCGCTTCAGACCCCGACAGCGGCTGGCTTCTTGGTGCGTTTTGCGGCGATTTCGGCCGCGGTATGGATTGCCTTGCGAATGCGCAGATAGGTGCCGCAGCGGCAAATGTTGCCGTCCATCGAGGCGTCGATGTCGGCATCAGTGGGTTTCGGATTCTTGGCGAGCAGGGCGGCGGCATTCATCATCTGGCCAGCCTGGCAGTAGCCGCACTGGGGCACGTCAATTTCCTTCCACGCGAGCTGAATGGGATGAGTGCCATCTTCGGAGAGACCTTCGAGCGTGGTGACATGCTTGCCAGCGGCGTGAGTGATCGGCGTGGTGCAGGAACGCACGGCTTCGCCGTTCAGGTGCACGGTGCAGCATCCGCAGAGCGCCATTCCGCAACCGTATTTCGTGCCGTGAAGATTGAGGACGTCGCGAATCACCCAAAGCAAGGGAGTGTCCTCATGGACGTCGACGGTAGCGGGACGCCCATTTACGGTTAGTTTGTAGGGCATGGAGTTACCTCCGGGGAGACGAGGTTCTTGGCCAACGCGAGCAAGTTAGCACCGGCCTGCGCGCGATGTCAACTGCACGTAGGACTAAGTTCGAAAGTGAGGAGCGTTGCAATTCGCGACCGGAACGCGCCTATCAGATGGCGTGCTTGGACATTTGGTCGGCGATGAACTCGGCCTGGCGCATCGCCAGAGCGACGATGGTCAGCGTGGGATTTTCTCCGCTGCTCGACGTGAACTGGCTGCCATCGGATACGAACAAATTGGGAATATCGTGGGTTTGGCCGTAGCGATTTACGACGCCGTCGCGCGTCTTTTCGGACATTCGATTAGTGCCCATGTTGTGGGTGGAAGGAAATGGTAGGCGGTGAACGGTGCGCTTGGCACCGATGGATTTGTACAGCGCATCCGCCTGACCGATGGCGTGCTTCTGCATGGCAAGGTCGTTGGGATGATCGTCCACGTGCACGTTGGGAATCGGCATCCCGAATTTATCTTTTCGCGACGGATGCAGGGTGATTCGATTGGTGTCGCGGGGCAAGTCTTCGCCGATTAGCCAGACGCCTGCGATATTCGAGTAGCTATCGATAATCGAAGCGCGGTCGCGTCCCCATGCGCCGGGAACGATGTTCTGGGCGAAGCTGGGCAGGCCCTGTGGCAACAGCTCCATCTGATAGCCGCCAACGAATCCACGCTTGGTATCGAGGCGCGCTTCGTCCATCACAATTCCCGATTGCGCCGTGCCGCGATACATGTGAATGGGATTATCGAAAATCGCGAATACGGTGGACGTCATATGGCGCATGTAGTTTTTGCCGACGTGGCCTGAAGAATTCGCCAGGCCTTGCGGGAATTTGCTCGAAGAGGAGTTGAGCAACAGGCGCGGACTCTCGATGGAATTTGCGGCGAGCGCGACGATGCGCGCCTTCTGACGCTGCATGACGCCCTTGCCATCGACGTAAACCACGCCTGTAACCTTTCCGGAAGGATCGTGCTCAATGCGGAGAACCTGAGACTCGGAACGTACTTCCGTTTTGCCAGTGGCCTCGGCTTTGGGAATTTCGGTGTAAAGCGTGGACCACTTCGCGCCGAATGTGCAGCCCTGAACGCAAAAGCCGGTCTGCTGGCAGGGGGCGCGGCCATCGCGAGGAACGGGGTTGATGGCCATGTTGGTAGTTTCGAATTTGGTGTAGCCGATCTTTTTTGCGCCCGCAAAGAGAACCTTCCCGTGATTGCTGGCGGGCAGGCGGGGAATTCCGTGAGTGCCGGTTACGCCCATTTTCAGCTCGGCGCGATCGTAGTAGGGCTCCATCTCGTGAAGATCGATGGGCCAATCGAGCAGGTTGGCACCGGAAATTTCGCCGTAGCGAGTGCGCGGCTTGAACTCGTATTCCTTCATGCGCAAGGCGCACGCACCCCAGTGCACGGTGGTGCCACCAACGAGTTTGCAGGTCCACGCGGGCAGATCGGGGGATGTCTTCGCAACGTACCAGGAGCCCGAAGTGGTGCGGGGGTCGAGCCAGGTGAAAAGGCCGAACATAGCGTCTTCGTCATTCTTGAAGTCGCTAGTCTCGAGGCGTTTTCCGGCCTCGAGCACGACCGAAGAGATGCCTTTTTGCGCGAGTTCGTTCGCCAGCGTCCCGCCGCCGGCGCCGGAGCCGATGATTACCACTACCGATGAATCATTCAGATCAAATTTCGGGGGCATGAAATCCTCACGATTTTGGCAGCCAGTTAATATCGCTGAATCCGCGATGCAGATAGCCACCCTTCGCGGATGATGGGCCTTCGTAGCCGAACTTCGGCCAGACTTCGGGCTGGTTGTAGAGTCCGACGATTGTGTCGTCGTAAACCTTTTTGAAAAATGCGCCGCTTTCGATCTTCTTGATTATCGCCACGCGCGCTGTTTCGTCACCAACATCGGCGTAGGATTTGCCCGAGGCCGCCATGGCGAAACGATTGAGCTGATCGATACCGCTATAGAGCAGCCGTCTCGTGGAGGGGTCCTTTGCGGCCTCTGCCTGCAACGGTATGATGGCTTTCTCGTAGAACGAATCATCGAGGCGGTCGTGCGGAAAGAGGTCTCGCGTGAATTTCACGAGCGTGCGGGCCCTTTCCGTTTGCGCAGCCTGGCCGTCGTCAACCGGGAGCGCTTGCGCTTCCTCGAGCATGGTTCCACCAGTGGCGGCGACGGCGGCAACCGTGGCGGCGCTGCCGGCGAGAAAACCACGGCGGGAAAATCTTCTGGTCCAATTCAGAAGCCTCATGACGGTGACTCCTTCGTGCGTCCCTCAAATGCGAATCTGCAAGGTGATTGCAGCCGCTCGACTCCAGTAGCGTAGTTATAATCCAATTCAACGTGCGACACCACCGGGGAGCGTTCTTTTGCGCCGCTTCTTCTATCGCGGCAGGTAGTCCGCTACTATAGCGCTCATGAAAATCGGCGGGCGAAGAGGTGCAAAAGGCGACGAACTTCCGTTGTGCGCGGTGTTGCTCGCGGGAGGGCGCGGCACGCGTTTTTGGCCGCGCAGCCGAATCCGCACACCGAAGCAACTGCTGAACATCGTGGGCCGCGAGACAATGCTGCGCGAAACGATGTCGCGGCTCGATCCGGTAATCCCACCGCGCAACATCTGGGCTGTGACGAACGCGGAGCAGGCAACCGAGGTGCGCCGTGAGTTGCGTGGGGTTCCTGCCTCGCATATTTTGGCGGAGCCCGTGGGGCGCAACACAGCTGCGGCCATCGGGTTGGCCGCGGCCCACTTGGCGCGGGAATATGATGACGCGCTGATGGCGGTCCTGCCGGCAGACAGCTACATTGCCGATGCACGACGATATCGCGTGCTAGTTCGAGCAGCACTCAATTTGGCACGCGTTCCTGAGAATCTCGTGGTGCTCGGCGTACCGCCTTCGCGGCCCGAGACCGGGTACGGCTATATCGAACGCGGAGCTGCAGCCCGCTGGGCGCGTGGCGTGAGCGCATACGCGGTCCGGCGGTTCACTGAAAAGCCTGAGCTTCTCCTTGCGCGAAAATATGTGACATCAGGAAAGTACTTTTGGAATGCTGGGATGTTCTTCTGGCGGGTCTCCACGTTCCTCGCGAATTTGCGGCGATTTCTGCCTGCCACGTATGACGGGCTCATCAAGATTGGAAAAACCATTGGGACACGAAATTATGCGTCAGTCCTCGGGCGAATTTATCCGCGTCTGGAAGACATTTCGGTCGACTACGCGATTATGGAGCCCGCCACACAGCAGTTTCAGAAAGAGGCTGCCGCGTCGAGAGCGACGCGTGTTTTCGTGATACCAGCCAACGTCGGCTGGAGCGACATCGGCTCGTGGACGGCCGTGTATGAGTTGTTGGCGCCAAAGCGCGGCGCAAACGTGTCCGCCGGACCATCGTTCACGCTCGACGCGAAGGGCAACTATTTCTGGAGTTTAAACAAATTTATCGGCGCAATCGGCGTGAGTAATCTCGTTCTCGTGGAGACCGAAGACGCGATTCTGGTTTGTCCCCGGGACCGCTCGCAGGAGGTGGGCAAAATTGTGAAATGGCTGGAGGAGAAGAGGGTGTTGGGCCTGCTGTGAAATGCGCCACAACAGTGGCGAGATATTTCATGAGACGATTTAGGAAGGAAAACTGAAAGGCGAAAATGAGTAACGGTCCATCGGTAACAATCAGATTCGGCACGGATGGGTGGCGGGGGGTAATCGCCGAGGATTTTACCGACGATAACGTGCGAATCGTGGTGCACGCGATTGCGCGCTACGTGGCGCGCGCCGAAAAGCCCGGCAGCGGGATTTCTGTGGGATACGACACTCGCTTCGGCTCCGAGCGCTTCGCACGCGTGGCCGCAGAGACTGTCTCGGCTACCGGAACTCCCGTGTGGCTTTCTACCGATGCGTGTCCCACGCCGGCCCTTTCCCTGCTGGTGCGGTTGCGCGGGGCGGCGGCCGGAATTCAGATTACCGCGAGCCACAACCCTTACCGTTGGAGCGGCGTGAAGCTGAAGGCCAGCTATGGAAGTTCCGCATCGGCCGCGATCGTCGCGCAGGTGGAGACGGAGCTTGGGAAAGTCCTTCGCGATGGCGTGCCTCCGCTACCGCCACGCAAGGAGCTGATTCATTCGCTGGACGTCCGCGCGCCATATCTCGAAACACTAGATCGCTTGGTCGATTGGGAACGATTGCGCGCGGCGAAGTTTCGTTTTCTTATCGACCCGATGCACGGGGCGGGCCGCGGCCTGCTGTACGAATTGTTTAGACGGCGTGGCATCGAGGCGGGCGAAATTCGCGGCAATCGCGATCCGCTCTTCGGCGGAGTGAATCCAGAGCCGATCGAGCCACACGTCGAGGCGCTCCGGCAAGCCGTTCGCGCCGGCGGCTACGACGCTGGATTCGCCTTTGATGGCGACGCCGACCGCATCGGCGCGATCGACCAAGACGGCACGTTCATCACACCCCACCAGATATTTTCAATCCTTCTCTGGCATCTCGCGGGAACGCGGAAGCTCGGCGGCGGGGTGGTGAAGTCATTTTCGACCACGAAAATGATCGACAAGATTTCTGTAAAGTTTGGACGGCAGGTTTGGGAGACGCCGATCGGCTTCAAGTATATCTGCGATCGAATGCTGGAAAGCGATGTGGTGTTAGGTGGCGAGGAAAGCGGCGGGATCGCGACGAAATTGCATCTTCCGGAGCGCGACGCGACCGTCAGCGCGCTGCTGCTGGCGGAAGTGATGGCGTGGCATGGCAAGCGCCTGGGCGAATTGGTTGCGATGCTGCATCACGAATTTGGTGACCATCACTACGGTCGGGTCGATCTGACGCTAAAGGACGGCCAAAAGGAAAAAGCCATCGAACGCTTCGCCGACGCGAAATTCAAGCGGTTCCTGGATTGGCCGATCACGCGACGCGAAGATATGGACGGCGTGAAGGTTTACCTTGGCGATGTGGGCTGGGCCATGGTGCGCGCTTCCGGCACCGAACCGATGCTGCGAATCTATGCAGAGACAAGTCGTGCGGAAACCACCAAGCGCGTGCTCGATGAAGTGACGGCATTCGTCCGCAAGCTCTAGGCGAGACAGGCGCGGCGAGGAAAGGCCGGATTGCCGACACCGCCTTCCGAGAGCGGGCTAGCCTAGCCGGCACGACGATCCCGATGCAGATCACGCCTATCGTGATTGATGTCGCGCTGATCGCGATTGCGATCGCGAACGTCCTGGTTGCGATCCACCCGGTCGTGGTGAATATCGCGATTGTCATGCCGGATATCATGACGCATGGCTCGCGACTGCGAGCTGGCCCTGCCGTATTCCTGGTTGTCCCGGTGTAACTGGCGCGCGTCTTGGTTTCGGTCGAACTGGTCGTGGTGAATGTCACGATTGTCCCGGCGAATATCGCGGTCGTCAGCGTTGCGGTCTTGACGATCCTGCCTAAGATCCTGGTGATCCTGATGTCGATCGATCTGTTGCGGCGCGGGATCGGAACTTTGTGCTGAAACACCGGCTGCTAGCAAGCCGGCTAGCGCGACTCCCATCAGAATATGCCGGATGACGGTTAAGCGCTTCATGTTGTGCCTCCTGATCTGAACTTGACCCCGGTTTTTGCTGCATTTGATTGAACACCGCCCAATCGAAAAAGTTTCGGGTGCGACGCAATGGTGGGAGGGGAGTTTCTAAGGAACTGGAGAGGGAAGAATGACTCTGATCTACGTCGCGAGGCACTTGAAAGCAGCGTCGAGGATGCCGTTCAGGAACGCGGGCGATTCGGCTGAGGAGAACTTCTTCGCGAGTTCAAGCGCCTCGTCGATGACGACTTTTGGCGGCGTGGCTGCGAGGCGCATCTCGTAAACCGCCAATCGCAAGATGCTGCGATCGATCGCGGCTAGGCGCTCAAGCCGCCAGTTATCCGCCAGTTTACCAATGATCTGGTCGAGGGCGCCGACTTCGGCTACAGCGCCTTCGAACAGTTCCTCGGCGAACTGGCGTGTGGAATCCGATGCTCGCGCCGATTTCCAGAAGAGCTTTTTGACGCGCGCGGGATCCTGGCGGGTCATATCCCATTCAAAGAGCATCTGCAGCGCGAATTCCCGGGATTTGCGGCGGAGACTCATCAGCGGCGGGGGGGCCGGCGCTTGGATCGCGCCGGCGCTGCAGCACTCGGGGAAAGCTTCCGTGACAGGCGCGCCATCTCGATTGCGGCGAGTCCGGCTTCGTAACCTTTGTTGCCGCCCTTCAGGCCCGCACGATCGATGGCCTGCTCAAGCGTGTCGCAAGTGAGCACGCAAAATCCCATGGGGACACCCGTATCGAGTTGGGCGAGTTGGATGCCACGCGCTGTTTCGGAGGCAACGTAATCGTAATGAGAGGTCTCGCCACGCAGCACGCACCCGATGCAAACGATGGCATCAAATTGTCCATTTTTCGCCATCTTCTTGGCCGCCAGAGGTATCTCGAACGAGCCCGGAACGCGCACGACCTCGATTTGGCCTTCGGCCGCTCCGGCACGCCTGAGGGCATCAAGAGCGCCCGCGAGCAGGCGGTCTGTGATGAAGGCGTTGAACTGGCTCACGACGATGCCGAAACGCAAGTCTACTGCGTCGAAGTCACCGCGCACTTCGCGCCCGCTTTGCCGGGCCATCAGAGAGTCACCATGATTTTAGGGAGTCGCGAGAGGCACGAGCGCGTTGCCGCCGCGCTGGCGCGCCTCGTCGAGTCCTGCTTCGGCTCGATTGATCCATTCAGTGATTCGGTCCTCGTTTTCGTCTCCCGGACGCGAAGAAGCTTCGGCCACAATAGCACTGACCGTTAAGTCCTGGGATCCCCAAGAAGGCCGCACCGCGGCAGCTGTTTGGCGGAGTTTTTCAGCGAGCGCTGTGGCATTTTCGAGCGAGGTGTTGGGCAAGACGAAAACAAGCGACCAAGCCGTGTACTTGATAGCGATATCGGTCTGACGAACGGAGGACGAGAGTGCGTGGGCGAGGTGCTCGACGTACTTTTCGACGGCAGCATCACCATGCTGGCGAAGCAGGTCACCGCCTCGGTCAGCCTGTACGATTATGAGTGAAAGTGGCGTGCCCTGCGAGCGGGCGCGATTCGATTCCATCAGGAGACAATCGATGTAGGAACTCCGGCTGAGCAGACCCGTCCTTTCATCCGCGACGGCCAGTGAACGAACTAGTGAGCGCAGCCGGGTATGACTTACAGAGAGCACGAGCTGGTCGCCAACCGCCTGCAGAAAAAAACTCTCGTTAGGTTTCCACTTCCGCGCCGACGCGTCTCCGACAAGCATGGCTCCGGCTGGAGCCTGGGTTTCCTTGTCCGTGAGGACAACCGCCAAAGCGGATTCGAACCCCAGATCGCGCAGGTCAGGAACGCTTGACGCCTGAAGCTCGATGCTGCCCAAGGGATCCGGGGTAACTTTAGAAATCATCGCGAGAATCGAGGGCACGCGAGACGCGCCGGCCGCGAGATTGCCTGGCACAAAATACTCAGCGGTGATTTGCGGCGCTTCGCCTGCCGCCCCAAAAGCAATGAGGCAGCGCGTTACACCCAGATATTTTCCAATCTCGGCAGCGGTTGCGGAAAGAAGTTCGCGGGGTGTTGACTGGCGGTACATCAAGCGGTTGATTTCCGCAATAGCGGCGAGGTCGCGGCGGGTCTCCGCCGCCGGTGTCACAGGCGATGGAGGCGCCGCGGGAGGCTCCAAGGTATCGGGAGACCGTGGCTGCGCGGGCGACGCTGGAGGGACCGCCTTACGCGGCGCTCCCTTGGGCCACCAGTTGGCGCGCTCGTACAGAGCGCGCAATCGCTCATTCTTATCTTCTTCTCCAGCAAAAAGCTCTCCGATGCGTTCTAGTCTTTCCACGGCCTTGGCTTGAAGGGAATATTGTAGAAATATTTCCACCTGTACAATCAAGTCTTCCAATGTTTGCTGTGCGCGTGCCTCCTCAGAGACAGTGACGGCGGCGGCTTCGGACCCAGCGCCCGAAAAGCCCCCCGTGTGCGACGATACGGTTGCAGCTTTGGCGGCGCGAGAGAGAACATTCTGCAAAAAGACAGGGTCTACATTGCCTTCGAGTTTCGCAATGCGCTCGTGGTTGCGGTAATCATAAGGATCGATATCGACAAGTCGGTCGAGCGCCTCGCAGGCTTCTTTCATCCTCCCAGCAACCAAATAGAGATCGAAGAGGCGGACAAGTGCGTCAAAATACTTGCTCTCGCGATTCATCTCATCGTAAATACGCGCCACAGTCTCAGCCAGTGGAAGCGACGCGGGGTATGCGGAACTGAGCCGGTCCAACTGAGCGGCGAGCTCGCCATCCCTCCTGCGGGACCGCATCCAGGCTTTAGCTTCGACGACCAAAGTGGCCGCTTTTGCGTCCTCACCCTTGCGGGCATATGCCTCGATGAGCTGGAACCATTTCTCGAAATCGTGCTGATTTTGTTTGTAGTAAGCCTCGAGAACTTCTCGTGCGTGGTCCAGACGGCCCGAGCGCAGAAGACTTTCCCCGAAGAGGGTTAGGAAAGCAGTGTCCTTTTCATTGGGAGCGAAGGGCTCAAGCAGGACTGAGGCGCCCTGCGCGTCACCTTTGCGAAGTTTAGCCTCGGCGAACAGCAGTGCTCCGGTCCGGTCATTGGGCAGAAGACTGTGAGCCTTTCCAAAGAATTCCAGGGTCTGGTCGAGGCCGCCAGCTGCCAGCGTTAATTGTCCCGCGCGCAGGAAGCTGCGCCCAGCGAGATCGGCGTGCCCGAGGCACTCGGCGAGTTCCGCTAACGCGATGTGCCGTGCAGAATTTTCCGGGTCGAGGGCCGCCATACTTTCATAACACGCAAGTGCTTCGATAGCGCGCTGCTGTTCGACAAACTGATCGGCAGCGGCTCCGAACTGTTCGACAGCTTCGGCGGGATGGTTCTGCTTTTGCAGCAGGTGGGCGTAACGCATGAGCCGATCCGCAGGCTGCGGGAACGGGCGCAAGAAACGCGAAAAGATGGCCCCGGCTTTGGCAGAATCGCCCATATCAAGAAGACGGTCAAACTGCATTCCGTAGTACTGTGCGGCGAGAGACGGCTCGTTGAGGCGAGTGTGGATGTCGGCCAGAGCTTGCAGCGCTTCCTGGTTCGAAGGTGCATCCTTCAACGCCGACTGGTACTCGGTGACGGCTTCTCGCAGCTTGTTGCGTTCGAGGCTGCGCCGCGCACGGTCGAGATGCTTGTTGAAGTCCGCAACCATGAAAATGATAATCCCTCATTGCCTGCCCGGTGGGGAACCCCCTCTATGTCCCTGAGGGTTGCGAGCGTCCGCGGTGTTTCTAAGGCGCGTCCTTCGGCTTCGTTCAAGGCAAGCAGGCTGAAGCATAAACTATATAACGGGCTGGCCGATTAAGCCTCAAGCGAATTCAAGTGGATGTGCCATCAGGTTATCGCGAGGTTCCTTAAGCTGGCCCACTGAGAGCCTGTCTGGAAAGGCTGCCCACCTTCTCGCGCATAGACCGAAGAGAAAGGCCGCTGCGCAGCAATGCCGGGAACCCGGCAAGCGCCAGCGGGAGGGTAAGGGCCACGAAAGCGAAGAAGGAAAAGCCAGTCGCCGTCGACTTTTCCACCTGGAATACACTCAATCCAACTACGCAGAAGAGTTGGTACGAACCGAAGTTCGCGGGCGCATTGGGAAGAGAAACGCCAAGGTTGATCACGAGCAGGACAACCACCGCAGCAAGAAACGATAAATGAAGGCCGTACGAATGCATCATGGCCCAGAGACCCAGGACCTGACACAGGGGCATCACCAGCGAGGTCACGACGGCCAAATAGAAGCTGGGTGCCGTGCCCATAGCGTGCAAGTCCGTTAGTACAGCCATAACCTTACCGGGCAGCCGACGGCGAGCAGCACCGGGCCCCGACACCGTGCCGAGCTTGATTTCGATATAGAGAATGACAAGCACCACGACGCCAAGGACGAGCAGCGTAATGATTCCCAGAGTATCCGCGATGCGTTGAAAGCGCCGCGGCAACTCAACAAAGAGTGAAACCATTGCAAGGAGCGCTGTGGCGATGACCAAATCCACAAAACGCTCGACTCCCACCGAACCCAGGACGCGCCCCAAGCCAATGTCTTCGGAGGCTGAAAGAAGGTAACTGCGGAGAATCTCACCCGGTCGCAGCGGAAAAATCAGATTCGTGAATAGTCCCGCATACACAGCTCGAATCGCGTGGGTGAGCCGCACTCTTCCGAAAGGCGTAAGAAGAAGTTTCCAACGCAGACCCTGAACCGCATAACTGATCACATCGAAGATCATCCCGAGGAGAACCCAGCGCCAGCTAACGTTGGCAAGTTCATGCAGAAACTGCACGATGTGGAAATAGTAGAGAACCCGGTAAAGACCGATTACAGCCAGACCATAGCCTACGAGACGAAGAATTCTCGCCTTCCCAGGATTCCGGGGCTGAACGACGTCGCTCAACGCCACGATTCCATGAACCCCGATTCCGGGGCCGTCGGCAAGGCGAGATCGCGGGACACAATTGGCAATAGCTGCATTGCTTCCTGGTGTGGGTGGATTCGAAGTAATGGCAATCGTGATTTCATTTCATCCCTCGGAGGATGCGGCTCCCGGGTCACTGAATGCTCCGGAGACCCGGTACAGCCTACGACATCGGACTCGCTCAGGCAATCCGGGAGGAACCTGGAAGGTGATCGGGCCCCGCCAGCATGGGAGTATAATTGGAACTGTCGTGAGCGATAGCCATCGAGCGGCCACCCAGTTCCACCTCCGCAGACCCGAATGAAAAAACCGCAATCTGTCGATCGCAAGGAGCGGGTCTTGCTCGTAGGCGTATCCTGGAAAAAACGCGCGCGGACCGAGACCTTGAGGCGCTTGAGTTCCACCGTCAACCGAGATTCCCTCGACGAACTGCGTGAGTTGGCCGAAAGCGCCGGCGCAGCCGTCGCCGGCAGTGTTTTGCAAGTGCGCGATTCGCTCGATCCGGCGACTCTGGTCGGGCGTGGGAAACTCAGGGAAATCGGGGTCGAAGCGAATCTGCGCCGGGTTCCCTTGGTAATCGTGGATCATGATCTGACGCCGGTGCAGCTTCGCAATATGGAGAGAGGCGTCGGTTGTCGTGTAATTGACCGCACCCAGCTTATCCTCGACATCTTTGCCACACACGCACGTACACGCGAAGGACAACTCCAGGTTGAGCTTGCGCAGCTGAATTATCTACTTCCTCGGTTGACAGGAGGCAGCGATGATCTCTCCCGGCTTGGCGGTGGCATCGGTACTCGCGGACCTGGCGAGCAAAAGCTGGAAACGGATCGCCGGCGAATTCGGGACAAGATAGCAAAGATTCGGAGGGAAATTGAGGCCGTGCGCCAGCAGCGTTCCAACCGGAGGCGTGCGCGACAAGGCGTACCGCTAGGCATGGTTGCCTTGGTAGGCTACACGAATGCAGGGAAATCGACTCTGTTTAATGCCCTAACTGGCTCGGACGTGCTTACCTCGGAGAGAATGTTCGCCACGCTCGATCCGACGATTCGCGCGATCCGATTACCTTCGCGCCGTCGCGTTCTGCTATCGGACACGGTCGGATTTATCCGGGACTTGCCTCCCGAATTGATCGCCGCGTTCCACGCAACCCTTGAAGAAGTGCAGGAAGCAGCTTTAGTCGTTCATGTCACGGACATTTCGAATCCACATCATGCCGAACAGGACCTGCAGGTTACCAAGGTCCTTGAAGATCTTGGCGTGGCGGACCGGCCACGCCTGCATGTTCTGAATAAGATCGACCGACTGGGCGAGGGAGAGCTGAGGGCGCTGACCGAGTCCAACGAGCTCGGGTCCGCGAGGATTCTGACTTCAGCCGCGAGCGGAGCCGGACTTCCGGATTTGCTCGCTAAGATCGACCGGGCCATGGAGGTCGATCCCCTAGTGCGTCTCAAGTTGCGAATGCCAGTATCTGACGGACGAAATCTTTCGCTACTTGAGGCGCGCGGTCGCGTGCTCCGATCGGAATTCGCGGACGGTCATGTCTTCGTTGAAGCAGAGCTGCCCCAGTCAGCCGCAAGAAGGCTGCAGCAATTCGTCTTGGATTGAAGGACGACGCCCGCGATTTTCGCCTTCTGAAATAGTCCACAGGAACGTGAAATCCTAGCGGAAGGGTATGGCGATACGATTTTCGTGGGCACGCATTGGCGTGCCGATTATTCGCCTGCGCAGCTAGCGGGCGCGAAAGGAAGACTCACATGAAACGAATTGCTTTACTGCTGGCGCTGGCTCTCGCGCTAGGTACAG
Organism: uncultured Acidobacteriota bacterium; assembly: GCA_963723845.1. Classification (GTDB taxonomy): domain Bacteria; phylum Acidobacteriota; class Terriglobia; order Acidiferrales; family UBA7541; genus Palsa-295. Next base: position 31,532 of record CAVRSO010000004.1, read on the forward strand.
TGCCCGCTCGCGCGCAAAATAGCGTACGAGTGAGTTGGACGGCAAGTTCAGACGCCGGGGGAAACCCCTCCCTCGTTTACAACGTGTATCGAGCAGGCTCTTGCCCTGGGCGATTTACGAAACTGAATTCGGCACCTCTATCAGGTACGTCGTATCTGGACACAAAGGTCGCGATAGGTGCGGTCTACTGTTATCAAGTGACAGCGGTACTAAATAGTGTTGAGAGCGTACCCTCAAACCAGACAATTGCGGCGGTCCCTCCTTCGGCGAACCGGCCGAACGCCTGCCGACATCGAGGTGCGCTCATAGGGTGGATTCGATGTCAAATCGCCCAACCAAAGAAGCAGGAGCGAACATCGTCGGCTCGATAGTAAGCTCTCTCGAGCTCTAAAGCCGAAAGGACCGCTATTTGCGTTGCAGTTAGGGCGCTAGAGTGTGGAAAACGTTGTGGAAAACAAAGACGAAATAGGGGCTCAGGCGACCGATGGTAACTGTTGGTCCCTGAGCCTTCCACACGGATTAATTCATGCATGTCACTGATTACAAGTCGCTTACATAAATCCCCACTTCGATCGAGTGCTGCGATCTTGTGAGGGCACGTCTTAGAGATAATTTGCACAGAAATGTGGCAATCTCAGATGTAAAGGTCTACTAGATCAGAGAGTTGCCTTTGGTGAAGGATCGGTCGTTCTCCGAGCAGTGTACGAGCTGTTAGCCTTGAATCGTTGACTCGACCGGATGCGGAGACTATATTCGGATAGCCGACTAATGTGCGCGGCAGTTGACGGTGCCGATTGTTTCGCCCGAGAGTGAAATGAACCTGCCGAATAGTCTAACGATTCTTCGGATCTTTTTCGTGCCTCTTCTGGTCGTAGTTCTGCTAACTCGGCAGCCGAATTGGAATTTCTGGGGCTTACCGATCCATTTTGAAGTTTGGGGAGTACTTATCCTGCTGGTGGCGGCCGCGACGGATGCGATGGATGGCTATTTCGCGCGATCTAGACGCGAAATTACAACTTTGGGAATCTTGCTCGATCCGATCGCGGATAAACTGTTGATCTCGGCCGCATTCATATCGCTGGTCTCTATGGGACTCGTGCAGGCTTGGATGGTGGTAATCATCATCGGTCGCGAGTTTATTGTCGTGGGACTTCGGGAAATCGCCTCCGTCGAGGGACTAGTTATTCCGGCCTCGCCGCTCGGGAAAACGAAAATGGTTCTCCAGGTGCTAGCCGGCTGTGCTGTCATTTTGACGGCAAATCATCCCGCACTCAAGACAGTCGGTACAGTCCTTTTGTGGCTCGTGGTGGTAAGTGCTGTGCTCTCGGCTATGCATTACTTCCAGATGTTTTGGAGCCAGATTAATCTCCGAGTTCAAGAACGGCGGCGAAGCAGCGTCGTGCTGGTCGAGGCGAAAGAAAAACCCCAGGATGCGCTCACTCGATAGGCGGGAGAGACGGTTGCTTTTGGATGTGGCCCGCTGTGCGGTGATATCCGCCGTAGAAGGCACCCAACCAGCTGCAAGCCCATCTTGCGATGTCCCTTACGCGGAATGGAGTGGGGCTTTCGTCACGCTCCAGCGTCGCGGACAGCTACGCGGATGCATCGGCGAAATTAATTCAAAAGAGTCCCTCGTTGAGGTGATAACTCGCTGTGGACGAGCCGCCGCTTTGGAAGATCCGCGTTTCAGGCCTGTTCGACCAGATGAGTTAGCGGAGATCAATATCGAGATTTCGGTTCTTTCACCGCCTCGGGAAAGTACAGTTGAAGAGATTGAACCGGGGAAGCACGGACTCATCGTTAGCCGAGGCTACCGGCGCGGGGTGTTGCTTCCCCAGGTAGCCACGGAGCGCGGCTGGGGAGCAGAACGCTTCTTGGAGGAGGCGTGTGTCAAAGCTGGATTGGGTCGCCAAGCCTGGAAAGCCAATGGAGTGGTAATGGAAACCTTCATCGCTGAAGCTTTCGGGGAAACGGACTTACAAACGGACGAAGGCCGCAATTCGCCAGATCGCCTTAAACCTGGCTACTCGATTTCTACGTAATCGCCTGGAAAAATCTCGCGCAACGCAGAAGTGATAAGAACTGTAGACGAGTTCGGCCCGGTCCGTAGCACGATTCCCTCGCCGACGTCCTCTCTAGGCACATTGCTCCAGTTGTATTTTGATGGCGCTCGCCCGAAACCCCAGGTGGGTCCCTGGACCCCCTCAACGTCAAAGGCCGTACGATGCGGGATGTAGGCGGTCTCGTGTTCCGTTCCCTGGTAGCGGAAGACTCGGAAATAGTCCCCAACCTTTACGCCTTGCTGACTGCCAAGATTCACATAGACGATATCTTCAGTGCCGACCTGTTGCTGAAACATCTTTCCCGTAATAATCATCGCTAAAGGCTTCCCATTCGCGGGCGCGAAGCGGTCGAAGTTATTGGCGGGTTTCAGCGGGGGCACGGGACGTTCTGCAAATGGAACGACATAGTCGCCACGTTGCATTGGATCGCAAGTCCCCACCACCTGTGCGATCGATACATCGGGCTGCGCAACGATTACCTTGAGGCGGCCTTCGTCTGCCCATACAGTACCCATTTTCTGGAGAATCGAGGATTGCCACTTTGTCCAGTCAATTCCGATTGTGTCGACGACAGGCCGAATTACCAGGAATTCGTCGCCTACCTTCACGCCTTGCTTAGCACCCTTGTTGACGTAAACGTAGTCGCCTTCGCCGAAGGTCAATTTGTCGTTCGACTGCTCCCCAGTGATGAGGTAGGTATCCTGTGGCACCTTCTCATTCGAGACGACGCCAGAACAGTATAAAACGCCTGGCCTTAGCAAAGATGTCTGATCCTGCGCTGCCACAGCTGCTGCGGAAACTGCCAACACTAGGATCGCAAAGATAGTTTTTCCAGGCATTGATGCTCGCTCCTTATCGAATTCAGCGTCTTCTCTCGTTAAACCGAACGTAGCAGAGGCATTTAGCGGCCGTCAAGGCAATGGTCGGCTCGACTTTACACATTGTGCACGGCATGGTAGAAGCGGAGCTCCCCGGCACCGCCGCTGAAGGTCAGCGGGATTGGCCTGGAACCATTGAAAATGAAGATGTTAAGCCTCAATAAGATCTGCGCCGTAGTAGCTGCCCCCGACGCGAAGGGAATGCGCATGCAGCTCAGAAAAGCCCTGCGCTTGACCCGCACGGCAGAACTTCGCCTGGATTGGCTTTCGGATGACAGCCAGATCAGGACTTTTCTTCGCTATCTCGCTACCAGTAGGCCCCGAGCGACGTTGATCGCCACCTGCCGTCGACGAGCGGCTGGAGGGCAGTTCCGCGGTACGATTACCAGTCAGTTGGCGCATTTGGCCGAGGCGATTCAAGCCGGTTGTGAATGGTACGACCTAGAGATTGAGACGGTGCGTAAGCACCCACGGGAATTGCATGAGATGCTTCTAGACCAGGGCCGGCAATTGACATCAGCGCATTTTTTTCTGAAACCACCAGGAGATCTGGAAGCCGTCGCCACCGAGATTGCGAGCAGTCCCTGCGATGCCATCAAGATCGCGGTGCAATGTAACTCTCTGTCCCAAAGCCGGAAGCTATTGAGATTCGCTCAAAGGCGACGAAATATTGTAGCCGTGCCGATGGGGGACGTGGCCCTTCCGGCCCGTTTTTTGGCGCTTCGGGGAAGAAATGCGTTCGCATATGCCCCGGTAGAAAATTCAACGGCGCCGGGACAGATCTCGCTCGACGAAATGAAACGGATTTATCGTGCAGAGCACTTTGATGCCAGAACTCGCGTCTATGGAGTAATCGGCGATCCGATTGCCCATTCACTTTCGCCTGTGATGCAGAATGCGGGCTTCGCGGCGCGACGGCTGAATGCTGTGTATTTGCCTTTCCTTACTCACGATCTGCGAGACTTTGTTGATTCGGTCGAGCCACTGGGAATCAAAGGCTTCAGTGTGACGCTGCCTCACAAAGAGCGTATTTTGCGATTCCTTGATCGATGCGATCCCCTCGCCGAAAAAATCGGGGCTGTGAATACTGTCGTAGTGCGGAGCCGCGGAAGACTGCACGGCTACAACACGGATTATGCGGGTGTGTTGCAAACCCTGGAACGGCGGATCGAGCTTCGCGGCAGTCGAGTACTGATCATGGGGGCCGGAGGGGCGGCGCGCGCGGTGGCCTTCGCGCTTGCGCAAGCACGCGCAGCGGTTTTCGTGACTGCCCGGCGATACCAGCGAGCGATGCACCTCGCGCGCACAGTGGGCGGCGAAGCGGTGGAAAGGGCCGCGATCCGTCGTATGGCTTTTGATGCAATCGTGAACGCGACGCCAGTGGGAATGCATCCTTTCGAGGCGAGGTCGCCGCTGGAAGCCGACGAATTGAATTGCAAGCTGGTATTTGACATCATCTATCGTCCCCAAGCCACGAAGCTTCTTCAAATGGCGGCGCGGCGCGGCATTCAAACCGTTTCCGGCGTGGAAATGTTTGTCGCGCAGGGCGCCGAGCAATGGAAAATTTGGACTGGCGACGAAGCCCCTGTAGGAGCGATGCATCATGCAGTTCTCCGCGTGCTCTCCAGTGAGGATAATTCGCGGCCTTCTAGAGGCAGCCGCGGCAGACGACGTTAGAAATGATCCAACCTGACTTCAAGACGTTCCGCCGCCTGGCGCAGCAAGGAAATCTGGTGCCAGTCTATGAAACCCATACGGCGGACCTCCTGACCCCTGTCGGCGCTTACCTACGCATCGCGCGCGCAGCGAAATATTCCTTTTTGCTCGAGAGCGTTGAAGGCGGCGAGACAATTGGGCGTTATACATTCGCTGGTGTGGACCCGGAAGAAGTGTTCAGGGCTCGCGGTCGGCACTGCACGCTCGAAAAGGGCGGCAAAGAAATTCATTTTGATCAAAACCCTGTTGACCAATTGCGGCAACTCACGGCGCGGTATCGCTCCGTCCGCGTGCCGGGTCTTCCCCCGCTGATCGCGGGGGCGATCGGATATTTTTCTTACGATATGGTGCGGCTCGTCGAACGAATTCCGGACACAGGTCGCGACGACGTTGGCGTGGACGACTGCGTGATGATGTTCTATTTAGGTTTGTTGGCGTTCGATCACGTAAGGCACCGGGTGTGGGTGATTCGAAACGTGTTTACCGAAGGACCTGGCAGCCTGCGGGCAAAATACGATGCGGCGATTCGCGAGATACGCCGCACACGGCGTCTCCTCGAAAGACCTCTGCCGCCCACCCGTAGCGCGCGAAGGCCCGGGCCATTGCGTGTGCGTTCGAACATGACAAAGTCGAGCTTCACCAGCGCCGTGAAGAGAGCCAAGGAATACATTCGAGCGGGCGACGCGTTCCAAATCGTTGTGAGCCAACGGTTCGAGGCGCGAACCAACGCAAATCCTCTCGAGATCTATCGTGCGCTGCGAGTCGTGAATCCGTCGCCGTACCTCTATTACCTGAAGCTAGGCGATCTGTCCGTGGTGGGAAGCTCGCCGGAGATGCTTGTAAAACTCCAGGGTCGCGACGCCTTTTATCGCCCTCTCGCCGGCACTCAGCCGCGGGGACGTAATGAAAAAGAAGATCGTGAATTGGAAGAAAAGCTTCTCGCCGATCCAAAGGAACGAGCCGAACACGTGATGCTAGTCGATCTGGGTCGCAACGACCTGGGGCGGGTTTGCGAATACGGCTCCGTGAAGGCAGAGCGACTGATGTTCGTCGAGCGCTACTCTCACGTAATGCATCTGGCATCGAGTCTTCGCGGACGTTTGCGGGAGGACGTCGATTGCTTCGACGCGCTAATGGCTTGTTTTCCCGCGGGAACGCTTTCGGGTGCTCCCAAGGTTCGTGCCATGCAGATCATCGACGAGCTCGAACCTACGCGGCGGGGAGTCTACGCGGGTGCGATCCTCTACCTTGATTTCTCGGGCAATCTGGATTCGTGCATAGGGCTTCGCACGTTGGTTGCAAAGAACGGGCGAGCGTATGTCCAGGCCGGGGCGGGAATCGTCGCGGATTCGATTCCCGAGCGCGAATTCGAGGAATCGGGGAACAAGGCTCGCGCTGTGCTCAAGGCGCTGAAAATCGCACATCGCGGAGGGAGCGAGCAATAAGTTCCTTTCGGCGACGAATATGATTTCGCGCTATTCTGGCAAGGCCGACATGCTTCTGCTTCTCGACAATTACGACTCGTTTACATACAACCTGGCACAGTACCTTGGGCAGATGGGCCAGGAGCTCGAAGTGCGTCGTAACGACGAAATTACGCTGGATGAGATTGAGTATCTCCAGCCCGAGCGGATCGTGATTTCACCAGGACCCTGCACGCCGGCTGAAGCTGGCATCAGCGTTCCGTTGATCGAGCGCTTTGCGGGGAAAATTCCGATTCTCGGTGTGTGCCTGGGACATCAAGCAATCGGCGCCGCGTTCGGAGGGCGCGTAATTCGGGCGGCACGGGTGATGCACGGCAAGACGAGTGAAATTCATCACGACGGCAAGACGGTATTTCGCAATCTGCCACAGGATTTTCCCGCCACGCGCTACCACTCACTCATCGTCGAACGAAAATCGCTTCCGCGGACACTTGAAATCTCAGCCGAGACTGCCGACGGCACGATCATGGGCCTGCGGCACCGGAAGCTCAAGGTCGAGGGGGTGCAGTTCCATCCCGAGTCGGTCCTAACGGATGCGGGTTTCCGACTGCTCCAGAATTTCATAAGTATTTAAGAACCCGTTGATGCGATTCGATGGGACGAAGCGGGAAAGAGCAACCTGTTGTGAACTATGGGAAAGCAGGATTGCCTTCAATTTGTGTGAAGGCTACGAAGGCGTCGAGGCGTTCGCGCGCCGCGCCCGAATCGATCGAATCGGCTGCGAGCCGTACGCCATCAAGGAAATTCCCCGCACGGCCCGCCGCAACCAGCGCCGCTGCCGCATTGGCGAGCACGATTTCACGGTGTGGCCCATGGTCGCGATAGAGCATCGATCGGCCGAGGATTTTATGAAAAATCTCTGCGTTTTGTTTCGCGTCACCGCCGCGGACCGCTTCGAGAGGAGCGCCGCGCAATCCGAAGTCTCCCGGAGAAACGCTAAAGCTCCTGACTCGGCCATCCCGTAGCTCAGCTATGTGGGTACCAGCCGAGATTGAAATTTCATCCATGCCATCGTCGCCGTGAACTACGAACGCCCGACGAACGCCAAGTTCACCGAGCGCCTGAGCCATCAGCTCTGTTAGACGTTTATCGTACACACCGACAACCTGAGCGGAGGCTCTGGCCGGGTTCGTGAGCGGTCCAAGCAAATTGAAGACGGTTCGCGCCCTCAGATGACGGCGCGCCACCGTTGCATGACGGGCGGCCGCGTGTACTGCGGGAGCGAAAAGAAACCCCACGCCGGTGCTCTCTATGCAGCGGGCAACGCCATTCGGTGGGAGACTGATGCGTGCGCCAAGTTGCTCGAGCACATCCGCGGAACCGCAGCGCGAGCTAATTGAGCGGTTGCCGTGCTTCGCCACACGTACACCTGCGCCTGCGACCACAAACGCCGCGACTGTCGAAACGTTGAACGTTCCGGAGCCATCGCCCCCAGTGCCACAAGTATCGACAAGAACTTCGCCCGCCTTGGGATGATTCGGCGGGAAAATCGGCGCGGCATGGCGTCTCATGGCGGTAGCGAAGCCCACAATCTCATCCAGCGTCTCGGTTTTCACCTTCAGGCCGCTGAGCAGAGTCATAATCTGCGCGTCGGTGACGCGTCCAGAGAGGACTTCCTCCATAAGCTGTTCCGCCTCAGTGCGAGACAGATTCGTTTTCGCGCTGATTTTTAGAAGCGTTTCGCGAAGCATTGTTTTGCCGCCTTGCCGGTCTCGCGGCTTACAAGTACACTGAACTGCTTATTCGTTCGTAATTCTAGCATTTTTCCGGCATAGCTATGCCGGCACGAGCCAAGATGAAGATTCACGAATATCAAGCCAAGGCAGTTCTCGCGAAATTCGGCGTCTCCGTTCCTCGGGGAGAGGTGGTATCCAAGGCCGAGGAGGCGCGAGCGGTGACGCTGCGATTAGGTTCACCAATAGTAGTCGTGAAAGCTCAGATTCACGCGGGCGGGCGAGGCAAAGGCGGGGGCGTAAAAGTCGCAAAGTCGGTCGATGAAGTTGCAACGTTCGCGGAACAACTGCTGGGCATGAATCTTGTCACCCCGCAGACCGGACCGGAAGGGCGCACGGTCCGGCGATTGTTGATTGAGGAGGGGCTCGATATTAAACGGGAACTTTACCTGAGCCTCTTGGTAGATCGCGCGGCGGGCACACCCATCTTGATGGCCAGTACGGCTGGGGGAATGGAAATCGAGGAGGTGGCGAAGGATCGGCCAGAGTCGATTCTGCGGGAGGCAATTTATCCCGAGACAGGCCTTCAACCCTATCATGCGCGGAAGCTTGCGTTCGGGTTGGGGCTTTCGACGGAAATAGTTAACGCTTTCGGGCCTTTTCTCCAATCGCTGTACCGCGCGTTTGTTGAAACGGACGCTTCTCTCCTGGAGATCAATCCATGCGTCATTACCGGCGACGGACGCCTCGTCGCGTTAGACGCAAAAATGAATCTCGATGACAACGCGCTCTATCGCCATCCCGAGTTACGGGAATTGCGCGACCTAGGGGAAGAAACGCCTCTCGAGGTCGAAGCCTCGAAATTCAAGCTCAATTACATCAAGCTGGACGGCACTATCGCCTGTATGGTGAACGGAGCCGGCCTGGCCATGGCGACCATGGATATCATCAAGCTGAGCGGTGGCACAGCGGCGAATTTCCTCGATGTTGGCGGGGACGCCTCCGAGGAACGGGTGAAAAATGCGTTTCGCATACTGCTGAGCGATCCTCGTGTAAAAGCGGTGTTCATCAACGTGTTCGGCGGCATCCTCCGGTGCGACATGCTGGCAGGCGGCATCGTGAGCGCGGCGAAAGAACTGAGAATCAAAGTGCCGGTCGTGGTCAGGATGGAAGGGACTAATGTCAAGCGCGGGCAGGAAATTTTGCGGCATTCCGGCCTGAATTTCACCGTGGCCAATGGAATGAAAGATGGCGCCGAAAAAGCTGTGGCGCTAGCCGATGGAGCACGATGAGCATTCTCGTCGACAAAACTACCCGAGTCGTCGTGCAAGGCCTTACCGGTCGTGAAGGCAGCTTCCACTCCCAGCAGATGATCGAGTACGGCACGAAGATCGTGGCTGGCGTGACGCCCGGCAAAGGCGGCACCAGGCGAATCGGCGTGCCCGTGTTTAATACGGTTGCGGACGCGGTTCGCGAAACCGGCGCGAATGCGGCGATAGCGTTCGTTCCGCCGCCTTTCGCCGCGGATGCAATTCTCGAGGCGGCGGACGCAAACTTGCCGCTGGTTATCTGCATCGCAGAGGGAATACCTGTTCTCGACATGGCTCGAGTTGCTGCAGTCCTAAGGAACTCGAAGACCCGACTCATCGGTCCAAATTGCCCTGGGATTATTTCTCCCGGCCAATGCAAGCTTGGAATCATGCCCGGATTCATCCACAAAAGAGGCCACGTCGGAGTTGTGAGCCGCAGCGGTACGCTAACATACGAAGCTGTGGGGCAGCTTTCGAAACTTGGCATCGGGCAATCCACGTGCATTGGCATAGGCGGTGACCCGATCATCGGCACCAGCTTCGTCGACGTCATACGAATGTTCAACGATGATCCTGAAACGCGCGCGATCGTGATGATCGGCGAAATCGGAGGCAGTGCCGAGGAGGCCGCAGCTGATTTTGTCAAGAAGCATGTGAAAAAACCGGTAGTGGGTTTTATTGCTGGACAGACAGCGCCGCCAGGTCGCCGAATGGGTCATGCGGGGGCAATTATTAGCGGCGGCCAAGGCACTGCTGCCGAAAAATATACGGCCCTGCGCTCTGCAGGAATCCACACCGTACAGAGTCCTGCCGAGATCGGCCAAGCCGTCGCCGCAGTGATTGGCCGCGGAACGAAGGCTGACCACGGGTCCCCAGTGAAAAAGAAGACATCTAGCCGGCAAAAGAAATCACGCGGCGAACGGCAACTAGCACCCGCTTCCAAGGATTAGCTTCTGTGTGCGGAATATGTGGCGTCATCGGCGTTGAATCAATCCAAGCAGGCGGAGTGGCGGTCCGCCGCATGATGGATGCCATGCTGCACCGGGGCCCGGATGGCGATGGTGTGTTGCTCATTCCGCCCGTTGCAGCGGGCATGAGACGCCTCGCCATTATCGATCTTCCCGGCGGCAACCAGCCGGTTTGGAATGAGACGCAAACCCTCGCGACCCTCTTTAACGGCGAAATTTATAACTTTCGCGAGCTTCGCAAAGAGCTGGAAAGCGCGGGCCACCGATTCCGAACTCGTTCCGACACCGAGGTCATCGTTCACGCCTACGAACAATGGGGAGAGCGATGTGTCAAACGGCTGCGCGGAATGTTTGCGTTCGCGGTAGTAGAGACACCGCAGGGCCCAACCGGGCGGGCCAGTCACGTCTTTCTGGCAAGAGACCGCCTTGGCATTAAACCGCTCTATTACGCACTCGTTAATCGCAAGCTATTCTTTGCCTCAGAAGTACGTGCCCTACTGGCGAGTGGCGACGTCCCCGCGCGTCTCGCCCCCGAAGCAATTCCCGCTTATTTGCTGTTTGGTTCCGTTTGCGAGCCGAGCACGTTAGTCGATGGCGTCGCTTCCCTTCTTCCGGGGCACTCCCTGAGGATCGCGCTCGATGAACTGCCTCGCTCTGTCGCGCCCACCTCGCATTGGGATGCTGAAGGCGTCAACGAGACAATCACTCGCGCGCATGTATCACCAGAACGAGTTTCGCCGACGCAACAAGTACGGAGCCTTCTCAAAGACGCCGTCACCAGCCATTTAGTGGCCGATGTTCCAGTTGGCGTATTTCTCAGCGGGGGAATCGATTCAACGGCAATTGCGGCTCTCGCGAGCGAAGCACAAAGCGGAATCCACACATTCACAGTGGCCTTCCCTGATGCCGAATTTAGCGAGGCCGAACAGGCGCGCCGGACCGCGCGGCTCCTGGGCACCGAACATCGCGAACTCGTGCTCTCCGGCCACGATATGATTACGTGGTTTGATGACGCGCTTAACGCTTTCGATCAGCCCAGCATGGACGGTATCAACACGTTTTTTGTTTCCCGGACGGTTCGTCAAGCCGGACTGAAAGTTGCGCTCTCGGGCTTGGGAAGCGACGAAATATTTGGCGGCTACACATCGTTTCGCGCTAAGTCGGCGGTCGCCTACACATCTGCGGCAGGTCGTCTGTCACCGCGTTTTCTGCGGCGGTTCGGCGCTAGAGTGATGGACATGGCCGCCTCAATTTCGACGTCCCCCGATCGTTTCCGAAAGGCCTTGAGCGCATTCCAGTATCCCGATCTGTTCCCGGACCCTTACTTTTTCACGCGTTTGCTCTTCACGCCGGGAACATTCGCTGAGCAGCGGCATCGCGGTTCTGCCTCTTGGGAAACGCTATCTTGGTGGCACTGGCTCCGTGATGCCAGCAGCCAGTCCAAATCAATGGACGGCTTCACGCGTGTCTCATGGTTGGAGTTGCGTTCTTATCTGCTAAATACTCTACTGCGAGATACTGATGCGGTGAGCATGCGCAATTCCCTTGAGGTGCGCGTGCCATTTCTGGATGGTCCGCTGGTTGAGTACGTTTTATCGCTTCCAGAGTCGACAAAAACACCTTCAAAGCAGCCGAAGGGGTTTCTCATCGCAGCACTGGCGGACATTTTGCCGAGCCACGTTGTATCGCAACGAAAGCGAACATTTACATTTCCCTGGCAAAATTGGCTGCGCGGCGCATTGGGGAAACGTGTCGCCGCTGGGCTAGCTGACTGGTCCCCGAGTCTCGAGCCAGAGCTTGGGGCGAGCTTTGCTCTTGGTGTATGGCATGATTTCCTGAACGGCCGCACAAGTTGGTCGCGTCCGTGGAGCCTTTATATGTTGAACGAATGGGTGAAGCGGAACCTTCGAAGTGATCAGACGCACGCAGCCGGATTCCGCGAACCAGCGGCTGTAGCTTGATCGCTGGCTGACGCGCGGCTGAAGAGCGCCGCATCTAAAACTCGATGATCATTCTGGGCATCAACGCCTATCATGCGAACGCCGCCGCAGCGATTATCGTCGATGGCCGACTCGTCGCGGCTGTCGAAGAAGAGCGGCTCAATCGAGTGAAATATGCCGCCGGGTTTCCGGCTCGTGCGATTCAGTTTTGCCTGGATCAGGCAGGTGCGAAGCTCGCCGAAGTCGATCATGTTGCTGTTCCACGCGATCCATGGGCTCGCTTGGGCACCAAGCTGCGTTACGCCGTACGCATGCCTGCGTTCGCCGCCGATCGCGTCCGTGTGATGAGCCGCTTCGCGGGTATTCGCGAAGACCTCGCCAACACATTCGAACTTGATCCCAAGGAAATCCGCGCTGAATTTCACCGCATCGAGCATCACCGCGCACACATCTCAAGCGCATTTTTTGTCTCGCCATTCGATCGGGCGGCAGTGCTCTCCGCAGACGGATTGGGTGACTTCGCAAGCTTCATGTGCGGCGTTGGCGAAGGACCGCGGATACGGACATTGGGCGAGGTAGCCTTCCCTCATTCGCTGGGAATCTATTACACGGCCCTCACTCAATATCTCGGCTTCTGGAAATTTGGTGACGAATACAAGGTGATGGGTTTGGCCGCCTACGGCCAGCCTGCGTTCCTCGACGAATGTCGGCGTATCGTTCGATCGCATCCGCCGTTTTCCTTTCGATTGGGACTTGAATATTTTACGCATCAGAATAGTGGCGCGGATATGACTTGGCGTGACGCCGCGAAGACTCCAGTAATCGGCCGGCTTTTTTCTACCTCTCTCGAAAAAAGGCTAGGTCCAGCTCGGCAATCTGACGAACCTCTGAATCAGCGGCACTATGACCTGGCAGCGAGCATGCAAGCTGCATTGGAGGAAGTCCTTGTAGCTTGTTGGAACGGTCTCGCGAAGCACACCGGACAAACAGCCCTGTGCCTAGCCGGAGGCGTCGCCTTCAACTGCGTCGCCAACGGCAAGATTTTCGACGCTACTCCCTTCAAGCATGTCTATGTCCAGCCCGCAGCCGGTGACGCGGGGCTCTCCGTCGGCGCGGCGTTCGCCGTGCATCACCAACTCGGAGGTGCCCGCAAATTTACAATGGACCATGCTTATTGGGGCCCTCGATTTTCATCCTCCTATATCCGGGGGATTGTGGACCTCGCTTTACCGCTAGGTGAGGTAGATATTTCGGAACTGGCCGAAACCGCTCTTGTTGAATCAGCCGCACGGCACATCGCCGACGGAAAAATTGTTGGCTGGTTCCAGGGCGCAGCCGAATGGGGACCCAGGGCTTTGGGTAACCGCAGCATTCTCGCCGATCCCAGGCGTCCCGAAATGAAAGACACACTGAATCGGCGTATCAAACATCGAGAGGCGTTTCGTCCATTTGCACCTTCGATCATCGAAGAGTCCGTCGGAGATTTCTTTGAGCAGACACATCCCTCACCCTTTATGACCTTCGCCTACTCGGTGCGCCCGGAAAAGCGCTCCGCGATTCCCGCGCCAACTCACGTGGATGGCACGGCGCGTCTGCAAACAGTCAGTCAATCAGCGAATCCTCTTTACTGGAAGCTTCTTCGCGCCGTAGGTGATTTGACCGGCGTCCCCGCCGTTTTGAATACGTCGTTCAACGATAATGAACCAATCGTCTGCCGGCCCGAGGAAGCGCTCGATTGCTTTCACCGAACCCAGATGGACGTCCTCGTGATGGAAAGTTTCGTTCTCGAAAAAAGATCCGCGGCCGCCGTTACGGACAAGTCAGATGGGCGCCTGGCCAGTCATGCCTAAACCCGCATGCACATCTTGCTTTTGAACGAATACTATCCCCCCGATACGTCGGCAACCGCGAAAATGGCAGCACCCATAGCGGAAGCCCTTGCGCAGCGTCACAAGGTAACGGTCGTGGCGGGGCGCCCTTCCTACGATCCCGACACATTTTACCCGTGGGCCCTTCTCCGCTCGGACTTGTGCAGCGGCGTGCACGTTGAGCGTGTCGGATCCACAGCCTACCCGCGCCACCAAATGCGCCGGCGCGTCTCGAATTACTTGTCGTATCTTGCCTTGGCGGTGCCCCGCGCTCTGGCGATTCATCCCGACATCGTCCTCGCTATGACAGATCCACCGATTGCTGGAATTGCTGGGGCATTCGTCGCGCGGATGGCGCGCCGCCCGTTTGTTTACAGCATTTGCGACCTCTATCCAGAGATGGCCGTCGTCGGAAACATCCTGAAGCCCAGCGTTTGGACCCGCCGCTGGGAAAAGATGCATCGCCGCGCGCTCAAGCAAGCCGCTCGCGTAATCGTTCTGGGTGACGATATGCGCGAGCGCATCGTCGCCAAGGGAGTCGCCCCCGAACGAGTAGCTGTCGTTCGCGGCGGCGCATCCTTGCCCTCTTCCATCCGGACTTAGGCGACCCAAGTGTCTCGAAAATTGTCGATGAAATTCGCGGTGGCTTCCCATTCGTCGTACTTCACGCTGGCAATCTGGGCTTCTACGGTGCCTGGAGTGCCCTTCTTGGGGCTGCCGAACTCTTACGCAACGAAAACACGGCTCTTGTGTTCGTAGGAGATGGTGCAAACCGTGCCGCGCTCCAGGCCTCCGCCTCGAATTCCACGAACGTTCGTTTTCTGCCATTTCGTCCGGTCGAACAGATTCCCCACGTAATGTTGGCTGGCGACGTACATGTTGTGACCATCCGCCGTGGACTCGAAGGCGTAGTGGTGCCCAGCAAGCTCTATTCGACTCTGGCTATGGGACGTCCTGTCCTTGTCGTTGCATCCCCATCCAGCGACGCCGCCCGCATTGTCGCGGAATCTGGCTGTGGACTGACCGCTGACCCCGATGACCCGGCTGCGGTGGCTGCCGCCATTCGCGAACTGCGCTCCAATCCCGCGCGTCTAGCCCTGATGGGACGCCGCGCTCTGGAGGTGGCGGCGAAGTATGCTAAATTAACGGAATTGCGGCGCTTTGCCGAAATCGTAGAGCAAGCGGGACTTTGAGGCTGGCACGAGCCATTGGCAAGATGGTCCGCCGCGGACCTGAGAAACATCTCCAGGTTGTCTGCAGGAAACGAGGAGCCACCGATACATGAGGAGTATTGGAACTCGATGACCATTCCTTCCGACCTGATCGCTTTTGCTATAGCGCTCGTGGGCTCGCTCTGTTTAACGGTTCCAGTTAGGCACCTTGCCCTCCAGTATGGAATGGTGGATCATCCCGGTCCGCGCAAAGTTCACTTGCACCCCGTCCCCCTATTCGGAGGAATAGCGATTTATCTCGGGTTCGTGCTGGCAATTCTTTTGACGTTGCATGGTGTGCCGCAGCAGCAAATGACGAGCATTCTGGCAGGCGCCACATTGCTAGCCGTAGTCGGGGGAATGGATGACGGCCGATTGCTGCATCACCAGGTCAAGCTTTTCGTAGGCATGCCGGCGGCAGCTTTGTTCCTGCTAGCATCCGGTATACGCGCCGACATTTTTGCGCGTTTCATTCCGGGCATTGGCGGCGCAATCCTCGATGGCTGCCTTACATTGTTTTGGGTCGTTGGCATTACCGCGTCCTTTAGCATCCTCGACCACATGGACGGCCTTTGTGCCGGCATATCGGCCGTAGGCGCGACGTTCTTCTTCCTATCCGCGACCCTTAACGGCCAAACCATGGTCCGCACGCTTGCCGCCGCCACCCTCGGAGCGGCGCTCGGTTTTTTGCGTTGGAATTTCAATCCAGCGAAGATTTTCATGGGCGATGGGGGAGCCATGTTTTTAGGCTTTTTGATGGCCGTTCTTGGGCTCAAAATTCGGCCCGAAGGATTGCACACGGCCGGCAGCTCGTTGGTGCCGGTTCTTATTCTCGCTGTGCCGATCTTTGACACTACACTCGTCTCCATATCCCGCGCCCGCCGCGGCTTACTCCCCTTCACCTCCCCCGGCAAGGACCATACCGCGCATCGCCTTTCAAATCTGGGCCTCGGCCAACGCGGCGCCGTCCTTGCCCTTTACGCACTGGCGGTTCTGTCTGGCAGCCTCGCTCTTGTAATTTCTCACGTTTCTATCGGAACCGTTTGTGCGCTCGCCGGCATCGCCGTTATTTGCGGCGTCGTCGCGGCGATATTCCTCGAAAAGGCCCCTTATGAGCGCCAGGTAAAGCTTCCGAAACCCGTCTCTTCGCCTGATCTGGGATAGCCTCTCCATCTTAATTTCTTAGGAGTTTTCGCGCCAACCACGAAATTGCTCGGTTCTATTCAAGGAACAAACCCACCTGTTTCTTCC
Source organism: uncultured Acidobacteriota bacterium (assembly GCA_963723845.1). Classification (GTDB taxonomy): domain Bacteria; phylum Acidobacteriota; class Terriglobia; order Acidiferrales; family UBA7541; genus Palsa-295. Next base: position 47,894 of record CAVRSO010000004.1, read on the forward strand.
TTGGGCCTTCGACACTTGTGTTAGATTGGCCCTTCATTAGGCAATTGATGAACCCCATGAGCCGCTCCTTTCTCCGGGCCGCCGCTTGCTTTCTTGTGATGTGGTGCGGCATTTCCTTTGCGGGGATTTCGTCTGCATCCAACCCCGATATTCTGCTCGAAACGATGAAGGGCGAGTTGCAACGTGCAACAAACTCGCTGAAAAAAGCAGACCCCTCGCCTTATTTTCTCAGCTATGCCGTTGCGGATACGGCGAACGTCACGATCATCGGCACCAACGGCAGCCTCGTTCTTTCCACAAGCACTCGGCGTCGCCTGGCGGACGTGATGATGCGTGTCGGTACTTCGGCGCTCGATAACACGCACGGCCAAAGCCGTCCTTCCGCGATTACCTCTGGGACTCTTCCTTTGGAAGATGATTCTGACGCTATCGCTCGGGTTCTCTGGCAATTAACGGACAACGAATACAACCAGGCCTCGGGCGCCTTCTTGAAAGTGAAGACAAATCAGGCGGTTCAGTCCGAAGAAGAGGACAAGTCTCCCGATTTTTCTCAGGAGACACCTCAAGATCATACTGATCCGTCCCGCAGGGCGGTGTCGTTCGATCGAAAGCCCTGGGAGGAGCGCGTTCGCCGCATATCCGCGGAATTCCTAAGATATCCCGCTGTGTACACCTCTTTAGTCATGTTGCAGCAAGGTGCTAACCGCTCCTATCTCGCCACCAGCGAAGGAACTGCTCTTGTGCAACCTTCGGCGATGGCCCGCCTCATAATCGAGGCGGAAACTCGGGCCGAAGATGGCATGGATTTGCTGCGCGTGGAATCCTTTCAAGTAGCGTCCCTCAGCGAGCTCCCATCCGAGAGTGAGCTGGTCAATAAGGTCGACAAAATCGCAGCGGATCTGAAGGCTTTGCGTGGGGCTCCTGTTGCCGAGCCGTATGCGGGACCAGCTTTACTTTCTGGCAGGGCTGCCGCTGTGTTCTTCCATGAAGTGCTGGGACACAGGCTCGAGGGCCACCGCCAGCGCGGAGAAAGCGAAGGACAGACCTTCACGAAAAAGGTGAATCAGCAGGTTCTGCCTCCATTTTTGACCGTCATTGATGATCCCACCATCAAAGAATTAAATAAGGTAAAGCTGGCGGGCTATTACGAATTCGACGATGAGGGCGTTCCGGCCCAGAAGGTCGACGCAGTCGATCACGGAATTCTAAAGAATTTCTTGATGTCTCGCATGCCCATTACGAACTTCAGTCACTCGAATGGCCACGGCCGCCGCCAAGTCGGCTTGATGCCCACCGGCCGGCAGGGCAACCTGATTGTTACGTCCACAAAGACAGTAAAAGATTCCGAACTGCGCCAAAGATTTATTCAGGAGATCAAGAAACAGGGAAAGCCCTATGGGCTGTATTTTGAAGATATACAGGGCGGCTTCACCCTGACCGGACGTGCCACGCCCCAGGCATTCCAGGTGATTCCTGTGATGGTCTGGCGTGTGTACCCTGATGGCCGTCCCGACGAACTCGTCCGCGGCGTGGATATTGTCGGCACACCGTTGTTGTCTCTTAATAACATTATTCTCACCGGAGACACTCCACAGGTATTCAATGGAATCTGCGGAGCGGAGTCAGGTCAAATACCAGTGGCCGCAGTCGCCCCGGCCATGCTCTTCTCGGAAATCGAGGTGCAGAAACGCCAGAAAGGAACTCAACGGCCGCCTCTGTTGCCGCCACCGGGATTCGGCGCCCCGCCGTCGCACGCGCAATCCGTGCCACGGGGAGAGGCCAGACCATGAACAAAGTCAAGGCCATGACGCTGAAGTTCGTTTCCACTCTGATGGCATTCGCATTCGCCTCGATCCACCCTGCGATGAGCCAAAAACCCGCGCCCGCTCTAGGCTCTCTCCACGCCGATGCCGGGTCTGAGGCTCTCCTGCAGGCCATGCGTGACGAACTCGATCGGTCAAAGTCGCAGCTGAAAATGGAGAATGTGCCTGCACCTTACTATATCGAGTACCGCCTCTCCGATTCGGATGAGTACGATGCCGAGGCTGCCTTTGGCGCACTTCGCCTGGACCAGCGGGTTCATGCCCGCTCCATCCGCGTCGTCGTACGCGTGGGAGACTACAAACAGGATAGCTATTACGGACCAGGCGTTGGCGCAGTAAGTTTGGCTCCAATCGACAATG
>CAVRSO010000005.1:0-39073 GCA_963723845.1 uncultured Acidobacteriota bacterium
GTGCGGTCCAGGAAAGCGGAGAGAGGGGATGGGAGCTTTGCTACCAAAACTAGGTATGATGGGCTGGCGAGCCGAGATCCCGGGGTGTGCGATAGATCTTCAGCTCACTCCTCCATCAACTGCAAACAAAGCTCCCCATGTAGCGGTCTTTGATCCCACAATAGCTATTAGCACCTGGGCCGATCAATGCAGTGTTTCCCGTATTCTGTAGGGTAACGAACCTGAGAGAACCCCGGGGACCCGGCGAATCTGAGCAGTCCCAAAATGGCCTGTTCTCCGTCCCTAACGTTTACTTCAGTCTGATTACTGGTTCGCCTGAGATCGCATATAATCGAGATCGGAAAAATCATTGCCTATCAAGCTCATCGCGATGGATATAGACGGGACGCTACTCGACAGCCGCTCGCTGCTTCCCCCGGAAAACGCGCGCGCCATCACGGAAGCTGCCAATCGCGGCGTCGAAATCGTCATCGTCACGGGGCGCAGGTTCCATTCAGCGCGCGCGATCGCCTCGCGCCTCCCCTGCAGCGTGGAACTGATCACCAGTAATGGCGCCCTGGTTAAGTCCCTTTCGGGAGAGACGCATTTGCGGTCGCTGCTTCCAGTGGCGGTGGCGCGCTTGGTGCTCGACGCTACCCCTGATTTTCGCCCTTTCTGCGGGGTGATCTTCGATCGCCCCCGCGAAAATCAACTGATCTTCGAGCACATCGACTGGAACGCTCGGTTTATGGGACCTTACCTAAGCCGGCATCCAGAACACGTTGCCGAGGTCGTGCCCCTAACCGCCTGCCTCGATTCGGAGGACCCCGTCGAAGTCCTGTTCATTGCCGAGTGCCAAACCATTCGTCGAGTGATTCGCAAGCTGGAAGATCATCAAGGATCTCAAGCCTACTCACTCTCGCTTACGGAGTACCCGCGCGCCGATATTTCCATGCTCGACGTGCTGAATTGCGGCGTCACCAAGGGCGCCGCCGTAGCGGAGTGGGCCCGCCGCCGCAGCATCAGGCGCGAAGATGTGATGGCGATCGGCGATAACTGGAATGACCGGGAAATGCTAGACTATGCCGGTTTACCCGTCATTATGAGCAATAGTCCGGACGAGTTGAAATCCTTCGGATGGAAGACAACTCGTTCAAACGACGAATGCGGCGTGGCGGAAGCCATTCGCACCTACGTCCTAAATCATCAAAACGATAAACACAGGGACTAAGCGAAAAAGGGGGAATCTCGAATGAGAAGTTGGACGTTCTTAGGGACAGGATTGCTGTGCCTCGCCGCCTTTTTGGCCGGTGGGCGCGCTCGCGCGCAACAAGGACGACCGCCCGTGTCCACGCAGCCTCCCACAATCACCTCGACCCTCGATACGCAGCTGACGATTGTCGAGTACGAATTTACCGGCGCCGCGCAAGCCATGCCCGAAGACAAATATTCTTTCGCGCCCACCGATGGCAATTTCAAGGGCGTGCGGACATTCGCGCAGCAGGTCAAGCATGTCGCCACAGCAAACGACCGCTTCTTCGATTCGATCCTAGGCAAGACACCCCCGGCCGCCCCCGACGAGGGCGTGGGCTCCAACGGCCCCGATTCCATTCAAACAAAGGCCCAGATCATTCAGTACCTGAAGGAATCTTTCGCGCTTGGCCACAGGGCCATCGCCACTATCAACGCCGAAAACGCCGTAACGCCCATGGAGAAACCCGCCGTGCCATTTCTAAGGACGCGAGCCGCGCTGGCCATGTTTGCTTGTGTACACGCCATGGATCATTACGGCCAAATGGTCGAATATCTGCGCGATAATGGCCTGACTCCGCCGGCGAGCGCCAATCGGCCGCCGGCGAATCCAACCAAATGAAACTCGCTTTCCGCCCAGCCCTCTGCGCCGCCGCGGTTCTCTTCACGTTGGCGGCGGTAATCGTTGCCGTTCCCTCGGCGCGCGCGGATTACGCCGTCCTGCGGTCCGGCGCGCGGCTCCACGTTACCGGCTATCAGCTTTATGGAGACCGCGTGCGCCTCGCCGTTGCAGGCGGCCAAGTGGAGATTGCGGCCAGCGAGTTGATCGATGTCGAGCCGGAGGACCTCTTTCCCGCTCCTCCTCCCGCGAATGCCGATTTCGCTGTGCGCTACGCCAAGTTCATCCATGCCGCGGCGCAAAAATATGGCATGGACGAAAGGCTCATCGCTCAGGTAATTGCGGCCGAGTCGAATTTCAATGCCAAGGCAGTGTCGCGGAAGCGGGCGCTCGGCTTGATGCAGTTGTTGCGTGAAACTGCTGCGCATTATGCCGTGGCCAATGTGTTCGATCCGGCGCAAAATATCGACGCTGGCACGCACTATTTGAAGGATTTGCTCCACCGCTACAGTGGCGATGTGCGCCTTGCCCTCGCCGCGTACAATGCCGGTCCCCAGATGGTTGACCGTTACGGAGGCGTTCCCCCTTTTCCGGAAACACAAAACTACGTGAAGCAGATCACCTCAAACCTCGCCCTCCTCGCCGCCCGCTAACTGCACCATTTATCGTAGTTTCAATCCAAGCCGTGCAGGCAGTGTTTGCCTCGTATAAAAAAGAGGCCAAGCCCCAGTCTTGAATGTCGAGGCTTGGCCTGAAAAGGGGAGCACCAACTGGCGGGTGCCGTCTCGGATGGAAAGTACAACAGCGGCGTCAACCCCTTGCCGCCGCTGCCTGCCTTCTCAGAAGAACCGGTTCTTCTTCCAGTTCGGGGAGCGGTTCCAACTCAGCTGCGAGTTCCGTTTCGCCCGCCCTGAACTCCGCGAGTTCGTTCAGTTCTTTTTCGGCTTCGAGCCAGTCTTCTATGTCTCTTCCGTGCTCGCAACCGCGTTCCAGAAACAACTCATAGGCGCGCTGCTGAATCTGCGTTTCGCTGGGTTTGGTTTCAGACATCACACTTAGCTCCTTTAGGGGAGAAACTGATACGACGCGCAGTTTGCTCCCGGCTCCGCGCGCCGGGCCATCGGGTGATGTTTGTATTTTTGCGCCGCCCGACCTCTCCTGCGAGGGTCCAGGTTTCCGGGGTTATACCTGGTGAGCACACAGCAACCAAAGCAGCGGCGAAACGCACGTCGCCGCGTCAAAACGCATATTAGAAAGACCAGCCGAGTAGAACGCGATATGACTCGTTGCAAACAAGAAGGTCGACATGCCGTACTCGACACAAGACGAGGACGGACACGCGCCAGACCGGAACCGGGTTGGTTCCTACTGCGTAGCGGATTTTTCACCCAGGCGACGCATGCGTTCCTGAAGCTTCTTGCGCAGCGGTGCCGGAGCATTGGGATTGAAGGCGACCAGATACCACAGCGGCTGCGAACGGTCCCGGCTCAGCCGCGAAAGCGTGGCCGCGTCGCTATTCGGATGGCGCGCGATGTTTTCGCGAATCGCCGAATACGGATGATGCGAAAGCCGGCCCAGCGTCTTCGCGCCCACTTTCGGATGCTCGCTGATCAAGCGAAGCAGATAGTAATCCTCTCGCGGCGCCTGGCGCGAAAGTTGTTCGAGTGCTTCCGGTTTCACTTCGGCGCTGAGCACCACGCCTATTTTTTCATCCCAGCCCGCGTTGATCCGGTTCAACTCTTGCGTGCGCGCGTGAATCAGTTGTTCGATCACGCGCCGCTCCTGATCGAGGCGCGAAGTTGGCAAGGCGCTGCGCTCCACGGAGTCGAGCACTCGCAGCAAATGCTGCCTCTCGCCGAAAACAATTTGTGATGTACGCACGGATTTCCCCTTGCTCGGATTCTTCACCAAATCGGAACGTCTCATTTCTGAATACCCCCGCAAATTTCATGGATCGTCGCGACGGCGGCGCTCAACTAGGGAAAACTGACCTCACGCTGCGCCAGACACGGAACGCAAACTCTCGCGGCATCTCACGTCGCGTAGGCTAAGTATAGCGGAAAGTAGCATGTTTGCCCTCGCCAACCGTGTCCCCACCTAAGGAAACACGCCCAGTCAGCGTGCCAGCTATGGACGACCGCGGCGATTATCCGGTCCCACCGTCCAACAGTAAAGCGAAGTTGGCCGCCGAGTTACGTACCTCGCAATAGATGGTTCTAGAACTAGGTCTACTGCGGACAATTCCCGCGAATCGCGGCGACCCACCTCTTACTTTGCCTCGGTGGGGTCCGAGTGGGGTATGTCGTTTACAGCCACCCGGCGCAGGAACTTCCAATGGCCGTCCTCTCGGATAAGCGTATCGTCGTAGTGGCCTCCGTAGAGGATCGAGGGGTTCTTATTAGCGCCCGTCACCGTGAAAGACCAGCGCGACCACGCCGTGGCCGTATCACCGTTCACCTTGATCATGAAATTGGTGAGCAGGTGGTACGTGGAGCCCGGTATTCCTTTCGCAGTCGCACCCAGGTTCTTCTCCATTAAGGCTTGAATGGCCGCAGGCCCTCTGGCAGAACCGAAGCCGCCAACCCATTCCCCTTTTTTGGCAAATAACTGCGAATAGCCCGCCAGATCGTGTGCGTCGAGCAAGCGCCCGTAGCTCGTTAGCAGATCGCGTATCTCCTGGGTGTCCTCGAGGCGCTGGATTCGCGCTTCGAGCGACCGCGCCTTCGGGTCTGCCGTTTGCGCCACAGCGGCGGCCGATAGTAGCAAGCTAACGGCAACAAACAGCGATGCGATACGGACGACAGAGAAGAATTCAAGAATCCGCGAGCTTTTCATTTCCGGATTGCCTTTCGTGCGGAATGTGCCGGACGCGGTGAAAGATATCATCCGGATTGGCCGACTTCAATGTAGTCTGCGAATGTCGGCTCACACCAAGAAAGGATTGTGTTCTCGCTCGAAGCCGATCGTAGTCACATCGCCGTGCCCCGGGTAGACAATCATGTCCTCCGGCAGCACCAGCAGCTTTTCGCGGATGGAACTGATGATTTGGGGAAATGATCCGCCGGGTAGATCGGTGCGGCCAATACTGCCATGGAACAAGGTGTCGCCAGCGAGAAGGCGTCGCGCACTTCGCGCATCATGTGCGACATCGCTCTCCTCAGCAGCCGCGACGCCAGGTTCCACCAACAGGCTGATGCTTCCCGGCGTATGCCCGGGCGTGTGCAACACGCGCGCCGCGAAACCGCCCCAGCGCACCGTGTCTCCCTCCGTCACGAAGTCTTGAATGCGCATCATCGCCGGCGTGGGAACTCCAAGCCACTGCGCCTGCATTTCAAGGCCCGCGTACAGAGGCAGGTCGGCCTCGTGCACCATCACCGGAGCGCCAGTGGCCTGATGAAGTGTGGCCAAGCCCCCCACATGATCGATGTGAGTGTGCGTGCTGACGATCGCGCGCACCTTGAGATTGTGGCGGCGGATAATTTCGAGGATACGTTCGACTTCGTCGCCGGGATCAACCACGATGGCGTCGCCTGTCGCCGTATCACCGAGAATCGAGCAGTTGCATTGCAGCAGCCCGACGGGCAACACCTCGTGAATCAATTTTCCAGCCATCGAAAATTAGTATAGCAAGCGGAGTAAGCCGTTTACTTATGAGAGTGGTTGTTGATCAGGAGGCAGGGCCGCGGCCACAAGCGACTCAATTCGTTCAATTAGGGCGGCGCGATTCTCCAGTGTGTAGTCGGAGGCATCCACGGCTGGGCCGAATGTGACCATCGCTTCGCCCGGCCTGATAGTCCAGCTTCCTTTTGGCAACAGCCTCTGCGTGCCGGCAATGGAGACCGGCACGATAGGCGCGCCCGCCTCGATTGCCATCGTGAAGCCACCCTTCTTGAATGGGCGCAGCCGCCCATCCGGGCTCCGGGTGCCTTCCGCGAAAATTGCGTAGGAAACTCCTTCCTTGAGTATTCGAGCGGCAGCGGAAACGCTCTTTCCCGAACTTTCCCGGTCGCCGCGGTCCACGGGAGTAAATTGCGCCCGCATCATTGCCGTGGAAAAAATCGGAATCCGAAATAGTTCTCGCTTTACCAGAATACCTACCCGTCGCGGTATCGCCGGAATGAATACAAGAGGATCCAGATTGGAGGTGTGGTTGGAGATGAAAACGCAAGGCCGAGCAGGAATATTTTCGAGGCCTGTCGCTCGCACGCGAATACCGGCGAGCCGGTTCCCGAAGCGTACCGCTTTCATCGCGGTCTCGTACATGAAGTCCGGATTGCCGGTCAGAATCGTCCAAAGCACAAGCCACGGCAGAACCAGAATGACGGCAAAGGAAAAAAAGAGAGCGAGTAAAAGCGTGCGGATCATGCGACTGACGATCCCTGTGCAACGCCCATGTCAATCGGTCGTGCCGCGAAGCAAACCTTCGCGGATCCGGTGCTGCCTCTCGCTCGGATGCGCGATTTCGGAAATCGAGAGATGCCCGCCGGGCTGTCCGCCTAGCCCCCCCGGCTCAGCGGCATTCGCATTCAGTTCCAGCCCAGCCACCGCCAGCAAGTCGTTGTAGGGTATCTCGACAGTCCCCGAAACATAGCGGCTGAAAAAATCCTCGAAGCTCTTGCCGGCAACCTCTTCGACCGCCGAGCGAATCCCGTTGCTATCGTCGTAGAACCTGCCTTTCTTGGCATACTCGTCGTTCATGCGCCGGAGCACATCGTCAAGCGACTTTCGATTGTCGGTGGCTTCGCGTATGGCTAAATCCAGCAACACGCCCAGAATTTGGCCCTTGTTGTAGTACGAAATGCTGCGATCCGGCGCATTATAAGCGTCATATTTCTCAAGCCACGCGTCCAGGCTCGAGTCCTCCGCACTTTGCCGAGTATGAGCTGGGCGCGATTGCAACTCACCGATTTGCATCGCCAAATCATCGTAAAACTGCTTCTTTGACCAGAGTCCCGACCGCTCCAGAGTGAACGACGCGTAGCAGCTCGTTACTCCTTCCGCGAACCAAAGCGCCCGCGTGTACTGCTCTTTCGTGTAGTCGACCGGCTCCAGCGTGCGCGGGCGAATGCGTTTCACATTCCACACGTGAAAAAATTCATGCGCCGCGATGGCTGCCGCGGCTTCCACGGACGTGGCCGCAATTGCTGTCGAGTTTCGGTGTTCCATGCCTCCGCCGCCCTGATCCTCGTACGGACCGATGTGAAAGAAAAATGTGTACCCGCGCGACGGCGAATCGAAAGGAGGCGTGCCGCCCATCAGCTTCAATTCATAGCGAGTAATCCGCTCGAGCGCTCCTTCCAGAGTCTCTTTTTTCCAGTTCGTCGCATCCACTACCACTCGGAAGCGCGCGCCGGATTCCATGAATTGAAATTCATCGAACGCGCCCGCTTCCACGGGCGCATCCACCAGCGCATCATAACTCGCCGCCTCATACGTATTGGCAGCCCCGCCCGATTCCAATTCTGCCGCCGTCCGCCAGCCCGCCGGAAGATCCTCAAACGTGACGGAACTATCTTCATCCCGCCGCGCTGGAACATACATCAGAATTTCGCCGAGGTTCATGAAAGCGTGATGATCGTTGAGCTGAGAACTAAAAGGGCCGGGATCGTCCCATTGGATCGAGTAGCGAATTTCAAAGCTATTGTGGTCGCCGGGCTGGCATGGACCAGTCAGCGAAATCCGCCAAGTATCTTTATCGAGCAGGCGTGTTTTGAGCGGCACGGCGGCCGATGCGGAGCAGACTGCGCTGACCGCCCTCACGCGGTAGGAAAAATCACGCACTTGATACAGCGCGTCCAAGCGGGAAGCGCCGTTACGATTGTTTGCCATCCACTGGGATCGTCATCTCCACCTGAAAAACGTGTTGATCGGGATTTGCCAGAGAAACGAATGGAAATCGTCGCGCGGCCGGTTGCGCGGCGACTCCCAAAAGCATTCCCGCAACCAGAACCGAAAGGAGGAAACATCCGCTTCGTGCCGCCGGCAACAATCATCCCCGCGCACCAACGGGGGCCCCAAGTTTTCAAGAAGTTTGGCCGTCAGGCCGTCAAAGCCTCCATCGGACATAATCAGAACCATGTCGCCCGGCTTGGCTTCCGAAGCGATTCGATTCGCAATATCGTCCGCTGAATTGCATGCCTCAGCTTTGCGTCCCCGCGCTCGAATCAATTCGCAGATGTCTTCCGGCGAGAGCCGTTCGCCTACGTTGTGCTTTTTTGGCCCGGTGAACCGCGCCCAACTGCTGGTGGAAGGCGAGCGGCTCTCGCCCGAGGGCATTTGCGAATTAATTCGCGCCCGGGGACACAAAGCTGAGGCGTGCGACTCAGCGGACGATATTGCGAATCGAATCGCTTCGGCAGCCAAGCCGGGCGATCCGGCTTTGATCATGTCGAATGGAGGCTTCGACGGCCTGACGACCAAACTTCTGGAGAAACTTCGGGCCCCGGTTGGTGCGCGCGGATGATTGGTGCCAGCGGCGCGAAGCGCATGCTTCGAATTTGGGCTCTGGTTGCGGGAATGCTTTTCGGAGTCGCCGCCAACCGGCCCGCGCCACGATTTCGTATCGCGTTTCTCTGGCGAATCCCGATCAACACCTCTTTCACGTTGAAATGACCATCCCGGTGGGTGGCAAGGAAATCGAAACGGCGCTTCCCGCCTGGAACGCGCTGTATCAAGTGCGTGATTTTTCCTACCGCGTGAGGGCGGTCAGCGCAGTCTGCTCCGCATCGGCCGCCGTGCCGCTCAAAACACGCCTGCTCGATAAAGATACTTGGCGGATTTCGCTGACTGGTCCATGCCAGCCCGGCGACCACAATAGCTTTGAAATTCGCTACTCGATCCAATGGGACGATCCCGGCCCTTTTAGTTCTCAGCTCAACGATCATCACGCTTTCATGAACCTCGGCGAAATTCTGATGTATGTTCCAGCGCGGCGGGATGAAGATAGTTCCGTCACGTTTGAGGATCTTCCGGCGGGCTGGCGGACGGCGGCAGAATTGGAACCAGGCGGGGCTGCCAATACGTATGAGGCGGCGAGTTACGATGCGCTGGTGGATGCGCCCGTGGAAGCAGGCGCGTTCGATGAATTTCAAATTCCATGGAATCCGGCGCGCGCTTCCGAGTGGTAGTGGATGCGACGAACTGGAAAAAAGAGACTCTGGAAGGAGCGCTCGAGCGGATTACTCACTATGAATTGAAGCTGATGGGCGGCCCGCCTCCTTTCGATTCGCCGTCGCGCGGGTACACATTTTTCTTTCACATCGGTCCGTACGAGGATCAGGGTGGCGGAGGCATGGAACACCGAAACTCGACTGCAATTGCGGCCACGTCCGTGGAAGCCGCTGCGGCAATCGCGGCGCATGAATTTTTTCACGTGTGGAATGTGAAACGCATTCGCCCGCGCACGCTGGAGCCGGTCGACTACACGAAAGAGCAGTACACGCGGGCGCTTTGGTTCGCGGAAGGAGTAACGAGCTGCTACGCGTCGTTTACTCTGGAGCGGTCGGGGCTCTGGTCAAAGAAGCAATTTTACGACGATTTGGCGATGCAAATCGGTGAGTTGCAATCGCGCCCGGCCCATACTCGGCAAAGTGCGGAAGACTCGAGCCTGGACGCGTGGCTTGAGAAATATGACGCTTATAATGCGCCGGATCGCAGCATTTCGTACTACAACAAGGGCCAAATTCTGGGCGTGTTGCTGGATTTAGCCATACGCGAAGCCACCGACAATCGAAAGTCGCTTGACGATGTGCTCCGGCGCATGAACGACGAGTATGCCAAGAAAAGGCAGGTTCTACGACGATAGCAACGGGATTCGCTCGGCGGTCGAAGAGGTTGCCGGCAAGAGCTTCGAGGATTTTTTCAGCCGCTATGTTTCGGGGACTGTCGAGATACCCTACAACGACTTGCTGGCGGCGGCGGGCTGGAACTGAATGCGAATGCCGCTGAGCCGGGGGGGCTAGGCGGACAGCCCGGCGGGCATCTCTCGATTTCCGAAATCGCGCATCCGAGCGAGAGGCAGCACCGATCCGCGAAGGTTTGCTTCGCGGCACGACCGATTGACATGGGCGTTGCACAGGGATCGTCAGTCGCATGATCCGCACGCTTTTACTCGCTCTCTTTTTTTCCTTTGCCGTCATTCTGGTTCTGCCGTGGCTTGTGCTTTGGACGATTCTGACCGGCAATCCGGATTTCATGTACGAGACCGCGATGAAAGCGGTACGCTTCGGGAACCGGCTCGCCGGTATTCGCGTGCGAGCGACAGGCCTCGAAAATATTCCTGCTCGGCCTTGCGTTTTCATCTCCAACCACACCTCCAATCTGGATCCTCTTGTATTCATTCCGGCGATACCGCGACGGGTAGGTATTCTGGTAAAGCGAGAACTATTTCGGATTCCGATTTTTTCCACGGCAATGATGCGGGCGCAATTTACTCCCATGGACCGCGGCGACCGGAAAAGTTCGGGAAAGAGCGTTTCCGCTGCCGCTCGAATACTCAAGGAAGGAGTTTCCTACGCAATTTTCGCGGAAGGCACCCGGAGCCCGGATGGGCGGCTGCGCCCATTAAGAAGGGTGGCTTCACGATGGCAATCGAGGCGGGCGCGCCTATCGTGCCGGTCTCCATTGCCGGCACGCAGAGGCTGTTGCCAAAAGGAAGCTGGACTATCAGGCCGGGCGAAGCGATGGTCACATTCGGCCCAGCCATGGATGCCTCCGACTACACACTGGAGAATCGCGCCGCCCTAATTGAACGAATTGAGTCGCTTGTGGCCGCGGCCCTGCCTCCTGATCAACAACCACTCTCATAAGTAAACGGCTTACTCCGCTTGCTATACTAATTTTCGATGGCTGGAAAATTGATTCACGAGGTGTTGCCCGTCGGGCTGCTGCAATGCAACTGCTCGATTCTCGGTGATACGGCGACAGGCGACGCCATCGTGGTTGATCCCGGCGACGAAGTCGAACGTATCCTCGAAATTATCCGCCGCCACAATCTCAAGGTGCGCGCGATCGTCAGCACGCACACTCACATCGATCATGTGGGGGGCTTGGCCACACTTCATCAGGCCACTGGCGCTCCGGTGATGGTGCACGAGGCCGACCTGCCTCTGTACGCGGGCCTTGAAATGCAGGCGCAGTGGCTTGGAGTTCCCACGCCGGCGATGATGCGCATTCAAGACTTCGTGACGGAGGGAGACACGGTGCGCTGGGGCGGTTTCGCGGCGCGCGTGTTGCACACGCCCGGGCATACGCCGGGAAGCATCAGCCTGTTGGTGGAACCTGGCGTCGCGGCTGCTGAGGAGAGCGATGTCGCACATGATGCGCGAAGTGCGCGACGCCTTCTCGCTGGCGACACCTTGTTCCATGGCAGTATTGGCCGCACCGATCTACCCGGCGGATCATTTCCCAAATCATCAGTTCCATCCGCGAAAAGCTGCTGGTGCTGCCGGAGGACATGATTGTCTACCCGGGGCACGGCGATGTGACTACGATCGGCTTCGAGCGAGAACACAATCCTTTCTTGGTGTGAGCCGACATTCGCAGACTACATTGAAGTCGGCCAATCCGGATGATATCTTTCACCGCGTCCGGCACATTCCGCACGAAAGGCAATCCGGAAATGAAAAGCTCGCGGATTCTTGAATTCTTCTCTGTCGTCCGTATCGCATCGCTGTTTGTTGCCGTTAGCTTGCTACATCGGCCGCCGCTGTGGCGCAAACGGCAGACCCGAAGGCGCGGTCGCTCGAAGCGCGAATCCAGCGCCTCGAGGACACCCAGGAGATACGCGATCTGCTAACGAGCTACGGGCGCTTGCTCGACGCACACGATCTGGCGGGCTATTCGCAGTTATTTGCCAAAAAAGGGGAATGGGTTGGCGGCTTCGGTTCTGCCAGAGGGCCTGCGGCCATTCAAGCCTTAATGGAGAAGAACCTGGGTGCGACTGCGAAAGGAATACCGGGCTCCACGTACCACCTGCTCACCAATTTCATGATCAAGGTGAACGGTGATACGGCCACGGCGTGGTCGCGCTGGTCTTTCACGGTGACGGGCGCTAATAAGAACCCCTCGATCCTCTACGGAGGCCACTACGACGATACGCTTATCCGAGAGGACGGCCATTGGAAGTTCCTGCGCCGGGTGGCTGTAAACGACATACCCCACTCGGACCCCACCGAGGCAAAGTAAGAGGTGGGTCGCCCGCGATTCGCGGGAATTGTCCGCAGTAGACCTAGTTCTAGAACCATCTATTGCGAGGTACGTAACTCGGCGGCCAACTTCGCCTTACTGCTGGACGGTGGGACCGGATAATCGCCGCGGTCGTCCATAGCTGGCACGCTGACTGGGCGTGTTTCCTTTAGGTGGGGACACGGTTGGCGAGGGCAAACATGCTACTTTCCGCTATACTTAGCCTACGCGACGTGAGATGCCGCTGAGAGTTTGCGTTCCGTGTCTTGGTGCAGCGTGAGGTCATAGTTTCTCCTAGTTGAGCGCTGCTGCTGCGATCTCATTCGATGAAATTGGCGGGGGCATTCAGAAATGATACGTTCCTGATTGGGTGAGAAATCCGAAGCAAGGGAAATCCGTGTGAGAGATCACAAATTGTTTTCGGCGAGAGGCAGCATTTGCTGCGAGTGCTCGACTCCGTGGAGCGCGGCGCCTTGCCGACTCGCGCCTCGATCAGGAGCGGCGCGTCTCCAACAACTGATTCACGCGCGCACGCAAGAGTCGAACCGGATCAACGCGGGCTGGGATGAAAAAAATACGGCGTGGTGCTCAGCGCCCGAAGTGGAACCGGAAGACTCGAACAACTTCGCAGGCGCCGCGAGAGGATCACCATCTGCTTCGCTTGATCAGCGAGCATCCGAAAGTGGGCGCGAAGACGCTGGGCCGGCTTTCGCATCATCCGTATTCGGTGATTGTGAAAACATTCGCGCCATCCGAATAGCGACGCGGCCACGCCTCGCGGCTGAGCCGGACGTCGCAGCCGCTGTGGTATCTGGCGCCCTCAATCCCGATGCTCCGGCACCGCTGCGCAAGAGCTTCAGGACGCATGCGTCGCCTGGGTGAAAAATCCTTACTCAGTAGGAACCGACCCGGTTCCGGTCTGGCGCGTGTCCGTCCTCGTCTTATGTCGGTAGGCATGTCAACCTGCCTGTTTGCAACGAGTGATATCGCGTTCTACTGGGCTGGTTTTTCGATATGCGTTTCGTCGCGGCGACGTGCGTTTCGCCGCTGCTTTGGTTGCGTGTGCTCACCAGGTATAACCCCGGAAACCTGGACCCTCGCAGGAGAGGTCGGGCGGCGCAAAAATACAAACATCACCCGATGGCCCGGCGCGCGGAGCCGGGAGCAAACTGCGCGTCGTATCAGTTTCTCCCCTAAAGGAGCTAAGTGTGATGTCTGAAACCAAACCCAGCGAAACGCAGATTCAGCAGCGCGCCTATGAGTTTGTCTGGAACGCGGTTGCGAGCACGGAAGAGACATAGAAGACTGGCTCGGAGCCGAAAAAGAACTGAACGAACTCGCGGAGTTCAGGGCGGGCGAAACGGAACTCGCAGCTGAGTTGGAAGCGCTCCCCGAACTGGAGAAGAACCGGTTCTTCTGAGAAGGAGGCAGCGCGGCAAGGGGTTGACGCCGCTGTTGTACTTTCCATCCGAGACGGCACCCGCCAGTCGGTGCTCCCCTTTTCAGGCCAAGCCTCGACATTCAAGACTGGGGCTTGGCCTCTTTTTTATACGAGGCAAATACTGCCTGCACGGCTTGGATTGAAACTACGATAAATGGTGCAGTTAGCGGGCGGCGAGGAGGGCGAGGTTTGAGGTGATCTGCTTCACGTAGTTTTGTGTTTCCGGAAAAGGGGGAACGCCTCCGTAACGGTCAACCATCTGGGGACCGGCATTGTACGCGGCGAGGGCAAGGCGCACATCGCCACTGTAGCGGTGGAGCAAATCCTTCAAATAGTGCGTGCCAGCGTCGATATTTTGCGCCGGATCGAACACATTGGCCACGGCATAATGCGCGGCCGTTTCACGCAACAACTGCATCAAGCCGAGCGCCCGCTTCCGCGACACTGCCTTGGCGTTGAAATTCGACTCGGCCGCAATTACCTGAGCGATGAGCCTTTCGTCCATGCCATATTTTTGCGCCGCGGCATGGATGAACTTGGCGTAGCGAACAGCGAAATCGGCATTCGCGGGAGGAGGAGCGGGAAAGAGGTCCTCCGGCTCGACATCGATCAACTCGCTGGCCGCAATCTCCACTTGGCCGCCTGCAACGGCGAGGAGCACGCGGTCTCCATAAAGTTGATAGCCTGTAACGTGGAGCCGCGCGCCGGACCGCAGCACGGCGTAATCCGCGCGCGCCGAGGGAACGGCAACGATTACCGCCGCCAAGGTGAAGACAACCGCGGCGGCGCAGAGGGCTGGGCGGAAAGCGAGTTTCATTTGGTTGGATTCGCCGGCGGCCGATTGGCGCTCGCCGGCGGAGTCAGGCCATTATCGCGCAGATATTCGACCATTTGGCCGTAATGATCCATGGCGTGTACACAAGCAAACATGGCCAGCGCGGCTCGCGTCCTTAGAAATGGCACGGCGGGTTTCTCCATGGGCGTTACGGCGTTTTCGGCGTTGATAGTGGCGATGGCCTTGTGGCCAAGCGCGAAAGATTCCTTCAGGTACTGAATGATCTGGGCCTTTGTTTGAATGGAATCGGGGCCATTGGAGCCCACACCCTCGTCGGGGGCGGCCGGGGGTGTCTTGCCTAGGATCGAATCGAAGAAGCGGTCGTTTGCTGTGGCGACGTGCTTGACCTGTTGCGCGAATGTCCGCACGCCCTTGAAATTGCCATCGGTGGGAGCGAAAGAATATTTGTCTTCGGGCATGGCTTGAGCGGCGCCCGTGAATTCGAACTCGACAATCGTCAGCTGCGTATCGAGGGTCGAGGTGATTGTGGGAGGCTGCGTGGACACGGGCGGTCGTCCTTGTTGCGCGCGAGCGCGCCCACCGGCCAAAAAGGCGGCGAGGCACAGCAATCCTGTCCCTAAGAATGTCCAACTTCTCATTCGAGATTCCCCCTTTTTCGATTAGTCCCTGTGTTTATCGTTTTGATGATTTAGGACGTAGGTGCGAATGGCTTCGGCTACGCCGCATTCGTCGTTTGAACGAGTTGTGTTCCATCCGAAGGATTTCAACTCGTCCGGACTATTACTCATAATGACGGGTAAACCGGCATAGTCTAGCATTTCCCGGTCATTCCAGTTATCGCCGATCGCCATCACATCTTCGCGCCTGATGCTGCGGCGGCGGGCCCACTCCGCTACGGCGGCGCCCTTGGTGACGCCGCGATTCAGCACGTCGAGCATGGAAATATCGGCGCGCGGGTACTCCGTAAGCGAGAGTGAGTAGGCTTGAGATCCTTGATGATCTTCCAGCTTGCGAATCACTCGACGAATGGTTTGGCACTCGGCAATGAACAGGACTTCGACGGGGTCCTCCGAATCGAGGCAGGCGGTTAGGGGCACGACCTCGGCAACGTGTTCTGGATGCCGGCTTAGGTAAGGTCCCATAAACCGAGCGTTCCAGTCGATGTGCTCAAAGATCAGTTGATTTTCGCGCGGGCGATCGAAGATCACCCCGCAGAAAGGGCGAAAATCGGGGGTAGCATCGAGCACCAGTCGCGCCGCCGCCACCGGAAGCAGCGACCGCAAATGCGTCTCTCCCGACAGGGACTTAACCAGGGCTCCGTTACTGGTGATTAGTTCCACGCTGCAGGGGAGGCGCGAGGCGATCGCCCGCGCTGAATGGAACCTGCGCCCGGTGACGATGACGATTTCGACGCCACGGTTGGCAGCTTCCGTGATGGCGCGCGCGTTTTCCGGGGGAAGCAGCGAGTGGCTGTCGAGTAGCGTCCCGTCTATATCCATCGCGATGAGCTTGATAGGCAATGATTCTTCCGGTCTGGATTATATGCGGTCCCAGGTGCACCAGTAATCAGACTGAAGTACACGTTAGGGACGGAGAACAGACCATTTTTGGGAGTGCCTCAGATTCGCCCAGGTCCCCGGGGTTCTCTCAGGTTCGTTACCCTACAGAATACGGGAAACACTGCATTGATCGGCCCAGGTACTAGTGGCTATTGTGGGATCAAAGACCGCTACATGGGAGCTTTGTTTGCAGTTGATGGACGAGTTGAGCTAGAAGATCTATCGCACACCCCGGGATCTCGGCTCGCCAGCCATCATACCTAGTTTGGTAGCAAAGCTCCCATCCCCTCTCTCCGCTTTCCTGGACCGCACGCCAAAGGAACGCGATTGGCTCTCCACCATGGGTTTGTTAATATGAAATCGCCGTGGGCGTGTAGCTCAGTTGGGAGAGCGCCTCGTTCGCAACGAGGAGGTCGGGGGTTCGAGCCCCCCCACGTCCACCAGCACTTTCACATCAACCATTCAAGCCGGCTCGAATTCGGGGTCCATGGCGTGGCTTGATTCCTTTTTTGCCGTGGCGGGTGTTTGCGGACGCTCAAGCTTCTTGTTGTCAGTAACTTGCCCCTCCATAAGGTCAGCTAGTTGCAGCTGCATATTACCTGGATTGGTGGCGTACGAGAGACCTGTCGCGATATCGATGATGCCCGTGCGGATAAGTTTCTCTATCTCGGCATCGAAATATTGCATACCTTCCGTTGAGCCGTCCCGCATGGCATCCAATAGCGTTTTGCCCTCGCCTTCGCCCTTTTGGACGTACTCGCGTGTACGCAGCGTTGATTTGAGTATTTCGAAGGCCGCCACTCGTCCGGCGCCATCTTTTCTAGGGATCAACCGCTGGGAAATGATGTAACGAAAGCTTTTAGCTAGGCGCGTGCGAACGGCATTTTGGTCCGACAGGGCAAACGCTCCGATTATCCTTTCAACGGTTTTCGCGGCGTCGATGGTGTGTAGAGTGGAATAGACCAAATGGCCGGTTTCCGCAGCATCCAGGGCCACTTCAATGGTTTCCCGGTCACGCATCTCGCCGACAAGTATCAGCTTTGGAGCTTGCCGCAGGGCGGCCCGGAGCGCGAGCGCGAAGCTCGGTGCGTCTGAATGGAGTTCCCTCTGGTGGATTGTCGAGCGCTTGTGGTTGTGGAGGAACTCGATAGGGTCCTCGATAGTGATGATGTGGCATGCCCTCTCATCGTTGATCTTGTCCACTAGCGCAGCCAGCGTGGAGGATTTGCCGCTGCCGGTGGGACCTGTTACCAAGACAATCCCTGGCCGAAGTTCGGCGGCTTCGGCAAGCTGGCTGGGCAGATTCAGCGAATTGAAATCGGGAACGTTGCTCGCTATGACGCGCATAACGATGGCGCAGCTTCCGCGCTGCGTGAAGATGTTCACCCGAAAGCGCGAAACCTTCGGCAAACTGTAGGAAATATCGCACGATCCTTCTTGCTTGAGCTTGTCGACAGCATGCGCGTTACGCCCAATCAGGTCGGCGGCAATGCGCGCTGTATCCTCCGAACCTAGAAGTCCGACGCCGGGAATATTCAACTGAACCAGCTGGCCGTTGGCTTCTATTTGCGGGGCACGGCCCGGCGAAAAAATCAGGTCGCTGATCTTTGGCGAGGCGCGAAGCATCGCCGCAATGATTGATGGAGTAGGTACCGGTTGATTCGGAGCGGGTTTCTCGGCTTTCGGCGCGGGCTGCTGTTGAGGCTCGTCCATAATGGCCTCCTTTCCACCCGGTAGCCCAAGAAAGGGGACCTACGGGCCTGTGCTCTCTGTGCGTACAAGTATGGCTGGAATCCAGTCCGGGCAGGTTTCTAAAGCAGTTGCTGTTCTCAAAGGATTAGTGTCCGCTAGGACAGGGGCAACGGTCAGCTCTGCGTAAGGCAACATGGCTGCCGATTCGGTGACGCAAACAAATTTGCGCCGGAAAGTCCAAGTTGGATTACTATCCCTATAGGATGGCCGGAAGACTGATTACCGGCGGTTCGGCAGCGCATCGGAACCGATCAACGCGCACTTCCTGGGTGTTGCGTCTCTTCCCTGTATATGCCGCGAGCTTGTGGCTCCTCGCCCTTTCCCCAACACTTCAGGCACAAAAGTCGTCTCCACATCCGAATCCGATCGGCAATCAGCCTGCGTCTGGGCCGACCTTTGGGTCCCCACCCGTCATGCCGGGCAGGACGGACCCGTTCGAGGATTTATACGGATCGCCACCGATGATTCCCATGCCGTCGGCTTCCAGCCAGTTGGCTGATTCCGAAGGATGCAATTCCTGGACAGAATCGGGAGTGCACAGCCCGACAGTAAGCGTTGCGAGGTTGGCTGTACCAGGGAAGGCCAGCGGCGAATACCAAAAGGGCTGCGGGGCGTTCAAGGACAAGCATCTTGACCAGGCGGAGCGACACTTGCGCAAGGCAGTAGAGCTTTATCCAAGTTACCCGGCGGCATGGGTCGTGCTGGGGCAGGTATTAGAGGACCAGCACAAGCGGGATGAGGCAAAGCAGGCGTGCTCGCAGGCTATCAAGATCGATCCCACTTACGTTGCGCCGTATCTTTGCCTGGCGGAGTTTTCAGCTGCAGAGGATGATTGGAAGCAGGTTTCGAGTCTGGCCGAGCATGCAATGGCGCTCGACCCGGTGAGGAATCCTTATTCGCTGTACTACACAGCCGATGCCGCCTTTCACCTCAATGACCTGGCTAAAGCGGAGACGAGCGCACTCGCTGGGGTCGCGCTTGACACTTGGCATCACCTCCCCCAACTGCACCTCCTCTTGGCCCAAATTTATGCCGCCAAAGGGGACCCCGCCGCAGAGGCTGAGCAGTTGCGAAATTACTTGAAGGTGGCCCCGAACTCGGGGGATGCCCGCGGGGCCCGCAATACTCTCGCGCAACTCGAATCACACCCTGCGACTGCGAAATAGCAGTCACTTCCTTGGGCGGGAAACTGGCTCGTCACTGATGGTAGCCAAGAGGTTCGACTGTAGCGGGGGCTGGTGGCGATAACTCGCCCTCAGTTCGAAACCCACGCTAGCTTCGCAAAGCTGGCTAGGGCTGCGTGCTGGACTGGCGCTCCGCGACAATTTTCCTGGCGTTCGCGTAAAGCGCCTTGGCTTGGGGAATCGATTCTTCGGCCTTGACGAGCTGCGGATCGTTATCCAGCTCAACTTTGTAGCCTTCGTTCAATCCGAATAGCGTTGTGAATACCTCGCGCTTGATCTCCCATTGCAGCCAAGGGAGATTTTGCTGGATCTGCTGATCGGTGACTCGAATGTTCTGGCCAGCTAGATATTTCTTGAACTCGGCGATTACCGCATCGTCAACCACGAAATCCTTGGTCACATTGGGTTTTTGGCCGAGATAAAATCGCGCGAAGTCTCCCACGCCCTCGGGAAGAGGGTAGAAGATGCCCCGGCGCTCAAGGAGGTCCTCGAAATCATCTGGCTTTGGAGCGGCTACAGCCACATCGGGAGTGATTCCGCCCTGCCCGTATACTTGGCGTCCGGTGTCGGTCAGCTTTACTTCCGGGGCTTTCGGGCGCTGGGGATTGTAGTGGTAGTCATAGAGGGTTACGTTCTTGTAATTGCGCTGGATCAGCCGACCGCTGGGAGTGTAGTAGCGTGCCGTGGTTAGCAGGAGCGCGGTATTCTCGCTCAAGCGGAAACTGCGTTTGCACCAAACCCTTTCCGAAGGTGGTATCGCCGACGATCAGTCCCCTATCGTGATCCTGAATCGCGCCGGAGACAATTTCCGATGCCGAAGCGCTCTGCCCGTTTACCAGCACGATCAGCGGGACTTCGAGACCCTGATTCCCTCGCGCCGAATAATACGGGCGCTCCGGGGAAGACCGGCCGCGGTGAGAAACGACGAGCTCGTTCTTATCCAGAAACATATCCGCCATGCCAACTGCCTGATTCAGCAGGCCACCGCCATTACCTCGCAAGTCGATGATCAGCCCATCCAGCTTGGACGCATCGAGATGTTTCAGCGCGTCGGAAAGATCGCTATCGGTGGTTTCGTTGAAGGTGGAGACGCGCACATATCCAATTCCGGGTTTTACCATCTCGAAGAACTGCACGCCGGGGCGAGGGATTTCGTCGCGCACGACAGTGACGTCAATCGGTTTGTCCCAGCCCTCGCGTCCCAGGGAGATGTGGACCGCGGTTCCTTTGGCACCCTTGAGCATCTCGGCCACTTCGGTTGTGGTCAATCCAGTGCAGGCTTTCCCATCGACTTTGAGGATCACGTCACCAGGACGGATGCCGGCCTTGTAAGCGGGAGAATTGACGAAAGGCGACTGAACGACGGTGTTGTTGTCCCTTTGCGCTACAACCATGCCGACGCCGTAGTATCGGCCCTCTTGCTCTTCGCGAAATAGCGCGTATTGCTTCGGATCGAAGAAATTCGAATGGGGATCAAGCACATGCAACATGCCTGGGATGGCGCCATCATAGATCGCTTTATCCGTATCCACGGGATCGGCGTAGTTCCGCTGGACCACGGACAAGATGTGCGTGAAGCTCTTCACGGAATCCTGGGCGTCGTCGGAGCCGGCCGCAGTGGCCCGCGCCTGCGGTCCATAGACGAAGCCGCCCAGCAGCGCTGATACCGCCAGCACGATAACAAGCAATACAATACCGCGCGCTTGGGATTCCTCGTTTTGTGGTCGGTGAATTGTGCTATTCGACCCTGAAGATGGTGAGTGTTCCATGCCGCCTCTCTTCGATCCGTGATACCGGCAGTATAGCACAGCGGTATCGGCTGTTTGACAGGCCCGCAGCCCTCTTCTATGATGCAAAAATAGCGCGATAAGGCGCTGGCTCTTCGGCTTCCAATGCTGAGTATCCCCCATCTCATTGTGATCTTTGTGGTCGCGCTGGTAATTTTCGGGCCCGAAAAGCTGCCCGAACTGGCGCGGAACCTCGGGAAATTGATGGCGGAGTTCCGGCGCCATACGAGCGACCTTCGCACCACCTTCGAAGGGCATCTGCGCGATATCGAACGCGAGGGCGAGTCCCGTAGGATTGCAACGGTACCGGCGCCGGTTACTGTGTTACCCCCTGCCGAAACACCAGCGCCCGCCTCACCCGGCACCGTCCCATCCAAACCGCCAAACGCCGCCGCTATCGCCGGCCCAAGCGGAGATCTCTTTCCTACCGACGTCCCCGATCCAGACCTGCGCTGGAAGGATCCCGGGGACGATCCCTATCTCGCCGGCACGGAGTTTGCTCCTGGAGGCCCACCCGACGAACCGCCAGCCCCCGAGCCTGAGAAAAATCCTGATCGAGTAGAAAATGGCGGCACCCGCCACCCCTGAGCGCACACCACGCCAGCACGCCGAGGAAGAATCCGGCGGTGCAATGTCGTTCTTCGACCATTTGGTCGAATTGCGCAAACGTCTGATTAGCGCGCTGATCGCCGTCGGAATCGGAATGGTGATTGGCCTCACGGTGGCCAGGCGATTTATCAACTTTATCAGCCAGCCCATGTGGGACGCGCTGCGCGCGAATCACATCGATCCAAATTTGTATTACACGCACCCGGCGGGTTACGTCAGCCTGTACATCAGCATCGGCCTTTACTTGGGAATCGCGCTTGCGATGCCCTGGGTGCTGTATCAAGTGTGGCTGTTCGTAGCTCCAGGACTCTACAAGCACGAAAGGCGCGCGGTCGCCAGCTTCATCGGATCCTCGATGTTCCTCTTTGTATGCGGCATCGCGTTCGGATACTACGTAATGCTTCCGCAGGTTTTGACCTACGTAGTGGCGTTCGCCAACGGAGGCTCAGTCGTAGGCAACATCAAGCCGCTGATCGATATCAACGAGTATTTCGACCTGATTTTGGTGGTGCTTGTGGGTCTGGGAGTGATTTTCGAACTGCCTGTGGTGGTGTTCATTCTGTCGCTGTTCGGAATCGTCACGCCGAAGTTCCTGCTGCGGAATTTCCGGTATGCGCTGCTGCTCATCACGGTGGCGGCTGCGATCGTCACGCCCACGCCAGACGCGACTACGATGCTCGTTTTTATGGCGCCGATGGTCGTGCTCTATTTCATTGGCGTGCTAGTTTCCTATGCGGTCCTGCGAAGCAAACGCGCCAAGGAAATCGCGGGAGGGCAGGGGCCTTCCGGATGACCCGCCAACACCGAATGCTTTGGGCCGGTGCCGCCGCACTTGCGGTGCTGCTTTCGGCTTCGTGCGGAGATCGCGGCACGAGCGGGGACGCATCGGCAGGCTCGTCGCCCTTGGTGAAAGCCGACGCGCCTGTGCCTGCGTCGCGAGGCATCGCCTCATCCGACGCGGCGCCTCCTGCATCTGAAACCGGCGGATTCGATGGCCAAAAGGCCTACGAACACGTGGCCAAACTCGTTGCGTTTGGCCCGCACCCTCCGGCCTCCGATGCGATTCACCGGGTGCAGGATTACATTCGTTCACAACTGAAAAGTTTTGGTTGCGCGACCGAAGAGGATGCGTTTAACGCGCCAAACACCGATAGGAACTCTGGCGATGGATAATATCGTCGGCAAGATTCCCGGCAGCGGGCAAGGGATCATCCTGCTGCTGACCCACTACGACACCCTGCGGTTGGATAATTTCGTCGGTGCGGAGGACAGCGGTTCTTCGACTGGGTTGATGCTCGAAATGGCGCGCATTTTGTGCAGCCAGCCCAAACGGACCAATGCTGTGTGGATCGCGTTTCTCGACGGAGAAGAGGCGCAGGTGTGACTGAGGCCACGAATCAGTGGAGCAACGCGGATACGTTTAGCAGCCGTGAGCTGGCGGCGCGCCTGGCGGTTTCGGGAATCTAAAAAGTCAGTGCTGTGATTCTGGCCGACATGATCGGCCAGAAGGATCTGCACATCTTCGCGAATCGGATTCGACAAAATGGCTTGCGGATCTGGTGTGGAAGACCGCGCGCGCCTCGGCTACAAGGGTATTTTCCTGACCCGCCAAATCCAGATCTGGGACGATCACGAACCTTTTCTGAAGCGCGGCGTTCCGGCTGTCGATATCATCGACCTCGCAGGATATTCGAAGGAGCTATTGGCACACGCCGCAGGACACGCTGGACAAAATCAGCCCGCGCAGTTTGGCGATTGTCGGCTACGTGATCCTCGAATCCGTCGCAGAAGTTCAGAAGCGCTGAAAACCCCTTCGATTTTGCGCTAGGCACGGCGCGGGCCGCGCAGCACGCGCGCAGGCAGCAGGATGATTGCGGCAACCAGATCGAGCAGACCTCCCACAGCGATCCCCAACAAACGGAAGGGCAACAGGAGTATCCATACAATTGGATACAAAATCAGCGCGAACAGCGCGAGCGGCCAGCACAGGACAAACAAAATGCACCATAAGATGAAAGTAAGCATCGCTGCACCTTAGTCCCGCCTCAAGGTGGTCTTTTGCGGGCGCTCTCTTGCCCCGCACTAGCGAATACGCAGGAATACATCGATTCATTTCACCTAAGATCAGGCCGGAAAAGGATCATTCGCGGAAGGCGGCCTGAGGAACTATGCTACATTTTCTTGCGTAAAAATGCCTACCATCCGCGTGAGCAGTTCCGCAGGCCCTTACAGCGTCCGTTGCGAGCCAAACGCGCTTTCGCGCGTTGCATCGCTGGTTGCAGGGCTGGGCGAATCGACCGGCTTTTTTTTCCTTTCGTCGCCGCGCGTCTGGAACTACTGGGGGAAGGCACTGGCGGTGAAAATGCCGGGCGGCTCGCGGCGCAGGCCGATCTTATTCGATGATCGTGAGGCGGCGAAAAATCTGGCCGCGGTCGAAAAAATTGCACGGCAGCTTGTGACTGCGGGCGCGGACCGGCGCGCCATTCTCGTGGCGGTCGGCGGCGGCGTGGTTGGCGATGTGGCCGGCTTTGCGGCGGCGACCTACCTTCGCGGAGTGCGGCTGGTGCATGTTCCCACAACGCTGGTGGCGCAAGTCGATAGCGCGATCGGGGGAAAAACCGGCGTGAATTTGCCGGAGGGTAAAAATCTCGTTGGCGCCTTTTATCCGCCGAAGCTCGTGATCGCCGATCCCGGCGTGCTGCGAACGCTGCCGCATCGCGAGTATCGCTCTGGGCTGTACGAGGTGGTCAAATACGGAGTGATCGCCGACGAAAGACTTTTTGAATTTCTCGAGCGACGCATGGATGCGGTCCTACGCCGGGATCCAGCCGCGCTTGCCTGGATTATTCCGCGCTGCGCGGCGATCAAAGCGCGCGTGGTCGGCGCCGACGAGCGCGAGAGCGGCCTTCGCCAAATTCTGAATTTCGGGCACACGCTGGGCCACGCGCTCGAAGCTGCCACAAAGTACAGGCGATTCCTCCACGGCGAGGCGATTGGCTGGGGCATGGTCGCCGCAACGATGATGGCCCTCGGAGTGGGACGCCTCAGCGATTCCGACGCGATTCGCATCATTCGTTTGGTCGCGAGCGTTGGGCCGCTGCCTCCGCTCGGAAATATTCGCGCCTCGCAGCTTCGTCCAATTCTCGCTGGGGACAAGAAAGCGCGCGGAGGACGCGTGCTTTGGGTTCTGCCGCGCCGAATCGGGAAAACGGAATGGGGCATTGAGGTGCCGTGGCCCGTGGTAGCGAAAGCATTCAGCGGACTGGCTGGGATCGCGGCGCGCGCTGGATCGGACTAAACGAGAAGGGCTCTTTGTGCCGAGTGGGCGTAGTACGAGGATACGGAGAAAATCTTTACACCGGGGGGTGGTCTCGCGCAAGTACCTGTTGGTGTAAAGAAAAATCGTCTACGGTGAATGCCAAATCCGAGCCGGAATTGGCGATTTTCGATGATCGCGACACAAAAGCAGACGCCGCTATCAGGGACCCGGCCTGAAGGAACTCGCGACGAGCGGGAAGCTGCCGCGCGGGTGCGCGATATGTTCACGCGCATCGCCCCGCGGTATGACTTCCTGAATCACCTTCTCTCATTCTCACTCGACAAGGTCTGGCGACGGCGCACTGGGAAGCAATTTGTCACTATTTTGAGCCGTCCTGAGGCGCGCGTTCTCGATGTCTGCTGCGGAACGGGCGATCTGGCGTTTGCGCTCGACCGCGCTCGATCGCGAGCGCTGGGACCGGCGCGGCGCGAGCCGATCGTGGGCAGCGACTTCGTGGAAGCTATGCTTGCGCGCGCACGCGAAAAGGCGCGGGATGCCCGTTCCTCCGCGGTTTTCGCCGCTGCCGATGCGCTGCGACTTCCATTTGCCGATGCAAGTTTCGACCTCGTTACCACCGCCTTCGGTTTTCGCAATCTGGCGAACTATGAGGATGGCCTGCGAGAGTTCGCCCGCGTTTTGAGACCTGGGGGCGAGTTGGGTATCCTCGAATTCACCGAGCCAGGGGCCGGTCCGCTGGCGGGAATTTTCCGTTTCTACTTCAGGCATGTTTTGCCGCGAATCGGCGCGGCGATTTCCGGCAACAGCGAAGCCTATGCATACCTCCCCAACTCCGTTAGAAAGTTTCCATCGCCCACGGAACTTGCGTCGCTGATGGAGGGTGCGGTTTCAGCAGATATTCGCATCGACTCGTGGAATTTCGGGAGCGTAATACTGCACTCCGCCCGGCGCTCCTAATCGCTGGCCTTGGATTCTCACTTCGAGTTTTCGACTCTCGACTCCTAAGTGTCTCAGGTATTATGGTTGCGTTGTGTCCACTATGGCTCAATCGCCGATCGATCTTCGCAGCGACACGGTAACGCGCCCCACTCCGGCAATGCGGCGCGCCATGGCCGAAGCGGAAGTTGGCGACGACGTGTATGGCGAGGATCCCACGGTTAATCGCTTGCAATCGCGCGCCGCTGAAATCTTCGGGCGCGAAGCGGCGCTCTACTTCCCTTCCGGCTCGATGGCCAACCTCACCGCGATCAAGACTTGGACGCGGCCCGGTACGGAAGTGATCTGCGAGGCGCAAGCGCACATTTATCTCTACGAGATGGCCGCAGTGGCCGCCATCGCGGGGTGCATGCCCAACACAGTGCCGGCGCCCAACGGAACGCTGACGTGGGACCTGATCGAGCCGTTAATTCGCCCGCACATTTACTATCGCGCACAAACCGCCCTGATCGAGCTCGAAAATACGCACAACATGCACGGGGGCACGGTGTATCCGACCGAAATCGCCGAGGACATTTGCGACCGCGCCCACGCCGCGAACGTTCCCGTGCATCTCGATGGCGCGCGGGTATTCAATGCGTCGGTTGCGCTGGGACGCAGCGTCGCGGAGATCACACGCAAATTCGATTCGGTGATGTTCTGCCTTTCGAAAGGACTCGGCGCGCCGGTAGGTTCCATGCTGGTTGGCTCACGCGATTTCATTGACAAGGCGCGCGCCACCCGCAAGCTTCTGGGCGGCGGCATGCGGCAAGCCGGTGTGTTGGCGGCCGCGGGATTGATCGCGTTGGAGGAAACGCCCAAGACTGTTGCATCGCGACCACGAAAATGCGCGGCATCTTGCGGAAGGCCTCTCGCGGATCGAGGGAATCACGCTCGATCCGAAGAATGTTGTTACCAACATCGTGATTTTCGATGTTAGTGCCACGCGCCGCACCGCCTCGGAAATCTGCGCGGCCCTAGCAAAAGAAAATATCCTGTGCGGCGCCACCGGCCGATTCTCCATTCGCATGGTGACGCACTATGACGTGGACCGAGCGGGCATCGATCGCGCACTCGCCGCAATAGCCACCCTGATCGGCTCTCGAAAGTCCACAAAAGCAGTCTGAAGCGCTCGCCTTGTTGCTAAAATAAACTTGTGAGAAAGGAATCGTTTTGTTGAGCCTTCGGTCCGCTGTTCTGGCGCTGTGCGTCACGCTCTTCGTCGCCATCATCGGCTGCAACAAAAAGGAACCCAGCGAGTCTTCCGGGCCACCGCCGCCGACCGCCGTCGTCGATCCCGCCACGGCGGGCTCGATTACCGGCAACGTAAAATTGGAAGGCGAACCGCCGGTGTTTCGTCCCATCGATATGAGCGCGGAACCTACCTGCGTAAAGGCTAATCCCTCTCCGGTGATTCCCCCTATCGTCGTGCTCGGGCGCGATCATGCGCTCGCCAATGTCGTCGTATATATCAAATCGGGCCTCGGCAGATATCGCTTCGATACGCCGAAAGAGGCGGCGGTGCTCGATCAGAAGGGCTGCATGTATGTTCCGCGAGTGCTGGCCGTGATGGTGAATCAGCCCATCGCATTCAAGAATACCGATCCCACCACGCACAACATTCACCCCATGCCACGCGCAAATCATGCGTGGAACCGCTCGCTAGACGCGGGAGAGCAACCGTATGTAACAACTTTTTCGCATCCGGAACTCGCCATTCCAGTGGCGTGCAATATCCATCCCTGGATGCGTGCGTTTTTGTTCGTGTTCGCACACCCTTATTTTGCCGTGACGCCGAGAACCGGCGACTTCGAGCTGAAAAATGTGCCGCCGGGCACTTACACGGTTGAGGCCTGGCAGGAGCGCTTCGGCACGCAGGACGCGACCGTCACGATCGGCCCGAACGAATCGAAATCCATCACGTTCACCTTCAAGTCCGCCCAATCCCGCTGACTATTCCGGCTTGCCGTGGGCCGTTCCAACCCTATTGACACTCAATCACCGAAGGTGTTTAGTGCGATTGTTGGCTGCTGGCAGTCATTTTCGAAAGAGGCAAAATACCTGGCGCCAGGGGGAGAAATCATATGGCCGAAGGAACGCAGCAAAAACGCTCGACTGATGGCAGCGCGTATGGCCGCGCTCCGCAACATCCAGATGTTGAACTTACGCAAGTAGGACCGGGCACCCCGTGCGGTGAATTTCTGCGGCGCTACTGGCAACCGGTGGCTGTTTCAGCCAAAGTCACCGATCGGCCGCAATACGTTCGCATCCTCGGCGAAGATCTGCTTATTTTCCGCGACAAAAAAGGCCGCCCCGGCCTGCTCTATCCTCGCTGCATGCACCGCGGCACAACGCTTTTCTACGGCAAAGTTTCCGAAGAAGGCATTGCTTGTTGCTATCACGGGTGGCTGTTTGACGTGGAAGGGCGCTGCCTACGCCAGCCGTGCGAACCCGATGGCGGCCGCAACCTGGAAGTTGCGCGCCAGCCTTGGTATCCCGTCGAGGAACGCTATGGGCTGGTCTTCGCCTATATGGGGCCGCCGGAGAAAAAGCCGGTGCTGCCGCGCTACGACATTCTCGAAGATCTCGGTCCCGCAGAAGAGCTGCGAGCCTACATCGGCGCTTTCGGCGCGACGGGTGATAGCAGCCTCCCGGTCGCGCCGTACAGTTGGCTGCACATGAACGACAACGTGATGGATCCGTTTCACGTTCAGGTGCTGCATTCGACATTCAGCACCGTGCAGTTCGTTCCGCAATTTGCGCTGATGCCGAAAGTGGAATTTTTCTCAACGGAAGAATGGCGTTTGCTATTCGGCCAAGCGCAAACTCGATGATGGCCGCGAGTACGACCGCATCTCATCCTGCTGATGCCCAACATGATGTCGGTGCCGAATCCCATCGACATCAGGCAAGTGCGGCCGAACATGATGAGCTGGTCGCTGGCGATGGACGATTCCCATTTCACCATGGCGACGGCGGCGCGTGTGCCAAAGGCCCGCACGCGCGATATTTTTGGCGGCATCCGCTTGAACGGCAAACTGTGGGGCGAAATGACGGAGCGGGAGCATCAGGACACGCCGGGTGACTACGAGGCGCAAGCGGGGCAGGGTCCGATTTCGTTGCATTCGGAAGAGCATTTGGCGAGCAGCGATCGCGGCATCATCATGCAGCGACGAATGCTGAAATCGCAGATTAAGGTGGTTGCGGAGGGCGGCGATCCGATTGGCGTCAGCTTCGATCCGAATAATGCAGTGGTAAAAGTTCGTTCCGGCAATTTCTACAACGCGCCGCAACCGGCCTAGATGCTTACGCGTTTTCGCATGGCGACGCGTTGCGTGTACAATCCGTTTGCTTTAATCCGATGAACGGGTGGGAGAGATCAATGGCACTTGGAAGGAATCGATTTATTTCCAAAACGTTGGCGCCCACCGTCGTGGCTGCAATGCTGATCGCGGGCGCCGCTCTGTGTGCTCGCGCGCAGGCTTCCGCACAGGACGAAGTGCTAGACCTGCAGAGAAAGTTTCAGGCCGCCACCGTTTCGGGCGACACAGCGGCCGTTGCGTCCTTGATGGCTGATGACGCAATCTTCATTCATGGCAACGCGGCGAAGCAGAGTAGAACTGAGTTTCTAGCCGGCATCAAGAACGGTCAGCTAGCTTTTTCAGCCTACGATCTGAGCGACCCGAAGGTGATGATGTTTAAGGGTGGCGCGATCGTCACCGGCATCGTGGACATTACATTGAAAGCGCGCCCCGGTGGCCCGTCCGGACCGCCTCGCACTCTGCACATGCGCGGATCGTCCGTGTGGCTCCACGGCGCGGCAGGCTGGAAGCTCATTCTCGATCAGGACACGCCGATCCAGGGACCGCCTCGCGAAGTACCGCTCGCGCCTCGCTGAATCGGTTCGTTCCGATTCTAGTGACAGGTTCCATCGTCGCTGAACGTACCGCCGATAAGCATACCCTCCAACGAGTGGCTGCATTCCGTAATCTTCGCGAGTTGTGGATCATTGCTCAAGGCGTTTGGATCCACGGTTTTCGCGCCATTCAGATTTTGGCGCGCGGTAAATATTTCGTTCGACCACTCGGCCAAATTATCGAATTCGCTCGTAAGTAGCTGCAGGGCGTTCCGGTCTCCGTCGGTTGACACAGCGGACGCTAACTGCGTGAGGCCCGTCTGCACTCGGTTGCGATAGTCCTGAGCCCACGTTCCACTTATCGCCAATCCATACGTCACCATTGCCCCGATTGCGCCCCGCCACTCTCTCATTTCCGACACTTCGCCGATGGCGCCTACGGCAAAAGTTCTCGACAACTCCTGCGAGTTTGAAATGGGCGTCCCAGGGGCAGCAGTGGATCCCGCGCCGGGCACCGTCAGAACCACTCGATTGGGCTCCACGGTAACCACTCCGTTAGTTGCTTGAGCCAGTGCCTCGACATCTATATATGAGCGGCCGTTGATTTGGCGGACCCCCGCCGGTACCGCTTTTCCATTTACAATCAGGGTTTTATTGGGCGTGTTCGTCGTACCCTGTGCTGAGACGATTGCGGCGAGCGACAAAGCGAGTCCAAACATCAGGGTAATTCGAGAAGCGCAATGGATGTTCATGTGGTCTCCCTAGCTGGGCTCGCGGCGCATTTGCGATCTCTCCAAGCATAGGCACAAATCAACTTTTCCGCAGCATTTCGATTTGGGGAATTTACATGCAGCCACTCCGGCCAGGTTAGTCGTTAAGGCGTAGAACTCGGGCCGGCGGATTGGGCGAGTACATTTCTTCTACCACGGCGGCGCGGTGCTCCAGGATGGCGCGCTGGTTGAGAGACGCTTTGTCCGTGATCTCGCCCGCGTCGAGAGACGGCGGCTCTTCGAGCAGAATCGCACGAGTCACGCGATTGGAGTTGCCTGTCGATTGCGCAGCGAAGGACTCGAGCAGTTCGGTGAATTTTCTGGTAACGGAGCCATGGCGTAGGATTTCGGCGGGCGTGGCCGCATCGGCCAGTTCAGGCGCCAGCGAACGGCACGCTTCCACGTTCGGGAACACCAGCATGCTCAAAAAATTGCGATTCAGCCCAGCGATGGCCACGTCTGTGACGTAGGGCGCGAAGGCGTGGATAATTTTGGTGCGCAGCGGGCCAACGCTGACCCATGTGCCGGAGGCTAGCTTGAAATCTTCTTTGAGGCGGCCATCGTACATGAATCCTTTGTTGACGTCGCCTGGATCTACGAAGCGGACCGCGTCGCCAAATTTGTAATAGCCTTCCTCGTCGAACGCAGCGCGAGTCAGCTCCTCATTTTTCCAGTAGCCTGGCGTGACATTGGGGCCTTTCACGCGAATTTCCAGCTTTGCGCCGATCGCGATCAATTTGGCCTCCACGCCGGGCATGGGAATTCCGATCGCGCCGCTTTGTTCCGAATCCCAGGTGCACTGCAGCGCCATGGGTGAGGTTTCCGTAGCGCCAAGGCCGGAAGCCATTAGGACACGCTCGCCGCGTGTTTCAGACATCATGTCGCGGTAGGCGTCCCAAACCGGCTGAGCCAGGCCGGCACCCGCATAAAACATGAAATTCAGGCGGCTGAAGAAATTTTCGCGCAGCTGACGGTCTTCGCGAAAATAGCGAAGCAATTCTTCGTAGCCTCGCGGCACGTTGAAATACACAGTCGGCGCAATCTCGCGAAGGTTCGCGACTGTCGTTGCGATTTTGAAGGTGGCGTTGCCGTCGTCGATGTAGAGAGTGCCGCCGTTGTAGACCGTCATGCCGGTATTGTGATTGCCGCCGGCCGTGTGGTTCCACGGCATCCAGTCCACCACAATCGGCGGCTGCTCACCCATGAAAGGAAAACCCTGGAGAATCATCTGCTGGTTGCTGCAAATCATGCGATGGGTGTTGACGACTGCCTTCGGCAGTCCCGTGGACCCGGAGGAAAAGAGAAATTTCGCGATGTCGTCCGGGGCGATAGCAGTATGCGCCCGATCCACAGCCGCAGTCGGAACCGTGGCCGCAAGATCGTTAAATAGAGTAGCGTTGCCACTCGGACTCGGCCCGCGCGCGAAAACGATCTCGGTCGCAGGATCCAAGACGGCGTCAAGCGCGCGGCGATACGACTCCGCGTTCGAAACAAACACCAGGCCCGGCGTGATCGTGCGCATCACATGTTTTAGCTTCGCGAAATCCGTGGAGACCAGAGAATACGCCGGCGCGATGGATGCGGTAGGAATGCCAACGTGCTGTCCGGCGAACATCAGCAATAAATGCTCGAGATCGTTTTCCGAGAGGATTGCTACGGGCCTCTCGGCCGAAAGTCCGCGATCAAGGAGTGCTTGTCCGATGGCGCGCACTTTTTGGAGCACCTCGGTGTACGTGAGGTAACGCCATTCGCCATCCGCTTGCCGTTTGGCCGCCAGGGCACGATCAGGAGCAATTCTCGCCCAATGGATCAAGCGTTCGGTGAGGACACGGGGGTAGGGGCTGAGTGGCTCATCCGGGCGCACGATGATCGCGCCATCCGCCCGGCGTTCCATCGAAGCGCGGGAAGTTCGCAGGCGAACGGCGCGCAGGGGCGCTTGGGGATTCGATCTCGCAAGAGCGGGCGTTTCGGTCATCGAGCTTCAGAAAACAGCGAGTGCCTGGCCAATGAGTATACGACCACCCGCAGCGAGGCGCAAAAGCGGAGCGGACGAGACACACGCATAGACCCTCTTCGCCTTCCGTGCGCTCGGAGCAAGAGGCTACTGGACGGTGAGGCGTACCGGCTGAATGTAGATTGCCGCCCCGGCTTGAACCGATACGTTGTAATCGCCGGGCTTGACTTGCGGAATCTTTAGAACAATTTTGTCGTTCGCTTGTTGGACGATGACGGCCTTGTAGTCAGATTTGTCATCGGAGAGATAGATGGCGGAGACGACGCCCTTTCCGAGATTCTCTCCCTCAACGTTGATTGAATCGTTCACCTTGCCCGAAGTCGGATCAACAGCCTTCACGCTGGGCGAGCTCTGCGCAAGCGTGAAGCGCAACGGCAGGACTAGCAGTGCAGCAAAGGCGATCAACGCCAACATCCGGTACAGCGCCTTGCGCGAGGACTCTTCTCCCAGCGGCAATTTGGCGCGCAAACCAAAAGCATCACGGTTAGAACTACGGGGCAGGATCGAAGCTCTGGCCATGGGTCACCTCATGAAAGGATCAGTTCGACGTCGGATCTCAACCTCCTGTTGCGCAGAAGATATTCCCGGAATCGCGCGTTGTCAAACTCTAGCTGCAGGCGCGCGGTCCGGCTCCTTTCAGCTTGACATCGCCCTGCAGCTGGGATATTCCGCCGCTTTCCTCTTGACATTGAATCCCGCCCAGTAGTAAACATTCGCCCACAATAACCGCCCGTGGGGGGCGCAATTTCAATCCGCACAATACATTCTGGGGGTGGGTCCATGTGTTCACGATCGGCCGCAGTGAAGATTGCGTGTGTGATTTCGCTTTGCTTCTTGTCGCTTTTCATTTCAGTTTCTCCGGCATTGGCACAAAGTGCTTCCACCGGTGCGCTCCAAGGAACTGTCACTGATCCTTCCGGAGGCGTTATCTCCGGTGCGACCGTCACAGCCACCAATCTCGCCACGGGCCAGTCGCGCAGCGCGACGACGGACGGCAACGGCTCCTACAGATTCTCACTCCTGCCGCCGGGCAATTATGACGTGAAGTTTTCTGCCTCGGGTTTCAAGACCGCCGAGGTCCCCTCGGTCACCGTGAACGTCACGGAAACTCCGGTATTGAATCGCTCGCTCGAGATCGGCGCGCAGACTCAGCAGGTGACCGTGGAATCCACGGTCGAAACCATCCAAACCCAAAACGCGACGGTCGGAGGCTTGGTCTCCGGCCAAACTGTGACCGATCTCCCTCTCAGCACGCGCAACTACACTCAGGTGATTGACCTCTCGCCGGGCGTGGTCGCCAATGTTGCAACCGCCACTGCGGTCGGCAACGGCACCCAAGATATCAACGTGAATGGTTCCGGCTCCGACCAGAACACTTACCTGATGGACGGAGTCGTCACCACGAACTATGGCAGCGGAGGAGCGGCGCAGTCGGGCAGTTATGCGGGCATCCCGATTCCCAATCCAGACTCGATTCAAGAGTTCAAGGTTCAGACTTCGCAGTACGATGCCGCCTACGGCCAGAACCCCGGCGCTAACGTGAACGTAGTAACGAAGGGCGGTACAAACCAGTTTCACGGCGCGGCCTGGGAATTCAACCGCAACAATTTCTTCAATGCCAACGATTTTTCTACAAGCGGTCGGAAGCCAGCGAAGGACTGCCAAACAAACCGCCCGAGGTGAAACAAAACCAATATGGCGGCGCACTTGGAGGGCCGATCAAGAAAGACAAGCTCTTCTTCTTCGGTTCCTACCAGGGAACGCGGCAGCTCAATGGAATTGGCAGCAATGGCTTCGCCACCGGTATCACCCAAGTCGGCCTGCTACCCTTTAACGAGCCGGGAGTCCCGTTCGCCAATGCGCGCTCGGATCAAGGCCCTGGCTTCACGATACCTCTCGACTACGGCATTCACAATCCGTTGAACGCCAACTTCGCGGGCGGCACCATTGGGACACCCTGCGATGCTTCCACCTATCGGAGGTATCTGGGGTGCGCGTTTGGCGGAGAGAGCGACATCCTCGGGTTTTTGGGCCTAGGTACAGGCACCGCAGTGACGAATAACGGATCCAACATCAGTCAGACGTTCATCAATCTTTTGCGGCAGACAGAAAAAATTCCCCAGGTCAAAGGCGGCGTCAACAACGGCTATTACATTCCCAGCCTGCGGTACGACTCGAACAATTTGCCCGTCTGCGCGGACCCCACGGTGCAAGGCGCCCCATCCTGCTCGACACCGACAACGATTTCACAGGCCACCACCGCCAACGAAGATCAGTTCATGATCAATACCGATTATGTTGTCTCGAGCAGAAATACCTTGACCGAAAAGTATTTCTTTTCCAAGGATCCCCAAATGCAGAGTTTCAGCTGCATCGTGACCGGTTGCGATCCCGGCGCGCCGGAGAATGCGCACTACGGCTCCCAGTCTGCCGTTGTGAGACTTACGTCGGTGGTCACCAACAACTTCGTCAATGACGTCTTCGTCTCCGCCCAGCGGTTGTTCCTCAACGTCGCGGACGGCCTTACGGTCCAGTCCTGCGCTGGTGACGGCATCACGCCGCTCAACATCACTCCTGCCATCAACAACGGCGTCTCCTTGTCCCCTCTCGGCTGCCGCCGCAGGCAATCGCGAGGACTCGCTGATCCCGGTCTTCGGAAGCCTGGGGATTCCCGCGGGTTCGCAATGGGGAGCGTGGAGCGCTGGAGGAAATTTCTTTTCAGCGACCCAGAGTATCCAGCAAGAGCTATTTGGCGGGCGACCAGATTTCCTGGAACCATGGCAAGCACTCGTTTCGCGCAGGCGTCAATACACAGCGCATCCAGTGGAACTGGGCGCAACCGAACCGAGAGCGGGGCTGGGTCGTCGACGGGAAACAATGGCCGACATCCTGATGAGCAGCAGCGGCGTTGCCACAGACGGTACTCGCAGGGACACCCGATCCATTCTTCATCAACCTCACATATCGACTGTTGCCCAATGGCACTCCGAATCCTCACCACTGGCGAATCAATGAATATTCGTCATTTGCCCAGGACGACTTCAAGCTCACGCGGCGCCTTACCCTGAACATGGGCGTTCGATGGGAATTCGACGGATGGCCAAGTGACAATCACGGTGTGTTCACAAATTTTCCGCTCTGCCGCCGGCGTCGTCAATACGGGTACTCATCCTTCTTGAACAACCCGGTCGGCACTCTGGCCGGATACATCGTCCAGTAGAATTACAACAGGGCGATCTACGGAAACCTGACTGGCCAATTCGGGTCCACGGGCATTTCGGTCAACAGCAATAAGACCCTGCTCCATCGTCCGCCCATAGACAACTTCTCTCCCCGCATCGGTCTGGCCTGGCAGGCAATGGATAAGCTTGTTGTTCGCGCCGGGTACGGCATGTTCTTCGACCGCGTGTATGGCAACCTCGTGGGCGACAACATCGTGGGCAACATGCCTCCCTACGCCACCGGCATCGGCTTGGACCCGAGTGAATCTCTGCAAAATCCTTTCGTGTCGCAGGCGTTTCTCGGATTCATACCCCGGACCCTGCAGGTGGCTGCTTCAGCTCCAGGGTTCGGTGCCACCACGATCACTGATGTAAATGGCGGGAACGCTTCCGGGCTTCTTAATTCCGGCGACGACCCAGCGATGCGTACTCCGAAGGTCCAGCAGTATAACCTTGATGTTCAGTACGAGTTTGCACACGGCTGGATAGCCGACGTTGGTTACGTGGGAACACACGGAATCCACCTCTACGATTGGAACCGCAATCCGAACCTCGCGTATTTAGTTGCCGGAGCGCCCAATCCGCCCACCGATCAGGTGAATATTAATCTGGAGCACCCTGCCAGCTCATTCCCCATGAACGATGCGGCGAACACGAATCCCGCCACTCAGGTTCTCGCGAATACCAGCGGAAATCTTTTGGGCCGGACTTCCTACCTTGGCGTGAACCCAGGCAACTTGCAACAGGTCGAAACGGATGGACGGCATCTGTACAATGCTTTGCAGGTTCAGGTGCGGCACACGTTTTCCCGAGGCTTGACCTTCCAGGCTTCCTACACTTGGAGCAATCTCAAAACCGACATCAATGCCAGCGAAGCCGGCGCTGGCATCGCCACGCCCGGCAATGTGCTGTCTGGTAGCTCATCGAGTAACGATCCCCTGAACATCAGGCAGCAGTACGGTCCCGCGGCATTCAATCGGCCCCAGCGGCTGGTGGTGAGTTACAGTTACGAATTGCCCTTTAAGAGCGAGGGATGGAAGGAAAAGGCTATCGGCGGGTGGGGCATTTCCGGCGTCACCACGATTCAGGACGGTTTGCCTTTCACGCTGGTTGATGGAAGCGGCGGCACGCTGTTGTGGGGCTCGATTCCCGCTACTGGCCCGACCGTCCGCGCAGAACTCGCGGACCCAACCAGTTGCAACGCAACCACTGGCAATTGCCGCTCAGGCATCCCGCTTGCCACCAAGGGCAGCATGGAATGCCGCTTGGGATTCAAAGTCGCTGGCTGTCCGGTTGTCCAAGGTTTTATCAACCCAGCGGCAGTCGTTCCGCTGCCCCAGTTCGGTGGAACCCCAGATCCATCAAGTGGGCCCCCTTGTCCGCAAGCTGGATTCTTTGGTTGCGGAACTGGGTTCGGCAATTCCGGCGTCGGGGTTTTGAGATGCTGCACGCAATTCAACTTCGATATGGCCATCATCAAAAATACGGTCATCGGGGGCCTGAGGGAAGATGCCACCCTGCAGTTCCGGGCGGAATTCTTCAACATGTTCAACCACCCACAGTTCAACGAACCTGGCAACGATCGCAACACGGCCACGTTTGGACAGATCACCTCGAGTGCGGTGCCAGGACGCATCCTGCAGTTTGGTTTGAAGTATAGCTTCTAGGCGATTTTTCTGAGTCGTGGTCTCTTTGGTTTAGCTCGACCGGTGCCGGAAAGACGGCGCCGGTCCGGCGAACCCGCCGACCCGTTCCTGTCCGCCGGCCCCCGAAATCTGTATCGCCGAATTAAGATTGTAGTATGTACGACAATGGTGGAACTGCCCTACCCCGAGCGTGTTCACTAAATGGACAGCGACCTACATCGTTTCGACCCAGGGGTGCGCCTCTTGGAATAGAATTCCGAGAGAAAGCGAGGTAATTTCCCATTTCCCCCGGACACCATCGCCCGCAGCGTTTTCCATTCGTTGCCGGTATTCAATTAACCGCCCTCGATACGCAAGCTCACCTTGCTGCGCACACGGAGGATTTGAATATCTCCGGCTGCTTTGTAGAGACGACCAATCCCTTCATAGGTGGAACCAAGGTCGGACTCAGAATCTCGCACGATGGCGTGGTCTTCGTTGCACAAGGCACCGTCGCCTATTCACTAAGTGGCAAGGGAATGGGAATCAAATTCACTTTTATTGAGCCCAGCAGCATCTCCATCTTGGATAGCTGGTTAACGGCGCACAAAGTGACCGACTACTGACGCGCGCTGCCCGAGAGCAACTTGATAGTTTCCTTGATGTTTTTGAAGTATGGCGGAGAGGGTGGGATTCGAACCCACGGTTGAGTTTCCCCAACACACGCTTTCCAAGCGTGCTCCTTAAACCGCTCGGACACCTCTCCGTTTTTTGAAGTGCTTAGCAGCGTAGCAAATCGCATCCAGAGCGGCAAATAGGCTGCCTTAGGTGTGACCTTGAGCGAGGGCTCAATCCAAGAAAGGTCTTCGACTCCATCTCCCGGCGCTTCGCGCAAAACCAAAAACGCGGGACACTCCGCTCAGAATGAGGCCCCGATCACCTGTTCACCGTAGACGATTTTTCTTTACACCAACAGGTACTTGCGCGAAACCACCCCCCGGTGTAAAGATTTTATCTGTATCCTCGAACTACGCCCACGCAACCCCCCATAGCCCGAGTCCCCCAGCCGGCAGAAAAAACCAACCCGGCACGCGGTGCCGCTCCCTAGTATTCCCGGTGCACTTTTCATGTCTGAGGCAAGAACGAGGTATAAGGTCAGCTATTCCCAAAGACCGGCACGGCGGCGCCATGAATCACCTTCGCGCCATCGCTGCACAAGAATACGATGACGCGCGCAATCTCTTCCGGCTTCGGCCACTTCGAGAAGTCTGCCTTGGGCATTGCTTTACGGTTTACCTCGGTATCAATGATGCTCGGAAGCACCGAGTTCGCGCGGATTCCCGTACCCTTCAGATCCTCGGCAAGAGAATCGATCATCGCAACCGCCGCTGCTTTTGAAGCAGCATAGGCAGCCGCGCCCGCTCCATGATCGATCGCAGCTTTAGCCGCGACGTTTACAATCGCGCCGCCGCCCTGCTTCAGCATCACTCTCACTGCGGCGCGCGCCAGCGCATACCCCGAGCGCAGGTTCAGCGCCAGCATCTGGTCGAAGAGCTTCGTGTCCAGCTCCCATAACTTCACTCCGCCCACGTAACCGCCGACCGTGTTCACCATGGCGTCAAGCCGCCCATGCCGCCCCACAATTCCTTCGACAAGTTTCCCTACCGCCGCTTCATCCGTCACATCGACTATGTGGCTGTCGATCTGAGAGGCGTTACCAGCAACCACCTTTTTCAGCGCATCAAGCTCTTCCTGCTTTCGATACGTGACAACAACACGTGCGCCTTCCCCTAGGAACGCCAGGCTAACCGCGCGTCCCAATCCGCCCGTGCCTCCCGCCACCAACACCACTCTCGATGCCATGTCCGCTTTCATGAATTTCTTGTCTCCCGATACTCCGTCCCGGCGTCAACTGTTCCTGAGACAACTGGGTGGATTTCTCATTATCGATCATGCCATAGTCCGCCGACCGCCGCGTGGTTCTGACTTCGTAGCGGCCGCCCCGCCTTTTGAGTTGGCGCAATATTGCAGTGGGCTGGCTCAGGTTACGCAGCCGGCGGGAAAAACCGTCGTGATCTCTGCTAAACTTTCCGGGCTACTCGGGGGTGGTGCAATTGGTAGCACATGGGCCTTTGGAGCCTAGAATCTTGGTTCGAGTCCAAGCCCCCGAGCC
>CAVRSO010000006.1:0-33899 GCA_963723845.1 uncultured Acidobacteriota bacterium
CCGCTGTGCATCCTATTCGTGGCCGCCAGCCTCGAGACCGTGAACGTGCGCTTGCTTCCTCTGCTGGATCGCTCTTATTCGGCGCGGCCATATGCGGAGTTTATGCACAACGACTTGCGGCCTGATCGAATTTTCACCTACCAACTTTCGCGGTCCTGGGATTACGGCCTCGCGTTCTATTTCCGCCGTCAGCTCCCGGAATGGTCACCCACTGATCCGGATGCCGCTTTGGTTCTCACTACTCCGGCTGGGATGCGTGAAATCACGAGGCTGAATAGATTTCGCGGCTTGCTTAACGACGACCACGAAGGGATTCTGTACGTGCCTGTGATGCGAGTTCCCTCACTTCGTTAATGCGGCGACATATTCTGCAGGAAGAAATTAACGATTTGGCTTTCGTAGCTCTTCCGGTCTTCGTCGGACATATCGCGGTAGCTAAGGCGTTCTCGCAGCATCATTTTCGGATCCGGAGCCTTCGTAAAGAGAGTCACGGTTTCATCCGCGAGTGCCCGGTGGTCGTCCGACTCGACAAAGAGCTTGGGAATACCCGCAGTTCGGTTCAGGCGGCTGGAGAGGGGGGGCTCGTTCCGAAAACCATACTCGATCATCCGAAAACCAAAATCCGCGAGCGACCGCACTCCCGGCAGTGCGGTGAGGCCGGATTTCGCAATCTCGATCTGAAGCATGTCGCGAGGATCATTATACGCATCGTCCACAGCGACCGCCCCAATTCGCGGATCCGAGGCCGCTACTTCGAGCGCGGCGTACCCGCCCATGTCCACACCCCAAATCCCGAAGTGCTGCTTGTCGACATCATCTCGTGTGGCTAGTGCCTCGACTGCCGAACGCAACTCGCCTGTCTCGCGATACCCGAGCGTCGGCACTCCCGCGCTCGTGCCGTGACCGATAAAATCGAATAAGAACACATTGAATTCGCGATCCTGCAGCGCAGTAACCAGCGTCAGCACATCCGCGCGCTGCGAAAGATATCCGTGACACACAACAATCACA
Source organism: uncultured Acidobacteriota bacterium (assembly GCA_963723845.1). Lineage (GTDB taxonomy): Bacteria > Acidobacteriota > Terriglobia > Acidiferrales > UBA7541 > Palsa-295. The sequence continues at coordinate 1,012 of CAVRSO010000006.1, forward strand.
GGACCGCCACGCAACCCCGGAAAAAACCATCCCTCGCGGGAAGCACCGCTGGCCGAACGAAACGAAAAGGTTGTCGGACGGCCCATCATTACGCTCAGGTCGAATGGGGCGGCATTGCGCGAAGGTCGCAAGACCTGATAGAGGAGAAACCCGGACACCGATGCCGACGAGACAAATGCAAACAACACCAGCGCCAAAAGCACGGAGAGAATCTTGCCGAAGCGCGTGAACGAATAGCGTAGCTCGGGAAGGACGGGCATCCTTTAGGCGCGGGCGCTGGGCCTTCGCGCCTCGACCGGCCGAATGTTAGCATAATTCCGCTGAGCGGCAATTCCTGACGCGCGCGGATGTTCCAAAAACCAGCGTGAGTTGGCGCGCCGGGTCGCCTTATAATGGCAAGGGGCGGAATTTTCGATGCAGATTGTTGACCTCCGGCAGTTTCATTCCCGCTCGCTCGAGGGACTCTTCCAGGAAGAAGCCCAGCGCTGGCGCGAGGAACTTTTTTGGGACTATCGGCCGTCGATTGACCTAGTCAGAAAATTTGTCGACTCACATTCCCTTGGCGGCTATGCCGCGATCGAAGGCGGAAACCCTATCGGATATGGCTTTTACATCCTTGAGGATCACAAGGGACTGATCGGCGGCCTTTTCGTGTCATCGGAAAATTCCCGGGATGGCGCCACTGAGCGCCTTCTCAGCGAACTCGTGGGCACACTGAGAGCTACTCCGCGGCTCCAACGTATCGAAGCGCAGTTGATGCCCTTTGGCGCCGAACTGGATCCCGCTTTCCTTTCGCAGCACTTCCATTTACATACACGTCAATTCATGCTCCTGCAGCTAGCCGAGGCGAATCTTCTAGAGAGACCACTCTCTCCGGGACTGAGGATCGACCCTTGGAGCGATCGAGACTTCGATGCAGCCGCGCGACTCATTCAGCTCGCGTACGCCGACCACGTGGACGGCCAGATCAATGACCAGTATTGCAGCGAGGCGGGCAGTTTGCGGTTTCTGCGGAACATCGTTCTGCTCCCCGGCTGCGGCATCTTTCTTCCGGAGGCGTCATTCGTGATCCGGCCCGCGACGGAAGGTGCGCTGGTCGGGATGATCCTTACCTCCACGGTCGCCGACAAGGTCGGCCACACAACCCAAGTTTGCGTGAAGCCCGGCTACCACGGTAACGGAATCGGTCGGCAGCTGATGGAGCATTCGATTCAGGCGCTCCGTCGGCGGCGCTACGAATCGCTCTCGCTGACGGTTACCTCGGTAAATACGCACGCCGTCGAGCTATACGAGCACCTTGGTTTCCGCACCGTGAAAACATTTGCCGCCGGCGTCTGGCAGGCCTAGGCGGTAAGCACGACGCTATTTCTTCGCCCGGTCTTTCAGCAGACCTTTTAGCTCATCCATGAATTCTTTCACATCCTTGAAATCCGAATACACGGAAGCGAAGCGGACGTACGCGACCTTGTCGAGCTTCTTCAACTGCGCCATTAATAGCCCGCCGATTTCCGTCGTGGTGCGCTCGCGGTCCGATGATTCGCTCACGAACCCCTCTGCCTGATCGACAATAGTTTCGAGCTTTCCAACAGGGACGGGGCGTTTTTCGCAGGCCTTCAGCAACCCTTGCAGAATTTTCTGGCGCTCGAACTTTTCGCGCCGGCCATCTTTCTTGATGACCATGTACGGAATTTCGTCGATGCGCTCATAAGTGGTGAACCGCCGGCCGCACTTCAGGCACTCGCGGCGCCGCCGAATCAAATCGCCGGTCCGCGCCTCTCTCGAGTCGATTACCTTGTCGTCCAGATGAGAACAGAAGGGGCACTTCACTGAGGCTTCTCGCTTGACCCCACGGCGTGCTCCGCGTCGGCCACTAGTTGAGCTTCGCCCGCCCGTTCTTCTTCGCGCGCCATTTTCCGCAGCTCGCCTACCGACCAGCCTTCCCGAAACAACAGCGGCAATCCCACTAAGCAACACCCCGCAAACGTAATCAGCCAAATCACAATTGATGCTACCGCTGCAGGCTCTCTTTCTACTCCAAACACCAGAGTAAGGACAAGGAAAGTAGCGAGCTGCGACCCCCCTCCTACCCCGGGAAGTTGGACCGCCGAACCAACCAGCGTAAAGGCAGTCACCAGTACCGCCCCTGCCAAATTCAGAGACGCGAGATTTCCGCCAAAGGCGTGCGCCACCCACAGGTATATGAGAACAACCAAAACCCAATGAATAACTGTATAGCCAGTGACGGCGGCCATATCGTTCCACGAGCGAATGCCCTGCAAGCCTTCGCTAAAACCTTCTAGAAGCGCCGCCAACTTCTCGCGCCAGCCTTTGTGCCACTTCGGGCGCTGCAATTTGCGCGCGAGCCACCCGCCGCCGTGCTGGCGAAAGTAGACCAAGAACGCCGTCATCGCCAGCAGGGCCACCATCAACACCACTCCGGCGGAACGGGCCACCCGCATCAATCCAGCGTCGGAACTCGCGAAAGTGCCGCGCTCGAACGATAGAAGAGCAAGGACGAGGAGTAGGACCGCTGCCGCCATGTCGAAAACCCGCTCCAAAACATATACGCCGAACATCCCCGAAATTGAGAGGGCGTCCTTTCTCCCTATCAAGATGGGACGAATGGGCTCACCTGCCCGGCCCAGAAGAAAAGTGCACGCGAATCCCTCAAGCGTGGTGCTATAGACGTTCCAGAAATGTGCGCGGCCGATCGATCGGCAAAACCGGACCCAACGCACTGCTCGAAGTGCGTAGCAAGCATAAATGGCTACAAGGGAGAGAAATAACAACCCGAGGCGCGCGTGGCGCAGCGATTCCCCGACCATGCTCCAGTGAAATCCTGCCAGCGCAATTGAATTGCGAAATCTATAGAGGAAAAAGCCAACGACCAGGAGTCCGAGAACAAAGACTAGGTAGCGCCATTTTCGCCGCATCCGTTTGAACCGTAGCAGCAAGGTTTCAGCGGTGTCAAGGAGAGTGCCGTGTCAGCTCGCAACGATAAGTGAAACCGGCGCCACGAAATATTCGCGAACTGAAACCTCGTCAGGAAGAGGCCACCTTGTTCTCTAGCCAATCGCCCGCGGCTCGCGTGCTGAGGGACCCGCCCAGGTCCGCTGTCGTAGCGCTTTCGCGGATCGCCGCGCGTACCCCATCTTCCATGCCACGCGCGACATCGTCCCAGCCGAAATATTCGCACATCATAGCGGCGGCAAGCACCGCGCCTATTGGGTTTGCGGTGTTTTTGCCCGCGATGTCCGGAGCCGAGCCATGCACCGGCTCGAAAAGCGAAACCTGCCCGGGATGAATGTTTCCCGAGGGAGTCACCCCAAGCCCGCCGACCAGCCCCGCGCCCACGTCGCTTGCGATGTCTCCAAAGAGATTGCACGTAACGATCACCTGAAACTGAGTGGGGTCGCGAACCATCTGCATCAACAAGTTGTCTATGTACATGTGTTTCGATTCGATTCCCGGATACTCGCCGCGCACTTCTTTGAAAACGCGCTGCCATAGATCGTGGCCGAAGGCGAGCGCGTTGGATTTGTCGCTCATGCAGACGCGCTTGTAATTCCGCCGCGCAGCAAATTCGAATGCATAGCGGATAATCCGCTCGACCCCTTTTCGCGTGTTGATGTCCTCCTGAGTCGCGATCTCATCCTCCGTGCCCTTCTTGAAGAAGCCGCCCACGCCCGAGTAGAGCCCTTCTGTATTTTCGCGAATCACGCAGATGTTCACGTCTTTTTCTGCGCGATTTTTCAGAGGCGTAAGGCGCTGGTCGAAAAGAACGCAGGGTCGCAAATTGACGTAGAGGTCAAGCTTGAATCGCAGGCCGAGCAGGATGTCGGCCCCATGCTGGTTGGAAGGCACACGCAGATCGCCCAGCGCACCGAGCAAAATCGCGTCGTACTCGCGCCGAAACATCTCTGGTGCATCGGCAGGCAGCGTCGTCCCGTCGCGCAGGAACCGGTCCGCGCCCCAATCGAATTCGGTGAGAGAAACTTCGCGCCCACGCGCCGCTGCGGCGGCTTTCAGCACTTTCACTGCTTCCGGAATCACCTCTTTGCCCACGCCATCGCCGGGAATCACGGCGACCCGTTTGCGTGACGCGCTGGACCCTGCCCCGGAAGTTTTCGTCACCATCGGCGCGGAACGTAGCACGCGAGTCAACCGGTGTCAAACGACAGCCGACGCCGCCGCGCACGGAGACGGCGCTTGTGGCGATCTGGCCCACAGGACTTCACGCGGTCCGCAAAAACACGGTTAAGCTGGGCTCTGGAGAGACCACGTCATGAACACGAATCGACCCGAGGAGCCCTGGCTACGCGGAACACTCACTGATGTCGCCCCAGTGCCACGCGCAGCCCTGCACGCACTACAGTTGGCGAACGAGGATATTGAGCGATGGTGCGACGCCCTGAGCGATGATCAGTTCAACTCCCAGCCTTGCGGAATCGCTCCGCTTGCCTTTCATATCCGGCACATTGCCCGCAGCATCGACCGGTTGCTCACCTATGCCGAAGGAAGGCAGCTGACCGAAGAACAGATTGCCTCGCTAAAAGGCGAATTTGATGGCGATGCTAGGAGAAGTGAGCTGTTTGCCGAACTACACGCAGCCTTCGAAAAGAGCGTCGAAAGAATTCGCGCCCTCGATACCACTCGATTGGGCGACGCCAGAGAGGTCGGCCGACAGCGCCGGCCAACCACCGTTGGCGGCTTGCTTATCCACGTGGCTGAGCACACTCAGCGCCATGTGGGCCAGGCCATAACGACGGCCAAAATCGTCACCGCCGAACAATTATGAAAGCTCAGTCGGCTTTAGCGGCTTTCGTGTGGCGCTTCTTGCGCGTCGTGAACTGGGCAGCCTCCGTCGAGCCTTCCAGCGCAATTGTCGAGGCGGTTCCACTGGTAATCGCGTTTTGAACCGCGTCGAAGTATCCGGTGCCGACGAACCGCTGGTGCTTCACGGCCTCGTACCCGTGATCGTGCTCGCTTTCAAACTCGCGGTCTTGCAAGTCCGAGTAGGCCGTCATGCCGTCCTGCTTGAATCCCCGAGCCAGCTCGAACATGGAGTGATTGAGCGCATGGAAACCCGCCAGCGTGATGAACTGAAACTTGTAACCCAAAGCGGCTAGGTCTCGCTGAAAACTGCCGATAGTGGCGTCGTCCAGGTTCTTGCGCCAGTTGAATGATGGCGAGCAGTTGTACGCGAGCATCTTGCCGGGAAATTTGGCGTGCAACCCATCCGCGAACTCGCGCGCTTCGTTGATATCCGGTTTGGATGTTTCGCACCAAATCAGATCGGCATAGGGAGCGTAGGAAATGGCGCGCGCAATTGCCGCTTTGGTTCCGCTGCGGACGCGGAAGAAACCTTCCGACGTTCGCTCGCCCGTAATGAAGAGCTCGATCGCGAGGATCGGCGTCGGTAGTCACGATGGCAGCGCTCTCGGCATCGGTGCGCGCGATGATCAGCGTCGGCACGCCGAGCACGTCCGCAGCAAGACGCGCCGCAACCAATTTTTGAATCGCCGCCAGCGTAGAGACCAGCACTTTACCGCCCAGATGCCCGCACTTTTTCGCGGAAGACAACTGGTCCTCGAAATGAACCGCCGCGGCCCCCGCCTCGATCATCGCCTTCATCAACTCGAAGGCGTTCAGATTTCCACCAAATCCCGCTTCGGCGTCGGCCACCAGCGGAGCCAGCCAGTAGGTTTCGTTGTGTCCTTCGGCGTGGTGAATCTGATCCGCGCGCAAAAGCGAGTGGTTCAAGCGGCGAACGAGATTCGGCACGCTATTCGCCGGATACAAGCTTTGATCGGGATAGGTTTGCGCCGCGTCGTTGGCATCAGCCGCCACCTGCCACCCGCTCACGTAAATCGCATCGAGCCCCGCTGCGATCTGCTGTACCGCTTGATTTCCGGTCATCGCGCCCAAGGCCGCGACAAAAGTGCGCGAGTGCAGCAGATTCCAGAGTCGTTCCGCGCCAAGGCGCGCGAGTGTGTGCTCGACGTGAACGGAGCCGCGCAGTTGCTGCACATCCTTCTCGCTGTAGGGACGCGTGATCCCCGCCCACCGCGGGTTCTTCTTCCAATCCATTTCCAAACTTTGCGGCCTGCCGTTTTGCATTTCTGTCCGCTCCTCGTCAGTCGGATTCATAGTTCTGCGCCCGCGCAATCGCGCTCGGCTGTTTGGAGTTTGGGGACAAACTTCGGGAATAGCGATAGAACTACGAAATCGCTGGTTTGGCCAGCGAAAGAATCAAGCGCCCGTAAGGCTTTTCGGGCTCAACTCCTGGAGGAAAGCATACAGCGAGGCGTAGGCTGCGTATAGCTCGCGCTTGGTTCGAAGAGTGAAGGGTACTTCCATTTTTCTGATCTTCATTCCTGCCACTTCAGGACGGACATTCTATAACTCCCTGAATTAGCCTGACTTAGGAACTCCGCCATCCGCCTGTCCGCCGCCATTTGTCGCAGCCGCCTTATAGATGACAGTTTTGCCATTTTGTTCGCTCGGCCGCCTCTGGTCAACCAAGATAATCCTGATGCAAGCTATCCATGATTTTTATAGTCTAATCGACGCGCCGCACCGCAGCAAAAAGAGACATCGCAATTCCCCGCGCAGTTATAATGGCGCGCATTTCCAGGAGAAATCGCGCATGTACTACGAGCCGGGTAAAACCCAGCATGGCCTGCCCTACGATCCCTTCAAATCTTGCGTGATTCCCCGCCCGATCGGATGGATCTCAACGATCAGCCGCGATGGTCTGCACAACCTCGCGCCCTTCAGCCAATTCCAGAATCTCACTTTCGATCCCCCATACGTAATGTTTGCCGCAAATCAAACCACCAAAGGCCGGCGAAAAGACACCGTTGTGAACGCCGAGCAAACCAAAGAATTCGTATGGAACATGGCCAGCTACGAATTGCGCGAAGCGGTGAACAAGTCCGCTGAGGAAGTTCCGCCGGAAGTGGACGAATTCGATCTCGCCGGCGTCACCAAAATGCCGTCGCATCAGGTAAAGCCTTGCCGGGTAGCCGAGTCCCCAGTTCATTTCGAGTGCGCCTATCACCAGACGATCCACTTGCCCGGCAATGGAACAATGGGCACTGTCGATATCGTGATCGGGCGCGTGCTGGGAATTCACATCAAAGACGCGGTGATTCTTCCAGATGGAAAGCTAGACGTGCTCAAAATTCGCCCCATCGCCCGCCTGGGATACCACGACTACACCAGCGTCGAGTCCATCTTCTCAATGACGATCCCCGGAAACGACCCGCGCAGGTTAGCCGGCATGGAAGGCTCCGCCCGCTTTTGATCGTTGTAGGGCCCGGTATACCGTGCCCGGCAAACATACTTGGCGTGATTTTCGTGATTAGTTTCGGTGGAAGGGCGAGACGTGCGCGATGCCGAAGACTCGCGGCTACGACGCTTTCTCTTCCGCGTAAACCTGATACTCCGAGTACGGTCCCTTGAAATCTTCAATGCGGCCGCCTTCGAAGTGCCATATCCGCGTGGCGACCTCGTCAATCACATCGTGATCGTGCGTCACCAGCAGAACCGTCCCAAGGTATTTCTGCAGAGAAATATTCAAAGCGTTGATCGATTCGAGGTCCAAGTGGTTCGTCGGCTCGTCCAGGACCAAAATATTAGGCTTCTGCAGCATCAACCGGCAAAAGATAAGCCGCGCTGATTCGCCCCCCGAAAGAGCCTGCGTCTGTTTCAGCGCATCGTCACCACTGAAGAGCATCTGCCCCAGCAGCCCGCGCAATTCCTCCTGCGCCGCGGCGGGTTTGAACTGATGCAGCCATTCGATCACAGTCGTGCCCTTCACGATGGACTCGGAATGATCCTGCGCGAAATAGCCCGTCGCCGCGTTGTGTCCCCAGATCACCGTGCCGCCATCGACGGGAAATTCCTTGTCCACGTCCTCGATGAATCCAGTGGCGTTGCGAATCAGCGACTTCAGCAGCGTGGTTTTGCCCGTGCCGTTGCGTCCCATCAACGCTATCTTTTCGCCACGCTCCACGCTGGCGCTAAAGGGCTGAAACACGCGGACGCCATCATACGATTTGACGACGCTCTTGATTTCCAGCGGATGCCGCCCGGAATGCTGATCCAACTGGAATCGAATGAAGGGCCGCGCGATATTGGAGCGCGCAAGCTCCGCCGTTTGCAGCCGCTCCACTTCTTTTTTCCGCGAAGTAGCCTGCGCCGAACGCGTGCCCGCCGAAAACCGCGCGATGAATTCGTTCAGCTGCTCGATTTTGCGTTCGCGCTGGGCGTTTTCCGCTTCGATGCGCGACCGAATCGAAGTCTTCGCGACTACCATGTCGTCGTACCCGCCGTTGTACATGATCACGGTTTGGTAGTCGATATCGGCGGTATGCGTGCATACGCTATTCAAGAAATGTCGGTCGTGCGAAATCACGATCAGCACGCCTTCGTATTCGCACAAATAATCTTGCAGCCAGTGGACGGAATCCAAATCCAAATGGTTCGTCGGCTCGTCGAGCAACAACGCCGGCGGATTCCCGAACAAGAGCTTGCGCCAACAGCACGCGAACTTTTTGCCCGCCCTGCAATTCGCTCATCTTGCGTTCGTGCAGCGGCTCTTCCAGGCCCAATCCATCGAGCAGTACGGCCGCATCGGCCTCCGCGGTGTACCCGCCTTCCTCGCCGACGATCCCCTCCAGCTCAGCCAGCCGCATGCCGTCTTTATCAGTCAGCGATTCGTGCGGCTTCGCATACAGCGCATCGCGCTCTACAAGGGCCTTCCAGAGTGGACGGTTGCCCATGATCACCGTGTCCATTACGCGAAACTCATCGAATGCGAACTGATCCTGGCTCAAAATCCCGAGCTTTTTGGGCCGCCCGACCTCGCCATGCGTGGGCTCGAGATCCCCGGTCAAAATTTTCATCAGATGTGGATTTGCCCGCGCCATTCGGCCCGGTAATGGCGTAGCGCCGCCCGCCGAAAAAGGTGCAACTCACCTCTTCGAACAGAATTCTGGCGCCGAAGCGCATCGTGATGTTGTTAAGCGAGAGCAAGACAATTAATTATAGCGTGGATGTTTGAGTCCTGCACATTCGGGAAGGCACCGTTGCGAATCGCCAACCCCGCTTTTTCGCCGCCAAAACCCCAAAAACAGCCGCTGATCGCGCTAAGTAGCTCGTTTTACAACATCTTGGAGTCGCTGGCGGTTGTCCCAAAAGTCCTCCCAGAGGTCTCCTGGGCGCTTCAGGCGTTCGCGAATTGTTTCGATATTGAACTGTTTTGGCTCGAATCCCTTGGCAAGTTCGCGCGGCGAAACGGGCGCGGAGAACGGCGCTCCGCGAAAAGGACGCAGCGAATAAACGGACGCCAAAGGCTTCCCTTTGGCATTTTGCAGCGCGTCGATCAAAACGGTCCCTTTGCGCCGTTTGCTCACCGTGCGTTGGGACGTCACCAGCGACGGCAGCTCTGCCTGCACGCGCTGGCCGATCGCGCCCGCGAAAAGACGCACTTCCTCGTAGGTGTACTCGGGTTCCAAGGGAATGTACATATGAAACCCGGAGGCACCGGAAGTTTTCATGTACACGCGAACTTTGAGCGCTTCCAATTGTTTGTAAATGGCGCGCGCAACTTTGAGAACCACGTCGAACGACGTGCCGTCCGTGGGGTCGAGGTCGAAGAAAATATAGTCCGGATGATCTTGGTTATCGAATCGACTCGACCACGGATTGTGATCGATGCATCCCAAATTCGTCAGATAAAGCAAATCCGCACGATCGTCCGCCAGGAAGTAAGGCATTTTGCCGCCGCGTTCCTTGGAATCGATCTGTACGGTACGAATCCAATCCGGCGCGGACGTGGCCTCTTTTTGAAAGAAAAACTGCTCGTCAATCCCATTCGGGTATCTCTTCAGAACCAGCGGCCGATCTTTCAAAAACGGCAAGATGTGCGGCGCCACACGCAGGTAATACAGCAAAACATCGCGCTTGCGCAGGCCATCCTCGGGAAAGTAAATCTTGTTCAGGTGCGTCAGATTGACACGCTTGCCATTCAAATCCACTGCAAGCGATTCCCCGCGCCCGCTCGCCAATTCTTTTTCGAGATCGCTTGCAACGCTACTTCCTCAGTCGAGCTCGCTTTTGACCGCGCTTTGGCGGTCTGCGCATCAGCTTTCCCCGGCAGCTCACGCGCGCCCCCATGGGCCGTCATTCTGAGCGGAGCGTCCCGACGGTTTTTCTTCTCGCCGAGATCGCGCTTTTCGATCTCGGCGTCGGGACGCGCAGTCGAAGAACCTCTCTTCGATGTACCACTAGCCGAGGTGTTGTCCGGCGCGGCAACTGTCGCGGTTACCTGATCCTCGAACTGGCAATCGCGTGCGTTGCGATCTTCCTGAAATCCCAAGAAAACGGGCGCCCGCAGCTTTTTGTCGTGCGTCCATTGCCCGAACTTCACGCGCGCCACTAACTCCGGCTTCACCCAGTGCACAGCTTCCTTCAACTTCGGCGCCGTGCGAAACGGGCTGTCGGACGTCTTCAAACCCTTGAGCGTCTTGTTAATGCTATTGAGCAGGTCCTGCGTGAAGCCTGTGCCTACGCTTCCGATATATTCAAGATTGCCGTCAGCGTCATACAAACCCATCAGCAGCGCGCCGAAATGCTCGCGCGACCTTCGCGGCGCCGTCCAGCCGCCGATCACCACGTCGATATCCTGCACAATTTTGAACTTCAGCCAGAGAGAGGAGCGCTTCCCCGGATAAATACTGTCGCGCCGCTTGGCGACGATTCCTTCGAGACCCTGTTGCTTGGCCACTTCGTACAACTCGATTCCCTTCTCGTTCTGATGGTCGGAAAAACGCACACGATCCGATGGAGTGAGCAAGCTCCGCAACAATTCTTTGCGCGTTTCGAGCGCTACATTTCTCAGGTCGTAGCCGTCGTAATACAGAAGATCGAACACGTAGTAATTTACCGGCGCAGTCTGTTGGAGCCGCACTGAAGGATTCAAAACGCCAAATCGCTGCTGAATGCGCATGAAGTCCGAGCGCCCGGCCTCATCCAAAACCACCACTTCACCATCGAGTATCGCTTTGCGGGCGTTCAGTCTTTTGGGCAGTTCCTTCAGCTCGGGATACTCCTGCGTGATCTCTCTGCCGGAGCGGGAGCGAAGTTCCACTTCGCCATCACGCACAAACGACAAGGCTCTTTCGCCGTCCCACTTTATTTCAAACAGCCAATCGGGATTCGAAAAGGGCTTGTCCGCGAGCGTGGCGAGCGCCACCGAAAGCTGATCCGGCATTGCGGTTTTTTTTGCGCCGGGCAATTCCTCGGGATTCAGAATCGCTTTCCGGGTAGCGTCAGCCACTTTGCCAGTAGAAACAGAAGGCGGCTTCCCGGCGTGCTGTGCCGTCGGAGGTGCTGTATCCACCTCCTTCCGGATCAGCAGCCATTCATTTCCGCGATCCGAGCGCCGCATCTTTACCAGCACGAATCTTCCGTTGAGCCTTTCGCCGTGGAGTTGAAACTTAAAGTCGCCCCGCTCGATTTGAGCGGCCGCGGACTCGGTGCCTTCCACTTCGTATGTGCCTTTATCCCAAATCTGCACTTGCCCGGCGCCGTAGTTGCCTTTCGGAATTTCTCCCTCGAACTTCGCGTAATCGATCGGGTGATCCTCCACGTGAACTGCCAGCCGTTTTTCGCCGCGCTCCTCCGGCGGGCCTTTTGGGACGGCCCACGAAGCCAGCGCGCCATTCACTTCGAGCCGAAAGTCGTAGTGCAGGCGGCGAGCAGCATGGCGCTGCACCACAAAAATTGGCATAGCCGACTTCTTAGGACGTCCCTTCGGCTCAGGAGTCGCGGCAAAATTCCGTTTTCGCTTGTACTCCGACAGCGGGCTCATACTCAAACCAGTATAATCGCTGTCAACTTGGTTTTGGGGTCGCGGCCTGAAAAGACTTGCAAAATGCTTCCCAACCCGCTTGATCTCTAAGGTCTTTCCTTTATTGTATGATTCCATGGGCCGGTTATCCTCAACGGCGGAGAGGTCTTTATGCCCTCAGCGGTATGGAAAGGGACTATTTCCTTCGGACTGGTTTCGATTCCGATTCGAATGTACGCTGCCGCTCGCGCGAAGCGCGCCAACCTCCACCAGATTCACAAAGTTTGCAATACGAGAATCAAGCAGCCGCTGTTCTGTCCGCATTGCAACCGCATCGTGGAGCGCTCGGAAATAGTGAAGGGCTACGAATACGAGAAGGGGCAGTACGTAGTGATTGAACCGGATGAAATCAAGAAGATAACGCCTGCCTCCGGCCACATAATGGAGATACTCACTTTCCTCGATGGCGATGAGGTCGACCCAATCTATTTTGAGTCTTCGTTCATGGCCATGCCCGAAGCGCACGCGGAAAAAGCCTATCTTCTGCTGTTAAAGGCCCTTGAAGACACCAATAAAGTCGGCATAGCTAAAGTGACTATGCACCAGCGGGAATACACCGTCTTCATCCGCCCGCGCGATCACGGTCTGACCCTTCACACGATGTTTTATCAAAACGAAATCGCCAGCGTGGAAGGCTACGGCAAGAAGTACGACATAAAACTCAAACCCGAGGAAGTGAAGTTAGCCAATCAGCTCGTCGAAAGCCTCTCCGCACCGTTCAAGCCTGCACAATATCGAGATGAATTTCAGGCGCGCCTCAACGATCTGATCGAGGCCAAACTCAAGGGCCGCGAGGTGATAGCGGCGCCAAAAGCCCCTCATCGCGCCCCGGTAATCGACATGATGGAGGCTCTCAAGAAGAGTCTCGCAGCCGGACACGCCGGCAAGCGCGGAGCCAAAGTCGTTTCGGTCGCGCCCGCGCATCGCACTCGCCGAAAAGCGAGTTAGACTTTCATTCACCCTCGCAGCGCATTCCTAATTGCCTTCACTCGGCGATCTATTGGTAATCGCTGCTCCCGCTACAGCGTATCCCTGATGGAAAGTCCCGGTCTGCATTTCCATACTGAGCCGGAGAGCGCAATTTTCGTTGCAATGCCGGAAAGGAGATCGCGATGGCGCGCAACATTAGGACTAATGATCCCAGCGGAGGCCCAGGCCTCACACCAATCGACAACGCAGCTCAAAGCGGGCGCGAGTTTGAAAAGCACGAGCCCGATCGAACCACAGGGCGCCTTCCCTCCCAAACAGAAAAGACCAGGAAGCCAAAAAACAAGAAGCGGGCAAGGCGTAATGGCTAGCCAGGAGCGCGAGCGTCCGCGCCTGCGGAAACCGGACACGCGCGCCCGACAATCATATCCTCCGCGGCGTTTTGACAAATATGCCTGGATCAATCATGTGCTGGGCTACAAACGCAGATTCGCATGGCTGGGTGCGAAGTGACAGGGATGACCTGCCCCGGCGCCGGCGAAAAACTAATTCTCCAGATTCTTCAACAGGGTGGCCAATGGAAAGGAATCCGAAGCCTTTAATGAAACTCCGAATAGTTTCCGGGGATCTTGATCATGTGTTAGCGAGTATTGCGGACCGCCAAACAGCCGTTCCGCAAACCGCTGAAGATCTGGACGAGCTTCTGCAAAGGTTGGCTCGGAATTCGGCGCCAAAAGTCGATCGTTGATGAAAATTTCGAGTTCGCGGCCATTGAACTGAAACTTCCCTGCTACAGTTGGCTCAGCCTCCAAACGCTGGCATGCGATCAGAGCCGCGCGCGCTGCCTGCGCCAAGCGGTCCTGATTCCCGCCGTCCAATTCCGCCTTCCGGTTGTATCGAACGCCCAGCCGGTTATCGGTATTATCCACGCTGTAGTTGGCCTGGTGGCCGATCAAGACCACACCAGGACCGGCGGGAACGTGCCGGTAATCGGCAACGTCCAGCAACAGTTCTTCGAAAACCTGCCCCTGAATCCAGGCGTGAAAAATCGGAATCAGCGCCGCGAGGTCGGCGTCGGCGGGCGAATCCACCATCAGTTTCACATTTACATGCTGAAGGTTCACGAGGCTGGAAGTTCCTTGCTCAGGCGTTTACCGGCGTGCCCAATTTGTTGTAGCAACTGTGCGCGGCGTCGATAAAAAGTTGCGCTTCATCGATCAGGTAGCGCGTTCGAATCCTCGGTGTGAGGCTCGTGTCGCCTTCCGATGTGCGTCGAAGAGATAGTTTGCGAATTTCCCGCCGGCGAATGGATCCCAGAATTTTTGCGTGTCGTAATAACGCGTTCGAAATTCGCTGACAACTTCGTCCGGCTTATCCGAGACCTGCGGCTTTTCGAGTTTAACCAGGCCGCGCGCGGCCTGAAGCATCGCGAGGTAGGCTTTCTTTCCCGCCTCTTCGCCCGGCCGCTATCGAAGGCGACCTGCGCCTCAAATAATTGGCGTTCGGCAGCGGCAAGATCGAACTCAATTGGCGGCACGACTTCTCCGGCGCATTCGCCCGTTGCCATGTCGCCCAGCGTGTATTCGCGCGGGTCGCCCCAATCGCTGAAGAACGAACGATCCGACGGATCGGCGGGAGGCTTGGCAAGATCCTCCAACATCTTCTTCAACTCGACTTTGCCCATGCGCTTGACGAAGTCCTTGAAGCTCTCGCTCTTTGTCCGCTCTGCCGAAATAACGCGACGTGAGGCGCGTCGACCACTTCAGGAATATTCTTCGACGGAATCGCCACACGGGCAAGCCATACGACGCCGCCGTTGTGCTCCCATTCGCCGCCCAGCACCACTTGGAAGTGCGGCACGGCGTAACCCGCCGATTTTGCGGCTGACGCCGTAAAAGCCCAGGTCCGCCACGTGATGCTGGCCGCAGCTATTGAAGCAGCCGCTGATCTTGATGTGCAGATCTTCGACGGACTCATCGAGCTGTGAACTCTTTTCAGCCAGACGCTTGCGCAGTTCCGCCGGCGAGTCCGCGCGAAGAGGAGATTCCCAGCTTGCAGGTATCCGTGCCGGGGCAGGTGACGACATCGACGATCGTCGCCGGCGCCGGGCTGTCGCAAGGCCCGCGGCTTCCAGCGCCTCGTAAAGTTCCGGGCAAATCGCTTTTGCTGACCCAGCGGATGAGCAAAATTCTGCTCGACCGTAGTGCGCACGGTTTCTTTGCGTGAAGCGGCGAGCGATGTCGGCCAAGGCGCGCAAGCTGGTCGGCGGTAATGTCGCCCAGAGGAAGCGCGACAGTCACCGTGACGATAGCCGGCCTGCTTCTGCGGTCGGGTGTTGTGTTTCAGCCAGCGCTGGAAGGCCGGAGAGCCGCGGATGCGGCGCAATTCGCCGCCGGGCCGCAGCGGCGTGTTCTTCGAAGCGCTGCGGCGCCGTCGCACAAAATCGGTCCAGCGCGGATCGGGCGAGAGAGTCTTGCGCTCCTCCAGCACCAGTTCACGGAATTTTTCGATGCCCAAATCCTGAACCAGGAACTTGATGCGCGCGCGGCTGCGATTTTTCTTTTCGCCGAGCCGGGCAAAGACCCGCGCGATCGCCTGCGCGAGCGGCAACAATCTCTTCCGACCGGCACAAACGAGTCGAACAGCTTCGCCTGTAAGGAACCGCGCCGAGTCCGCCGCCGACAAATACCTCGAAGCCGCGCTTCTCTTCCCCGCCCTCATTCTTGCGTGGCGGCGATGAAGCCGATATCGTGCAGGCTGGTGAGGCCGCAGGCGTGCTGCGAGCATCCGCTGAACGCCGGCTTGAATTTTCTGCCGAAGTTCTGGGTGTCCGGATGGCCCAGCAGGAACTTCGATAGCGCTCGCGAATAGGGAGTGACGTCGAATACTTCGTCCTGGCAAACGCCGGCATAGGGGCAGGCCGTGACGTTGCGAACCGAATTTCCGCAGGCCTCGCGCGTGGTGATATTCGCGGCCGCCAGACGCCGCATCAGCGAGGGCGTATCGTCGATGTGGACGTAGTGCAGCTGGAAATCCTGGCGCGTGGTGACGTGGGCGATGCCGTCCGAATATTCCTCGGCCAGATCGGCCATGGTTTCGAGCTGATCGGCGTTCATGCCGCCGCCGGGAATCTTGATGCGCTGCATGCCCGGCGCGTCCCACATCGTGTTGGGACCTTTGGTCAGTTCACCGGATGGATAGGGAATGTGCTGGACTTTGGTGCCGTCGTGGCGCTCGCCGTTATCGTAACGCTGACCATAGGTGCCGCGCCGCAGGCGTGTTTCGGCGAAAAGGCGCTCGTCTATCTTGCCCTGTTTCCGCAGGGCGATTTCGGTCTCGAAAACGTCGATTTCGCGAGCCAGATGTTCCGGCATCTTGCCGGCTAGCTCTTCTTTCCAAGCTGCGCTGGTTACTTTCATAAACTCAATTAGACGCTGTCTTTATGGAGTCGATGCATCAAGAATAGCAAATCCGCGGTGCAAGTGCATCTCTGGGCGGCTACGCCCAAGCGAGACCGAAGCGGGACGCGGCCTCGATGGCTTGAATCGAGGGTCTTCGAAAAGTTGCGATTAGATTGGGCCTCCGTCCTTTGTTTGCAATGAGTTGGATCATGTTCTACTCGCCTTGTGTTGCGATTAGAACTGCTTCGAATTACGAGATGACGCCGACAGGGATGCACACGACTGCCTGTCCTTATCGGGCTGTTGATCGTGCCCGAGCTGCGGTCTGTTGGACCATGCGTCCATGTTTGACGATGGGAGCGACCGCGTCAAGGGTGAGGTCCTGTGGACTATTTCGGGGCGCTGGAAGCGTGAGCTAGCGGGGTAGAAACCAACGCGGTAGAACCATCTCCAATTCACAAACCCAAGCGGGACACCGCAAGATCAATTGTCGAAGAACGACCGATCCTCAAACCACTACGCGTGAGCAGCTTTTTGCGCCTGGAATTCCTTGCACTGGCACAAGATGCGATCGGTCTTTTTCGGGTCTGGGTTGGGCTTAAGGACGGTGCAACCGTACGTCCTGTGCCAAGACTGCGGATGTCCGCAAACACATATGGCATCACGAACCATACTCACTCCACGAACATTATACTCGGGCCAAGACAATGTACGCATTAAAGGTATGTGACTCCTCAGGAATAGGCCCGAGGTGGAGAATACTTAGAAGCCGAGAGAGGCGCTATCAGGTATTTCCCTTAAATATACCTTCTCGACGTTGCAGGGAGTTTCCAGACGTTCGGTTTTGCGAATTCTTCCGCACATTGCAACTTCATTTTTTGTCGAGCGAATGGCCTCGATGGCGACTTCTGCAACGCCTATTGTTTATAGCGCTCGAATAATTGCTTGTAGTCGTGATTGTTTTCGTCGCAGATGTACTCTTGGATGTCCCATTCGGGATGAAGCGTGAGCGTGCTCGCTTCGGTCCACGGCGCGGCGAAGACATTGGGATCTTCAATCGTCACCGAGTACTTCAGCGTGTCGTATGAGGGGCGCTGGAAACGCTCGACCACGTGGTACGCAGTGGTATGGCGGTACTCGCCGACGGATACTTTGTCGTTCACGCCGATTACATCGACCACTAGCGTGTCTCCCTCCCAATGCCCTACTGAATTGCCCATCCATGTGGGATCGAGGTCCTTCGGGTGGGGACGCCCATCGGTGGGGATGACGCGGAAGAGTTCACCCGCCTCGTAGAGAATCACCACCTGGCTCGGCGTCTGCACGATCTGTATCGGATACGGCTCGTTGATCGTGTCCGGCACTCCGCGCGGAAGGCAATGCTCCCCCAACGAAAAGGAGTAATCGGCACCAACTTTATATTTCTCCGCGCCGGGCTTGAGCGTGACCTTGCCGATCGGCTGGAGCGCGTGAAAGGGCGCGATGTAAATTCCAGAAAGGTCGGGCTTGCCCTCAGCCGTGCGCGGCACTGGCCGGCTAACGGGAGGTTCGCTCGCCGTTGCGCTCTCGGCCGGCGCGGGGGTCGTACCCGGGACGGTAATCGTGACGGAACGCGTGTCCTTGCCCGGGCCACCGAAGCCGAGCGCAGTTAAGGTGTAGGTCGTGGTCACACTGGGCGTTACCTTGCGGCTGCCACGCGCGGTGACAATTCCGATGTTGCGATCGAGCGTGACCCGGTCCGCGTTCACTACCGTCCATTTCAAAGTAACGGAGTGCCCGGCTTGGACTGAGTCGGAACTGGCCGTGAAACTGAGAATCTGCGCCCGCGGACCGGTTGGAAAGCCGTCGCGCGGCAGTGGCCGCTGTGTGGGCGGTTGCTGCGCCGCCGCAGCGGTTGCTAGCGCTGTCGCAAGTACAATTGAAATCCAAAATTTCGTTGAGATCTTCATGACGATGATTGGCCCTCGACTCTGTTTCCCGGCAGGACCATAGTCCACTCTATCTTGCATGTCAAACGCTGCCAGAAAGAGAGCTCAGAGGATATCCAGCGCCGAAGGTGCCGTATGGGCGGCGATTTTCGAGTTGTCGTCTCGTCGCATCTCGTTAGGACCGGTGGAAGACGCTTGATACACTGGCGGCCGGTTCATTTGGAGTTTCGCTAACTATGGCAGACATGGCCACAGCGCCGCCTCAATCATCCTCGCCGACCGACCGCGATAGTGTCGCGCCCGTCTGGCACACAATTGTTTTCGTAGTCGTGATTCTGGGGCTTAGTTCACTGCAAGCCGTCAAGCTACCTGCACTCGAGGCGCATGGGCGCACGCAAATCTACTTGAGCGGCATCGTGCTCGAAGTCGCGCTGGTTCTTTACGTGTGGCTGCTAGGCTTGCGTCCGCGGCACAAGAGCCTGAGCGATTTGGTCGGGGGAAAATGGACCACTCCGAAGGATATCCTGCGGGATATCGGCGTGGCGCTTCTCTTCTGGTGCGCGGTGATCGGGTTTCTGCTGGCGATGCGCATCATTCTTGGCAACAATGACAGCGGCACTCGCGCGATAACCGTGCTGCTGCCGAGAACAACGATCGAAATGATTGCTTTTGTAGCGTTGTCGATTACCGCGGCTTTTTGCGAGGAGTTTCTTTTCCGAGGCTATCTTCAGCGGCAGTTTCTGGCCTGGAGCGGCAGAGTGGAAGTGGCAGTGGCTCTGCAAGCCGTGGTCTTTGGGATCGGCCACTTCTATCAAGGATGGAAAGGCGCACTGACCATCACGCTGTATGGCGCGATGTTCGGGATACTGGCGGTGATGCGGAAGAGCCTGCGGCCGGGAATGATTCAGCACGCCATGCAGGATAGTTTTACTGGAATAGTCGGAAGCCTGCTTATAAAGCACGGTCGCTTGTAGCATTGAAAGCCGAACCGATGAGCGATCGTTAGTCCTTCTCTTCTGCGGGGCCGCTATCTTTGAAAGTTATGCTGATGAGGTGGCTATCGGGGGCTGGCCCGGCCTTGAAGAACGGCTTGGAGCCAGCGGGTAACCAGAGCAGACCGCCCTTTATTGCGTTCGCCGAGGTGATACCTCCAGACGCCGTCACCGTGACTCCGCTGAGTCCCGCTACAAGCATGGCGCCGCGAGCATTCGGAGCCGGTAAGCCGCTATTCGGACGGAGGTACCACGCAGTGACCGTGATTTCGTCCGTCTCGAACAGAGGCAGGCCCGCTGCGGGCGTAGTCGCGCTCAAAGTTGGAACACTGCACTGCTCGTGTGGCTGATCGCGAATCGCTTGCTCGCAGCCATTGCGAACATTTCCCTGCGGGCGCAGCAACTCGATGGCGACATTGTGAAGCGCCACATCCCGGGAGTTGCTGACAGCGTGGGAGAAGTTCCCGGGCGAATACCCCACCATCGGCAGGTCAATCCCTCGCCTTGCGAGTCCAAATGGTGGCGGCATTGTGCCGCCCTCACCGATGGGAGACACGCTTAGATAGGGGAAGTCGTGCCGGTGAAAGAGCGTCGATTCGTGAGCGAGAATCTCGACGAAGAAGACCCGCACGTAGGAATTTTCAAATTCGAGGTGATGATGGTGCTCCTGCTCCATCGAAAGGGACGCGCGCTGGGAGGTCTGTCCGGAGTTTTGCGCGGGCGCCTGCTCTCGTGCGAGAAGTACAACGGACAGAAAAAAAAACGCGAAGGAAAAAGCAGGCCACCGCAGCGAGAACTTTGGAGACATCGCGGCTACATCTTATAACGACCGAGATCCTCGTCGTTCAAATTCTCAAGCCACTTCCGTAGTTCCTCATTGGAGCTTTTTTCAGACACCACGCTGCTTATTTTCGAATTCTTGAGGACTTCATCTTCGACGAAGATCGGGCAATCGAGCCGCAACGCGAGAGCCAAGGCGTCACTCGGGCGCGAATCCATCGACATGGTCTGGCCGTCGCGCTCCATCCAGATCAGGGCGTAGAAAGTATCGTCCCGCAGATCGGAGACGACAACTTTTTGCACGTGGACGTTCAAGCCGGTAAGAACATTCTTCAGAAGATCGTGCGTCATGGGCCGAGGCGTCTGCACTTTTTCGATTTCGAGGGCGATCGCGTTGGCCTCGTAAACACCCACCCAGATCGGCAGAATTCCGGCGCCCTGCGCTTCCTTGAGAACCACGACAGGCATGTTGGTAACCGGGTCCATCATCAGACCTCGGATCTTAACTTCGAGTTCCATGATGGCCTCCCCGACCCTGAAGAAGCGACGAATGCCGGCGTTACCAACCGCACCGCACTCTAAATCACATGCTCGCCGAACAAACTGTACGGCGCGGCACGTGTTACATGCACCTGAACATATTCTCCCAGAAGACTTTCACGCGGCGAAGAGAAATTTAGCACCCGGTTGCTTGTGGAGCGTCCAGCCCACTGATTGCGCGCGGCATGGCGGCCATCCACAAGCACCTCGAAGACCTCGCCGACGAGCTTGCTATTGCGCTGAGCCTGAATTTGGCGCTGCCTTTCCTGCAAAACGGCGAGCCTGCGCGATTTCTCCGCTTCCGGAATGGCATCAGGCATGTTCGACGCGGTCGTATCGGGTCGCGGCGAGTAAGTGAAGGCATACACGCCGTCGTATCCGACAGCCTCGAGCAACGAGATGGAGTCCTCGAAGTCCTTTTCGCACTCGCCGGGAAACCCGACGATCACATCCGATGTGATGCTGATCGGGCGGCGCGCGGCGCGAATCCAGGAAATTTTCTCAAGATATTCCTCGCGCGTGTACGTGCGCCGCATAGCGCGCAAAATCCGCGTAGAACCCGATTGGACCGGAAGGTGAATGTGGTCGCAGAGCGCGGGCGTGGCGTCAATCGCGTCGACTATCTCGCGACAGAAGTCATTCGGATGCGAAGTGGTGAAGCGCACGCGGCGGATGCCCTCTACCGCAGCCACTTCGCAGAGCAAGCCGGCGAAATCCAATTTGCGAGGCGAAGGGTCGCGGTAGGAATTGACGGTCTGACCCAGCAGTTGAATTTCGGTATAGCCGGCATCGGCCAAGCGGCGAGCCTCGGCTAATATCGCGGCGCTGGCGCGACTGCGTTCCGGGCCGCGCGTGTGCGGCACCACGCAATAGGAGCAGGCGTAATTGCAGCCTTCGATGATCGTCAGATAGGCGCGAAACGGATTATCGCGCCGCGTAATATCGGTTTCGAAAGTTTCATCGGTATCCAGGTCGAGACCCATCACGCGGCGCCCGCCCGATTCGATCTCTGCAATCAGTTCGGGCAGCTTGCGGTAGCTCGCCGATCCGCAGACGAGACTGACCCAAGGCGCGCGCTCAAAAATCTCTTCGCCTTCCTGCTGAGCCAGGCAGCCGAGCACGCCGATGATTTTATCTTTCGAGATCCGCGCCATTCACCGAGGCGGGAAAAGACTTTCTGCGCCGCTTTTTCACGGATGCTGCAGGTGTTGTACAGCATCAGGTCCGCTTCCGCCGGATTCAGCGCCGCCGTATAGCCGCGACCGAGAAGCACGCCGGCAACTTTTTCGGAGTCGTGGACGTTCATCTGGCAGCCGAATGTTTCGATGAAAAATCGCTTGCCTGCAACTGCGCTGGAAGTTGGGCGGTCCGACGACGCGTTCTCGGCGAGGTCGGTGTTCTGAAGGATGGCTGCGGGCAATGCCGTCGCCTGACGCGAATCGAGCGACTCGAGCGCGATATCGAATTGCTTGTTCATCGCTTTCGATTTCAGTCTAACACAGCGGGAAATAACCCGCGGACCAGGGCTACGTAAGCTTTTCGAATCGACGCCAGCGCTACCAGCCCAAAACCCAAGCAAAAATCAGCGGGGCAACAATGGTGGCGTCCGATTCGATTACGAATCGCGGAGTATCCACGCTCAGTTTTCCCCAGGTGATTTTTTCATTGGGCACGGCGCCTGAATAGGAGCCGTAACTAGTGGTGGAATCGCTGATCTGGCAGAAATAGGCCCATAGGGGAACGTTCTGGCGGCGCAGATCCTGGTGAAGCATCGGAACGACGCAGATGGGAAAATCTCCGGCGATGCCGCCGCCAATCTGGAAGAAACCGAGTGGCGTCACCGTGGCTGTTTCCGTGTACCAGCGCGCCAGTTCGATCATGTACTCCACGCCGCCGCGTACGGTGGTGGGACTTTTTACCTTGCCGCTGATCACCTGCGCGGCGAACATGTTGCCTAGCGTGGAATCTTCCCATCCGGGCACGATCATTGGGAGATTCTTCTCGGCCGCAGCCAGCATCCAGCTATCTTTCGGGTCAATCTGATAATACTGCTCCAGTTTTCCCGCCTTCAGAACCTTGAAAAGAAACTCGTGGGGGAAGAAGCGCTGGCCGGTGCGGTCGGCCGCATACCACTCTTCGATCACCACGCGCTCGATGCGGCGCATGGCTTCTTCTTCGGGAATGCACGTATCCGTGACGCGGTTCAGGTGATGTTCGAGCAGTTCCACTTCCTGGTCAGGCGTCAGATGGCGGTAGTGCGGAACGCGCCTGTAGTGATCGTGCGCGACCAAATTGTAAACGTCCTCTTCGAGATTGGCACCGGTGCAGCAGATGCCGTGAACCTTATCCTGGCGGATCATTTCCGCAAGGGACAGACCGAGCTCAGCCGTACTCATCGCGCCGGCAAGCGTGATCAGCATCTTCCCGCCGCTCGATAGATGCTTCACATAAGCTTCAGCGGCATCGATCACCACCGCGGCGTTGAAATGCCGGAAGTGATGCTTCATGAAATTCGAAATTGCCTTGCTTGACTGCTTTTCAGCCGTCGTCGTGGGCTTCTCTTTCACCGTGATCATCAGCTTCTCCTTGTTTGGATCGAGATTCGAAACACCCGTAGCGTGCGGGCGATATGCGAGGAGAAACGGCTAAAAGTAGCTGGCGGTGTAGGTCAAAAGTCTGAAAAACTTATGCGGAGAAATATGGTATTGAAACGCGCCGTAGTGAAATTTGTGGGGCACGAAATCATAGATAGCACAGTTCTACCTTTGCCACCTACGAAATTATTGCCAGATCGACAGGTCGAGCAGTCCTGTGCGAAGCAAAAATCCTAAGCGCGCCATAACCACACGACTCCGGCCCCGACAAGATCTATCTCTGTACTATAAGAGCAACTAAATCCACGTCTTCTGGCTTCATAAGTTTGAATCTGCTGATTGCGTGTGCTACGGTAGATTCGCCCGGCACAAAAACTAAATTCTGGGGGAAACAATTTCCAGCCTGGCGTTTCTTCTTTTCGCCAACCCGCTCACGCTTCTAGAACAAACGAGCGGCGTGGCACGCGTTATTCTGGGCCTCTTGCTGTTCCTATCCGTCTTTTCCTGGGCGCTGATCCTTCAAAAATCGTATCAGCTCGGCGGCATCGACCGAAGGACAGCCAGATTCCTGCAAATGTTCCGCTCGGGACGCGGCCTTTCCGACCCGAATACGCTGCGAGCCGGAGTTGGCGGCACACCTCTCATCTCCGTGTATGCTGCCGGTTACCGGGAACTCGAGCAACAGATCGGTGGACCGCAGTCACGGACGCCGGCTGGCGCAAACAAGATCAGAAATGCCAATGCGGTAGGCGTTGAGATGCAGGTGGCCGCGGGCGAGGAAGTTCGGCGGCTGGAAAAAGGGATGTCGACGCTCGCCACCATCGCTTCGGTCTCACCGTTTATCGGACTATTTGGGACAGTCTGGGGCGTGATGGACGCGTTCTCCGGCCTAGGCGACGTGGGCGCGGCCAGTCTGCGGGCGGTGGCGCCGGGTATTTCCGAGGCGCTGATCACCACGGCGGCGGGACTGTTCGCCGCGATTCCCGCGCTGATCGCTTACAACCACTACTTGCACGGGATTCGCGCCGTCGCTTCCCGAATGTCCGATTTCGCCGCGGAATTCGTAGCGAAGGTCGAGACGTTGTACAGTTCGTAGACGCCCATGCCGCAAACCCAGCGCGAAGTCGGCACCTCCCTATCCGACATCAATATGGTGCCGTTTATCGACGTGGTTTTGGTGCTGCTGATTATTTTCATGATCACCGCGCCGATCCTGCAATCCGGCATCGATGTGGACGTACCGAAGACGAAGACCGTGAAAGAGCTGACCGAGGTGCGAATGGTAGTTACGATCGACCGCGGCGCAGAAAGTCTACTTGAACGACAAGCCGGTAAACATCCACGAGATCGGGCAAAAGGTGGTCTCGCAATCGCGCGATCCGAAGCGCCAGGCCGTATACGTGCGGTGCGACGAAACGGTGCCGTTCGGCAGCTGGGCGACGGTAGTGGATGCTCTGCGGCAATCGGGCATCACAAATATTAGCGTGGTGACACAACCGATCAGCGAGCGCCCGCAAACACAATGAGATGGCTGCCATCGCCGCAATCCGCCCGGACCCCACGCTCAAGCGATTCATCTATGCCTCCATCGGATTGCACTGCATCTTGGTGGCCTGGATCGTGGTGCCGGCGATATTTACCGGCCATCACGAGGACTGGGGCGGACCGGGAGGGTCGGTGACTGTCAACGTGGTGGGCAGCGTACCAGCGATTCCGCTCCCTCAGCCTGACGTCGAGTCGATGAATCGCGTGGTGGACAACTCGAAGGGATTATTTCAGACCGAGCCGAAACCAATACCAAAGCCCGAGCCTGACGCGACGCCGATACCTAAGATTCAGAAGACCAAGCCGCCGAAATATGTTACGAAACCTTCGAAGGTTCTCGAGAATCCCACGCCGCCGCCACCGAATGCGGTTCCCTACGGCGGAGGCGGCACGCCAACAGTTCCCCGAACTTCTTTCGCAATGGGCAGCGGGAACACGCAAGCGAGTTTGGGATTCACGGGCACCGCGGGGGGAGATTTCGGCTCGCGCTTTTCGTGGTATGTGGAAGCGGTGCAAAGGCGGGTCAGCGGCAATTGGCTGCAATCGAGCGTGGACCCGAGCGTGAGTCACGGCGCCGCGCGTGGTAGTCACGTTCACCATTATGCGGGACGGCACGGTGACCAATGCCCAGATCACGCATTCCAGCAACAACTATTCGGTGGATAATTCGGCGCTGCGCGCGGTGCGCGATTCGAGCCCGCTCGACCGGCTGCCCGGTGGGTATCAAGGATCGAGCGTGAATGTCGAGTTCTGGTTCGATTTTCATCGTTAACAAAACACGCGGTACAAAAAGGGCTCTCATATGAAACGACAAATCGCGCTTTTCCTGATTTCGACCGTCATCGCCGCATGCGTGACGATTTTTTCAGTGCGGCCCGCCGCCGCGCAAGACTGGTTCAAGACCGGTACCGGCCTAGGCGTAACCAAGGCGCGGCTGGCCGTGCCGATGAGGGCAGCCGTTCAACCTTCGCGCAGCCCCTGCCTAAGACCTTTCACGATGTGCTCTGGGCCGATCTGCAGTATTCGGGTGTTCTCGACCTGGTAAGTCCCAGCTTCTATCCATTGCAGGTTCCGAGCCAACCGAGTGAACTGAAGGCGCAGGATTGGTCCGCCGCTCCGGCGAACGCGTACATGGTGGCTTACGGAAATCTGAGCATGAGCGGCACGAACCTGTCTTTCGCGGGTTTTCTGTCAGACGTGCGCAATCCGACCGCACCGCTCGCGCTGCAAA
Organism: uncultured Acidobacteriota bacterium; assembly: GCA_963723845.1. Classification (GTDB taxonomy): domain Bacteria; phylum Acidobacteriota; class Terriglobia; order Acidiferrales; family UBA7541; genus Palsa-295. The sequence continues at coordinate 26,870 of CAVRSO010000006.1, forward strand.
AGATTTATGTGGGAGCGGCGACGAATGAAGGGGCGCGAACGCTCGCGCATCAATTCGCCAACGACATCGTGGCCGTCTTGAGCGGCGGACAACCCGGCATCGCGCTGACACAAATCACTTACGTGAGTTCGAGATCGGGCAACAAGGAAATCTGGGAGATGGATTACGACGGCGCAAATGCGCATCAATTGACGCACTTGAAAACCATCGCGCTGACTCCCCGCTGGTCGCCGGATGCCGAACGCATCGCGTTAACGTGCTACGCTCCATATCGCGGAATCGTTTCGGCGCAAATTTGTATTTACTCGCTGGCATCGAACCGGATGATTGCCTTTCCGCGATACCCGGGAACGAACAGTTCGCCGGCGTGGTCGCCGGACGGATCGCAGATCGCTTTCATGTCCAGCCGGAATGGCGATCCCGAAATCTACGTGACGAATGCCGACGGGGGACGGGCGCAGCGGATCACGTATGCCCGTGGAGTGAACACGTCACCCGTGTGGAATCCAAAAACGGGCAAGCAGATTGTTTTCGTGAGCGACCGCAGCGGCAATCCCGATCTGTATCTTGCCAACTCCGACGGATCGAATGTGGAGAGAATCAATCTGCCGGACATGGGATACGTGATCGACCCGTCGTGGTCACCAAATGGACAACTGCTCGCATTTAGCTGGCGACGGCCGAGCGGGAATTACGATATCTACGCTATGGACATTATTAGTCACCAACTGGTGGAGCTTACGCGGGATGCGGGTCGAAACGAGCGGCCGAGCTGGGCGCCTGACGGCCGTCATTTGGTGTTTGAATCAACCCGAACGGGGACAAGGCAAATCTGGTCGGTTTTGGCGGATGGCAGTGAGCCCAGGCAGCTCACTTTCGAAGGCCAGAGCGAATCGCCTAATTGGTCTCCGAAATGAAGGCCTGAAAGCTTTCTTGATTGGATGCACGGGGTGTTGTCCAAAAGCAAAGGCTCGAACGACATAATTTAAATCGCGGCGGTCCGGAAGCCCTCTAAGGAACGCCGAAGGAGGCAGTTCATGCAGCATGGCAGTCGAAGGATTGTGTTATTGCTTGGATTGGCAGCTTTTGCCGCTGTGGTGGGCGGTTGCAAAAAGAACGTCTCATCGACACCGCCGGCGCCAGCTCCGGCGCCCGCAGCGGCAGAACCGACCGTAACGCTCAACGCGTCGCCGGCAACTGTTAATCCTGGCGAGGCCGTCACGCTCTCGTGGACTTCCACAAACGCGACCGATCTCGATATCCAGCCTGCCGTGGGGAGCGTCGCGCCGCAAGGGACACGAGGAGTGAACCCGACGCAGTCGACGACGTACACGATCACGGCCACCGGCGCGGGAGGCAGCGCCACCGCAACGGCGCAGGTGAATGTAAATACCGCGCCAGCGGCGCAACCTGCCGCTCAGCAGGGCCTGAGCGACTTGTTCGGCCAGAACGTCAAAGATGCATACTTTGACACGGATAAATCGGATCTCAGCAGCGAGGCTCGCGGCGTCCTGACTAAGGATGCGGAATTTTTCCGGTCTTACCCGCAGGTGCGCGTCTCGATCGAAGGAGATTGCGATGAACGCGGCTCGACCGAATACAATCTTGGTCTCGGCCAGCGCCGTGCGGAGGCAGCGAAGAACTTCATGATCTCGCTTGGCATCACTGCCGACCGGATGGAGACAACAAGTTGGGGCAAGGAACGTCCGGTCTGCACCGAGCACACGGAACAGTGCTGGCAAATGAACCGGCGCGCGCATTTTGTCTTGAGCCAATAGACGCGGCTGTCGCAACGGCTGCCGGTGCAGCCGTTGCGACCGGTCTGCAGCGGGTCCACCTTTTTAGTACCCGCATCGGCGCGGCAACGTTAATAATATTAAGGAGGGTTTGCCCATCCCGCGCTTAGCGGGGTGATTCAAACCGGCTCGGTCGAAGCGGCCGGGTGACTTTTTCCGGGAGGATACCAATGCGCACACGATGGGTTGTGCTCGCATTCGCGGCGATACTTGTAGGCGCAGTCGGCGGGGCGATGCTGGCTCCGCAGCCGGCAAGTGCCGTTTCACGCGACATGATCGAGCTGCAGCAGCAGGTTGCTCAGATTTTGCAGGGACAGCAGGACATGCGCAGTGCGATGGACAGCAACAATGCAACCATCAGAACGCTCGTCCAGCAATCGGTTGATTCCGTTAACAAGCTGAGCGCCGAAATGAACTCGGTGCAAAAGTCCATGCAAGAAGTGCAGGCCAACACGGGAGCCCGTATCGATACCATGGCTCAGCAGACACAGGGGCTTTCCGACAATTTGCAGGACGTCCAGGCGCGGGTAGGCAAATTGTCGCAGCAACTTACGGATGCGCAGAACTTGCTGCAAAGCATCGACGGAAAACTTTCCAACCAGCAGCCGGGCGCGACCACGGCACCAAGCTCACCAGGCACGCCGGGAGGGCCCACAACTTCAAATGGAACAGGAGATGTTCCCGCGGGAAACCAGCCGGGAATAGCTCCGATTTCGGCTGATACCCTCTACCAAAATGCGCTGCGCGACTACATGAGCGGCAAGTACGATCTGGCGCGACAGGAGTTTTCCGACTACATCAAGAATTTTCCGTCGAACGACCTGGCGTCCAACTCGCAGTTTTATTTGGGCGAAATTGCCTACGCCCAAGGCGATTTCAAGGGCGCGATTGCGGCCTACAACGCGGTAGTCGTGAATTATCCGAGGAGCTTCAAACTGGCGGCGTCCGAGCTGAAGAAAGGCATGTCGGAACTTGAAGCCGGCGAGCGAACGGCCGGCATTCGGGATCTTCGCTCCGTGGAAAGCCGATTTCCTGGCTCGGACGAATCGCGTCGCGCTCACGCCAAACTGCGCGAGGTTGGCGCCACCACCACTTCGCGCGCGCCTGCGCGCTGATCCGGCAAGACCTCCGTACCCTAGCGGCCTCGAGTATCCGCCGCTATGCCCGCAAGTGGTCCGGCTGCCAGTTTCGAACCAGCGATTTGATCGCCTTGCGTTCCGTCAAATTTTCCTGTAACACCTTCCGCGCCAGATCCGGCAGTTCCGCGTCGCTCGCAAATCGCAGGGACACAAGCTGACCCACTGTGAATTCGGGGATTCGAGGCGTCAAATCTGGCGGAAGCATCTGGTGCATCCGCAATCGCATTTCCAACCGGATCACGCGGTCCTGCACCGTGAGCGCAAAAATCCGCGCGGTAAGGGCCAGCACGAACAGCGCGATTGCAACCAGCAACGAGACGGTCGTCCCGAACGAAAAACTGTGAACTACGCGCACGACTGACCACACGATATTGATCAGGAAAACCGGCCCTACAAAGAAGTGAAAAGCCGGCACAAATCTTGCATGGCTTTTGAAATTTTGAACTTCGCTCATCGAACATCCTCCGTTGCACCACGGAGCGGCCTGCAGGCCGATTACTTTTCCGCTCCACCCAGATCGACTTCGGTTATACTCCTGCCATGTCCGTGAACAAAGCAATCCTGGTTGGACGACTCGGCCGCGATCCCGAGACGCGCTATACCTCCGGCGGCCAAGCAGTCTGCAATTTTTCCATCGCTACCGACTCGACCTACAAGGATCGCAACGGCGAACGCCAAAAGCGCACCGAATGGCATCGCATCGTTTTGTGGGGAAAACTAGCTGAAATCGCTCAGCAGTACCTGAAGAAGGGCCAACTCGTGTACATCGAAGGACGCCTGCAAACCCGCGAGTGGGAAGATAAGCGCGATGGGCAGAAGCGCTCGACCACCGAAATCGTCGGCAGCGAAATGCGCATGCTGACTTCCCGCGCCGAGGGTGCCGCAGCGGGCGCCGGAGCAGGACCGTCAAGCGGCCCGAGCCATCCCCGCTCCGCCGACGCGGACTTCGAAGGTGCGCCCGCTCCGGATGAACCCGGGCCCAGCGCCGAAATCTCCGACGAAGACATTCCCTTCTAGCCGGTCTCAGTGACCGTCCGACGGCACGGCAGGCGCCGAGCCCGCAACCGCTTCCACGTCATCTTCATCTAGCACAGGCAAGGTCGGCAGGACTTCCGCTGCGATCGAGCGATTCTGAATCGCCACGTCTTTCTTCATCTTGCCATCGCGGAATTCAAGGGCGCGCTTGGCGTATTGCGCGATATCTGGCTCGTGAGTGACGATGATCACCGTCAGCCCGTGTCGCTCGTTGAGGCTCTGCAAAATATCCATGATCTCCACGCTGGTGCGGCTATCGAGGTTGCCCGTCGGCTCGTCCGCCAAAAGCAGCGAAGGATTGTTGACGAGTGCGCGCGCAATGGCGACCCTCTGCTGTTGCCCGCCCGATAGTTGCGAAGGAAAATGGCCGGCGCGATCGGATAGGCCCACGCGATCCAGGGATTCGCGTGCTCGCTTGGCGCGCTCCTCGATTGGAACGCCCGCATAAATCGTGGGCAGCTCCACGTTTTCCAAGGCCGAAGTCCGCGCCAGCAGATTGAACTGTTGGAATACGAATCCGATTTTGTGATTGCGAATCTTGGCGAGCTCCGCTTTCGTGAGACCGGACACATCCTTGCCATCCAGGAAATAATGCCCGCGAGTGGGCTTATCGAGGCAGCCCAAGATGTTCATCAGCGTCGATTTCCCCGAGCCGGACGCGCCCATCACCGCCACGAATTCGCCGGAGTAAATCTCCATCGACACTCCGCGCAGCGCGTGCACTTGGATCTCGCCGAGGTCATAGGTCTTATGCACGCCATCCAGGCGAATCGTCGCGGTCTTCTCTGTCGGTTTCAGGCTTGAGATAGTCGAGGGAGCTTCAGGCTTCGCGGCGCGTTCATCCATGGAGTTGATCGGAGTTGCGTCGTTAATGCGCGGCGGCAGCAGCGGCAGCGGCGGCTTCTTTCTTTCGCTGCTGATCCAGGCGCCTCATGGAATCGTCGAATTTCACCTGCTGCTCGGGCGTCAGGACTGCCCGGATATTGGCCCGGCCTTGCTGGCGTATCTGCTCTCTGGGCGCATCGAGAGGCGCATAAAGGGACTGCCACTTCGCGCGCGTGTCGTCAATGGCCGCGCCAATGCGCTTCTGCTGGTCCGCGGTCAGTTGAAGCTGTTGCGTAAGGCCGTTCATCACCTGGTCGCGAGTCGGCTTCGTATTGATCGGCTGCTCGTTGGCCGCGCGCACGCGCCACAGGTGGTCGCCCACGCCGCCAAAAATCACACCCAGCAAAAACACCAGAAACACCAAAGCTGTGGCTTCGCGACGCGCTTTATTGTTTGGCATGGCTTGTTTCCGCCAACATCATTAGAACTTCGTCCCCATCCGCGGGAGCCCTTGCTGGCTCTGGCGCAAATAGATTGCCTTCGATGGAACGAGACGACGGTATGGGTCGCGCATAATAATGGCTCCAGCCGATATCGCAACTGACCATTACGCCTACAGCCAATGTGGCCGTCGCTGCGAATCGCCAGCCCAAGGCTACAATCGGCTGCCAGAAGCCCGCACGTTCGGCGGTCCGTTCCTGTTCGGCGACGCCGATCCGCGCCATCACATTTCGCGCGAATGCGACGTCCGGCGCCGCGGTAGGCTCCGCGACACGCAGCAGACGCACGCTGCCCGAAGCTCGATCGAATGCTGCGTTGCATCCCGCGCAGTCTTCGTAAGTGCTGCCTTGCGGTTTCCGCCCCGGCCTCATCGAGCACACCCTCGAGGTAGTCCTCCAAAAGGGCCTCGTACCGAAGACAGGCCGTACCCGTGTTCGTGTCCGTCATTGCTATTTACCTCTTCCTTTGCGGCGCAGCAGCATCCGCCTTCTGCGCGGAAATCGCGCGCCGCCGGTAGACATCCATAATTCTCCCTCGGGCACGGAACAGTCGCACTTTCACCGTATTGACGTTGAGGTGGAGAATCTCAGCCAACTCTTGCACGGAAAATCCTTCCATTTCCTTCAAGACCAGCAGTTGCTGATCTTGCTCGGGGAGCGTAGCCAGCATCCGGTCTAGCAGTTCCCGAGTTTCGGCCCGCGAATTCGCATCCGTCGGCGGACGGTCCGCTGAAACGATGCCGTCCAGCCTCGATACTTGCTCCTCCGATAAATCCGCTTCGTAAACCAGGGGCCGCACTTTCTTCTTCCTCAAATAATCCCAGCACTCGTTCACCGCGATCTTGTAGAGCCACGTGGAAAACGCCGCGCGTTGATCGAATTTCTTGATTCCAAGGTACGCCTTCAGAAAAACTTGCTGCGCCACGTCCTCCACGTCTTCCGCGCACCGCAGGATTCCGCCAACCAGCGCGCAGACGCGCTGCTGGTGGCGCCGCACGAGTTCCTCGAACGCGGCTGGCGTGCCGTCCTGCGACAGCCGCACTAATTCGCGGTCGTCCCGCTTCACCTCACCCTGATTCATAGGGAGAGCAAGCGCCGGAGCACTAGCTGCCATGGTCTTTGAGACGCGTGTCATCGATCTTTGGTTACGCCGAAAACCCTCGCCTTTTCCCTTTTGCTCTTGCGACCAACACTAGTCCATGCAACAATACCCGCCATGATAATCGGTGACCGTATACGACTGCTACGTGAAGACAAAAATCTCTCGCAGGGCGACATCGAAAAGCGCACAGGTCTGCTTCGGTGTTACATTTCGCGCGTCGAAAACGGTCATACCGTTCCGGCGATCGAGACTCTGGAAAAGCTGGCGCGCGCGATGGAAGTCCCGCTCTACCAGCTGTTCTATGATGGCGAAGAGCCGCCCGCCCTTCCCAATCTTCCGAAGCGGAAGAGTGCGGACGACATCGCCTGGGGCAGCAGGGGGAAGGATGCTCGCTATCTGGGCCGTTTTCGCCGGCTCCTCGGCCGGTTGCCCGAAGGCGATCGTCGCCTTTTGCTCTACGTAGCCCAAAAAATGGCGAACCGGTAACCGGATCGCTATTTCCTTTGGAATCAATCGTCCCGCGTTTCGAAGCGCCTCTGCGCATACCCTTGGTGTCTCTGAGCTGGCCTTATTCCCCTCCCACAATTCTACTCCCACAGCAAGACTGAATCGTTGAGAAAAGCAACAGGGCAG
>CAVRSO010000007.1:0-4695 GCA_963723845.1 uncultured Acidobacteriota bacterium
TCGCTCGCATCAAAGCGCTCGGAACAAACGGCAACTGCCCCACTCCGGAAGAATTGCTTCGGGTGCCGAAGCAGAAGTTGCGCAAGGCTGGTCTTTCGAAAGCAAAGGTCGCCGCCGTACGCGACTTGGCGCAAAAAACAATCGACGGCGTAGTGCCCACGCTCGAAGCAGCCGAAAAGATGTCCGACCACGAACTCGTTGAGCGGCTGATTTCGGTGCGCGGAATCGGCGCTTGGACGGTGGAGATGTTTCTGATTTTCCGGCTGGGCCGCCCGGACATCCTCCCAATCCACGATTACGGCGTGCAGAAGGGATACGCGATCACCTACCGCAAAAGAAAAATCCCCAAGCCGAAAGAGCTTCTGAAGTTCGGCGAACGCTGGCGGCCTTACCGGAGCGTGGCAAGCTGGTACATGTGGCGCGCGGTGCAGCTCGCCGGGCCGTCCGCCCGCAAGATTACGAAGAATGGCAAGGAAACCAGGAAACGCGTCGTTGTAGGAGAGTAAGAGTAGCAGAGTCAGGAAAAAACGGCTGGTCTAGCCGATATAAACCGCTCGTTGCAAGTCTAAGCTGGCTTTTCGCGCAGCGCAAGAAACAGCGCAATCAAACCTGCGACTAGGATGCCGCCTTCGATGTCCACGGACGCGGTGTGCAAGCGATCGAATTGAACGCGGCGCGGGTCGCTGGGAGGAGTGGCCTCAACGGAACCCATCTGCGCCCGCAGTAGGTTCATCCGAGGAATCACGTAACTCTGCGAGGCGATCGTGAAGGCAGCCATCAGAATGACGAGCGATACTGCTGGGTCGATCAACGTGCGCAGCGATTTGCCGATTGCCACCGATGCAATCACGAAGACTGACGCCGCGATCAAGCCCATCAGATGCAGCCCGCCGAGCGTAAACCCAACCAACAACCCAGCCTGATCGCGGTTCGGCAACACCGCGAATGCGCCCCGAGTTACCACCGCGGCGAAATAGATAATCGCCCCAATCCACGCGCCTAAAGCGAAGACCTTCACAAATCTCAGCATCGGAATCATCGAATCACCGTCGAGCGATCTCGAAAGGTAGCGAAACTCGAAGGCAATGTCGATACCGAACGCGTCGTGGCCGAAAAATGTGACGAGTTTGACGCAGTAGAAGGGCCCATCTAGACACTCTTAAGGGGCAATTATTGCAAGAATAGCCACGCTAAACCCCTCTAGGATGTCTCGTTCGATGGCTGATCGAACGCGGCGTCGCACCGGGTCCATCGACTGCTAGGCGACCGTAGGTCCGCCACTTCTTGACTCGGGTGTGGCCCGCGAATAGACTCAGGGTGTTCTTGGTAGAGGCGCGGAGGCCAGGAGTAGCCGGGCTGGAGGTTCCGAGCAGGTTCGGAAGCCGGGCGAAAGGGGCGATTGAGCAGGATGCTCCGCCGAAATCGTTTCGATAACTGCACGAAACGATTGGGGGATAGGCTGAAAGGCCTGTTCACTGTCATCCGTTGAAAAGCGGGTGGAGCGCTATCGAGGAGTGAAGACGCGGACGGCTGTTTCGCGTTATCCTTCCTTCTCTTTCCGCTCCATCAAATCGATTTATAGAATGGCTTCAGCGACTTAAGCCGTGAATGTCATTGAACTAACCCGGGCGCTGGTCGATATCGAGTCCGTCACGGAGAATGAGGGCCGAGTAGGCGCTTACCTGCACGACCACCTTACCAAGCTTGCGTCGGGGACTGGCGGATCTGTTGAAAAGATGGAAGTTGAGGCTGGGCGGTTCAATGTGCTGGCTTGCTGGGGAAACCCGGTGGTGACGCTTTCGACGCACATGGACACCGTACCGCCCTTCGTTGCGTCGCGCGAGGATGCGGATTTCGTTTGGGGGCGGGGCGCGTGCGATGCGAAGGGCATCATCGCGTCGATGACCGGCGCGGCGGAAAAACTTCTCGGCGAGGGACTGAGAAACTTCGCGCTGCTATTTGTCGTCGGAGAGGAGCGCAACAGCGTAGGAGCCGCGGTGGCGGCTCGCGCGCCTCGCGGCTCGAAGTATCTTGTGAACGGAGAACCGACAGAGAATAAGGTGGCGCTTGCCTCAAAAGGGATTCTGCGCTTTGAGATTGAGGCGCATGGGCGGATGGCGCACTCGGCCTATCCTGAGCTGGGTGTATCGGCAATCGAGGCGCTGTTGGATTCGCTGGATGCCGTGCGGCGGATGCCGCTGCCGCACGACCCGCTGCTTGGTCCGTGCACAATCAACATCGGAACGATTTCGGGAGGCCGCGCACCGAACGTGATTGCGGACGCCGCCAAGGCCGAAATTCTGGTGCGGCTGGTAGGCGATCCAGGGCCACTGCGGGAGGCTTTCGCCCGCTTGGCCGGGAAGCGTGTGCAGGTGAAGGAAATCCTTTGCATTCCGGCGATGCGATTTCAAAGTGTCGATGGAATGCCGACGACGGTTGTATCCTTCACCACGGATGTGCCGGTGTTCGGAATCAGTTGGGGCAAGCCGCTGTTGCTGGGGCCGGGGAGCATTCACGTGGCCCACTCGGTGGAAGAGCGAATATCGAAGCGGGATTTGGTGGAAGCTGTGGATATGTATGCAAATGTGGTAAGGACGTTGCTGGCGGCGGGCTAGAGGACGACACCCTGGCACACGTTTGCTGGTAGCGAGACTGCGGCGGCAACGGAAGTGGCAGACGTCGCGGCTCGGCGGTAATCGAAGAGAGGTCCTTCGACTGCGTTCGCGCGCCCGCACAAACCGCGGGAAAACCAACTACGCGCGCGAACTCCGCTCAGGATGACGGCATAAGGCAACGGCGCATATGAACCTTGCGATTGTTGGGTACGGGAAGATGGGGCGCTTGATCGAGCAACTCGCTCCGGAATACGGATGCGACGTAAAGCTGCGGCTGGACATGGATAACAACGCGAAATTCGAGGGACTGACGAAAGAGAATTTTCGGGGAATCGATGCCGCCATGGAATTTTCGACTCCGGCAACGGCGACTGAAAATATTGAACGGCTGGCGCGCCTGGGAGTGAATACCGTGATTGGGACGACGGGATGGTTCGGGGAAATCGAGCGGGCGCGAGCGGCCGTCGAGCGCGGCGGGACGGGGCTGGTTTGGAGTCCCAACTTTTCGGTAGGGGTCAGCCTGTTCAATCAAATTGTTGCAGAGGCGGCCCGGCTGTTCGCGCACCAACCGGAATATGGCGCATGGGCGTGGGAAATCCACCACGCGACGAAAAAAGACGCGCAGTCGGGCACACTGCTCGCGCTGGTTGAAAAGATGAAACAGAGCGGCTACGAGAAGCGAATCGATACGAGCAGCAGCCGCGCCGGCGTGCATCCCGGCACGCATGAGGTTGGATTTGATTCCGCGGCCGATACGATAACCATCCGTCACACGGCTCGCAGCCGGGAGGGTTTTGCGCGAGGAGCGCTGCGCGCGGCGCGGTGGATTGTTGGCAAGAAAGGCTTTTTCGACTTTCGCGAGATTGTGAACGAACTGGAGTAATGTTGTCGGAGGAGGGGCAAATGTTTACGGGATGCGGGACGGCGCTGGTAACTCCGTTTCGGCAGGACCTTTCACTCGACGAAGATGCGCTGCGGAAGCCTGGTGCGGCGGCAGGTGGATGCAGGGATCAGTTTTTTGGTCCCCTGCGGCACCACGGGCGAAAGCCCAACGCTAAGCCGCGAGGAGCAGCTGCGCCTGGTGGAAATCACGATTGAAGAGGCGCGGCGCTCCAAAACGCCGGTGGTGGCGGGCGCCGGCGGGGCCAACACAGCGCACGTAATCGAAATGGCGCGCGAATTTCAGGCACTCGGCGCGAGCGGGATTCTCTCCGTAACGCCGTACTACAACAAGCCGACGCAGGAAGGGCTGTACCAGCATTACAAGGCAATTGCCGCGGCGATTTCGCTGCCGATCATTCTTTACAACATTCCGGGCCGCACGGGCGTCAACATTGAGCCGGCTACTTTGGTCCGGCTGGCCGAGATCGAGAATATTGTGGCTGTAAAGGAAGCGTCCGGAAATATTTCGCAGATGGCCGCGATTCTCGATAAGGTGCCCGAGAAATTTCTCGTGCTCTCGGGCGACGATGCAATCACGCTGCCGCTGATGGCGCTGGGCGGACGTGGGTGTGATTTCAGTTTCGTCCAACGAAATTCCGGCAGAGATGGTGAAGATCGTACAGCTCGCGCTGGCGAACGATTTCGCCGCTGCGCGCGAAATTCACAGGCGGTATGCACGACTGATGGAAGCGAACTTCCTCGAGACGAATCCCGGTCCGGTGAAAGCGGCGATGGCGCTGATGGGATTGCTGGAGCCGGTATGGCGGCTGCCGATGGTGGCGCCGAAGCCGGAAAATTTAGCGAAAATTCGTGGCGCGCTCGAAGCAGTTGGGTTGGTCCAGCAGGCCTATGCTACGCGCTGAGATCGAGCGGCTGTTTGACGAAAATCCGGCGCGGTACAGCGAAGAACACCACCGCCTGTTTCAACAGTTCAAAGAAGCCCTGAATACGGGAGAGGTGCGCGCGGCGGAGCCCGATGCGGCGCTCGAAGCGGCTGGAAGCGTGAACGCGTGGGTGAAGAAGGGCATTTTGCTGGGATTTCGGATGGGCGCGATCGTGGATATGTCGATCGACGCAGCAAAGCAGCCGTTTTTCGACAAGTCTACATATCCAGTGAAGCGTTTTGCAGCGGACTCGG
>CAVRSO010000008.1:0-13468 GCA_963723845.1 uncultured Acidobacteriota bacterium
TCGAACCTGGATGGCTGCGCCCGGACGAGGCAAGCCGGCACCTGAAGGAGACCGATGAAGTTCGCCCGTGTGAGAACCGCCTCCACTACGTTGCCGATCGTCCTTTCCGGCGACGCGGCCTATGACCTGAGCGGCGAGCTGGGGGATCTGCGACCGGACACCCTTCCACTGCTCGCCGAGGCTGCCGCCGCAGCGGCCGGCGGACGGCTGAACCGGGTCGACCTCCAGGCGGTCGAGTTCGCGGCCCCGGTCCACGGGGTCGGTGCTGTCCTCGCCATCGGGATGAACTACGCCGCACACGCCGCCGAGTCCGGCTCGCCGCCGCCGACCCTGCCCGTCATGTTCCTCAAGACGCCGAACACCGTCGGCGGCCCGAACGATCCCGTCCGGATCCCGCGCGCGCAGCCACAAGATCGACTGGGAGGTCGAGCTGGCGATGGTGATCGGCCGCCGGGCGTACCTAGCTGGCCGATGACGACGACCGCTCGACTACATCGCCGGCTTCACCGTCGCCAACGACCTGTCCGAGCGGACTTCCAGCTCGAGGACTCCGGCGGCCAGTGGAGCAAGGGCAAGTGCTGCCCGGGTTCGACCCGCTCGGCCCGTGGCTGGTCACCCCGGACGAGGTGGACCACGCGCAGTCTGCGGCTGCGGAGCTGGGTCAACGGCGAGCCGCGGCAGGACTCCTCGACCGCCGACATGATCTTCGAGCGCCGACGATCATCCGGCACCTCAGCCAGTACCTGGCGCTGGAGCCCGGCGATCTCGTGCTGCACCGGCACGCCGCGAGGGCGTCGCGCTGTCCGGCCGCTTCCCCTACCTGACGCGCCGGTGACGTGGTCGAGATCGAGATCGACGGGCTGGGCCGTCAGCGGCACGAGATGATCGAGCGGCGCGGTGAGCGCGATGAGCACGGAGTTCGACGGGCTGGTCGCCATGGTCACCGGCGGCGCCTCGGGCATCGGGGCGGCGATCGCCGAGCGGCTGGCCGGCGCAGGCGCGCGGGTGGCCGTGCTGGACCTGCAGACGTCGCGACGTGCCGCCGACGGCGCTGCTCGCCGTGCCCGCGACGTCGCCGACGACGCATCCGTGCGCGCCGCGCGTCGGCGCCGTGGTCGAGCGACTTCGGCGGCATCGACATCGTGATCAACAACGCCGGCATCGGCGCGCAGGGCACGATCGGCCGACAACGCCGACGAGGAGTGGCACCGGGTCTTCGACATCAACGTGCTCGGCATGGTGCGGGTCGTCCGCGCGCCGCGCTGCCGCATCTGCGGCGCGTCGCCGGCCGCCGCCGATCGTCAACACCTGCTCGATCGCCGCGACCGCCGGCCTGCCGCAGCGCGCGCTCTACAGCGCGACCAAGGGTGCCGTGCTCGCGCTCACCCGGGCCATGGCCGCCGACCACCTGCGCGAGGGCATCCGGGTCAACTGCGTGAACCCCGGCACCGCAGACACCCCGTGGATCGGCCGGCTGCTCGGCCGGCCGCCGACCCTGCCGCCGAGCGGGCAGCCCTCGAGGCCCGCCAGCCGCACGGCCGGCTGGTCAGCGCCGACGAGGTCGCCGCGGCCGTCGCATACCTGGCGAGCCCGCGGTCCGGCTCGACCACCGGGACGTCGATCGCCGTCGACGGCGGCATGCAGGGCCTGCGCCTCCGGCCTCCGGGCCAGTAGCCGGCCGGTTGCCCGGGACCTGTCGAAGGGCAAGCTGATTGGCCCTCGGCTGGCTCTGGCCGCAGGACAAGGCGCCGGCGCGATCGCGAGCGGGCGAGGTGGAGGGGAGACTTGCATGGAGATAGCGCTGCATACGGTGCTGAAGGCGGGGCACGAGGCTGCGTACGACGAGGTCCACCGGGTGATCCCGGAGGCGGTGGCGCGGAAGCTGCGTGCCGCGGGCGTCCGGGACTGGCGCATCTGGCGCGACGGGCGACACGTGTTCCACCTGGTCGATGTCGAGGACTACGAGCAGATGCGCGCGGCGCTGCGGACGACCCGGACAATCTCGGATGGCAGGCGACGGTAGGGCCGTTCTTCGACCAGCCCGATTCGTACGAAGGCGGTGACTCCGGACTCGCGTCGCTGTGGACCCTCTCCCACCAGCTCGGCGACGACCACGGACGTCCCTGATCGCGGACTCGTCCCTGGCGCCGTCGGTCCTATGTCGGCCCGCTCACTCCGCACCTCCGATGCGGCCGTGGGGACACTCAGCACCCCTGATGTCGGCCCGGGGCCCACTTCGCACCCCTCAGAGTCACCCCGCACCCTGCACACGGGGTGCGGAGTGCACGGGCGGGGTGCGAAGTAGCGCTTGGGTAGCGGTGTCCCCTGTCGGCGCGTGGTCGGCCACCGTGGACTAGCGTTTCAACGAGGACGCAGCCGAGCTCGGGGAGGAAACGCGGGTGGACGACATCGCACGGGACGACGTGAGTCTGGCCGATCGGACGGCTGCGGACGAGGAGTCGCCCGTCGAGATCACCGGGGAGATCACGTTCGACGAGCAGTTCTACCCGGCCCGGCCGAAGCGGCTCCGTCCGCGGGCCCGGCTGCGGGGACTGTTCCCGCGCCGCGCCCGGCCCGAGCGCAAGGGCTTTGCGCAGCAACAACAACCTCGAACGGATAATCCTTGATGTGCGTCGTCATCGGGCAGCAGACCATCAGGCTCGTCTTTGCGTTGTAGGCAGCTGGGCTCAGCACCACTGCTGGCCGGTGTCCGGCTCGCTCATGTCCCGCCTGAGGACTGAAGCTGATCCAGACGATGTCACCCGCGTCGGGCACATAGGTACGCGTCATTTACCATGCCTCTTTGCCGACCGGACCGCCAAAAGCGATTTCCGCATGAAGATTCTCGCGAGTGATCCCCTGCACAAGTTCGGTCAGATCATATTCCTTGCGCCGCAGTGGTTCGATGACAATACGACCTGATTCCTCGCGCACATCAACGGGTTCGTCCAGATCCAAGTGGGCCGCCTTCAAAACGGCGACCGGGATTCGCACCGAAGCGCTGTTTCCCCATTTCTTGATCACGGCCCTCATGCCGCATGACCTCCCTGTAACTACTTTGTATCAACATGGTATTCGAATGGTCCTAACGTGTCAACATTGTTGCTACATTGTCTCTACTCCCGCGAACACGTGGCGCTAACGCCCAAATTTCGCGCTTACCTCCGCCAGCTCGGAGGGCGCCAGCCTTAGCTCAGTTGGATAACCGAGAATCCGACTGGGCTTGCGGCTTGTCATGAACGTGCCGGAATCGTTTGGCCCTCAGATGACGATCAGCTGCCGTTGCGGGGCGTGATCGCGCTCACTCCGGCCCAATCGGCCTCCGGAGACTCTCGCGAGAAGAATCGGGTTCCGTAATCACAAGGTCATCGCGACTAGGTCGAAGCGGTCGCCTGTCTAAAATATCGCAGCCTCGGCTAACCTTTGCTCAATCCCCAGTTCCGTCGCTGGGAGCACATTTACAACACCGTCCGCCCTCACCAGGCGCTCCACTACCTCACTCCGCTCGAATTCCTCGAGCGCTTGAAATCTCACAAACAGAAAGCCGAGTGTCACTAATCATGTGGACGAGTAGGCCATTTGATTTCTTCGGATTCTCGATGATAGTATTGCTCATCGAACGCGGGCGAATGAACTCGCGCAATGTTTTGTATATCGTTTCGATGCGGAGGTTTAGCGATGCAATGAAATTGGATTAGCGCCGGCTTGAAGTAAGGCGGCTGCAGCAAACTCTAATTCTATTGAAGGCCAGGAGATGTCTGAACCTGGCTTTTTGCTTTTAAGGAGAGATACGAAGCGGCAAATTGACCCACGGCCCAACGATTCTGACAAGACTGGCGAGGGCCTAACAGTTATTGATGGACATCAATCGTGAAGTGGGCACGTGACAACGTCTGTTTTGTTTTTTAAGCGGGTTTTTATCGCAATGGTGGAGTGATGGGACTACAAAGCGAGCGCGAAAATAGCTCGGCGACTCCGACGGCTGGCGAAATCTTTACCGACGGTGCGGTTATCGAACTTCTCCGTGACCTCGCCAGTCCGGAAGACTTGACCTTGGTGCGCCGCCAGGCAGGAATTTCAGAGTCGAAGCCGAAGCTGTCGCACGCTGGCCGCACGTACGAGCCAATGCGCGTGAACCGGAGCCTCTCAAAAGCGATCCGCTTCCCCACGCGGGTGGCAACGCCAGAACCGACGCGGAAGCTCTTCACAACGGTGCACAAACTCTTCAGCAGCTGTCTCGGCCAGCTCGACTCCTGCGTTACGGCGATGGTCTTTGCCGTCTTCGCATCCTGGATGTCACCCGTTCTGCCGATGGCGCCGATCCTGTCGATTTTTGCTCCCGCTGGGAGCCCGAAAGATCCCGCGCTGCAGTTGCTCGACCTGTTGTGTCGCCGCCCGCTCCGCCTGGCAGGCCTCAAGCGCGGAGAACTGCTACGTGTGCCGATGTCGCTCCAGCCGACGCTGCTCCTGGATGAGCCCGATTTGCAGCCCGCGATGCAAAGCATCCTTGAGGCCGGGACTCACAGAGGATCGTACGTGCCCAGCAGCGACGGCATGCGAGATCTGTTCGGACCGAAAATCGTGTGTTCGCGCAAACCTCTTCTCGGCACGGAGCTCGAGACGGATGTGCTTCGGGTTGCGTTGATCCCGGTCTCGGGCCCACTGCCTATCCTCGACACGAAGATGCAAGCAGGAGCTCGCCGAAGAATTTCAGGCCAGATTTCTCAGCTATTTTATGGGGAATTGCGGGAACGTACAAATGCCGAAATTTGACGTAGGCGACCTCGCCCTGCCGGTTCAAGCCCTTGCGCGGGCATTCGGCGCGGCTGTAGTTGGCGACGAAGAACTACAGGCTAAAATCATTCCGCTGCTGACCGTTCAAGATGAGGAGATTCGCTCGGATCGCGCGTCCGCGTTCGATTCGGTTGTGGTCGAGGCGGGTCTCTTTTTCATTCATCAGGGTGGCTGGTCCAAGGTCCGCGCGGAAAGCACGGCAGAGAAAGTAGCGGCGATTTACAAAGGTCGCGGATGCGACCGGGAGGTTTCGCCCGAAAGCGTGGGATGGGCATGGAAGCGGCTACGGATTCCGAGTGGGCGGATCAATCGCGCCGGCAACGGCATCGAATTGACCGTCCCGATGTGCCGGCTTATCCACCAACTCGCGATTTCGCTCGGGGTTCGCTCGATTCAGGGCGGACTCCGCAGCGACTGCCGGTTCTGCCGCGAACTCGAGCCTAGGACCGCGCAGTCGAAAACTTGAGCGGAGGATGCGGAGGATGCGGAGGTTTTTTTGGAAGAAAGGAGCGACATATGGCGAGCCGTGATTTCGAGGCGCTTGTGCGGCAATGGCGCGAGTTAGAGGCGGCTGGCATTTCCTTGGAGCCGTTGGAAAATCGCATAGGTGTCGACGCTCGCAGCTCGGGAGCGGGCTGACGATCAGGAGAGGACGCGACACCTGGGGGAGCGAAATTCGGGAGCTGCAGGACGGTCGCTTTGCGTACATTTTGCCGATTTTCATCCGCCGTGATCGTCCCGGGAAAACGATAATCCGCGACAGTTGGATGGAAGCGCCATGGCTTGGCGCAACTATCGAATTCCTTGAGGATCCGAGAATCGAAAAAAAACATCCCGAGTATTACAGCTTCCCAGGCGACACAGAACGATACTGGCGCGAAAAGGTGGTCAACCATCGGATCAATCGCGTTTTGCCATGCGGGAGCATTTGCGAGGGCCTGGTTTTGGGCGTTGGATCGCACGCTCCCGAGGACTACAAAAATCACCAACAGGTCGAAATTACGTTCGGCATCCTCGATCAGTGGGACAACGAGCCTTCTGCGAAGTTAAAGATGCGGATGAATCGGCGCCCCACGCGCATGAAGGCAACCACCAGGAGCACGCGAGGCCCTTTGTTGTCACGTCGCGATCTCATCGTTCCGAAGCCCTCATTGGTTGCACCTCACACGGAGGCAAGCCGCAAGAAAGCTTCAGAGAGCATCCTCCGAGACATCGAATGCTTCATGAAAAAACACGGCAAGTGATCCCGAGGAACGCTGCTCGGGTGCTTTAGAGGGAGCTTTGTGGTGTTCTCAGTTTCAGTTGCACTCCGTACATACCACCGTTGTAGTCAAAGACGGGGCTTGAAAGCTTCAGTTCGCCCGTCTCCAGTTCTTCATCGGATTGAAAGAATGGTCGGGGCGAGTGGATTTGAACCACCGACCTCCTGGTCCCGAACCAGGCGCGCTAGCCAGGCTGCGCTACGCCGAACTTGGTTCATATCCTACAATAGTTCGATGGTGATTGCCCGTGCTGTGGCGAGGTTTCGCTTTGCAGACGATGGTACGCTAGTGCAAAATAATGCTTGTGGGTATCGTAGTTAAGGGAGTTGGCATAGACCTAGGCAATCGATATTGATGTCCAAAAAAGCCTCAGGAGGATCGATGGATAAGCGCAAATCCGTAACGCGAGCCACTTTCGATACAAGTCCCAGCACTGAAGCTTCCGCAAAGCGGGCAGTTCGAGTTGGCGGTTTTGCGATTTTGGCGGGTGCCACGATCGCTCTAGCTTTTTTCGGCTTAGCTCCGTCCGCGGGTGCTGCTGACGACGCGGGAGGCGCCCAGACTTATAAGTCGAATTGTGTGGTGTGTCATGGCGCGGACGGAACCGGCACGCCGACCGGAAAGAGCCTGATGGCCCCCGACCTCCACTCCGACGCCGTTCAGAAAATGACTGTAGCGCAGATGACCACTCAGGTCTCGGACGGCAAAAACAATATGCCTCCGTTCAAAAGTACTCTGTCCGAAGAGCAGATAAAGGAGGTGGTGGCCTACGTTCGCACCACGTTTGGCAAGAAGAAGTAGGCGCTTCAGTTTGGCATTGAGGCAGATGAGCCCGCCGAGATGATTCGGGCTCATCTGCACGTTCCTTTTTTTCGGCTACCGAAGTTTTTCCCGATTCGTGGCGTCCACGCACTGAATGATCGCGCGTATTCCTTCCCCGAATTCCTCGACGGGCGTAAGAAGGCTCACGACCAGGTAGCCGTCATCCGGAAAATCGTAGAAGTGTCCCGGATGCGCGAGCACCGAGTAGTCTTCCATCAAGCGGATTGCGAGTTCATCATCCGGCTGCACGGCGGGCACGCGCAGCACCGCGCACCATCCTCCTTCAAATTCGAGCCGCGAGACCAGTTTTTGCCGCTCGAGGCTCTCGTCCAGCGTGCGCAGATTTTTTTCAATGCGCCGCATGATTTGCGGCTGCATCGCGCCGCGCTGAGCTAGCAGCGTTGGCAGCGCGTGCTGTACGGGACCGTTCAAGGAAAGGTAGGTATCCGCGATGATCTCAAGACGCGCGATCGCGTCGCCCACCAGCGCATCGGGCCCTGCCGCTGCGATCCACCCGATTTTCATTTGCGGCAAGCCGGCGATCTTGCTCAAACCACTGACCACAAAGGTGAGAGTTCGCGCGTCAAACGCGAAACTTCCCTGTTTCTGGCGTGTATCAGCGACGCGAACTTTGTAGTCCAAAAAAACTTCATCGATCACCAGCGCAATTTCGCGCTCCAGACATAACTTCTGCAACTGTTCAGCTTCGCTCCTTGAAACAAAGTGGCCCGTGGGGTTATTGGGATGGACCAAAATGACGGCGCGCGTGCGTGAGGTAATTGCCTTGGTCAGCGCGGCAAAATCAATTTGCCAGCCATGATCGTAGACGAGTCGGAATGGCCGCAGTTTCACATCGTGAATCGCGGCAAGAAATTCGAAGAGAGGATAGCTCGGCTGCGCGATCACTATTTCGTCGCCCGCCTCGCACAGCAAGCGAAGGAGGAATGAGTATGCCTCACTAGTGCCGGTAGTAAGGATCAAACGCTCCAGATCAACATGCGCTTCGGAATTCTTTTCGTGATAGTACTGCGCCACGGCGGCTCGCGCTTTCAGCAGTCCTTTCGCTTCCGGATCGTATCGGAGGGCCGCGGGATCGGCGAGAGCGCCCAGGATTGCGGCTTCGTCATACTGAAAACCGCACGCGGTCGGATTCGAGACGGTGAGATCGAGAATCGGCTTGCCGCTTGCACGCCGGCGATGCAAAGCACGCGTGTACGCGTTTTCTTCCAGTCGCCAATCGGTGCGTTTCGAAAACATCAGGCGATGCCGTCTCGCAGCGTATTCAATTTGAAAAAGGGTATCAGAGGATGCGCTCGTGGACATACCCGGCCGCGTCGAGCGCGGTCATCAGTTCCGTAACGTGCTCCGGCCCGCGCGTCTCCATCGTGATGTCGATAGCAGTATCGCCCAGCACCACGCCGTAATATGCGCGATCGTAATTCGTTTCGACGATGTTGCCCTTGTGCTCGGCGATTATGTGCGCCACCCTTTCGAGCGCGCCCGGATGGTCCGGCAGATGAATCCTGAGCCTCACCAGCCGCCCGTCTTTCACCAATCCGCGCTCGATGATGCGCGAGAGCAAAGAAACATCGATATTCCCGCCGCCGATCAGGACGCCAACCTTCTTCCCTGTTTCGCCAATTTTTCGTTGCAACACCGCCGCCGCGGCCACCGCTCCCGCGCCTTCCGTCAGCGTTTTCTCTTTTTCAAGCAGCAGCAGAATGGCGTTCGCGATTTCCTCGTCATCGACGGTAACAATCTCGTCCACATATTTCTTCACGATCGGAAACGTGACCGCCCCCGCGCAGCGCACCGCGATGCCATCCGCAATCGTCACTTTGGCCGGCAGCGTAAGCGGCCCGCCGTTTTCGACGGCAGCTTTCATCGACGGCAGCTTCGATGTCTGCACGCCAATCACGCGCACCTTCGGATTTGTCTCCTTCACCGCGCAGGCCACGCCGCCAATCAATCCTCCGCCGCCAATCGGAATCACCAGAACTTCGATGTCAGGCTCCTGCGCCAGCATTTCAATTCCGAGCGTGCCTGTGCCGAAATTACGGCTTCGTCGTCGAACGGATGTATGAACGTGAGACCCTGTTCTTCGCAGCGTCGCAACGCCTCGTGGCACGCTTCGTCGTAATTCGCTCCCGCAAGAATCACTTCAGCGCCGTAGCCGCGCGTGGCGGACACTTTCACCAGCGCCGTGGTCAATGGCATGCAAATTTGCGCCGAGATCCCCCGCTTCGCCGCGTGATACGCTACCGCCTGCGCGTGATTTCCAGCGGACGCGGCGATCACTCCGCGCCGGCGCTCATCGCTCGTCAGCAGCAGAATTTTGTTCAACGCCCCGCGCTCCTTGTAGGAGCCGGTCATCTGCAAATTTTCCAGTTTGAAGAAAATCGAATTGTCCGTCAGCTTGGAAAAAGTTTCCGAGCGCACGAATGGCGAAAGAAAAATCGAATCGCGAATGCGGCCCGCCGCTGCCTTGATCGATTGGAGTGTGACCATCTTCAGTGCGCCCAGCCCGGCAAACGAGCGCGATTTTACATTGTATACGCAGGCGGCAGCCCGCACAGTCCCAAACTGCGATTTAGTCTTTCGTCGAGACCGTCTCAAAGAGCCTTCGCTTGTGAGCCGTGCGCTGCTCGCGTATGCTTCGTCACTCCGGCACATGCGCAACAAACCAATAGCGGGCCTCCCGGGCACCACGGACCGCCGCATCGACGCGCTCCTCTCGCTCCTCGCCGAAAACTCCACCATCGTGATCAGCGGCGCGAAAGTTGCCAAGGAAATCGGCGTCTCGCGGCAGCAGGTGTGGCGATGGATTCAAAAGCTGCGGACGCTCGGCGTTCGCGTGCAAGGCCATCCCCGCACCGGCTATCACATCGAACGCGTGCCCGATGTTCTCGTTCCACAAATGCTGAGCAGCCGCCTGCATGGCACCCCCTTCGCGCGACGCATCCACCACTTCTTCAAAATCGACTCAACCAATTCAGTGGCCATGCGCCTCGGCGAATCCGGTGAACCCCATGGGGCAATTGTTGTTGCCGAGGAGCAAACTGCCGGTCGAGGCCGCGCCGGCAGAAAGTGGGCCTCGGAGAAATCGGCCGGCATCTATTGCAGCATTTTGCTGCGGCCGCTCATTTCTCCCGCGCACGCCCCGCTTCTCACGCTTGTCGCTGGCCTCGCAGCATATGACGCAGCGGCGGAAGATCTCGATATGCGGCCCGATATTCGCTGGCCGAATGATCTCCTCGTCGGCGGACGTAAATTCTGCGGCATACTCACCGAGATGCGCGCCGAGCCCGATCGCGTTCATTATGCCGTCGTCGGAATTGGCATGAACGTGAATCAAGCGAAGATGCCGGACCATCTCGCCGATACCGCCACCTCTCTCCGAATCCAGACGGGCAAGCCTCATTCGAGGCTCAAACTCCTGATCCGTTTGCTGCGCAACCTCGACCGCTACTACAATCAGTTTCTCGCTGACGGAGCGGCGCCGATTTTGCGCCGGTTCGCCGAAGTATCCAGCTATTTCAAGGGGAAGCGCGTGCAGATCACCACGGCCACCGAAAATTTTACGGGCGCTACCGCGGGCCTCGAGCCCAGCGGAGTGCTGCGCGTTGCGCGCGACGACGGCGGCGGAATCGTCTCCGTCCTTTCGGGCGACGTGACGGAGGCTTCCTGATGCTCTTGGCGCTCGATGCCGGCAACACAAATACCGTCCTGGGAGTTTTTCGAAAAGAAGAACTCGTCGCCAATTGGAGACTCACCACGGCCAGAGATCAAACCGTGGACGAGTATGGCATTCTCACGCGCGAGCTTTTCACCCTCGCGGGCCTTGAGCCGCGCGAAATCGGCGGCGTCATCATCAGCTCCGTCGTGCCGCCGCTGAACGCCACACTAGCAGGCATGGCCGACCGCTATTTCGGGCACAAGGCTATCTTCGTCGAGCCGGGAATCAAGACGGGCATGCCTGTCCAATACGATAATCCGCAGGAAGTGGGCGCGGACCGGATCGTCAATAGCGTGGCCGCATTTGCAAAGCATGGCGGGCCGTGCATCATCGTTGATTTCGGCACCGCGATCAATTTCGATGCCGTCTCCGCGCGTGGCGAATATTTGGGAGGTGTGCTCGCTCCCGGCATCGGCATTTCGGCAGACGCGCTGTTCGCGCGGGCGGCGCGGCTTTTTCGCGTGGAAATTAAGGACCCGGGGAAAATTATCGGCACCAACACTGCCGCTTCCCTGCAATCGGGACTCTACTACGGCTACATCGATCTTGTGGACGGAATCCTCGACCGAATGAAAAAAGTCATGGGCCCGAAGACGAAAGTGATTGCCACTGGCGGCCAAGCAGCGCTTATCGGACGCGCCTCGCGCCATATCGAAACGGTGGACGAGTTTCTAACGCTCGAAGGATTGCGGATCATTTGGGAGCGCAATCAATCGGATGGGCAAGACCGGGCGCGGAAATAACGGTCCGTGGTGTTCGGCTCGATGGAATCCTTTAACTATTTCAATTATTTTACGGAGATCGAGGAATATTTCTGGCGAAAGCGCGGCGCGCACCTGCTGGTATCGCCTCTCGATTGGGCGATTGTCGAAACCTGGCAGAAAGCGGGAATCCCTCTCGGTGCCGTACTTAAAGGAATCGATCGCGCGTTTGAGAGTTGGGGCCGCTCGCGTCGCGCGGCAGGCGGGCGCCAGCTGAAAAGCCTGGCCTATTGTGTGGATGCCGTGCTCGATGCCGCTGAAGAGGCCCAGGAAGCCGCCGTCGGCGCCGGACCCGAGGTCAAATCTTCGCGACCGGGTGCGGAGCCGTTTTCACGGCAGGAATTGAAAAATTACATCGAGCGCAATGCAGCGCGCCTCCGCGAGGCGTCTCAGAAACATCGGGCCGCACATCCTGCGATGTCCGAGAGGCTCGAACACGCCGCGGAAAAGCTTAGAGAAACATTGCCGGTCACGGAAACGCCCGGCACGCTCAATCTCGAGGAACTTGAGCAGCGGCTGACCGTGCTTGAGGACAAATTGACTGCGGCGATTTCAGCCGACGCGGACGAGAGTGCGATGCTCGCCATTCGCCAGGAAATGGATCGCTCCCTTGCGCCTTACCGGCGCAAAATGTCGGCCGGGCAGCTGGCGCAGCTTGAGCGCCAGTACACGCAAAAGCGGCTATTCGAGCGATTTGACGTGCCCCGGCTCAGTCTTTTTTATCTCACGTAAGTGCGGCGCGAAACGTTTATTTTTGACGGCCACGATGGATATCACCATTGAAAAATTGATTTACGGTGGAGATGGCTTGGCGCATCACGAGGGTTCCACTGTCTTCGTGCCCTTCGTGCTTCCGGCCGAGCGCGTTTCTGCTGCACCCGTCGAAAAAAAGAAGAAGTTCATCCGCGCGCGAGTGGAAAGATTAATCGAGCAATCGGCAGGTCGCGCCGTGCCTCCCTGCCCTCATTTCGGTGCGTGCGGCGGATGCAATTACCAGCACATCGCCTACGAAGCGCAGCTCCAATACAAAACGGAAATCCTGCGCGAAACTCTGCGGCGGCTCGGACACATCGAATGGCCCGGCGAAATCGCGTCGTACGCTGGGCCTCCCTGGGGCTATCGGAATCGCGCCCAGTGGAAAGTTCGTGCGCTCGAGCCAGCCGGCGCGGATCCAACTGATACCGCCGTTCCCGGCCAATCGCAAACGACGAGCCTTCGCATCGGATACTTTGGCGCAAACTCCACCACTCTTCGTCCCGTTGACCAGTGCGCGATTCTCTCCCCGCTGCTCCTGAAAACCTTGCTCGCTTTTCGTGACGCGCTTGCCACGGGCCAATTTCCGCGCAATTTGCGCGAGATCGAAGCTTTTGCCGGCGCAAATGATTCCAAACTCCTGATCACTTTCACGTTTTCCGGCGGCTTCCCCCCCGTCAAGGGCATTGCGGAAAAAGTTCGCGGAATTGCGCCCGAGCTGGAGAGCCTGCTCCTGCACGATCCAGCCCGCGAACGCATGGATCTCGCTGGACCCGGTTTTGTCCAATACGAGGCCGGCGGCTCGTCGTACCGCGTAGGCCACCTCTCTTTTTTCCAGGTAAATCGCTTTCTAGTTGACGAAATGGTTGCTCAAATCGCGGGGAATGACGAAGGCGGACGCCTCGCTCTAGATCTTTTCGCCGGAGTTGGACTGTTTTCCGTGGCCCTCGCGAAGCGCTTTAATCGAATCGTAGCCGTTGAATCGAATCCTGCGGCGGCGCGCGACTTGGAATTCAATATTTCACCGCGTGCGGAACCCAATCGGGGCGCGATCGAAGCGCGCGCCATGGATGTTGAGCATTTTCTCGAAAAATTCAAGGAAAAGCCCGATCTTATCGTCGCCGATCCGCCGCGGGCGGGGTTGTCGCCGGAAATCGTAAAACAGCTCGCCAGAATCAAGCCCGCGCGCATCACGTATATCTCCTGCGAGCCGCCAACTCTCGCCCGCGATCTTGCGGAACTGTTGAAGGCAGGATACGAAATCTCGGCCATCCACCTCTTCGATCTTTTTCCCCAAACATTTCATATGGAAGCCGTTGTCTTCCTGCGACGAGTCCAAT
>CAVRSO010000009.1:0-17247 GCA_963723845.1 uncultured Acidobacteriota bacterium
CTCTCTCTCTCTCTCTCTCTCTCTCTCTCTCTCTCTCTCTCTCTCTCTCTCTCTCTCTCTCTCTCTCTCTCTCTCTCTCTCGTTGCTCCATGGCCGGGGGCGGGCGAGCACGCGGACCGCTTTCGTCTCGCACAACTTCATCAGCTTCGCGGACGCATCGGACGAGGCTCGGAAAAGTCGCACTGCATTCTCGTCGCTCCCAAGACGATCACCGGAGATGCGCGCGAGCGCATCGAGACGATGGTTGCCACGTCAAACGGATTCGAAATCGCCGAACGCGACCTCAAGCAGCGCGGCCCTGGTGAATTCTTTGGCACCCGCCAGCACGGCGATGCGGCTTTTTCATTTGCCCAGCCGTTGCGGGACCATGAATTGCTGGAACTGGCCCGTCGCGAGGCATTCGCTCTGGCGGAAAATCCAGATCAAGCCGGGAAGGTGGTCGGCAGGCTGGAATCAATCAGCCCGGCTTGGCAGAAGCGATACCAACTGGCGTCAGTGGGATAAACACATGCGCGTGATAGCGGGCAAATTTCGCAGC
Source organism: uncultured Acidobacteriota bacterium (assembly GCA_963723845.1). Taxonomy (GTDB): domain Bacteria; phylum Acidobacteriota; class Terriglobia; order Acidiferrales; family UBA7541; genus Palsa-295. The sequence continues at coordinate 539 of CAVRSO010000009.1, forward strand.
CGGAAGCTCAAAGGCCCCGGCCTCCTGTCTCTTCGACCCACCAGCGACCGGTTGCGCGAAACGCTTTTCAATATTCTCGGTGCCTCGGTCGAGGATTCCCTGTTTGTGGACCTTTACGCAGGCACCGGCGCGATTGGCATCGAAGCCATCAGCCGGGGAGCCCGAAAAGTGATTTTCGTTGAATCCGATGCTAAGGCCGCGAAGCTGGTCCGCGAGAATCTGGGGGCGCTCGATATGTTTGCCGGCGCAGAACTTATCGAAGACGACGCGTTACGAGGTTTGGAAAAGCTCGCGCGGCGGCGCGCTCTCGCCGATTTCATCTTTCTCGATCCGCCTTACGAAGACACTAAAGAACACGCAGCCGTCCTGGAATTCCTCGATGCCTCGCATCTGATTGCTCCCCGGGGCATCGTCATCGTCGAGCATAGCCCCCAAATGGCGGTCACTCGGCTGGATCGTTTGGAGCTTACTCGGTCGGTAGAGCAGGGCGACGCTATCCTGAAGTTTCTACCGCCTGGCAGCCGCAGCATAGCTGGCGCGCATCCAATCTCCTCGACGTATAATAGCTCGAGCCGATGCACACCCTTCTGCAGCGCGACCAGGAACCCCCCGCGGATTCGTTGATCGAGCTGGGGCCGCATTCGCGATTGCCTCGCCTCGACCTCGGGATCGATTGGGAATCCCCGCGCGAAGGGTTCATCACCAGCCTGCGCGGAGTCGTGAGCCGGCCGCGCGCGCCGCGAGACGCCGAGCTTACAAGAGACCGCGGTTTTCACGTCGAGTGGGTTCGCGGCGGATTGCCGGGTAAGGCTTTTGCGGCCTCGTCCTTGTGGCACGTTGCCGTGATATGCCTTTTGGTCTTGCCCATTTGGGGTTTCTTGCCCGAGCACACTCCAACGCTTGCTCCGGTGCAAATCGAATTGACCTGGTACCGCGAGCAGCCCGATCTCCCGAGGATTTCGTTGCCCGCTGCGGTGCCTACCGAGAAACCAAAGAATACTGCCCCCACAGCTTCGGAAAGTCCGGGCGCGGATGCTTCGCACGCGCGTCAGAGCATCCTTTCAATCCCCGTGCGCGTGACGCATCCCCGACAAACTCTGATACGACCGGATGCGCCCAGCGCCCTCCAAAGGTCGTGCCGCAACTCCCGAATATCGTACAGTGGTCAGCCGCTCAGCCGCAGAAGCCAAGATTTCAATTGTCCGTTGCCAACTCGGCGCCGAAAATTCAGCGCCGTGCCATTCGGGATGACGCGCCGCCGGAAGTTCCGAACTCTGCGAAGAACTCCCTTCCTTTCAATATCACTTCGAAGGCAAGCGCGATCCCGCGTCCGAAAATGCCTGTCAGCGCGATCTCGGCACCGGTTGCGCGGCAACGCGAAACTCGTGCGGAAGCTACAGCCGCTCCCGAAATCGGCGCTGCGGATAGCAACAACAGCCGTCCGATCATCGCGCTCTCCGCAACACCAGGTCCGCCCGCTCCTGAAGTACCCGAAGGAAATCTGGCCGCGCGAATTTCGGCGTCGCCAGAAGGCAAAAAGGCTGGAGCAGTTGCCAACGCGGCAAATCATTCGACTGGACCGGGCGCTGGTGGCGGCGCGGCGTCCTCTGCGACTGGCGGCGCAGGTGCCGGGTCCAATTCAGGTTCGCTCCCCGCAGCGATCAGCATCGCTGGAGGCGGCGCGCCATCCAGCCGGGGAGGCACCGCGCCGTCAGGCAGCCGTTTGAACTCTTTGAATCTGAATCCGCCGAATTCTTATCAGCCGCCCAGTAATTCCCGGCGAGGACCGCCAAATGTGAGCGCCCTCGATCCGAGCTTGCCGCCGGAAAAAATTCTGTCCGGCAGCGAGGTTTACACGATGCACGTGAATCTCCCGAATCTCACCAGCGCCAGCGGAAGCTGGATTCTAAGCTTTGCGGAATTGGACGAAGACGACCGACCGACGGTCGCGCCGCGGGAGCGCCTCGCGGGACCAGTCCCCATTCAGAAGGCCGATCCGAAATATCCATCCGATCTGATCAAAGCTCACGTGCAAGGCGAAGTGGTTCTCTACGCGATTATTCGCAAGGATGGTTCAGTCGATAGCATTCAGGTCGTTCGGGCGCTCGACCCGCAGCTCGACCAAAATGCGGTTCAGGCGCTCGGCGAATGGAAGTTTCGTCCCGCGACGCGCGCAGGCCGTCCGGTGGACGTCGAGGCCGTGGTGCACATCCCTTTCCTTTACCAGGACCCGCGAGATTACGGCTCTCGATAGCGGTACGCAGGCTAGCTACTCCGATAAGATTTCAACCAGCCGCAAAATATGCTCGCGCGTATTGTAGATGTACGGCGAGATGCGCAGCGCGTTCTCGCGCAAGCTGACATGCACCTGCGCGCTTCGCACTTTCTCGTAAAGCGCCGGGGTATCGCCGGGGTTGGACGCGGAAATACACACGTAGGGTCCGCGTCGATCGCACTCTTCCGGGGAAGCAAGCTTGCAGCGAGTGGTGGGTAGACGCTCGATCAACTCATCCACAAGCGAGCGGGTGTGAGCCGCGATCGCATCCGTGCCGATGCGCAATAGAAGGTCCAGCGACGAATCGAACGCGGCCAGATTCGTGAAATTCGCCGTCTCGGCGGAGTCCCAGCGGCGCGCCCCAGGAACGGGCTGTTGATTTTCGACCGGTAGTGCATGGAAATTTCGCGCGCCTTCGAGTGCCATGAAGTAGACTGAGCCCAGCGTCAAACGTTCAATCCATTCATTCGCAACCCAGAAAAATCCGCTGCCGTACGGACCAAGGAGCCATTTATACCCGCTGCAGACCGCCATGGCCGCGCCCAGCTCGCGAATATCCAGCCTCATAGCTCCCGCGCACTGAGAAATATCGAGAACCAGCGCGGCGCCGACTTTCTCGCAGGCCTGCGCGACGCGACGCGCGTCCAGCTTTGCGCCATTATCGAACCGCACCAGGCTTGCTGAAACGACGCGTGTCCGCGGTCCGATTTGGTCGGTATAATCCTCCGCCGTAATAAAGCGGCCCTTCGGAGTGATGATGCGCACTCGGAGTTTCCCGGCCTGTTGATAGCGCAGCCAAGTTGAGAAATGTGCCGGAAACTCGCCCCGTCCGACGAGCACTTCGTCACCCTGCTTCCAGTCGATGCCCGCCGCAACAGAAGCGAGACCCGCGCTCGCGCCCGTGGTCACCGCAATTTCCTCGGCTCGAGCGCCGATCAACGCGGCCGTCTTCTCTCGTATGCGGTCTGGAAGGTCGAAGTACTCGGCGTCCGGCAGCTGATACGGTCGCTTTTTCCATTCGAGCGCAACTTCCGCCGCGTGAGCTGCTGCAAGCGGCATCGGCCCCTGAAGCGAGGCGTTCAGATATGTCACGCCTTCGAAATCGGCGAACTCACTGCGGTAATCGGCTGTCAAACGCGCACCTCTCTTACTCGATCGTATCGAGTACGAGGGTGGATGGAAAGCAGCGCAGAGTCCGCGCGCGCGTGACAAATTGGACTGCAAATGTGGCGGCCGCTAAAAATGCCCGCGCAGGTCGCGAAAGCGGAAAGGATCAATAACTTTCCGGTGCCGCTCTCGAGCTCCGATTTTTCCAGTTCCCAGGTGGCCGAGTGCGGAATGAACACAGCATTCAGGCCTGATTGCAACGCGGGATTGATGTCGCTGCGCGGGCTGTTTCCCACCATCCAGCCATGTGATTTTACGATCTTGAATTGATCGATGATCCGCGCGTAGGTGCCTGAATCCTTCTCCAGCACGATTTCAATCGCTTCAAAATAGGACTGCAAGCCGGAGCGCTCTACTTTAGCAGCTTGCTCGGCGGGCTCACCTTTTGTCAGCAAGATCAGGCGATGATGCTTCGAGAGATAGACAAGCGTTTCGGGGACCCCGTCCAGTATATGCGGAGGCGTGCTCTCCAGTTCGACAGCCACCCGCTCGATTTCTTTCACGATCTCGCGCCTCGCGGAATTCCCCGCCAGCTTCAGATAGGTGTCTTCGAGCGACCGCCGGAAGCTGCGCACCCCATAGCCGTGCTGACGGATATTCCGGCGTTCGGTCTCGTTCAAGATGTGCCGGATGTATTCGCGCGTGTAACCAAGGTGTTCGAGTTGGGAAATGAAATTCTTCGATCGCCTTCTCGAAGAAAATATTGTTTTCCCAAAGCGTGTCGTCCGCGTCAATGAGCAGCGTGTGTCGCGCCATGCGAGACCCCGAGCATAAATCTTGCGTCAGGTGAGGAGATAAGAGAAGGGATTTTTCCGCGAGATTTTCTACGTGGCTATTGCGAATTACGCGAATACGCCGGGTGAATTCGCCGGCTGCGACCTTGGGTGCGGCTAGCCCTACGCCGACGCGGGAAGGAACTCGTACCGCTCGATTCGTGCAGCCACGCCCCGTCTGCCGTTGTGCGAGTCCACGCGCAGGACGCGCGCGTAGCACCGAATGTGCACGTCACCCGCGAGCGTAATTTGCTGCGGCAGGGTCAGAACGAACTCGATCGAGCTCCCGGTCTCAAGGCTCGCTTCGATCAGAAAATACAGTCCGCGAAAGCTGACATCTCGCGTTTCGCCTGACTTTTCGGTGACGCCGTTTTCCGCAGAGAATCGCACCTTCAACGGCAACATCATCGAGAAACGTCGGGCAGCTCGTCTTTCCACACCATCTGCCATGAGCCCTCCGCTTCCCCGCACTTGCGCCAAAGTTACCATTGCTCGCTACGCTGCTGCAACGCATTTCCCGGGCGAAGGAACGACGAAGCCGTTTGACCAATTTGTCCACGGCCGCTACGATCAAGGCATGTTTCTGCTTGCGCGCCAACGCGGCACTGTCTCAGTGCGTAAACCGTGGATGCCGGAGCCTTAGGCCTCGCGAATGCCTGAGGTCTTCCATCGAAGTATTTTCCTCAAGGGACCGGCAGGCCGCCTCGAATCATCCCTCTGGACCCCTTCCGCTGCCGAACCCAACTTCGTAGCTGTCGTTTGCCATCCACACCCGCTCTACGGCGGCACGATGCACAATAAGGTCGTCTATCAGACTGCCAAAGCTTTGCACCAGCGCGGCGCGTCGGTGCTGCGCTTTAACTTTCGTGGTGCGGGACAAAGCGAAGGTCTGCACGACCGCGGAATCGGAGAGCAGACGGATGTCCGCGCGGCCCTGGATTACCTATCGGAAGAGTTTCCCGGCAAAGCTATCGTTCTTGCAGGATTCAGTTTTGGCTCATGGGTGGGGCTCCGGGTGGGTTGCGAAGACGCACGGGTAACCAGCCTGATCGGCCTGGGCTTGCCGGTTGATAACGTCGACGTCGGCTATCTGAGCGCCTGCGTCAAGCCCAAGCTGATCGTCCAAGGTGCCCAGGACCAATTCGGCTCGCGTGCGAATATCGAGGCTCTTTTCGCAACAATCCCGGAGCCCAAGCGCCTTGTAATTGTCGAAGGTGCAGACCATTTCTTTGCCGGCCATCTGGATGCCATTAGTACCGCAATCGACGCTTGGTTTGACCAACCCCCTTCCGCCCCGCAATTAAGATTGACACCCCTTCGGGGCCCGTGATAAATGTGGGGCATACGTGGCACCGGCTCAAGGCCGGTTTGCCGGTTCGCCCAGGCGCGGAACACCAAAATTCCATGCTGGGTGTTCGGCAACAAACCCCACCCACCCCGGGAGGCGAGGCCTTTGGGCTTTTGCCTCCCGTTTTTTTTGCTAGCCCATGACTTCGAACAAGGTGGCCTTGCGGGTTCGGCCGCGGACTAGCCGCTAGCCGGTCGGGTAGGAAGCCAGGTAGGATCAACAGCACCCCAGTAGCAGGTTTTAGGCCCGCAGGTGCTCGTCAAAGCACCACCAACATAGACTGAATCTCGAACGCGCGGAACCCCCTCGGCTGCCCGCGCGTTTACCAGGAGCTATATGGAGTCTGCGTGAATGGTGACACTTTGTCCGACGAAGAATGCACGCTGCAAATGCCGGTTGAAGTCTGATCGGCGTTCACCAGCAGATCGCAATTCTCGGTGGTCCAGTCCGCGGTGCCGGTAATCGGATCGTTCGGGATTCTCCCGAGATATTGTGCTTGCACAAGGTCGTCGAGCGATGCGGGCGCGGCATCTTTATCCGCTGTGTAATTTTGAATCGCCTTATTCATCTCGGAAAGGTCTTGGGTTAAGGCCGCTTCATGCGCTCGCATCATTGCTTGATCGTAGCGAGCCGTGCCGAGTGTCGCCAGGATCACGATGATTGCGACCACCATCAAAACTTCCAGCAGCGTGAAACCGCCTTGCGCCTGACGTCTTGCTTTAGCCCTGTTGTGTGCTGCGTTCATCGGGGTCCTCTGATAAATCGTGTTACCAATTACCAATCCGAATAGTTCGTCCCATCGAGCGCCGTGCCCGGTGACTGGCTGTATACGTCGAACACATCTTGCCCACCCCACGACTTCGAATCGGGATCGTCTTGCGTGGATCGCAATCCCCAATCTTGGTTGCCCGTCATTGGATCCTTGGGGATTTCACGAAGGTAGCGGACCTTCTTGTCCTTGTTCTGCGCGCTGGCCAATTGGACCCCGTCCACCAATGTCTGCAGGTCGGGAGGATATCCTTCGGTGCCCGCTTGCACTTGGATTAGGTTCTTGTCCGCGTCGTCCTTATAGTGATCGATTGCGTCGCGCATTTCACGCAGATCGTAACGAAGGGTTTCTTCCTTGTGCCGGACAACGGAAACACGCGCCATCGGCATCGCCACCGTGGCCAGCACCATCAGGATGGAACACGCGACGATCAATTCGAGAAGGGTTAGGCCAGCTTCGTCGCCTCCAGCGTTCCCGCAGACGCCCGCCCTTCGCTTTACCTTGATGTCTGTTTTGCCGTGCGACATACCGCCCATACGACCTATTGTACCTGTACTGCGCCTTCTCCAGAGACCACCGGAATCGCGCGCTGCTGCGAGTCGTGTGCATTGACCTGAAGAATTTGCAACGCGGTTTTACCGGGTGCCACGCCTCGCACCACAATACCGAGCAATGTTCCGGACCCGTTCACTCCGGGCGTATTCGGCTGCCGGGTTGCAGACACGACCACCTCGCCGCGTTGCGAATCGATCCGCTGCACGATTGCGATTTCCTGGGTACCGCCGGAAAGAAAGCCGCCGTTCCGGACTTCTTCAATCTGAATGACCGCGGGATCGTAATGAATCAAAAGTGGGATCGAATAAAGATCCGAGACGTTTGAGATTGCTAGGCCAAGAGTCGTCGTGTCGCCTGGTTTCAAAGTCGCAGCCGACGGATCGAAGTGCAGTTGCGCCGCAGGGGCCGCTCCGGCAGCGGGAGCCGTTTGCGACGGGACCGAAGTAGACGGACCATTAGGAATCGCCGGCGCGGAGACACCCTCTTGGCCGTCGCGGTACACGCGCGCATCCGTGTCCGTCCCCGCCGCGAGCGTCTTCAGGTTTTCCGCGGTAATCGACGGCAGACGTAGCACGTGTGGCGTCAGCACGATCAACACTTCATCTTCCTTAACTTCGTTGCTGTTATCGGAAAAAAGGTAGCGGAAGAGCGGAAGCTGGGCGAGGCCGGGAATACCGTTGATGTTCTTCGTCTGTGTCCGCTCGATCAGCCCGCCTAGCACGCTCACCTCGCCGTTTTTCAACCGAATGTCGTGCTCGATCTTACGCTGGCTGATGACCGGTTGGTTGATTCCGCCAATGTTGCTGGTGCCCGTAATCTGCGACACTTCGATCGAAAGCTTCATGCTGACGTCGCCGTCCGGATGTACGCGCGGCGTCACGTCAATGTTTACTCCGACATCGATGTATTGGAACTGTGTGTTTACGAGAGGATTGATTGAGCTTGTCCCTACTCCTACGCCTGCCTGAAAGCTGCCTGTCGCCACCGGAACCCGGTCCCCAATCTTTAGCGTGGCTTTCTCGCCATCGCTCACCCGTACCTCGGGGTCCTGAATGATCCTCGTTTTATTGTCCGTCAGAATCGCGTTAGCCGTGGCGCCCGGCAGCGTCGCGCTGTAGTCCCCACCGGATAGACTCTTTAAATTGTCGAGCGTGATTTGTGCCGGAGTGCCGGAGGTGCCCGAAGCGGTCGAAGTGCTCGAACCGCCGTTTGGTTGCACAGACGTGCGCGGCGTGAAGGTCACCGTGGCGCTCTGTCCCGGCATGATCCCTAAATCGCGCAGCCGGTCCACGCTTGCCGTCAGCACCTGCACGTGCACCAGCACCTCGGGCTTGGCTTTATCGATGTCCCGGATGATTTTCGATGCCAGAAGCAGCTTGTCCGGAGTATCTCGGATTACGATCGCGTTCTGCGCATTTACCTGCTGCACCCGGCGCATATCGAGCAGTTGCCTCAAGCCAGTCACCACTTCCGTCAAATCCTGCGGGGTCAGCGTATTCGACAAGTAAAAGGTCCGGACCTCCTCATCCTCCAGGTCCCTGCGTTTTTGTGGATTGTCCGGCGCAATGATGATCACGCTGCCCGTGAGCGGCTTCCAAAAAGCCTTGCTCTCAAACGCGACGGCGTCCAGTGCTTGTTCGAGCGTCACATTTGGCAGGTCCGCCGCGATTCGCCGCGAGGTGAAGTCCGGATCGAAAATCACGCTTAGGCCTGCCAACTTGGCGATTGTCTCGAAGACCACCCTCGCATCGTTGGTCATCTTCAGATTGATTAGCTCGGTTGAAACAGGCTTCAACTGCGGCGGAGCCGCCAGCAGGTCCGATTCCTCCGGGGCATTCGGATTTATAACCTTCGGGGTTGCCGCGGCGTTCTTTGCGGCTAACAGGTCCATCGTCTTCTTTAGTTCCTGGTCCGCGGCGCCATTCGAAGGATCGATCGCCACTGCCTTCTGGAACTCCGCAAGCGCGAGCTGAAGATCGCCTGTTTTCAGCGCCTTCTCGCCTTGCTCGAGGTGAAATTGGCCGGCGGCAAAGCGCGTGTGCATTTCGCGAAGCTTGTATTCGGCGTTGGAAGGCTCGGTTCGCAGAGCGCGCTGATAATCGACGAGGGCCGTGTCGTAGTCCTGCAACGTCTCGGCCTTCCGGCCCGCGTTATAGTCTTGATTTCCTTTGGGGCAGCCACTCAGCACAACCATGGCTAGTGCCAAAAGCGGTAAAAGCGGTAAGCGGCGCAACCAGAACCTCCGAAAAATTCGGTTTATTCCCAGGGAGTCTAGCACCCGCCCTATGATGCGGCAAGAAAACGCAAGCGTTGCCGATTATTTCTCACTATCTGTCTTTTGTGACCTCCGCGTTAACAGCCTCCCAAGCTGGTTCATTACGGAACGTCCACAGGTGCTGTTACTTGCGAGTCCTCGTGCGCGGCGGCTATCATTACCGCACCATGAATGCCGCAAAAAAGGGGGATCAAGAGCGCAACAGGATCGTCGCCCAGAATCGGGCCGCGTCCTACAATTATGAGCTGCTGGATAAGCTTGAAGCTGGCTTGATCCTCGTAGGCACCGAAGTCAAGACTCTTCGTGAAGGGAAAGGAACGTTGCGCGAGGCCTATGCGGAGATTCGCGCCGGGGAGCCTTGGCTGGTAAACTTTCACATTCCGGAATATCAGCCCGGCGGACCCCGGAATCACGATCCCCTTCGAAGGCGCAAGCTGCTGCTCAATCGCCGGGAGATCGATCGGCTCGTCGTTCAAACGCAGCAGAAGGGTATGACCATCGTCCCTCTGAAGATTTATTTCCGCGACGGACTCGCGAAATGTGAACTCGCCGTGGCCAGGGGCAAGAAGTTTCACGACCGGCGCGAATCCGAACGCCAAAAGGAAGCCAAGCGCGAAGCCGATGATGCAATCTACCGCTCTCGCCGTCGCTGACCGCGGAACTCATATACAAAACGGAAAGTGAAAGGACACATGCAGATCCAACTCGAAACTCAGCCGTTCGCCTCGATCCAAGCCGATGCCCTGGTTACCTATGTCTTCGATAAGGAAAATAAATTTGACGGGCTTCTGGGAGAAATGGACGGCGCGATGAATGGCCGGCTAAGCTCGCTCGCCGCGAACGGTGAGATCACCGGGAAAATGCTGGAAACTTTGTTGCTTCATTTTCCCGAAGGCCTCGCCGCCAAAAAACTGCTCCTCGTGGGCGCGGGCAAGCCCGATAAATTTTCCGCCTCCGACCTTCGCAAAATTGCCGGTACGGCTGTGCGCCAGTTGAAGTCGCGCGGCGCAAAGAAAATCGTTTTCCTCGCGCGCGAAGGCGAGCGCGATCCAGCCGCCGCGCAGGCCGTCGTCGAAGGTCTTGATCGCCGCCGATTTCGAATCGGACAAATACCGCTCCGAAAAGAAAAACCGCGAGGTTCAATCCGTCGGGCTCGCTGGATTTGATACGGGTCTCGGAGTCGATCTTACGGCGGCCATCAATCAGGGCCAAGTGATTGCCGAATCGCAAAATTTCGCCCGCGACCTGATCAACGAGCCGTCCAATAAAATGACGCCGCGCATCCTGGCCGCTCGCGCCGAAGCCATGGCCAAAGAGGTCGGCCTCGGCGTCGAAATTCTCGACGAGCGAAAAATCGCCGAGCTGAAGATGGGCGCTCTGATCGGCGTTGCACAAGGAAGCGTCGAGCCGCCGCGCGTGATCGTTCTGCGATACGAGCCGCTCAATCCGAAGCCCAGCGCGCCCGTGCTCGGACTCGTCGGCAAAGCCGTCACCTTCGATACCGGCGGCATTTCCATCAAGCCCGCCAACAACATGGAAAAAATGAAATACGACATGGGCGGTGGCGCCACCATGCTGGGCGCCATGCGAGCAATCGCCACCCTGAAGCCTTCCATTTCCGTGATCGCCGTGATCCCTTCAACCGAAAACATGCCCGGCGGCCGCGCCCAAAAACCCGGCGACGTTCAGGTCGCCATGTCCGGCAAGACCATCGAAGTGATCAACACCGACGCCGAAGGCCGCCTCATTCTCGCCGATGGCGTCTTCTACGCCCGCAAGCTCGGCTGCACCCACCTGATCGACGCCGCCACGCTCACCGGCGCAATCGAAGTCGCGCTCTCCAATGTCCACGTCGGAGCCTTCGGCACGCCGCGCGAATATCTCGACGAATTTCTCCAGAGCGCCAAAGCTACCGGCGAAAAAATGTGGCCCATGCCCATCGACGATGAGTATCAACAGATGATCAAGAGTGACATCGCCGATATTCGCAACACCGGCAGCGGTAAAGGTGGCGGCGCCAGCACCGCCGCATGGTTCATCAAGGAATTTGTCGACGACACGCCGTGGGTCCATCTCGACATTGCCTCGACGTGTTGGGTTGACGAAGGCCGTCCCTGGCTCGCCAAAGGCCCCACCGGTGTCGCCATCCGCTCGATCATCGACTTCGCCTTGAAATTGAAGACGTAGCCAGCACCACGCTCTTTGTAGCGCCACGCCTTCAGGCTGGCAGCCTCAAACTTCACATCTTCTCCGGTGCCGCGATTCCGAGCAGCAGCAGCACGACCACAAGTTGCTCGCGCATCAGCGACGTAATGCGCATTAAAAACGCTCGCTTCTCCGCGTCTTCCTCCGAGAGAATGTGGTGCTTGTGATAGAAAATATTGAACGCCTGCGCCAATTCGAACGTGTAGCGCGTCAAAAACGCCGGCTCCTGCCCGCCGATTGCAGCGTCCACGCGCGCATCCAGCGACCCAGCCAGCACGATCAACTCCCAGAGATCATCGCCCGCTGGCGCCGCCAGAAATTTCGTTGCGTCGATTTCACCCGATTCCAGCCGCAGACGATTCGCCGCATCCACGCTTTCAAATTCCGGATGAAGCTCCGCGCTCTTGCGCAAAATTCCGTTCACGCGCACCACCGCGTATTGCGCGTAAGGGCCGGTCTCGCCCTCGAAGTTCAGCGCATCCTTGAAATCGAACGCAATCACCGTCGACCGTGTGAATCGCAGCAGAAAATAGCGCAGTGCGCTTATCGCGATCTTATTCACCATGTCGTGAAATTCGGCGGTGCCCTTCATTTCCGGATGGCGCGCCGCGGTTTCTTCGCTTGCTCGCGCGATCAGCTGGTCGATCAAGTCGTCTGCCTTCACGCCCTGGCCCTTGCGCCCGCTCACTTCGATGTAAGGTTTCTTCGCATCCTCCGGAGGAATCTCGTAGCCCATCTCCAGTGCACAGCGCGGCGTCAACGCCACCACGTTGTACGAAAAATGTTTCAAGTGATCGGCCTCTGCCGCGTGTCCCAGCGCACGCAATCCGGCCACCACCACTTGCTGCGGATACGCCTGCCGCGAATCGATCACGTTGAAAACTTCGCGAGCGCGGCCAAATTCCGGCGCTCCCGCGTCGTCGGAAGTCGAATCGGTCGTCCACGCCTCGTGCCCGTCGGGATGCGTATGGAAGCGGCGATAATGAAAATCCCGGTTCAGCAAGCCGAACTTCCACAGATGGTAGGCGATATCTTTGCCGACATACGTCACCGTGCCGTTCGAGCGCACGATAATTTTCGCTTCGGCCAGTTCGGTGGGTTCCTCCGCGGCCGCGCCTTCTCCTTCGAGAAGCGCGCTGTTTTGCGGCGCCTCTTTGTCCGAAGGAAGCTGCATCACCCAGCAGCCAGCATTTTTTCCGCTGCTTGCCAGCTCGATCGCGCCGCTCCGTTTCAGCAACTCGAAAGCAGCATCCCAAAATTTCAAGTGCAGCACGTCGCTTTCGCGCGCCAGCAAGTCGTAGTCGATCCCCAGCCGATCCAGCGTCTTCAAATGGCAGTGGACGATTGCCGTTGACACCACCTCCGCCATCTTGGCCGCGTCGCCGTGTCCCTCTTCGATATCCTTGAGCGTTTGCGAACGAATCTCCAGCCGCGATTTATCTTCTGCCAACCACTGGGTGACGCGCGTGTAAAGGTCCCAGCAAAAATAATCAAATTTGGGGCCCGCGGCGAGTACGCGCACCTCATCCAGCTTCTTCGGTTCCAAATGAAGAAATCCGAGGACCACGTCCGCCACCTGCACTCCGGTGTTGTCGATGTAGTTTTGCACCTCCACGCGACGCCCTGCGTAGCGAAGAATCCGCGAAAAAGTGTCGCCCAGCACTGCGTTGCGCAAGTGCCCGATGTGCGCCGCCTTGTTTGGGTTGATGCTGGTGTGTTCGACAACCGTCTTGGTCTGGACGCCCTTCCCTACCGTTTCCCCAACGCCCGCCGTCGGCCTACCCGCTTCCTCGCACGCTGCGCGAAAAAATGCTGCGCGGTCCAAAAATAGATTCAGGTAACCGCCGCCCGCCACTTCCACGCGAGCCACGCCTTCAATTGGCTTCAGCGAATTGGCAATCTCCTGTGCCAGCGCCCGCGGCGGTTTTTTCAGGCGCTTGGCCAGCTCGAAACACACCGGCGAAGCAACTTCGCCCATTACAAGCCTGGGCGGCCGCTCGGTCGTCACCTCAACGTCTGTCTTGTAGCGCTCGCGAATATGATGTCGCAGCGCCCTGCGAATTCGCTCGTCAATCGCCTTATACACGTGCCTCCCGTTTGCCCAAAAGAATCTCGCAATTATGAAAACCGATTGCCCTGACCCGAAATTTATCGATCAGGCGCGCTCGTCGAAGAAATAGCAGCCGACAATAGTATCAGCTAACCCGCCCTCCTCTGGCCTTGTGTAGCGCCACCCCTTCAGGGTGGCATCTCGCTTTTGCTTCTTGCTAGTCGGCCTTTGCCGTTAAGCTGTCATCCCGCTCGCCCTGACGCAGGAAGGGAACCCGGCCGCATTCCAGGCCGGTGTGAGGGGTCTGCTGTTGACTCCGCTTTCGCCTGTCGTGTCCGTTTGACGCTCATCTTTCCTTGTGCTAAGAGACGCCTCCGGGAGAACTGAAGCATGCGCCACCGTATCCAGCCACCGTTCATTCTTTCTCTTCTGTTCGCGGCGGCTGTTCTTGTCCCGATTCCTTCCTGGTCCCAAACGCGCACCATTGCGGGTGATTTCGTGATCGAGCCGCCCACCCTGGTTTCCCTCGGTTTTGAGTGGCGCATCTCGGGAGACGACAATCGCAATGCTCGCGTGGACGTGACCTACCGCAAGAAGGGCGAGCAGCAGTGGCGAAAAGGTCTGCCTCTTCTGCGACTACAGCATGAGCAAGTTTCCGGCGGAGCGCCGCGCGATGGCGGCATCCACTATTTCAACTATGTCGCGCCCAATATGTTTGCCGGCAGCCTCCTGAATCTCGAGCCCGATACGGAATACGAATGCCGCTTCGTTCTTTCCGATCCTGACGGTGTGAAGGGCAAAGCCGAAAAAACCGTGATGGTGCGCACGCGCAAGGAACCTCAGCCCTCGGAAGGTGGCCACGTGTATCACGTCTACCCGTTCGGTTACAAAGGCGCCAAGCAGCAGCCTGCGTTCACCGGCCTGCTCGCCGCGTATTACATGGGGTCCGACGAATCCGATCACTCGAATGTGATGCCGCCGCGCGTGCGCCCCGGAGACATCATCTTGGTCCACGCCGGCCTCTACAAAGACAATCGTTTTATCTACAGCGGCTTCGACCGCACTATCCCCGCGTACGGCACGCCTTTCGATGGCACCTACTATCTCACCGAGAGCGGCACGCCTGACAAGCCCATCGTCATCAAAAGTGCGGAAGACGGCGAAGTGATCTTCGATGGCGATGGTTGCCAGAATCTATTCAACCTGATGGCCGCCAACTACAACTATTTCGAAGGCATCACCGTGCGCAACACCAATGTCGCGTTTCTCCTCGGCTACAAGAATATTGCGGGCTCCAGCGGCTTCACCCTGAAACATTCGCGCCTCGAAGATATTGGCCGCGGCGTGGAAGACCATTGGTCCGGCTCGAAGAATTTCTACATAGCCGACAACGTGTTCATCGGGCGCCACAATCCCCAGAAACTGCAAAGCTGGTGGACGCCCGCCGTCTGGGCGAAATTTCCAGGCTATCCCGCGCCGATCACTTCGGAATACGCCGTAAAAATTTACGGTCAGGGCCACGTAGTCGCCTACAACTACGTCGCCAACTGGCACGACGGCATCGATATCGCCACCTACGGCGATCCCGATGGCGCGCCCAATGAATCACCGGATCGCGTCCCGATCGATATCGATTTCTATGGCAACGATTTTTACAATATGGCGGACAACTGCATCGAAGCCGATGGAGGCGCCCACAACATTCGCGTTTTCCGAAATCGCTGCTTCAATTCGGCGGGTGGAGCGCTCAGTGCGCAGCCGACGTTCGGCGGCCCGCTCTACTTCTACCAAAATCTCATGTACAACACGACCACCGGCGGTCCGTTGAAGCTGATCGATACGCCCGCGGGCGTGTTGATTTACCAAAACACTTTTTTCGGCCAGGGCCGCCTCATGGGCCCGGCGTCCAACATTCACTTCCTGAACAATCTGATTCTTGGCGACGGCTGGGCCGATCCCATCCTCAATCTCCGCACCTACACGAATTATTCCAGTTCGGATTACAACGGCTTTCGTCCGAATCCAGATGTGGCCAATGCCTTTGAGTGGACTTCTCCCCCATTCGAAGTCGCCGCCGACTATCAGGGCAAGCTCGTCACACGCAATTTCAAATCGCTAAAGGAATACACCGAGGCCACCAAGCAGGACCAGCACAGCGTTTTAGTCGACTACGACGTGTTCGTGAACGCCAAAATGCCGGACAAATCCGATCCGCAGCACTTCTATAACCCTGAGGATTTTGATTTTAGGCTAAAGCCAGGATCGGCCGCCATCGATGCAGGTATTCCGCTCCCCACGATCAACGATGATTTCAGCGGCAAAGCCCCCGATTTAGGCGCTTACGAATTAGACCGTCCAGTGCCACATTACGGTCCGCGCTCGTGGCCCTTGGGCGCGACGGACAACTCCGTGCCAAGGTCCATCACCGGCCCTCCGCATCAAACTCCTGAGCCTACGAAGTGAAACGAGTACGTGGGAATAATATTTACAACGGGGCTGGCACAGGCTCGCGAGCAACCCACTCGCTCAGGGGATGGAGCACGCCGCACTCCAAGCACTTGGTCGCGGCAAACTGCGCGGCGCAGTTGGGGCAGACGGCTTGCGTTTGAAAGGTATCGAACCCATTCCGGCACTTGCCGCACACCCAATACGGTCCCACCAGCGGCGCCGCCTTGCACGACGGGCAGGCAAAGCCCTCACGGCGCGGCAACTTTGCCAAGCGCGATAATGCCAGCGCGTGTTGCAGCCCGCTCCAACAATTCAAGAGAATAAAGGCGGAAATGACCCCAAGCCAGGCGGATTGCTGCGCCACAGCCAGGACAATGAGTCCAGCCACACCGACGAATCCGATCACCGTGGCCGCCATCAAGCTGCGTGCCCGCCCGATCCCAAACCACAGCAGCGATCGAAGAATCTGGCCGCCATCCAGGGGATAGATCGGCAGCATGTTGAAAATCAGCAAGGCCAGATTGATCACGAGGATGGCCTGCACGAATTTAAATGCGTCGGGCATCGTGTCCGCCCAGCCCCCCGACCGGCTCGCGAGATCGAGCGCATACAAAATCGGCAGCAGCGCCACATTCACCAGCGGCCCGGCAGCCAGACTCCACAACGTGGCCCCCGGCCGTTGCGGCGGATTCACATACGCCACGCCTCCAAGAGGCCACAGCACGATTTGATCTGAAGTCCCGCCAACTTGCCGGCACGCCAGAGCGTGGCCAAACTCATGCAGCATCACGATCAGAAACAGCGCAAGATACTCGAGGATGTTCCAGGAGATTGACGAATACCT
>CAVRSO010000010.1:0-50025 GCA_963723845.1 uncultured Acidobacteriota bacterium
TTCTGTAGCTTACTTCGTTCAGGTTGGTCTTGCTATAACTTTGAGATCGTGCACTTCGTCGGCGGTGGTTAGCGAGCCTTTGTTTTCAAATCTACAAATTCGTCAACAGGTACCAAGCTTGCTCTGTTTGGTGCGGAGATAGGCCCGCGAGTGATGATTAGTGCGAGGACGGCACGGAATTCGCTCGACCACGCGGATTCCGCTGCGCTCCAGTTGCGCGATTTTGTCCGGGTTGTTAGAAAGCAGCCGAACAGAGCGGACATCGAGAGCTTTTAAAGCGGCGGCGGCGAAATCGTAGTCGCGGGAGTCTGGGCAAATCCCAGGCGGCGATTCGCTTCGACGGTATCGAGCCCTTCGTCCTGAAGCTCGTACGCCTTCAGCTTGTTAATCAGGCCGATCCCGCGACCTTCCTGCGGCAGATACAGGACAATTCCGGAGGGTGCTTTGGCGATCTTACGCAAAGAGAGCTCGAGCTGGGCACGACAGTCGCAGCGTTGGGAGGCGAAAACGTCTCCCGTGAGGCACTGCGAATGGATCCGGACCAGCGGGGCTTTGCCGCGTTCCAAACGACCGTGCCGAATGGCCACCGCCTCGTCCTGTGGCCCGCGACCTTTGATGCCGATGACTTCGAAACGACCGAAGCGCGTGGGCAAGCCGGCAGTGGCGACAACCCTCGCGTTACTTGTTCTCTTTTTCCGCTTCATGTAAGCCAATGATTATAGCAGGGTTGAAAAGCGGGCCAGCTTCGACCACTTCGCGTGACGACGGATGACTACGGTACGACGAAGCAGCCCGCCCAACGCCAGCAGCAATGGCGCAGAACCCGCCACAGCAACGACACCTTCTCTTTACATCCCCGCCTGCATTGGCTACCGTAAACTAGGATTTTCCGGGGACGTCCGGCAGGGTTATGCCAACACGCTTAGACTTACAGGGCACGGACCTGTTCTTCATGCTGGTCCTGAAGGTCGGATGGGCGGCGGCGCTGGCTGCGCTGCTGGTTCGATTCCGATCTTTTCCGAAACCTCGTTTTCACCGAGAACCGAGACTCGGACCAGAAAGTAATGCTGCTGCTTTTCTTGACTCCCCCGCTGGCGATCGGGGTTATTCTGCGCATCTTCGGCTATCCCTTCCTCGATTTGACGCTCGAGGGATCTTTCCTCATGGGGCTGATCGGCGGGCGAATTGTCGGGCTGCTCGGCGGGTCGCTCATCAGTTTGCCTGCTTTTGGAAATCACGAGTGGCTATCCAGCCCGCTAGCTGCGTTGGTGGGATTGTTGGCGGGCGCGATCCGGCAAGCGATGCCGGATAAAGAAGACGTTTGGCATTTCGGCCCGTTTCAATTTTTGAGCATTCCGTCATGGCTCTGGAAACTGATTCGATATGCAAAGGGTAACTGGGCCATGCTCCCATTGTTTGCCTCGGCCGCCTTTGAAGCGGCTCAGATCGTGCTGGCGCGCTACGTCCCCGCGAGATGGCTGTTTTCCCTGCATCCGAGCAACTCGGGTTACGCAATTCTGGTGGTGCTATCGTCGGTGATGTGTGTGGCCATGGCCGTCAAGATATGGAACAACACACGGATCGAGATGAACCTGGAGCAAAATCAGCAGCACTTGCTGAAGGCTCGGATGGACGCACTCACCAGTCAAATTAATCCGCACTTCCTCTTTAATACGCTGAATACTGTGTCGTCGCTGATCCGCTTTGATCCTGACATGGCTCGCGGCGTGGTGTTGAAGCTTTCAAACATCCTGCGCCGCCTGCTGCGACAGCACGATACTTTTGTGGCGTTGCGCGATGAGCTCGAGTTCATCGACAACTATCTGGACATCGAAGTAATTCGCTTCGGGCGCGACAACCTGCAGATTTTCAAAGAAATCGACGAGGACGCCATGGACGTTTTCGTTCCCAGCATGCTCCTTCAGCCCATCGTTGAAAATGCCATCAAGCATGGACTGGCGCCTCGCCTCGAGGGCGGGACGATCCATCTTCGAGCGCATCGGCAGGATGGGCGTCTGGGCATCGAAGTGGACGACAACGGCGTGGGAATGTCGCGCGAGCGCCTTTTGGAGGTTTACGGCGGCGGGATCGGCATCAGCAATGTTTACGAGCGGCTGCGACTGCTATACGGGGACCAATTCGAGATGGACATCCGCAGCGAAGAAGGAGAAGGCACCCACATTCGAATCGCCATACCCGAAGTAGCTACCGTAGAGTCGGCAATTTCCTAGCGTGGCCGCTCCGGACCGATGAAGAGAATTATTCTGGAGTGTCATACCTTTCAGAAACCGCATCCCATTTCGTGAGTACCCGGGAAGTCGAAGGAGCCATTTTGGCGAAGCCAGCAATAAGTTGGTCGGAAAACTGGCATTTGGCAATCGAGGCCCTGCGCGCCAATCGGTTGCGTGCGGGGCTCACCATGCTGGGAGTCGTGATCGGGAGCGCCTGTATCGTCCTGGTGATAACGGTATCGCTGACCGGGAAGAGATACATCGCAGCTCAGATCGAGGGAGTGGGGTCAAACCTTGTCTATGCCGGCCTGGAACAGTCGAACCACTCTCAGGCAGTCACCTTATCCGATCAGATATCCGTCGGGGACCTCCAGGCCGTCCGCGAAAAGCGGACCCCACGTGTTGCGGGTCGCGGGCACGAACGACGAGCAGATGAGCGTAATGGCGAATGGGAAGGCGTGGCCGGTCAGCCTAGTTGGCGTGACGCAAGAGTTTCAACAAATTCGCAAGCTGCTCATTCTGCGGGGTAGATATTTTGACGACGCGGATTTCTCGACCGTAAGCAAGGTTTGTCTGGTATCCGAACATTTAGCGCAAATCGCTTTGCCAGGCGGCAATCCCGTAGGCCAAAGCATCCATATTGGCGAACTCACTTTTACGGTGATCGGGGTGTTTACGGAGCGAATCGGAACATTTGGACAATCGGAGATCAGGACCGATACGGTCCTTGTTCCATTTCCCCTGGTGAAGTACTACACGGGAGAGTCTTTTATCGAGACGCTTTACGCCCAAGCGGACCGCGCTGCGGATGTGCCGCTGGTCACGAGGGCGGTGTCACAGGTATTAAGGGCCCGGCATCGGCCCGAGGCGGAATATGACGTCGAAAACCTTTCCTCGATCCTGGAAACGTCGCGCCGAATCTCATACGCGCTAACGATCGTCTTTCTTCTGATTGCCATGCTGGCTCTGCTCATCAGCGGCATCGGCATCATGAATATCATGCTGGTCAGCGTAACCGAACGAACGCGCGAAATCGGACTTCGCAAAGCCGTCGGCGCACAGCGGCGCGAAGTGCTCTGCCAATTCTTGCTGGAGGCCATTCTTATCAGCGGTGCTGGAGCGTTGACCGGAATCGCGATTGCGGTGTCGATTCCGTATTTACTGGAGACGCTCTTGCGATTTTTTCCGGTCCCGGGCGGATTACAGATACCCGTCTCGTGGATTTCGGTTGTCCTGGCCTTTGTAGTATCCTGTGCCACTGGCGTGCTATTCGGATACCTACCGGCTAAAAACGCTGCCCAACTTCAACCAGTCGACTCTCTGCGCTATGAATAGGCCAGAGGACGAGTGTACAAGCTGTCGCGTTCATTAAGGGGATTCGAAATTGTGTGGCATTGCCGGCTTCACAAGTAAGAATTGGGCGCCAGAACCGGGCCGCATCGACCGCGTCGCCGCCACGATCATTCATCGTGGCCCTGATCAGCAGGGCGTCTATTGCTCCAACGCGGCTTCGCTCGCTGCCACGCGCCTGAAAATCATCGATCTGACAGCGGGCGACCAGCCGATCAAGTCGGACGACGGCAATACGGTCATCGTTTTTAATGGTGAGATTTACAACCATCTTGAACTACGTCAGGAACTGGAGCAACTGGGGCACCGATTCCACTCGCGCACCGATACTGAAACGGTGCTCCATGCTTTCCTACAGTGGGACACCGATTGCTTCCGCAAGTTGCGCGGGATGTTCGCCATTGCACTCTGGGATGAAGCCAAACAACGTCTGGTGCTGGCCCGAGACCGAATGGGAATCAAGCCTCTTTACATCGCGCGTAAAGGGCAGGACCTGTTTTTCGGCTCAGAGCTAAAAGCCATTCTGATCCATCCTGAAATCGAGCGCCGACTAAGCATGGCCGGACTCAGTTGCTACTTGGCATTGAATTACGTCCCGTGCCCATGGACACTTGTGGAGGGCATTGAAAAAATTCCTCCGGGCTACTGGCTGGAATGGCATAGAGGCGAGATTCATTCGGAGGCTTACTGGAATTTACCTTTCGTTCCGCCGCGGCAACTGACGATGGACGCGGCAAAAGAAGAGATGGACTCGCTTCTAGAGCAGGCCGTCCGCGAGCAGCTCTTGTCTGACGTCCCCCTTGGCGTATGGCTGAGCGGGGGAATCGATTCATCGACGATTCTTCACTACGCCGCAAAAGCATCCTCCTCCAGATTGAAAACGCTTTCGATTTCCTTTCAGGGCCGCGCGTTCGACGAAACCCCGTACATCCGCGAAGTTGCCGCTCGTTATGGTACGGATCACGAGCAATTCGATTTGAATCCGGCCGAGAATCTTGCAGGCGCCATAGAGGAATTCGCGTACTACTCGGACGAGCCGACAGCCGATGCGGGGGCGCTGCCTGTTTGGTTCCTCTCGAAAATGAGCAAGCGGAAAGTTACCGTGACTCTGAGCGGAGAAGGTGGCGACGAAGTCTTTGGCGGCTACCTCACATATCGTGCCAACCACTTGGCCGGAATCGCCCGACAATTCCCGGCCGCCGCCATTCGAGTCGTGCTTACCGGCGTAAACCACTTGCCGGTTTCCGACGAGAAAATCAGTTTTGAATACAAGCTGAAACGCTTCCTGGAAGGATGTTTGCTGCCACCGGATCAGGCTCACATCTATTGGAATGGCACCTTCTCCGAGGCGCAAAAGAAGGCTTTGCTTTGCTCACCACTTCCAGACTCGCTGGAGAGTACTCTGCAAACACTGCGCGAGCGCTCGCTCCAAAGGGACAACTTGGCCGCGTACCTCTGGTTCGATCAAAAGTATTTTCTGCCCGACGACATTCTCAATAAAGTTGACCGCATGAGCATGGCTCATGCGCTGGAAGTGCGTCCCCCACTTCTGGATCATCGCATCGTGGAATTCTGCGCGTCGCTCCCAGCCACTTTCAAGATTCGGGGAGCCGGCCAAAAGGTCCTCCTTAAGGAGCTGATGAAAGACAAATTGCCCGCTTCGGTGCTCACGAAGAAAAAGACCGGGCTGGATATCCCATCGCACGAGTGGCTTCGTGGCCCCTTGCGCGGGCTGATGCTCAATACCCTGAACGATGGCATGGCGGACCATCCAGGACTTTTCAAGAAGGACATGATCGATCGATATGTGAGCGCTCACCTGGAAAGGCGCGCGAATCTCGGCTATCACCTTTGGGGCTTGATGATTTTGTTTTTGTGGATGAGGAAATGGCGGATTCAAACGGAACCAATTTCGGCGCCCCATCAAAAGGCAACGGAAAGCGTTCTCACCTCTACTTAGCGGTCCTTCTGTTCGCCAGCGCTGTGTATCTCGGCTGCATCGTTTCGCCACCGTCCTTGATGGACGATGTCGATGCTGTGCAGGCGCAGATCGCCAGCAATATGCTCGCCTCGGGCGATTGGGTTACGGCGCGGCTAGACGGTATCGCTTATCTCGAGAAGCCGCCCCTTGTTTACTGGGCGATGGCGGGATCGTACAAGATCTTTGGCGTCCATGATTGGGCTGCGCGCCTGCCTGTGGCTCTCTCAGCTATGGCTTTGTGCTGTCTTACGGCCGCTTTCGGCGCCTGGGCCTTCGGCAAACGTGCCGGGCTTTACGCCGGATTGTGCATGTCAACGTGCGTTGGTTTATTCCTTTTCACTCGCATTCTGATTCCGGATGTCATGCTGACCCTCTTCGTCGCCCTCGCGATGTGGGCCTTCTTGCGCGCGCTCGATGGTGACGAGCCGCATCCCAGGCTCTGGGCCTTTTTGATGGCCGCAAGCTTGGGCGCCGGGCTGTTACTGAAAAGCCTGATTGCCGTCGTATTCCCCGTGGGCGCCGCCGCCGTATATCTTCTACTGACGCGCCAGCTATTTTCCGCCCGGACGTGGAAGCGCCTGCATCCTTTCAGCGGTCTGTTGGTTCCTGCTACTGATCGCAGCGCCCTGGCACATCCTGGCGACGTTGCGCAATCCTCCGTATTTCGCCTCCACGCTTCACAGCGGACCGGGGCAATACCACGGGTTCCTGTGGTTCTTCTTTATCAACGAGCAGCTTCTGCGTTTCCTGAACCTCCGGTACCCTCGCGATTACAATACAGTCCCTCGCTTGTACTTTTGGCTTTTTCATCTGATCTGGTTATTCCCTTGGAGCGTCTACTTCCCCGCCGTTGCCAAGCTCTCCTTCAAGCCCGTAGATCGCGCGGGGCAAACGCGCTTGTTAGCGCTGTGCTGGGTTGGTTTCATTCTTGTATTTTTTACCTTCTCGACGACGCAAGAATACTATTCCATGCCCTGCTATCCGGCTCTCGCGCTTCTTCTCGGCTCGGCCCTGGCAATCGGCGGAATATGGGTTATTCGAGGAACGCGCGTGCTTTGCGCCGTTTGCGCGTGTGCAGCTATCGCCGCTCTCGCAATTCTCATCCACGTGCGCGGCATCCCCGCGCCCGGAGACATCTCATCGGCCCTCAGCCATCATCCCAAGGCGTATACGCTTTCGCTGGGACATATGGAAGATCTAACGCTCGATTCGTTCGCCTACCTTCGTTTGCCGCTCGCCCTTGCGGGAATCGCATTTCTTGTGGGAGCGCTCGGAGCCTTTAGCGCAAAGAGCCATCGCGCTTTCTGGGCCGCGGCCGTCATGATGGTCATATTCTTCCAGGCCGCCAGGCAGGCGATGGTGGTCTTCGACCCTTATCTGTCATCCCGGCGCCTCGCAAACGCACTCATGCGAGCGCCCAAAGGCCAGTTGATCGCCGAAGGCTTCTACTACCAGTTCTCCTCGGTTTTCTTCTACGCGAATCGCACCGGCCTGCTTTTCGCGTCCCGCAAGGCGAACTTGGAATACGGAGCGGATGCGCCGGGCGCACCAGCGGTTTTCATTGACGATGCGCAGTTCAAGGCGCTCTGGCTGGCACCGGGGCGCGAGTACCTGCTCGCTGCCGATTCAGCGATGAACCGCTACGAAGAGCTGGTCGCACCAGCTCAACTCGTGAGCGTGGCTGAAAGCGGCGGCAAGGTGCTTCTGACGAACCATCCCCTCAACGATTCCGCCGCCTCGAGATCCCGGGAGGCGCCCGAATCTGCGGGCCCCTTGGCTGCTGGGCGGAGGGGCGAAATAGTATCGACTGTTAGAAAAACCTTTGGCGCGGACTTGCATCCGATTGATATACTTTCAAAATTAACCCTATGAACCCGGAAGAAAACTCGCCCTCTTATTCCATCGTTGTCCCCCTATACAACGAACAGGAAAGCGTCACGCCCCTTTACGTCAAAATCATCGACGTAATGGATACCGTTGGCGAGCCTTACGAAATTATATTCGTTGACGACGGGAGCCGCGACGGCACCTTCCGCATACTTTCGGAGATCGCGGATGATGACGAGCGGGTTATCGTCGTGCGTCTGCGCCGCAATTTCGGCCAAACGGCCGCCCTCAAGGCTGCCTTCGACCATTCGCGGGGCGAAGTAATCATCTCAATGGACGGCGATCTCCAGCACGAACCCGCGGAGATTCCCCGCTTCATTGAGAAAATGAAGGAAGGCTACGACATCGTGAGTGGCTGGCGCGTCGAGCGCACGGACCATTGGCTCACGCGGCAGCTTCCCAGCCGGATAGCGAATCGCATCATGGCGAAGCTTTCACGAGTGGATCTGCATGACTTCGGCACTACATTCAAGGCCTATCGGCGCGAAATTCTTTCCGAGATCCATCTTTATGGCGAGCTTCACCGCTTCATCCCCGCTCTGGCAAGCTGGGCGGGTGCGTCTGTAGCCGAAGTGCCAATCACGAATATCCCGCGCAAGAGCGGGAAATCGAATTACGGCATCTCGCGCACGATTCGCGTGTTGCTCGATCTGGTGAGCGTGAAGTTCCTGCTCGATTATTCGACGAAGCCCCTCCAACTATTCGGCCTTGCAGGGCTTGCTTGCCTGAGCGGCGGTTTCGGTATCGGCCTGTGGGTTTTTGCGCGCAAGGCATTGCTGGACGAGGGACTCCTCGCCAACCACGGTCCACTCATGATTCTCGGCATGGCTCTGGTGATGGGCGGCATCCAGTTCATTGCCATCGGCCTGATTGGTGAGCTGCTGGCTCGCACATACTACGAGTCGCAGAACAAGCCAGTTTACAATGTGCGGGAGTTGCGCGGCCGCCGCGCCAAAGCTGACCGCACCGAGCCTCCGCGAACGGCGGGGGCTGGCCGATAGCATGCCCCGTATAGACCTTACCATTGGCTCACCGGATCATCCGTCGCAGTTCCGAGCTGGCGGGTACCTTAGCTGCATTGAGGAGACAAGATGAAGATTGCTGTGCTTGGCGGAGATGGCTACTGCGGTTGGGCCACGGCGCTTTACCTCTCCCAAAAGGGTCACTCGGTGGCGATTATCGACAGCTTCATCCGCCGCCAGTGGGATTTCGAACTCGGCGTGCAAACACTGACTCCCATTCGTGCGCTGCCCGATCGCCTTCGCGCCTGGCATGAACATACCGGCAAAACCATCGACCTTCGCATTGGCGACGTGACCGACTATGAATTCCTGTCTGAAACAATCAAGGAATTCGAGCCGGAAGCCGTAGTTCATTTTGCCGAACAGCGTTCGGCGCCTTATTCGATGATTGACCGCAGGCACGCGGCTTCCACCCAAGTGAATAACGTGATCGGGACCCTGAATCTGCTGTTCGCGCTGCGCGAATTCGCGCCCAGATTGCCATCTCGTCAAACTCGGCACGATGGGTGAGTACGGCACGCCGAATATCGATATCGAAGAAGGCTACATCGAGATCGAGCACAACGGCCGCAAGGACATTCTTCCTTACCCAAAGCAGCCCGGCTCTTTCTATCACCTGTCCAAAGTGCACGACAGCCACAACATCATGTTCTGCTGCAAGGTGTGGAAGTTGCGCGCCACCGATTTGAACCAGGGCGTGGTCTACGGAACCGTCACCGACGAAACAGCTCTCGACGAGGCTCTGATCAATCGTTTCGATTACGACGAAGTATTCGGAACGGTGCTGAACCGCTTTTGCGTGGAAGCGGCAGTTGGGCATCCACTGACGGTCTACGGCAAGGGTGGACAGACCAGAGGCTTTCTGGATATTCGAGATACCGTGCGCTGCGTCGAGATTGCGTGCACGCATCCCGCCGCGGCGGGCGAGTTCCGCGTGTTTAACCAGTTTACCGAACAGTTTTCGGTGTTGGATTTGGCCCGCTTAGTGCAAGCGGCGGGAAAGAAGATGGGACTAAAAGTTGAAATCGATCATATTCCCGATCCTCGCGTGGAAGCGGAAGCTCATTACTACAACGCGAAACATTCAAAACTGATCGATCTTGGCTTGCAGCCTCATCACCTTTCCGATTCCTTGCTCGATTCTCTCTTGAATATCGCCATCGACTATCGCGATCGGATTGACGCGTCTTTGTTTCTGCCCCAAGTCAACTGGCGCAACGCGCGCAACGATCGCCACCGCCAACTCGGCGCCACAACCCCGCCGGTAACCGAACCGCGCTATTAAGCGTTCGCTACCACGAACTCAATTGTTAGTTGGAACTATTGGTGTGGGCACGTGCGCGGCCTCGGTCCAAATCTTTACACCACGCACAATCTGAAATCCGCTTGAGAAGGTGCTAGCATCGATCCGTGTATTTGCGGTGATTTGGAATTGCAGCAGGTAAGCCGCAGCGAGCCTTTCGCGCCGCTAGGGCTTGCCTTCAAAGAAAGGGGTAGAAAGAAGTGAAGACGGCTTCTAGAAGGACCTTCATTAATCGCGAGGTCGCCTCATGGCCTTACGCTGACAAATTGGGTGGTCGGCCCTTGCCGTCCGCCGCCAGACCCCCCGGCCTTCCTCTCTCTGGCGACCTTCAATCGTCTAATCGCCAAACTTCGGCGAATAGAATGCCCTCTAAGCCCTTCAAAACAAAGCGCAGTGGCCAACTCTAATCGCCAAATACCCCGGGTTTCCGGCTTTCTTGACGAAAGTCGCATAGCTCTTTGACAACCGAATAGTCCGGGCGCTAACAAGTCGCCTGCAATCAGGTGCTTGCAACTCGTTCGCAAACCAGCCGTGCCGCTTTCACAGCGCCCACGACCTTTCCAGAAAAAATATGCAGTTCGCCTGGCGCCGTCTCCTGCACGTACAGCGTCCGCCGGTCCTGCGCCGGATTATCTTCCACCACGCGGATCGTGAAGCGCGATCCCAGATATGCGGCGTCTTTCGACGCGGGGACGGCAAGAGCGGAATCATTCCTCATTGCGTCAAAGCGGCTGAAGTTGATGGGCGCAAAGTTCGGGCCGTTGAGGAGGCTGGTGTACGGCTCGGGAATAGCTTGTTTAGGGTCCGTCGTCGTCCAGTGATTTGTATTCTTTGCCGAACCGAAGAGCGATCGCCCTGAACTTCCGTAAGGATCGAACGCGGTAAACGGTCCGTCCACCACCACCAGCGAAATTCCGCGCAGGTGTGCCGGCAGCTCAATTAGAATTTTTTCCGCCACTTGATATTTCGCGATCTTGAAAATGCCGCGGCTGGGCCCCAGGCCGTAGGTCGCCCACACCACGAAATCGTAATCCGGTCGCATCTCGGAGGCGAAGGCGCGCCGCTCGAAAGTGATGGCAAGCTCCTTGATGCGGCGCTCGATCAGATCGCGCAATACGTCCGGGTCGTAAAGCTGCTCGTCAACTTCGTAGCACTTGTCAATGAAATCGAAATTCATCCATTCAGGGCGGCAGGGATTGCACACCAGGCCATATTGCGCCATTACTTTTTCGAATAGATCTGGCGGCGTCTGTGAGCCTTGATGCGGAATCGCATAGTAGTGACGGCTATTTCGCACGATTGCCGGAGCAAAAGCGCTGGTGAACTCCGCCCGGGCTTCCAGCGTTTCCGCAATGGTTTCCGGGCTGCGAGGATAATGGTACCCCGAGTGAATGCGGAATTGATTGATCGCCGATGCCGCGCGGAGGATTCCCAGCGGATCGAAAAGGCGCACGTCGTGCCCGTGTTCCGCGAGCCGGATGGCAATATTCGTTCCGTAAATTCCCGCGCCCGCAACCGCGACTTTCGCCTTCATGATTGTGCCGAAGCCGCCGCCTGCTTTGCGGAGACCAGCTTTCCATCGCGGAGGAAATAGTCCACACCGCGCCAGCGAATGGTTCTGCGCCCGAAGCTGGCGAGCCACATTACGAAGGCCATCGCGTCCCAGAGAGGAATCAGAGGCATTTTCTTCCAGAGGCCGCGCTGTTTCATGCCGTGCGCACCGATCGTCCAGGTGATCGCCACCCTGAAAATTGCGTAGCCGCCCAAGATACGCGATTGCGATCGCGGCACTCGGATGTATGGCTACAGCCAGCAGCGCCCAGGGCAGTCCAAAGGTGAAAATTAGCCCCAGGTGGCCCCACGGCCGCATCAGGCGCTGAATCGTCATCCAGCGCGTGCGCTTGTGGAGTAGGTCGCTCATGGACTTGAAATCGGCCACCGACTGGATGATGTATGGCAATAGTTTTACTTCAAATCCCTGCTCTGCTACGAGGCGACCGGCGTAGACGTCGTCCGCGGGGCGGTTTTCGAGCACCTGGTAGCCACCGTAGGCCATCACCGCTCTGCGCGTGGTGACAATCGTTTGGCCGAACGTCACATTCAAATCGTGCAGTTGCCACGCAATCATAACGGGAGCAAAAAAGTCCGAGAGCATGCCGATGGATTGCAGTTCCTGTACGAAATTTGTTTCCTCGGTGGACACGTATAAACATGTGGCCGCTCCGACCTTTGGATCGCGGAATGGCGAGACTACAGTTCTCAAATAATCCGGACCCACGCGCACGTCCCCGTCGGTGATGACGAATATGTCGTATGCGGCTTCGTTGGTCAGGCGGTAGAGGCGGCCGCACTTGTCGTTGATTGCGTTGCGGCCGGAGCCGAACAGCAGACGGATTTTCCGCTCGGGAAATTCGCGGACCAATTTTTCAAGCAACGGGAGCGCTGGATCGTCGCGATCCACGCAGAAAACAATTTCGTATTCGGGATAATCCTGGCGGCAAAAACTCGCGTAATTCTCGTACGCATCTTCATCCAGCCCCTTAATAGGCTTCAGACAGCTTATCGGGGGCAGAAAATCGGTGTTGGGCGCGGCCTGTTTCGTTGCGGAAAAGAATCGAGCGGTGCTGTACAGCGCCAGAAGGTAGTAGATGAAGGGAATCGCGGCAATGCCCAGCACGATGTATTGAAGGATCACAAAAAACTTCAGCGCCTCCAGCAGTGCTTTGCGACAATTTTCTTCTGAGCAATAGAATTCGCGGCTTGCTCCTAAAAGTCTAGCATGAAATATCTTGGGGCTTGCAGCGATGGGCGTGCCACTCGTATTATTTCGAAGATTTTGCCGTCTTTTCAATGGCTTCCCGCAGCGATACCCGAGGCGTCCAGCCAAGCTCCTTGCGGATAAGGCTCGTGTCATACCATCGATCCTGCAACGCGCGCCGGATTTGGCGAGACCAGGCGACCGCCGTTCGAGAGCCAAGTGCACGATCCAGGCCAGCAGGTTTAAAAAACTTGGTCCGACGAGGAGCGGCCAGCCAGGCAGGAAGATCGCTCGCGTCCTATCAATTGTGGCTCTCGTTGCGTGATACCGACCGAGTGTCAGATTGTCGTCATCAATGACGATGTATTTTCTCAGGCCGACTGCCTGTTTTTGCAGCGAGCATCATCGCATCCACTAAATTGTCGATATAGGTGATCGGAAAGCTGGAGCCGCCGCCTTCCAAATATTACGCAGGTTTTACCGGCCTGAAAACCGAGCAGAGCAACGGGCAAGCGCCGCCCTGGTCCGTACACGACGCCCGGGCGCAGGATCGTGACGGCCAGACTCGCTGTTTCACCGATGGCCGTAGCGTATTTATCCGCCGCGATCTTCGATTGCGCGTAAGAGTCGCGCTTTTCAGGCGATCCATCCCATGGCGTGAGTTCGTCGATCCGCTCTCCCTTTGCATCAAGCCATACACGGCGATCGAGCTTAAGGTACACAACGTGCGGCACGCCTTGGCGGATGCAGGCTTCGAAAACCTGCTGGGTGCCACCAAGATTTGCCTCCTCGAACTCTTCGCGGCTGCCGACACCCTCGACCATTGCCGCCGCATGAAAAACAACCTCGGCTCCGCATACCGCCTCGTCGAGCGCCTGCCGCTCGAGAGATCGCCTCGAACGATTTCGGCGCCGCGCTCTGCCAATGCGTCCGCTCGCGGCGACGGCCTGGCCAGCACACGAACGGAGGCGCCGTCGTGCAGCAAGCGATTGACCAGCGCGCCACCAATAAAACCCGTGCCTCCGGTCACACAAACGCGCATGTCGATCGATCCTCGCGGACTTTCTTTTGCACGATGAAAATCAAGCTGAAGCCAAGAAGTGTAGCAACCTCGCGATGGGAACTGATAGCCACAACTACCGGCGCGCGGGCTCGGCCCGTGGCGCCAGCACCTGCCGCATGGTGAAGCCAGGCGAAAAATCCAGCACAACTTCGAATTTCACGTACGCGATGGTGTCCGGGACGCCGGCTTTGCCCGGTGCAATTTTGGAGTGGATGATCCGTAGCTCCCCCGCCCGAGATTGACGCTGACTGCTTCATCCGCCGCGCGGACTTTCTCTGATTCGGAAGCGGTGCCGGGATACATCGTCGCATTCACTACATCTGCTGCGCGCTGCTGATCCTCCATAGATTGCACGAAATAGAACTTTCGCACCGTAATTTGAACTGCCTCCCTCGCCGAGTAACCGAATGCCGCCGCAAGGTATCGGTCGTTGTAAGCGTGGTAAGGAGGCGTAGCAATCTCGGTGAATTCGATTGTTTCATCGGCGGGTTCGACGGTCGGCAAAATCTCGATAACCCAGCCGCCGCCTTCGTTTGATGTGGCGGGCGTCAGACGAAAGACGAGACCGTGCCCGATATCGTGCTCGTAGATCTGACCGCGCAGGATTTCACCCTCGAAACGAATCTTGGATGCTTCGGGCGCAGCGGCTTGCGGCGTTGCCTCGCCGCCTGCCTGCGAGGCGGTGTTCACGGGCATGCTGAGGCTCGTTGCCAAAGCAAGGCCGCAGATCAAAACAACGGAGATGGGACGCGGCGGCATGGGCGAGGATTTTACATCGTGACCTCGCGGATTGTCTCGGTGATGGCATCGATCTCACAGCGACGCGAGATTGCTTGGTTAGCCCTTTGCGAGCACAAGCGTGCTGCGGGCTTTCGCGCATTCCGGTGTAACCTGCTTGTGTGCGAGCGAAAAAATTCCAGATGGAGGAGCCATGAGCGACGTCGTCTATGTCTCGAAAGCACGAATCGAACGAAAGCAGGGACCGATTCGCATCGCATACCTGCCCGGAGAACAGCAGCCCGTTATTTTCAGCGTACATGGCGCCATCGCCGAACACTACAAGATGGATCCAGCCAAGTTGACGGAATCACACGCGTCAACAATTGACTATGTGATCGCCGCAACCGCCGGTTGAATGCTGGGGACCTTCGGAGGAGCGCTGGAGGCGCTCCAAATCGACGCCAGCGGCGGGCGGCTAACTTGTGACGTAACAGGCGAGGTCGAAACGGAAGAACGCGTACTTGTGATCCGCCGCATTCACGTGGCGATGCGCCTGGCGGCTCCCGAGGAGATCAGGGCAACGGTGGAGCGCGTCCACGGAAGTTATGCCATGCGCTGCCCTCTGTACAGGACGTTGCACAAGACGATCCAGCTCACGTCCTCGGTGGAACTCGTGGCGAGTGCGGCCGGGACGTGAGCGCGAAGGGGCGGGGCACGCAGTCGAAGAACCTCTCTTGGATGTACGATTCCTGCTATTCGTAAATCGAAGAGAGGTCCTTCGACTGCGTTGCGCGCCCGCAAGAAACGCGGGAGAGGCAAAGACGCGCAACTCCGCTCAGCATGACCGCGCTCTGTGACGCGAGGAGTTCGCAGAGGAGAGGAGCACGTCCGGGCCAAGCCCTGACGGCAAACGGCGGGAGCAAGCTCCCGCACTCCATATGAGGCGCAGCGCTCGCCATGCCCCCTTAGGAATATGTTCGGCTCGTTGGTCTAGGTGCCTTCGTCCCATGACGCCAGGTAGTGCTCTTGCTCCGGCGTCAGCTTGTCGATGAGGACATTCATGGAATCCAACTTCAGCTTGGCGATTTGCTTATCGAGGTGCTCGGGGACCGAATAGACCTGAGCCTTGAGATCTTTGGCGTTCTTGACCATGTACTCGGCCGAGAGCGCCTGATTCGCAAAGCTCATGTCCATCACAGATGCAGGGTGACCTTCGGCAGCGGCGAGATTGATCAGGCGTCCATCGCCGAGAAGATAGAGGCGACGACCGTCTTTCATCAGGAATTCCTCGACGAACGGGCGAGCTTCCTTCCTGGCGCTGGAGAGCCTTTCAAGCGCGGGGATATCGATTTCAACGTTGAAGTGGCCGGAATTGCAGACGACCGCTCCATCCTTCATTTTCTCGAAGTGTTCCTGCGCCAGAACGGACTTATTGCCGGTAACGGTGACGAAGATATCGCCGATCTTGGCCGCTTCGTTCATGGGCATCACGCGGAAACCGTCCATCACGGCTTCGATGGCCTTGGTTGGATCGATTTCGGTGACGATCACGTCCGCGCCGAGACCCTTGCCGCGCATGGCGACGCCGCGTCCGCACCAGCCATAGCCTGCAATAACCAGCTTCATTCCGGCGAGCAGCAGGTTGGTGGCGCGAATGATGCCGTCGAGCGTGGACTGTCCGGTGCCATAGCGATTGTCAAAGAAATGCTTGGTAAGTGCATCATTGACGGCGATCACCGGGAACTTGAGAGTGCCGTCCTTGGCCATCGCGCGCAAACGAATCACGCCCGTGGTGGTTTCTTCCGTGCCGCCGATGACGTCCTTGATCTGGTCGGTGCGCTTGGTGAGAAGTTGAGTAACGAGATCAGCGCCGTCGTCCATGGTGATCTGCGGCTTGTGGTCGAGAGCCGAGCTGATGTGGGAATAGTAGGTGTCGTGATCCTCGCCCTTGATCGCGAAAGTAGGGATGCCATATTCCTTGACGAGCGCGGCAGCCGTTTCGTCCTGCGTGGAGAGAGGGTTCGAGCCGCAGACGACCAGGTCAGCGCCGCCGTCACGCAGAGTGATGGCGAGGTTGGCGGTCTCTGTGGTGACGTGCAGGCACGCCGCCATGCGAATGCCCTTCAGGGGCTGCTCCTTGATGAATCGCTTGCGAATCAATTGCAGAACGGGCATGTGCTGATTGGCCCATTCGATCCTGCGCTTCCCCGCTTCGGCAAGGGAAAGATCCTTTACGTGGCCGTTTACCTTCGTCACTGTCTCCACTAGATACTCCTTTGGTGTAAGTGCTGGCTAGAAAGCATAAAGATGCGAACAAGCTGACTACGAGAAAGGGCGCCGCCCGGCTGAACCCATTCGCGCCACGCCGATGCAGCGCTTAACTGCGCGCAGCTGCCACGGGAGTCTGCGACGCCGCCTCTTTGCGGATGGCGTCCGCTTTATCCGTGCGCTCCCACGTGAAACCCGGTCCAGTGCGGCCGAAGTGACCGTAGGCAGCGGTCGGACGGTAAATAGGCCTGCGGAGATCGAGCGTTTCGATGATCGCCTTGGGCGTGAGTTTGAAGAAAGCGCGAATCAGCTCCGTGATCTGCGAATCCGGAATCGTTCCTGTGCCAAACGTATCCGCCATCACCGATACCGGCTCCGCTACGCCAATGGCATAGGCAAATTGGACTTCAATCTTGCGCGGCTAGGCCCGCTGCCACCAAGTTCTTCGCCACGTAGCGAGCCATGTAGCAAGCAGAGCGGTCAACCTTCGAAGGATCTTTTCCGGAGAATGCTCCGCCGCCGTGGCGTCCATAGCCGCCGTAGGTATCCACGATGATCTTGCGGCCAGTGAGACCCGCGTCGCCCATGGGACCGCCGGTAACGAAGCGGCCCGTCGGATTGACGTGAATTTTCGTCGTCTTATCGAACATTTCGGCGGGGATCACCGGCTTGATAACTTTCTCGATCACGGCCTCGCGCAGGTCGCTATTGGAAACCTTGTCGCTGTGCTGCGTCGAAATCACCACGGTATCGACTCGAACCGGGCGGCCGTTGGCATACTCGATGGAGACTTGGGATTTGGCGTCGGGGCGGAAGAAGTCCACTTCGTTCTGCTTGCGGACTTGAGCAATTTTATGGGTGAGCTTGTGAGCAAGCTGAATGGGCATGGGCATCAGCTCGGGAGTTTCGTCGCAAGCGTAGCCGAACATCATGCCCTGGTCTCCAGCACCGCCAGTATCAACGCCCATGGCGATGTCTGGCGATTGGCCTTTCACGGCGGACATGACGCCGCAGGTCTCGGCGTCAAAGCCATACTTGGCGCGGTTGTAGCCAATTTCGTCGATCACCTTGCGGACAATTGTCTGGTAATCGAGGACGCCGGCGAATTCTTTCTTGATCGTGATTTCGCCGGCCACGATAACCAGCCCCGTGGTAACCAGCGTTTCGCAGCCCACGCGGCCCATGGGATCGTGGGCCATCACGGTATCGAGTACCGCATCGGAAATGGCGTCGGCTATTTTATCGGGGTGCCCTTCGGTAACAGACTCTGACGTAAACAGGAATTTCTCGTCGTGTGCCAAAGCAGTGTCCTCCAGCGGAATGACGGCAATACTGCGAGTTATAGTGCTTTCCAGGCTAACTTTGGAACGCTAGCACGCAGTGAATCGCGCTGTCAATCTTCTGTGCCCAAAAGGCTTGAATCACGGCTAAACGGCGTATACGGTGGCCGAAAAGCGCAGCGTGAAAGGGTCCAACTATTTTGGCGCTACTTGTTCAACGTCACGCCGGTAAAGGAGATACGCGCGAATGAACGGGTCGATATCGCCATCGAGCACCTTTTGAATATCGCCGCGCTCGAGTTTGGTCCGGTGGTCCTTGATCATTTGGTAGGGCTGCATCACATAGGAGCGGATCTGGCTGCCGAAGCTGATGTCAGACTTTGGTGGCGTCGAGTTTGCGCATATCCCCACGCCGCTTTTCGAGTTCCAACTCGTAGAGCCGGGAACGCAGAACTTTCATGGCCAGTTCGCGGTTTTTGTGCTGGCTGCGCTCGTTTTGGCATTGAACGACGATGCCCGACGGCAAGTGCGTGAACCGAACGGCCGATTCGACTTTGTTCACGTTTTGCCCGCCGTGGCCGCCCGCGCGGAAAGTGTCGATCCGCAGATCTTCGGGCTTCACGACGATCTCGATGCGATCGTCGATTTCCGGAATTACGAAAACTGATGCGAACGATGTATGCCGGCGGGCCTGCTGATCGAAGGGCGAAATGCGCACCAGCCGGTGCACGCCGCTTTCGCCCGCGAGCATCCCGTAGGCGTTCTCGCCGTTGATTTCCACGGTGGCCGACTTGATGCCCGCTTCTTCACCGGGAGACGAATCGATCACCGTGGCCTTCATGCCTTTTGACTCGGCCCAGCGCAGATACATTCGCAGAAGTATCTCAGCCCAATCCTGGGATTCCGTTCCGCCTGCGCCAGGTTTGATTGTTACTAGGGCATTCAGCGAATCGCTTTCGCCCGCGAGCAGCGTTTTCGTCTCGAGATCGGAGACGTACGCATCCGCTGCGGCCAATTCCTTGGCAATATCCTCGAGAAGCGATTCGCGCTGCTGGCTATTTGATTCTTCGTGCGCCAGGTGAAAATAGGTGTCGATATCGCTGGCCTTGCTCTCGAGCGCGGCCTCACCGTTAGCGCGGTCTTCAAGCTGCTTGCGCTGCTGCAGGAGCGCCTGGGCCTTTTCCTGGTCCTGCCAGAAATCGGGAGCGTTAATTCTTACTTCGAGTTCACCAATTTGCTTGCGGGCGGATTCGGCGTCAAAGATAGCTCCGCACGAGCCCGATGCGCTTCTGCAGCTCGGCGTAGCGTTGTTCGAGGTCTTCGATGTGTTCAGCCATATTCAAATCCTACACAGGAAAGTGAAAAATAGAAAATCGAAACTGGTTTTTCGCCGCGGCGCCCCCTTCCGTGGACAATGGTGCGACAGCGCTTAGTGACCGCCACCCTCGGTGCGGCGAACAAGCGACATTCCTAGCAGCCCTGCCGAGGCGATTAAGCAGAGCCATGCGAACCAGTCGCCGAATCGCGCGTACGGCGTCAGGCCGCTGCGAAAATCGTAAGGAGCGTCTAGCTCGCCACGAATGTCCGTTGGAAGCCTGGCCACGATCCGGCCGTAGGGATCTACCGCGACCGTGAATCCATTGTTCGTGCAGCGCAGCAGCCAGCGACGGTTTTCGACGGCCCGAACTCGCGCCATCATCAGGTGCTGCGCGGGCGCGGAAGAGCGCCCAAACCAGCCATCATTCGACATGTTGATCAGCAGCTCCGCGCCGTTCACCGTAAATCGCCGCACTTCGTTGGGGAAAATCGCCTCGTAACAAATAAACGCGCCGAATGTTCCGCCTGTCAGCCTGCCCACCCGATAGACTCTACCCGGCGTGAAATCGCTGATATCGGCCGTCAACTTTCCAGCGAACGTGAGCCACTTGCGAAGCGGAACGTATTCGCCGAATGGCACCAGATGTATCTTGTCGTACGTGAATACACGCTCGCCGGACGGATTTAATAGCACCGCGCTGTTTGTTGCGATAAATTTGCCCGCCGCATCTTTTTTCCAGTCTTCCACGCCAACCAAAAAATTGTTGCCTGATTCGCGGGCGATCTGCTCGGCGCGGTTTCCAAACGCAGGGTCTTCCAAGCTGAACGGCGCGGGAACCTCGGGCCAGACAATTAACCCTGGCTCCCTCGTAGCCGCATCGACGCTGATTCTCCCCAATTCGTCGAGATCGCGCGTGTGCGTCTGCATCCAATCCGGCGGGTATTCGTAGGACTGCGGAAAATTGGTCTGCACCAAATGAGCCACGAAGCGCGGCTTCGCTGAAGGGACAAGGCGGCTTCCGCCAACGGCCACGAAAATCACCCCGGCGGTCACGGAAATCAGAATCTTCCACGCACGCTGCCGCCCCGAAATGATTGCGTATGCAAGCAGCGCGCCATAGCCAGCCACCAGAAAACTGAGGCCGTAGATTCCGGTTAGCGTCGCGATTTGCAGCAGGCCCAAGCTGCTTGCCGCATAGCCCGCCAGATTCCACGGGAATCCGATGATCGGCAGGTGCGCACGCGCGAATTCAAGCGTTACCCACAAGCAAGGTGCAAGGACGCAGGCAAGTACGGCATTCTTGCGCGATGCCAGCGCAATCCCCAGCGAAAACAGCGCCAGAATGATCCCGCCGGCGATAGCGATCAGCGCAAGGAGTCCCGCCGCAGTCAGCGAAGGTACATCGCCATACTGGCGAACCACTACGTCGATCCAGGTGAGGCACACAGGATAAAAAACCAGCGCGTGAAGAAAACCATACAGGGGCGCAACCGCAGGTTTAGCCCGAAAAGACGCGATGACCAGCAGCCCAATCGAAATCCACGCCAGCAGCGACAAATTAAAGTTGGGAAAGGAAAGCGCCAGTGCCAGGCCGCTCGCAAGCGCGAGCAACACCCGCGTGTGCCAGTGCCAATTCATTTCAGAGGGGTCATTCAGCGTTTGATAATCGACTTGAAACCGGCACGCTCAAGCGCGTTCTTGGCGGATTCGGCGTTTCGCTCGTCCCGATAGGGGCCGACTTGCACGCGGTAAAAATTATCGCCGGATGGCGCGAGCACGAACGCGGAAAATTTCTTTCGCTGTAGTGCGTCGGCCATTGCTACCGCGTCACTTTGGTGCGTCACGGCCGCCACTTGAAGCACCACTGAACCTTTCAGCATTCTTGGAGGCTGAAAGCGAGCGGATACCGGGATAGCCTTAGCGTTTTCTGTCGCCGCCGGAGGCGCTGGAGTTTCCTTATTGGCCGGCGCAGGCGGCTGGGGCGGCGGTTGGGGCCGCAGCAGGCGCAGGCTTCTCAGCCGGCTCCAGATGGTTGCTGGCATTCTTGGAATAGAAATCCCATTCGCTGTTGGCCGGTCCCGGCGTGGTAGCGGGAGCGCTATTGGAAGCAGGCGGCTTCGATGCCTTATGCACGATCGGTGGAATCGCTTCAGGCGCTTCTGCCGCATGTACGGCCCCGTCGTATTGGTTGTGGCCGATCACGTACCCTAGCGTGAAGAAAACGCCACACAGCAGCACGATGCCGAGAAATAGAACGATTAGATGCCGGCTTTCGAGTACTCGGTCGCCGCGTTTTCCTCCACCAGACATGCGCTACTTGCTCCCTCCAGAGGTCTTTATCCACTGCGAAATCATGTCGATCGGCAGCGGAAAGATCACCGTAGTGTTCTTCTCCACGCCGATTTCCGTCAGCGTCTGCAAATACCTCAACTGAATCGAAACAGGCTCTTTTTCCAAAACTCCTGCCGCTTCAGCCAGTTTCGTTGACGCTTCGAACTCGCCCTCGGCGTGAATAATTTTCGCTCGCCGTTCGCGCTCCGCTTCCGCCTGTCTGGCGATCGCGCGCTGCATGTTCTCTGGAATATCGACTTGCTTGACCTCAACCTTCGTTACCTTGATACCCCAAGGCTCCGTATCCTGGTCAAGGATTTGTTGCAATCGGGAGTTTACCTTTTCGCGCTCGGAGAGAATGGAGTCCAATTCGAACTGGCCGACCAGACTGCGCAGTGTTGTCTGCGCGAGCTGCGAGGTGGCGTAAAGATAGTTTTGCACCTGCGAAAGCGCCATGTTCGCGTCGATCACCCGGAAGTAGCAGACCGCGTTGACCTTCACTGACACGTTGTCGCGCGTGATCACGTCCTGCGGCGGCACATCCAGCGTCTCGATTCGCAACGAAATGCGCGTCAGCTTGTCGATCGGATAGAGCACCAGCTGCAGTCCCGCTCCTTTGGCCTCCGGCAGCATCCGTCCCAGGCGCAGCACCACGCCGCGCTCCCATTCCTTGATCACATAAATAGAATTGAAAATCCAAAACAGAAAGATGATCACAGCCGCGAAGCCCAAGAGCGTCACGAAATTCAGATCCATCATTGCCTCCTCTGATCTGTGCCGGGAAAAATCCGCGATCAGAAAAAACTGCCTCGAAAATTCCTATGCCTTCGTCTCTTCCACGGTTAACGTTAATCCGTTGACGGCCCGCACCTTCACGCGCGCCCCCTGCGGTATTTTTTGCCCCGCCTGCGTCGCCGCCCGCCACAATTCGCCGTGAACCCGTACCATTCCAGTACCGGCGTTCGGATCGACTGGTTCGGTGACCTCGCCTTCTCCGCCGACAAGCTCTTCCCTGCCGGTCACCGTCTTCCAACGTCCGCGAACGCAAAACAGCCTTCATCAGGATGATCACGATCACTGCGAACGGAATGGCCACGCCAAGTGCCGTACCCAAGCTGACCCCCATGCCCGTCATCGGAGACTTTACCAGCATCAAGGCACCGAGGATCATCGAGACTACTCCTCCCACGCCGAGCACGCCATGCGTGGGAAACTTGGCCTCGAGCACAAATAGCGCCAGCGCCAGCACGATCAAAAGCAGCCCCGTAAAAGTCACGGGCAGCATGTGCATCGCGTACAGCGCAAGCAAGATCGCGATGCCACCGATCACTCCTGGCGCGAACATGCCGGGATGAGTGAATTCCGTGTAAAGCCCCAGCACGCCGACGATCAGCAAAATAAAGAAAACGTCCGGTTCCACGATGCGCGAGAGGAACTTTTCGCGTCCTGTCATTTCGCGCGTCACGATCACGGGATTTGAAAGCGCGAGTTGCGCGGTCGACCCATCGAAACGAGTGATCGTCCGGCCGTTCAGCTCCGCAAGCAATTGTTCGGGGGACGAAGCCGCAATATCGATCAACTTGCCGTCCAGCGCTTCCTGCTCGCTGAACGCTTTCGCGTCGGTCACCGCCGTCGCCGCCAGAGCTACATTGCGTCCGCGCTTGCTCACGTAGCTGCGCAAGTACGCGGTTGCTTCATTGAGAATCTTTTTGCGCAGCGTTTCGTCAATTTGAACCGTCTGCCCTCCAACTTCCATGATTGGCGACGCCGCGCCCGTATCCGTTCCGGGCGCCATGGCGGCGATATCGGCCGAAAGCAAAATGAAAAATCCCGCCGAAGCTGCGCGCGAGCCTGTCGGAGACACGTATGTAACCACCGGCACGGGCGAACGCAGAATCGCCTGAATGATTTCCCGCATGGACGTGTCCAGACCGCCCGGTGTGTTCATCGTGATTAAAATCAGGCTGGCATGGTCGCGAGCCGCTTGCTCGATTCCGTTCACCAGGTATTCGGCGAGGACTGGCTCAATTTCGCCGTCGATCTGGAGGCGGACAACCGTGGCCGAAGCAGAATTAGCGCTCGAACTTGCCGGCGCTGGCGCCGCCGCGCGTGCCGGAAAACCCATAAACAGGCCCGCGAGAACGCACACACAAACCAGCGGCCGCCGCAATGATTGGAAACCCATCTCGGAGCCGTAGTATAGCAAGCGCCGCGCCCGGACGCCGCGAAAGATGCTGTCCATCCGGAGTCCCTTCGCCTTTCTCCGCTGATCACAAGTTCAGCGGCCAAATTGGCGGCCGCAATCGTCGCACCTTACGCACGCGCCTCACTCGACCAGAAAATCCGTGTGCTATAATTTCGCCGTGCTATTTGCAAGTTAGAGCGCGCTTATGCGTTCCGGAGACACGCGATGAGCTTTCCCAAGACCCAAAAGATTTGGTGCAACGGTAAATTCATTCCGTGGGACCAGGCCACCATTCACGTGCTCTCGCATGTCGTCAGCTACGGCTCGGCTGTCTTTGAAGGCGTTCGCTGTTACAACACCGCCCAGGGCCCCGCAATTTTCCGTCTCCGCGAGCACATGCAACGTCTGCGGAATTCCGCACATATCTATCGCATGGATGTTCCCTTTTCGCTCGACGCTCTCTGCCAGGCAAGTCTC
Source organism: uncultured Acidobacteriota bacterium (assembly GCA_963723845.1). Taxonomy (GTDB): domain Bacteria; phylum Acidobacteriota; class Terriglobia; order Acidiferrales; family UBA7541; genus Palsa-295. Next base: position 24,175 of record CAVRSO010000010.1, read on the forward strand.
GATCTCGTCCGCGAGAACAAAGTCAACGCTTGCTACGTGCGGCCCATCGTGCTCCGCGGCTATGGCGATGCCGGCGTGGACCCGCAGAACTGCCCTATCGACGTCTACTTTGCCTGCTGGGAGTGGGGCGAATATCTCGGCGACGAAGCTCTGCGCAGCGGTGTGGACGTCTGCGTCAGTTCTTGGAACCGCGCCGCTCCCAATACACTGCCCCAAATGGCCAAGGCTGCCGCCAACTACATGAACTCGCAGCTCATCCGCATGGAAGCGAAGGCCAACGGATATTCCGAAGGCATCGCTCTCGATGTGAACGGTTACGTCAGCGAAGGATCCGGCGAAAATATTTTCGTGGTGATGAATGGCGCGATCCACACACCGCCGCTCGCCAACTCTGCGCTGCCCGGCATCACGCGCGATTCCGTGCTCACGCTTTGCCGCGAGGCGGGAATTTCCGTTACCGAACAAATGCTTCCTCGCGAAATTCTCTATATTGCCGACGAAGTTTTCTTTTCCGGCACCGCCGCCGAAATTACGCCGATCCGTTCGATTGATCGCATCAAGGTAGGCGCGGGCTCGCGAGGCCCCATCACCAAGCGCATCCAGGACGCGTTCTTCTCAATCACCAGCGGTAAAGTGCCAGACCGTCACGGTTGGCTTTCGCCCGTAGGCGTCACCAACGGCGTCGCCGTTCGCTAGCCTCCACGAGGCTGCACAGGCGTGAGAATTCCAAGCCGGCCTCGTGCCCAATTTTTTTGACCGCTTTTCCTATAATCGAGTAGAATCCGCGCGTCTAAAGCAATTCCCTTGTACGGGCGGTTCTCCCTTTCTTCGCAAAGGAATTTCGTGTACAGCCTTCCCCAGAAACTCGTTGCCGAGTTTATCGGCACCTTCGCCATCGTCTTCATCGCCGTCGGCTCAATCTGCGCAGAACAATATCTCGGTGCCGCCAACCAAACAAGAATCGGCCCTCTAGGCATAGCGCTAGCCTACGGCCTGGCCTATGCCGCCATGGTTATGACCCTGGGCCACGTTTCGGGAGGCCACTTCAATCCCGCTGTCACGATCGGGTTCTGGGTTGTGAAGCGCTTAGGCACGCTTGAAGCCATCGCCTATTCGATCGTTCAGTTATCGGCTGCCAGTGCCGGCGCCTATCTGATCAGAATCATCATTCCTGAAACAGCCTGGCGTCCCGTCGCGCTCGGCGCACCAGTTCTCGCACAGGATTTCACTCGACTGCCCGCCATGGCGCTCGAGGCTGTTCTAACGTTCTTCGTTGTCTTCATTGTGTTCGCCACTGCTGGCGATGATGCGGATGCGGTCCCACGCCATGTTGCGGGCCTCGCGGTTGGCCTGGCGATTGCCATGGGCGCCCTTTTCGGCGGTCCGTTCACCGGGGCCGCTATGAACCCCGCCCGTGCTTTCGGTCCGGCGCTGGCCGCTCCGCACTGGCAGAACCAAGGCGTCTATTGGCTCGGCACACTTTTTGGCGGGATCATCGCAGCCTTCCTCTATGACCGCCTTTTCCCACCAGACCGGCAGCTCTCTTAGCCAGCCGATCCCCCCCTTGCGCCTTTTCAAGCCATTGCACACCTAGAAATCCTCTCCATCAGTCGCATTGCTCAGGTACTAGGACGCATGCTAGCTTGGCTTTTAGCAGTCATTCGAACGGGGTTACCGCTATGGCCATAAATATTGACGATCTTTTGCGCCGCGCAGTCGATAGCAGGGCCTCAGACCTGCACCTGAAAGTCGGGAACCACCCCTATCTCCGCATCGACGGCCTTCTTAATGGCCTCAGCGACGTTCCTCGAATCACGCCCGAAGAAATGCTCTCCATGGCCTTTAGCATGATGACCAACCGCCAAAAGCAAAAGTTCAAGGAGACGGCGGAATTGGATATGGCCTACGGCGTCGCTGGCCTCGGACGCTTCCGCGTCAACGTATTCCAACAGCGCGGCAACGTCGGCATGGTTTTGCGCGTCATTCCCACCAAAATTCGCACCGTCGAAGAGCTCGAACTACCGCACATTCTCAGCCAGGTCTGCGAGGAACAGCGCGGCCTCATCCTCTGCACCGGGACAACCGGTTCGGGCAAGTCCACCACTCTCGCGGCGATGATCGACCGCGTCAATTCCCTGCGCGCCGAACACATCATCACCATCGAAGACCCCATCGAATACCTGCACCGCGACAAAAAAGGCTTCATCAACCAGCGCGAAGTCGAGGTTGACACTTCCTCGTTTTCTACCGCGCTCCGCGCTGCCCTTCGCCAGGACCCGGACGTCATCCTCGTCGGCGAAATGCGCGATCTCGAAACTATTTCCACGGCCTTGCTCGCGGCGGAAACGGGTCACCTCGTCCTTTCGACTTTGCACACGCTGGACGCCACGGAAACAATTCAGCGCATCATCGCTGTGTTCCCGCCTCCCGAGCAAAAGCAAATCCGGCTGCAGCTCGCATCCACCCTCAAAGCCGTCATCAGCCAACGCCTCGTTCGCAAGGCCGACGGCCAAGGCCGCGTCCCGGCCGTCGAAGTGATGATCACTACCGGCTACATCCGCGATTGCATCATCAACCCGGATAAAACGCGCATGATTCGCGAAGCCATCGCTGCCGGTACCAGCCAGTACGGCATGCAGACCTTCGATCAGTCGCTCTTCGATCTCTACTCGCGCAACCTCATCACCCTCGAGGAAGCGCTGATGCGCGCCTCGAATCCAGACGATTTCCACCTTCGTGTCCAGGGCATCCGCTCCTCGTCCGATTCCGCGCGCGAGGAAATGGAACGCTCCATGGCTGAATTCGATCGCCTCGGCAAACGGTAGCGTCTGGTGCTGCAGATATAGACCCTAGTATTCCTGTCGCCAATCGTCCGCGCCTGTTATGCTCTGGCGCGTGCGTTCTCATTCCCCTCCCCGCAAGGTTTCCACCGAGCAGGATCTCTACGCCTCCGCCCTTCGCGCCCTGATGCGCCGCGCGCACTCCATCCACGAAATGCGCCAGTATCTCGGACGCCGAGCCGAAACCAAGAATCACGTTGATCGCGTGATCGCGCGCCTCCGCGAACAAAACTACCTCGACGACGCCCGCTACTCACTCGATTACGCCCGCCAGCACGCCACTTCGCGCCGCCAAGGGCGTTTCCGGATTGCCCGCGAACTCCGTGCTCGCGGCGTTCCCGATCACCACATCGACGCGGCTCTCGAAGCCGTCTTCGCGGAGACCGACGAAGCCTCGTCCGTTCGCGCCCGCCTCCAGCGTCGTCTCGCGCACCTTCGCGGCCCGCTGGACCAGCGCAAGCTTGCCTCGTTGCATCGCAGCCTTCTACGGGCCGGCTTTTCCTCGGATACCATTCGCGCCGAACTTCGCCTCGCCACGCACGAGCACGAAGCCCCTCTCCCCGCCTTCGCCTTTCCCGACCCTCCCGCCGACGAATAGTTCCTGAGTTGATTCTCAGACGACGAATCAGAGAGGCTCGCCCCTCGCGGCCTGACCACGCAATAGGAATGTCTTGGGAAAGCGCCCCTCGCCGCAAATCTTGAAAGATCCAAAATCCTTGTACCAAGGACCTTCGGGTGCGTCGGGATCCGTATCACGCCATAACTTGAGTTGGTAAAGGTCTTCCGCGGTAATCTTGCGTTCCGCCAAACGATCGAATAGGTGATCTCGCAAAGCTGGCGGAAGCTTCGTCCACTCGATCTTCGGCATCACTCACCGAAGGTCATGCGGGCGAGTTCCTGCTTGAGGCGTTGCTTCTCTCCGGGCTCGGTGGTTTCGGTGAGCCTGTTGGCGATGGCGAAAAAACGCTCCCGCTGCGAATCCTTGGACTCAAGCCCGGCCTCGATCAGGTCGACTAGCACGCGGTTGGCGCTCTTCTTCTGCGTCTTGGCCAGCGATCGCACGCGTTTCGCGATTCGCCTCGGAATCGATACACTCTGCCGGATAACTTTCTCTGTGTCAGCCATAGACACCATCATACACCGCCTTGCACCACTTCGCACCGCGTTTACAAACCCCATCTCTGCCTCAACGGGTGCCGCATGGCAAACAAGGTTTCTCACTACTGCTCGGTTTCGCTCTATATTCGCCTATCCCTATGGGCGCACACCCATTTCTTTGGTTGTTCCGCCTCAAATGCCGTCGTACCATTCACTTCAAGCTCTAGCGAAGGGAGGGCAAATGCCCGCCACTTGGAAGGGATCTCTGTCGTTCGGCCTGGTGTCCATACCGATACAACTGTCCCCTGCTGCTCGCACGGAGCGCATCAGCTTCAATCAGCTTCACAAGGTCTGCCACTCGCGCCTGAAGCAGCCGCTCTTCTGTCCCACCTGCAATCGCAATGTAGAGCGCAATGAAATCGAAAAGGGTTACGAGTACGAAAAGGACCAATACCTCCTCTTCACCGAAGAGGAAATCGACAAGATCGAGCCTGAATCCGCTCGCGTAATGGAAATCCTGGAATTTGTGAAGCTCGACGAAATCGATCCGCTCTATTTCGACGCCTCGTATTACGCCGCGCCTGACCCGGCTGGCGCGAAAGGCTACAAGCTGCTGCTGGAGGCGATGCAAAAATCCGGCTACGCGGGCATTGCGAAAGTGACGATGCACAACCGCGAATACATCGTCATCATCCGCGCTAGAAAAAACGGGCTCACCATTCACACCATGTTTTACACCAATGAAATCCGCCAGCCCGCCGAAGCAGGCTCGGATAAATTCGAGATCAAGGATCTCGAGCGATCTCTCGCTTCCCAATTGATCGAAAGCCTGGCAGCGCCGTTCCAGCCGGAAAAATATCACGACGCCTACCAGGAAGGCCTGCGAACACTCATTGAAGCCAAGGCTCAGGGACAGGATGTCGTTGTGTCTGCGCCGATCGTGCAGACCGCCCCGGCCGACCTCATGGCTGCGCTGAAGCAAAGCCTCGCGCAAAAGCCCGGGCAAGCGGAAAAGAAAACGCTGCTGCGCGTTGTCCCCAAAAGCGAAAAGGCCGAACAGCCCGTGGCCGCAGCCGAGCCCCCAAAGAAATCCCGTCGCAAAGCGGGCTAAATCCGGCTGTCACCGTAGACGATTTTTCTTTACACCAGCAGGTACTTGCGCGAATCCACCCCCGCGTGTAAAGATTTTCTTCGTATCCTCGAACTACGCCCACTCGCAGTGCTGCCACAAAAGTCGTAGGGGCACAGCATGCTGTGCCCGGCGCACATACTTGGCTACGTGTGCGCCATCCACCTCGCACAAACGGGCGCCTCCTGTGGAGTGCGGGAGCTTGCTCCCGCTGTCTGCCGTCCGGGCTTGCCCGGACGTGCTGCAACCACACCCCATAAATCGCCCATCTGGTTTGGCGCACAGCTTCTCCCTACCGAGTCTTCCCCTATATTGGCACGCAATCTCACCGCGCCACGCTGTCTTGGATCACCGCGTCGGCCGGGGGCACGATGCCGAGGTCCACGTAAATTGGCCGGATGAGCCGCCGAATCATCCGCAGGTTCGAAGCGAACCAAATCGCTCCGATTACGCAGCACGTTCCGGTTAGCATCACCGTCTTCGGCGCGCCAATCAAGTTGGCCAGGCTGCCCGCCAGCAAGCTCCCAAATGGAGCCATGCCCACGAACGCCATGGTGTAAAAACTCATCACCCGTCCTCGTTTGCTTTCTTCGACAATCGTTTGAATGATGGTATTGCTGGCGGCCATTTGCTGCATCAATCCGAAACCGCACACCAGCATCAGCGCCAGCGATATCCACAGGTTTCGCGATAACCCAAAAAAGATCAGCCCGATTCCGAACGCTCCTGCGGAAAGCGGGATCATCCGGCCCAGCCCCAAAACCGTTCTTCGCACGGCCAACGACACCGCCGAAACCAGCGCGCCCACCCCCATCGCCGCCATCAGAAAGCCCAGCGTATGCGGACCGCCCTTCAAAACCTTCGCGGCAAAGATCGGCATCAGCACCGTGAACGGCCATCCCATCAGGCTCACGATTGCAAACAAAAGCAAAATGGTGCGAATCGGCGCGAATCCGGAGACGTATGTCCAGCCATCCTTCAATTGCCCAAGCATCGAACGTGCGCTCCGCTCGATCGTCTTCGCCTCCAGCCTCATCGCCAGCAGCGAGGCGATCACCGCAAGGTAGCTGATCCCATCAATCAGAAAGCAGTAGCCTTCGCCCGAAATCGCAATCACCGCCCCAGCCAGCGACGGCCCAACAAGCCGCGCCATATTCACCATCGACGAATTCAGCGCGATCGCGTTGCCCAGGTGTGCCTTGTCCACCATTTCTACGAGGAAAGCTTGCCGCCCCGGCATGTCAAACGCATTGATCGCGCCTTGAAATGCGCCGAGCCAAATGATTTCTTGCACGGTGATGTGTCTGCTCAGCGTCAGCGCCGCCAGCGCGAACGACTGCAGCATGGCCAAGATCTGTGTGACCACCAGAACCCGGTGCCGGTTCAGTCGATCAATCCACACGCCGGCAAATGGCGCGAGCAGAAATGTCGGTATCTGCCCCGCAAATCCCACGACTCCCAGTAAAAGCGCGGACCCGGTCAATCGATAGACCAGCCAGCTCGTTGCCAGCCGTGTCATCCACGTCCCGATCAGCGAAATGGTCTGGCCGCCGAAGTACAGCCGGAAATTTCTATGACGCAGCGCTCGCCAAGCGTGGGAAATCCCGCCGCTCTTCGTTGCGCGACCAGCGGGCGAGTTGGCTTTCTCCGAAGTGTGCTGAACACTCACAGCAATCCCATTTTGCCATCCACCGCACCCCAATTCGACCAATCATTACGCTGCGCGACATCCACCAACGTCATTCTGAGCGGAGTGCGCCGATTTTTTGCAGTTCCATTCGTCGCGTTTTCGGCGACGAATGTCGGCGCACGCAGTCGAAGAACCGCTCTTGGATGTCAACTCATAGGCGCTCGCTAATTGCCCTCCACGAACCCCCGCCATTTGCAAAATGCTAAACTGGCGCAACTATGGAAGAAACCGCCATCTATTCAATCATCGGAGAGGAGGGCTTCACGCGCCTCGTTGCCGCCTTCTATCGCCAGGTGCCGCATGACGATATTCTGGGCGCGATGTATCCCCGCAACGAGCTTCAAGACGCCGAGCAGCGTCTTCGTGATTTCCTAATCTATAGGTTCGGAGGCCCGCAGAAATACATCGAGGAACGAGGACATCCCCGCCTGCGCGCCCGGCACTTGCCCTTCCGAATCGACCAGGCCGCTCGCGACCGCTGGATGCATCTGATGGGCAATGCCCTAGTCGATGCCGCGCTGCCCACCGACGTACAAGAACTCCTGCGCACATTCTTCGAGCACATGTCCACCTTCATGATCAACCAGCCAGAGCCCTGATCGCGGTCGGCACAGGGTATTTGTTATCTTGGTCTACAGAAACCTCTGGGAAATGCTCTACGGAATCGAGAGCACGTTGCCTTCTCGCACTGCGGTGGCTTGTTCGCTGCCCTTAAACTGATAAATCACGATCAGCACTTTGTCCGCGCCTGGAGCTGGGTCTCCGCCCAGCGAACCGTTATTCACACGAATCTCCAAACCTCCATGCCGTACCATGCCCTGCAACAGACCCGTGACGTTAACTGTTCTTCCCTGGACCCCATAAAAGCCCATGATAACCGAAAAGTCGCCTCGGTCGCGCGCACGGTCTCCGCTCCGGTCTTCTCGGCGATGATCTCTGTCGCGGTCGTCACGGTCATCGCCGCGGACCGCGAACATGTTCACATCGACGAAACCGCCCTCTCGGTAGTCAAACTCCTGCTCTTCGTTCCGATCGTTTCGCGCGATGATGCGCAGGGACTTGTCGGCGCCCACCGCCGGATCGCCGCCCATGGTTTGGTTATTTACGGCGACTCGGCCATTCACGCCGCCACGCGCAATCAGATCCCGCAGAATATCGGTTACATCGGTACGCCGGTTTCCATAGCCGTAGTCCGCGTGCGTGATGCGCCACCGATTGTCCTGTCCAGCCACGCGCGCCGCGAAAATCGCAGCGCCCAGCGCGACTACAACCAGTGCAACCACAAATGTGGCATAGCGATTCGACGCTCTCATCGTGGCTCCTTCGCGGGAAACTCGGATACCCCTCACTCTACCACTCGGCTGACCATCTGATCTCTAGCGGAACGGTAGATTGACCAAAACACCCACAGGAGTGCTTGGCACAAGGTTTGCCTGACCTTTGCCCAGAGATCCCTTTTAACGCCGCTGTAACAAATCCGTTATATCGTGACGGCTCCTGTCGGACTTACGTCCGCACGCGGAGCGCACATGCCGATCGCAAGAAAAAACGCCGGGCCAAAAAGAGTTGGGGGCAAATCCGTCAGCCGCACCAAGAAGCCGGCGAAAACCGCCAAGTTTTTCGAATTTGCCACTTGCACGACCTGCCGCAAAGCGCGCGCCTTCATGAAAAGGCGCGGATTCAAGCTCGACGTTCGCGACTTGCAGAAAAATCGGTTGAGCGCGGTCGAACTGGAAGAATTGATCGGCAGGCGCGACCACGAGGATTTTCTCAATCCCCGCTCGAAGACTTTTCGCGAGCAAGGCATGGACGATAACCCGCCCTCCCGTCGCCAAGCCGTCTCCTGGATGTCCAAAGACCCAGGTCTCATCCGCCGGCCCGTCGTCGTGGCTGGCGGCCGCGTCGTCGTCGGCTTTGACAAAAACGGCATGGCCCGCCTCTAACCGATCACACTTCCGCCCGCCTACTCCCAGCCGGTCTTCGAATTGTAAGCCTTCGGAAATCCCAAGGCTTCGATCTCATGAATCTTCCCGTTTCGAATCTTGAAAATGTGCGCATTCACACTGTCCCACGGATCGCGGTTCATCGGCACTGATTCCACGCCCGGTACGCCCACGATTTTCACGAACTTCTCTTTCATCGGGTGGCGAAACTGCGAAAGACCAAACACCAGACCAGTCTCCGGGTCGGCAATTTCCACGCGCCGAGGCTCGATCCGCGCGATATAGCTCATTATGTGCGTATCCAACTGCGCCGAGCAGCCCATCGCGCCCATGGTTGCAAAGCCCCCCGGCTTTGCCGGCGGAGGATTGCCGGTCGTCTGCCTACCGTTCTCGCGCCGGACGCAATCATCGGCAAACGGCGCCGCCTTGCCATTGCTGGTAACGATCGCCGTGTAATACGAGAGCGCATCCTTGATCATCTGCGCTCGTGGAGTTCGATCCGAAGGCGGCACGGTAGCCAGCAGGCCGGGCCTTGGCGTCACCAGATTAGGCAAGCTCGTCGGCTGGAGATCGCGAGCGATCACGTGCTCGGCCTCTGTGATTTTTCCGTCGCGTATCTTCAGGCGTATGCCCAATTCGATAGGCTTGTCGTTTTCCGTCATCACGCCAATGAAGCCAACCTCTTCCGAGACTGGATCGGGCACGTAAAGTTTGAAATTTTTCGGTGCCGCGGTCGCCGTCTTCCAAAGCCCGTCGCCCGGCTTCATAGGCACCGTGTTTTCCACAAACTTCACATCCGGAGAAAACTTCACCCGCGAAGGATCGTGCGCCACAACAGCCGCAAGATAACTATTCATCTCGCCGATCAAGCACGCACGATCGCATTTCCCTGCAGCCGCAAGCGTCGGCGATGCGATCGCCAGAACGCCAATCAAAGTGATCACAATCGCAATTACTTTACTCAAAGTTTTCAATGTGATTCCCCCCGTATATTCTTGTCCGCGCGGACCGAGCCACGATGTCAGTCGCGCGCCGTCCAAAATAAACGCGACAAGCATAACGCCAACTTGGCTACCAAGCGAGGTAGCTTCATCTACTAAATTCGTTATTCATTGTGGAGCAGGTTACAACAGGCGTATGGTGCACGAGCTGGGTTTCCCACATTCATTCCGCGCAGCCGGTTTGAGGAGAATAGTCATGAACGGTCGGGCAGCAACGCTTTCGCCAGTCGTGGTAGTGGTCACTTTTGCACTGCTCGGCGCGTTCGCACCGGCTTACGCGCGTTCGTGTGAAGACATCGCCTCGTTAAAACTGCCGAACACCACGATTGTGTCTGCCACCGAAGTGCCCGCTGGCCAATTTTCGGTGCCACAGGGGGATGGCCCCTATATGCAAGGTCCCTCACGCCTGGAGGGAACAGCCCCGACGAAACTGCCCGCTTTCTGCCGAGTTCGCATCACGATAGCGCCGGCGATCCAGGTCGAGGTCTGGATGCCAGTGTCTGGTTGGAATGGCAATTTCGAGGGTGTTGGTAACGGAGGGAAGGCCGGCACGATCAGCTTTCCCGCAATGGCTACCGCGCTCGAGGAAGGATACACGACCGCCAGCACAGACACGGGGCACGAGGGCAGCGAAAATCAGACCGAATGGGCCCTACATCATCCCGAGCTGATCACCGATTTCGCTTATCTCGCCATCCACGACATGACTGCTGTAGCGCGCAAAGTCATTATGCTTTATTACGGCCGCGCTCCCTCGTTTGCCTTCTTCAACGGCTGCTCCACGGGCGGCCGGCAAGCTCTCATGGAAGCGCAGCGCTATCCGGACGATTACAATGGGATTTTGGCGGGCGCGCCTGTCATTGACTATACGCACCTCCAAGCGGCCCATTTCGCGATCGCGCTGCGGACCCGAAAAGTTCCCGGAAGCTATTTCCCTCCGAGCAAGCTTCCGGAGATAAACAAGGCTTCCCTGACGGACTGCGACGCAATTGATGGCGTCAGAGACGGCATCCTTGAAAATCCACTGAAGTGCGGTTTTGGCAAGGACCCTTCAGCGCTTTTGTGCAGGGGTTCCGAAACGCCTGCATGCCTGACGGCGCAGCAACTGCAAACACTGAAAGATATTTATGACGGGTATCGAGATCCGCGGGGCCAGCTAGTCTATCCAGGCTACGTGCCGGGGGACGAGCTTGACTGGAAACCATTCACTATTGCTTGGGCCGATCCGTCTCAGCCTTTCACGGATGCATCCGCCGTTGGAGCGGTCGGGTTTTTCAAGTACTTCGTATTCGACAACCCGAGTTGGAATTTTCTTACCTGGAACTACGATCAAGATATGGCGTTCACCGATAAGAAGCTGGCCTCCGAAATAAACGCCACGGATCCCGGCCTCAAGCCCTTCCGCGCCCACGGCGGAAAGCTGCTGCTTTACCATGGATGGGCCGATCCTGGGGTTTCTCCGCTTGAAACGGTTGCCTACTACGAGAGAGTTGTGGCAGCTGTCACAGGCACAAAAGCCACCACTGCTGGTTCCGAGACACCTGCGTTTGTCGATAGCATAACGAACACCCAGGATTTTGCCCGCCTCTTCATGGTTCCTGGAATGGGTCATTGCGCCGGCGGTCCGGGCCCGAACAGTTTTGACGCGTTCGGCCCTCTCGCCGCTTGGGTCGAGCATGGCCACGCTCCGAGCAAGATCGTCGCTTCGCACATCACTAAAGGAACTGCGACCTTCACCCGGCCACTTTGTCCCTATCCGATGACGGCTCACTATACCGGACACGGGAGCACCGATCAGGCAGCCAACTTCTCGTGCAGCCTTCCAGGCAAGTAGCGCTTAGCCCAGCAGACGTCCCGCCGCCAGCATATCGTCGCTACCATGGCAACTGCGATGGTGCCCAGCCCGGAGTCCACGTATCGGCGCCACACGCGTGCCTTGCTGGAACTCCGTTCCTACAGAAAATGCCCCCGCCGCTGTCCCTTGCACTGCATCCCTTCTCTCCCTAATATGGCTGACGTGAACCATCGCGCGGTACTCATCGACAACGGACCATCGGCTCCGAGGCGCAATTGACCGGTAGCGAAATCCGGGCGACCTTCCTCCGCTTCTTCGAGGAACGCGGCCATCGCGTCGTGCGCAGCTCCTCGCTCGTCCCCACGAACGATCCCACTCTGCTCTTCACCAATGCTGGAATGAACCAGTTCAAGGACGTTTTCCTCGGCCTCGAACAGCGCGATTACAACCGCGCCGCCTCGTGCCAGAAATGCGTCCGCGCCGGCGGCAAGCACAACGACCTCGAAAACGTCGGCTTCACCAACCGCCACCTCACGTTTTTCGAAATGCTCGGCAACTTTTCCTTCGGCGATTATTTCAAGGAAAAGGCTATCGCCTACGCTTGGGAGCTGGTCACCTCGCCGAACTGGTTCGCGTTCCCCAAGGACAAGCTCTACGTGACGGTCTTTCGTGGGGCAGCCGGATCGGGACTCCCAGCATATCGATCCGGATGAGGAATCGCGAAAATTTTGGCAACGGCAGGGACTTCCCAATGACCGAATCTTCGGGTTGGGAATGGAAGACAATTTCTGGGCCCCGGGCGATACCGGGCCGTGCGGGCCGAATAGCGAACTGCATTACGACATCGGACCGAATGCGTCAGACAAAGGTCACGCCGATTGCAAATTCCCCTGCGATTGCGGACGCTACGTCGAAATCTGGAATCTCGTCTTCATGCAATTCAATCGCGAAGCACCAACGGTGAGTCTGAATCCGCTCCCAAAGCCCTCGGTTGATACCGGCATGGGCCTCGAACGTATGGCTTCCATCCTGCAGGACAAAGTCAGCGTTTTCGACACCGATCTGTTCGGCCGCGCTAATGGCACGAAGGCGGCCAGGCTTTGCGGCGTCGATCGAAAAGACGATGCATCTCGATATTCAAGCTCTCACTTCGAATCATCGCCGATCATTCGCGATCCGCTACATTCCTGATTTCCGACGGCGTGATTCCCTCGAACGAAGGCCGTGGCTATGTGCTGCGCAAAATCATTCGTCGCGCATCTGCGTCCATGCGCATGGCCTCGAAGCGCCGTCACACCTTCCTTTCCGAGATGTCCGACGCTGTTCGCGCCGAGATGAAGAACGCGTATCCGGAACTGATGGAAGCCGCAGCCCGCGTCAATCGGATCCTCGACGAAGAGGAAACTCGATTTACTCGCACAGTGGAGGTGGGCGTCAATAAGGAGATCTCTGACGGGAAACTGTCCGCGGGCACTTCGGACCGAAGAATTGAGCGGACCTCGGACAAGGCTACGGCAACGACCTTGCAGCCAGAATGAATACGTCCGGAACCGTGAAAGCACGTCCTGGATAGGCGAAGGCATTCAAGCTCTACGACACCTATGGGTTACCGAGAGATCTCATCGAGGATGTTGCGCGAGACCGGGCTTCGCGGGTTGATTGGTCCGGATTTCGATCGCGCAATGGAGGAGCAGCGCACGCGCGCTCGCGCATCCTGGAAAGGCGCGCACAAAGACGTCGCCAATCCCGCATACGCCCGCCTAGCGGAAACTTTCAAGACCGAGCCTGACTTCTACTTCGGCACCGACACGCGCGATTGCCGCATCGAGGCCATCATCACCAAAGAAGGCCCGGTGGACGAAATCAAAAAAGGCGCTGAAGCCGAAATCGTCCTCGATCGCACCTCGATCTATTCCGAATCAGGCGGCCAGGTCGCAGACGTCGGCGGTTTCTATGACAATTCCGAATCGCTCGAAGTCGCCGAAGTAAAGGGCGCATACTACCCCGTCACAGGACTCGTCGCCCACCGCATCCTCGCCAAAGAAGACCTCCACGTAGGCGATCGTGTCGCCACCGTTGCCGATCCCGAGCGCCGCGCGCGCAACATGCGCAACCACACCGCCACCCACCTGATGAACGCCGCGCTGCGCAATATCCTCGGCACGCACGTGAAGCAGGCCGGCTCGCTCGTCGCCCCCGACCATCTTCGATTCGATTTTTCGCACTTCGCCGCCGTCGATCCCAGCGAGCTTGCCGATATTGAGCAGCAAGTAAACGAAGAAATTCGCAAAAATCTCGACGTCACCACCGACATCATGAATATCGACGACGCCCTTGCCTCCGGCGCCCTCGCCTTCTTCGGTGACAAATACCCCGAGGCCAACGTTCGCGTCGTCACCATGCCGGACGCGTCCTCGCCCCGCGGCTTCTACAGCAAGGAGCTTTGCGGGGGCACCCACGTCGGCCGCACCGGCGCCATCGGCGTCTTCAAGATCGTGGGCGAGCAGTCGACAGCCGCCGGCGTCCGCCGAATCGAGGCCATCTCCGGCGATCGCGCCCTGGCCGAATACCAACGCGCCCTGGCTACCTTGCGCGCCGCCGCCGGCCTCCTGAACGCCTCCGAGGACCAAGTCATCCCGGCCCTCGAGCGCCAGTTGGAGCAAATCAAAGCCCTCGAGAAGCAAGTAGGGGCACAAAAGCGAAAGGCTGCCGGGTCCCAGGCTCAGGATTTACTTGACCGCGCCCGAGAGGTCAAAGGGGTCCGCGTTCTGGCCGCTCAGGTTGATGGCGTGGATCGCGAAACCCTGCGGAACCTTTCGGATTCCCTTCGCCAGAAGATTGGTTCCGGTGTAATCGTCCTAGCCACGGCCGAAGACGGAAAAGTTGCTCTGATCACAGCAGTTACAAAGGACTTAACCCCCAAACTCCACGCCGGCAAGATCGTCCAGGAATTAGCCAAGCTGGTTGGCGGTTCAGGTGGCGGCAGACCTGATTTGGCAGAGGCTGGCGGAAAAGACACATCAGGCATAGAAAAGGCCATCGACCAGGTTTATCCCCTCCTAGACCGGTTGCTATAATTCCCGTAGCGCCAGAAGCTTACGCCGGGCGGATCCCTGCCTGCGGGACCTTCCGGTGTCCTTAAAACACTCGAAATTTCGTCGCGAGCAAGCCCCTCGCCTTCCCCAGGGCTGGGAGTGAGCGCAGCAGATGGCCAGAGGCCGGATCGCCGTTATAGTCCTGGTGGCGGGATTCTGGTTCTCGCAGCCTGCTCCATCCCATGCCCAAATCGCATCTTACACTGATGAGCACGGGAACCTGGTTTACGTAAACAAGGATTCGCCCAGAGGGCGCAGCAGGAGTACTATTAGTGCTCCCCCGGGGGCCACAACAGGCGAGTTGGGCGCCGCCACTGTGCAAAATGGTGCCGCTAACTGGGCCCAACTAGACCTGCCTTTAAAAGCCCGAGGTCGGCCACAACAACCGTGGACCGCGTGTTTGTTCTGAAGCGTTTGAGGCACGTGAGGATGCTGATCCCGAGAAGAGCATTGCGCCAAGGAGGGATCGTCTCCCCTAGGATGCGCCTCATATGGGTGCATTTGCCGCGCCGCGGTGCAGACGGATGCGAGCGAACGCAGATCAGATCTTCTTTTGGGGCGTACTTGGCACGGTCGACGTGCTAGAGATGAAAGGCGACTTGTTCGCAACGACGGTCTTCCCCGAGCGGTTGGCGGATATTGTCCGCACCAGTCTAAAACTGGAGCAGCGAACAAGCATGAGTGGTCTTCTGAGTGAGTTGCGGGAGTCCCGGCTACTCTGGCTCCTAGCGTTTGTTCCCCTTGTTCTGGCTGGTGAGCACCTGTTGCCCGAGCGGCATACCCTCCTGTTCATGCTCTCGATTCTCGCCATCGTTCCCCTGGCAGCCCTCCTGAGCCGCGCAACGGAGTCGGTGGTCCGAGCGGACCGGAGATGCGGTGGGTGGTCTCCTCAACGCCACGCTCGGAAACCTCACCGAGCTCGTCATAGCGTTGACAGCCTTACAGGCGGGTCAATACTTGCTGGTCAAGGCCTCAATTGCCGGCGCGATCGTCACTAATACGCTTTTCATGCTTGGAGGGTCCTTCCTCATCGGCGGCCTTAGGCACCACGAGCAGCAATTCAATCGAGTCAGTGCGCGCCTCCAGTCGGGCTTGCTCTTTCTCGCAACCGTGGGCCTGCTCGTGCCGTCACTCGTAGCCCGGGCAGACGGGCGAGAAACGGATATCCAGCTCCTCAGCCTCGGAATCGCGATGCTGTTGATTATCGCGTATGGGCTCTCGATGGTATTCTCGATGAGAACTCACAAGGAAGCTTTCGCGAGTGTCGGCCATGGCAAGGCCGGCGACATGCCCTGGCCGATCGGGGCAGCTCTGACCGTACTTGCCGGGGTGACAGTGCTCGTTGCGCTCGTCAGCCATGTCTTTGTGTCGTCTGTGCAGCACGCGGCCGAAACCCTCGGGATGTCGCCTGCGTTCGTTGGATTCGTCGTCGTCGCCTTGGTCGGCGCCGCCGCCGAAATTGCGACCGCCTTCTCCGCTGCCGCTAAAGACCGGCTCGACCTGAGCGTTGGCATCGCGCTCGGCAGCGCCGCACAGATTGCACTCTTCGTTGCCCCCCTCCTTGTGCTCCTCAGCTACGTGATTGGCCCAACTCCGATGAGCCTGCAGTTCTGGCCAGGCGCCATCGTGATGATGTTGATCTCGGCGACGACGGCGACGCTGATGACCACCAGCGGCCGCTCTGCCTGGTTTGTCGGCGTCATGATCCTGATAGTCTATACGATATTCGCTCTGACCCTGTTCGTGCTTCCGCCCGCAGCATGATGTCGACGGGATGAGTCCGCGCGACCACGCTGACCAATTCTCAGTCGAAGGCAGTCAGGCACCGCACAACACAGATGCGGCTGCCACTTGTGCCGGAACAGGTTGTAACGCCATTCGATGGCCTATGTTATTCGCCTCATCGTCGACATTTCTACTTTGGTCGTTGCTCAGTCCAAACTCGTTGCGGGGCACCTTGCTTGAGCGCTGCTCCCCGTCGCCACGGTGGCGTGTTCGCCAGGCTTTCGGGGTCTCGCCGGACCAGCGACGGAAAGCCCGCGTGAAGGCGCTGGCTTCTGAATAGCCCAACGCCGCCGCGATTTCCCCGAGCGGCATCACGGTGTCTTCCAACAACTGACGGGCAATCATTCACGCGATGCCTGCTGGAAGGCCGTGGATCCGCGCTTCGCGGGACCGAGAACGCCGCGCAGAAAGTCGGCTCCGACGCGATCTGATTCCGATGCGGAACGGTCGAAAACAGGCATGAGCACCTCCGTCCACCGGTCAGATCTGCAACTCAGCTGATTGCCTGTGACCAGCGGTGCATACCGGATTGTCACAAATGCATCGTTTGCAGCAGGCTACGCAGAACAAAAAGGATGCTTGCCGTTACGACACTTACAATGCCCGAGATCGACTGTGCTATTGTCCTCAAGCACATTGACCCTGAGGGCATTGCCTTCGGGCACATGCGGTGAGTTACGTAGAGGCCCTGCCAAGCCAGATCAATTGTGCGACGGATAACCGCTTCACCCTGTTTAAAGACCGAAGCCGTCCAGCGAGGCGAGATCGCCTTGAGCAAAGGACAAATGGCATGACCATCGCTTCTTTTCCCAATCACTCAGTCGAAGGCCGCAGGCCACGGCGGCAACTGGGTTTCGCATTTTAGCTGAGCCGTTATGATGGGTGAGCTTACGGCTGAGATTTTTCTGGTGAACTCTCCGCGAATAGCCTTTTCCTTGCGATGTCTCGTGGCGCTAGCGGTCGCCGTTTCGCTCGCGGCGGGAATCGTTTTGACTGCGTCCACGAGCAGCTGGGCGGATACGGAGCCAAAACGCGTTCTGCTGTTGCATTCGTTCGGCCTGCGCTTCAAGCCATGGACCGATTACGCTCAGTTCATTCGCTCGGGGATAAGTCGGAACGCGCAATGGCAGATCGAATTTGATGATCAGTCGCTTCTGAACGCTCGACTGAACGATGACAGAACGGATGGCCCGTTCGTCGATTATCTTCACGCCCTCTATGCAAATAAACCGCCCGACCTCATCGTTGCCATCGGCGCGCTAGCCGCGAACTTCGTCCAGCGCTATCGCCCGCGCAATTTTCCCGGAACGCCGATGCTCTTCACGGCCGTGGAGGCGCGCCGGGTCGAATACGACAAGCTGACCAAGGACGACACGGTTGTCGCGGCGGCGCACGACTTTCCGGCCTCCTTCGAGAACATCCTGCGTGTCCTGCCCGAAACAAAGATCATCGCGATCGTGAATGGGGCTTCGCCCAATGAAACATTCTGGCAGGGCGAGTTGGAGCGGGAAACCGCGCCACTGGCCGGCCGGATCCAACTCAAATTCTATAACAAAATGTCGTTTGAAGATATTCTGAAGGATGCAGCCAATCTTCCACCGCACAGCGCCATTTTCTGGCATTTGATGAATGTTGATGCGGCAGGCATTTCTTATGAAGCGAATTCTGCGCTGAGCAGGCTTTCTGCAACGGCTAAAGCGCCGGTCTTCTCGTACCTCGACAACTTCTTCGGGGATAATACGACCGTCGGCGGTCCGATGCATTCGGTGAAGGAAGGCAGCGCGGTGGCAGCTGCCGTTGCGGTTCGTATCCTCAATGGCGAGAAGGCAGGCGAGATTAAAACGCCCCCGACCAGATACTCATCCCCGAAATATGACTGGCTGCAAATGCAGAGATGGGGGATCAGCGAGAGCGACCTTCCGCCAGGAAGTACGGTTCTCTTCAAACCGCCGACGATGTGGGAAACCTACCGCTCACAGATCCTGACTGCTTCGGGCGTTATCGTGGTCCAGGCCATTTTTATCGTCCTGCTTCTGCACGAACGACTTCGCCGTCAAGCGGCGGAAACGGAGTCGAGACAAAGGATGGTGGAGTTGGCGCACGTCAACCGCTTTGCCACTGCGGGCGAGATGGCTGCGCAGATCGTCCACGAGATCAGCCAGCAGTTGGAGCAATCCTCATGAACGCCCAGACGGCTGAGATGATCCTCGATTCGGGTTCTCCGAACGTGAACGAATTGAAGGAAATTGTTGGCGATATAGGCCGCGACAATCGAAGAGCTGGCGACGTTATACGCCACCTGCGCGACTACATGAGGAAGGCTCCTTTCGAGAGGAAGCTATTTGATCTGAACATTCTCGTTGCTGAAAGCGTCAGGTTTCTGGAAGCGCAGGCGAGATCGCGCCAAGTCGCGCTGCGAAGCAAGCTGACAGGTGCTCCCCTCGTGGTGAATGGCGACCCAATCCAGTTGCAGCAGGTGTTGTCGAATTTGATCCTGAATGCGATCGATGCTGTATCAGACAAAACACTGGCCGAGCGAGCCGTGACGGTTACAACTCAAGACGGAAATTTCGCTGAGGTCTCGGTTGCAGACACTGGGCTAGGGATACCCGAGGAGACCGCAAAAAAGATATTTGATCCATTCTTCTCCACGAAGAACCATGGCATGGGCATGGGTCTTTCCATAGTGCGCACGATTGTGACGACGCACGGCGGCGAGATACATCTGGACAACCGGAACGGCGCGATATTTCGGGTCAGATTGCCGCTGGCCTAAACACCGATGCAGCACGCGCTGTAACAATCCGATACGGCAAGGCTATCACTGCAACAGCACACACTTTGGGCCGGCTGCCCGATCCCGCCTCTAACTGACGGATAAAACCAGGCCGGAATTCGCGCCGTTCGTAGCTAACGGACGTCGGGTTGCATTGCACCGCGCACTGCAAAAGTTGAGTCGAGGCTTCCGGATAGAGCGAGTTCGACTTAGGTGAAGTCGTATCCGCAGTTGGCGAGGTACTTCTGGCACTCGTGTTCGGGGAAGGCGTCCTGGAGTTTGCCGATGGTGGACCACAGGGCGTCCTTGGTTCGTGCAGCGGCTTTGCGCAGGAGCGTCTTTAGCTTCAAAGAGCTGTTCAGTCGGGGTGAGATCCGGGCTGTAGAGACGCAGGTACAAGAGGCTTGCGCCGACAGCTCGGATTGCTCCTGGACACCAGCAACTTTGTGGGCCGACAGATTATCGAGCACGACCACGCCGCCGGGCGGCAGAGCGGGCGCAAGCGACTGCCCGACATAGGCTCGGAAGATCTCGCTCGTCATCGGCCCGTCATGCCTCATGGTCTCGTCTCCTCCAAAGGCAACCGGATCACCACGCGGGCGCCGTGCCCGTCGGCAACAGGGCTTTCGGCGGCGATCACCCCGCCATGGGCTTCCACGATGCCTTTGGCAATCGCCAATCCCAGCCCCGTGCCATCGCCCCCGTCGCCGTCGCGCTCCCGGCCGCGAGCGAACTTCTCGAAGATCTTCGGGAGCAGTGGTTGCGCGATACCCGGTCCGTCATCGGTCACGGACAACCTGATGCAGCCGTCGCCATCACGGCGCGCGGCGAGGTCCACCTCGGCCTCCGGTCCCGCGTAGCGCACCGCATTGCCGACAAGATTGGCCAGAACCTGATCCAACAGAGACGGATCGGCCCGAACGAAGGGCAAGTCCGGAGGGACATCGACGCGGATGGTCTGCGTCGCGCCCCGTCTCTGAGCGAGCGCCACGACCCGGTCGAACGCCTCCCGGACATCAACCCAGTCGCGGCGGAGCTCAAGAGCGCCGGCTTCCACCCGGGTCATCGCCAGCAGGTTGCGCACCATGCGGTCGAGGTGCTCCGCCTCGTCCTTGACCTGGTCGAGCAGGTCGCGCCGTGCCTGCTCCGGCAGCTTCGGACCATAATCGATCAGGCTGGTCGCCGCGCCGAGAATGGATGAGAGAGGCGTCCGGAAGTCGTGGCTGATCGACGCCAGCATCGTATTGCGCACCCGTTCCGACTCGGCCGCCGTGTTGGCGGCCACGATCTCGCGCGTCAGCCGCGCCCGCTCCAACGCGGCCGCCGTCAGCTCCGCCACGGTCTCGACGAGGGTGCGGATCTCAGGATCGAGCGCGGCTCCCTCGAGAGCGATGCCCACGACCCCGACGGGACCATGGGACGAGGGCAAGGGCAGGAAGAGCCAGCGCGCCGAGGGCAGCGTGTCCGTCCCGGCGCCGGCAGCTTCTTCCTTCTCGTAAGCCCAGCGCGCGGCCGAGGCCGAGGCGGTGTCGAGCTGGTCCTCCGGCGGCCAGGAGGCTGCCAGCTCAAGGGTGTCGCTCTCGGGCAGGAGGATGGCCGTGGGCCGGCTGAGATAGCCGTTGAGCTCCACGGCGGCCCCCTCGGCGACCGCGTTCGCACCGGGGAAGCCGGACAGCCGGCGGGTGAACTCGTAGAGACGCCGTGTTGCCCGAGCCCGGCTGACGGCCGCCGCCGCCTGTTCCCGGGCCCGTCCGGCGAGGGCGGAGGTCAGGACGGCCGCGCCGAGGAAGATGAAAAGAGCTAGCAGTTCGTGCGGGCGCGCGACCGTGAAGGTGTAGACCGGGTCGATGAAGAAGAAATTGTAGCCGAGGAACGACAGGATCGAGCTGACGACCGCAGGCCAGATCCCGAACCGCACGGCGGCGAACAGCACCGCCACCAGGAAGATCATCGAGACGTTTGGCAGCGAGACCACTGAGGCCATCGCCCGTCCGATCGCAACCGCTGCGGCAACCGCAACTGCCGACCACAAGAAGGGCGTCCATCGCCGATCCAGCTTCATTCTTGGACTGCGGGTCCACCAACGCATTTTCCGAGTCTGCCCGTCCTTGGCGGTGACGACGTGAACGGCGATGTCCTCGGCGTGGTGGACTAGTTGGTGCGGCAGCGAGCGCCCGAGAAGTTCCGACCACCAGCCGCCCCGGGATCGCCCTACGATGATCTGAGTGACGTTCTCAAACCGGGCAAAGCGCAACAGCTCCTACGATGTCGCCCGCAACTAGCATCTGCGTCACATGAGCCCCCGGTCGTGCGGAAAGTTCGAGGGACGCGTCGATGCGCCCGGCGCTGCTCGATCCCGGCGCTCTCACCGGGATGCTCGACCGTCACCGTAGAAGCAAGGGTCGAAGTCGATGTCGACCATGTTGCCGGCCTCACGGGTGGCCTGCGTCCCGGACTGCATCGCGACGCCGACAACCGCCTGCGCCAGGGCCGGAGCGTCATTTTTGACCGTCGCGCATAGCCACCAGACGTCCTTCTGTTTGCGCACGGCGGATGTAAGAGAATCGAGCTTATCCTGCGGGGTCGCCTCAGCAC
The DNA here is from genome assembly GCA_963723845.1 of uncultured Acidobacteriota bacterium. GTDB lineage: Bacteria > Acidobacteriota > Terriglobia > Acidiferrales > UBA7541 > Palsa-295. The sequence goes on from CAVRSO010000010.1 coordinate 45,922, forward strand.
ATACCTGCGATGCCCTAGCCGAGAGCAGGCCGCCGATGGTCGTCGGGAGCAGCGTCACGAGAAGCGCCACGAGTTCCGGGACAGGATGTCGGGTCCGGAGTAGCGGCCCAGCCCGGACAATGTCACCACGGCGATCAGGATACGATGGTGATGTCCGCCAGCAGGACGTTGAGGGCGATCTCGTTTGGCGTCTTCTGCCGGCTCGGCTCCCTCCACGAGGCGATCATCCGGTCCAGGAACGAGGAGCCCGGCGCTGCCGTGATCCGCACGACCAGTCAGACCGAGATCACGGTCGTGCCGCCCGTCACGGCGGAGCGGTCGCCGGCCTCGACGGCACGAGGTCCCCGACCTCCAGGTCGAGCGCTGGGACATTCGCATGCAACTCCTTGCGCTTCGGGCTCATAGAGCCGCTTGGCAGCGGTCTGGGTGCGCGCCTGGCGCAGGTATGGGCCTGCGCCAGGCGCGCCCTTCGCCACCGCCTCGGCGAAGTTGGCGAAGTTACGTCAGCCAGAGCCAGGCCGCGGTCTTCTCGGTGAAGAAGGCAGATGCACCCGTCGGCGAGGTCGCGAACGAACAGAACGGTCACCAGGAGGGCCACGAGCTCGGTCACGAAGATAACCAGATTGCACACAAGGTCGCCGGGTTTGAGCTTTATAGGGCATAGAGGACCGCCTGGCGCAGGATCGGCCCGTCAAACATCGAGATGGTCGCTGAACGGTTGCTCATGGAGCACCTATCAGAAGGTTTTGCCGGCTAGCATCAGAACCTGCTCGGCGACGACCGGGTTCTCCCGACGCCGGCCGCGTGCAGCATCGGAGTTCCGGCTGCCTCCACCGCGTAGGTGATCGCAATGCCCGCCACGAGCCCAGGCGCCCATCACCCAGACCAGCGCGCGCGCCTGCCAGCTGTCGCCGACGAGCCGGCCGAAAGCAAAGTTTATGGCGACCGAGACCACCAGCGTCTGCCAGACCTGGACGAAGTTGGCCAGCGTCGTCGGGTTCTCGAAGGGATGCGCGGCATTCGCATTGAAGAAGCCGCCGCCATTGGTGCAAGTCGCTTGATCGCGACCTGGCTTGCGACGGACCCGAGTGCAATGGTCTGCTTCGCGCCTTCGAGCGTTGTGGCGTCCACGAAGGCGAGCATTGTCTGCGGGGATCCCGAGCGGCCACGGCCAGAACGGCGGTGACAACGGAGAGCGGGAAAAGGCATGGAGAGAGTCGAGCGAGTCATTTCGACCGAAAGTGTGACCGTCCCGCCTTCGAACGAGCGAAGCCGCGGACCAACGCTACTGCAAGAGAAAAACTTCACTGCAAGAGCAAGTCCCGTAGCGGCAGTTCTGCACGGTCAGCCCAACCGTTTGCGAGAAACTGCTCTATAGCTGTCTCGCCACCATAGGATTGCCAGTTCGTAGCGACATGACAGCACCCTGCAGTGAGTGCTCGACGCTACGCCTGGAGACCATCAAATCTCGAATACGAAGTGCGGGTCCGAAAATTAAAGCCGGCATATCCTACCTCTGGGGCACGCGCCCGCAAGGCAAGAACTTCTGGGAAGCGAAACTCTCTGCCGCGATTGGCATGAGTCCAGGAGCCATTGGATCGGCAGCCGAGCAGATCGCCCTTAAGGTCTCCTGACCGTCTTAGATACCGTGGTGATGGATCAACCTGAGCTGTGGTTCACTTACAAGCCTGAGCTATTCGAGCAACTCGACAATGGGGCAGACGAAGTGACGAAGGCGTTCCTCAACAAATGGATTGATCGCTTTGCAGCTTGGATTGCCCGGACGGCGCAGCCGCGCACAACGGCCCATGCTGACGCTGCTTGACTGCCAAAAGATGATCGTCCATGGCCCTTCTTCCTGCCGCGTCTATGATCTTAAGTGCTATCGAGAGTGGGACGAGATAGGCCGCCGCCCTGCCCGTCCGTCACTCGATGATGTAGCGCGACGGATCTCTAGGGGGTAATTGGAAGAAACACCAGATCTTGGCTGCCTTCCCAAAAGGGCAATCAACCTGGCCCAAAAGGGCAATCAACCTGGGCCATTTACGCGGGCAGACCGGCCCGACGCAGCGTCTCAATGTAGTTCTGCAGCACAACGTCACTGAGATACGGCATCTGGTCAGGAATGCTGGCGATAGTCGCGTCAGGTTCGGTCCCCAGTATCTCGTTTACAATTTGTCGAGCTCTGTCCATCTCGCCAACTTCGACGAGTGCAACCGCAAGGCTGCGAAGCGCAAAGGTAAAGCGGCGATTTTGAGCCACCGCCTTTTCAGCCCACCGTACCGCATCTGCGTATTTGCCTTCGACGATGTAAGTCAAAGCCATCCCGGCGGAAGCGACCCACGGACTGGGAGGTTTGGGATTGAGACGTTGGGCCTTCTCGATCAACTCGCGGCCGCCCGCGGGATCTCCGTTCGCGGCCTCGACCCAGCCCGCCAACGTCATCGCGATTTCGGAGTTCGGGTTGAGGCTCAGTGCACGCCGAAAAAGGTCCTGCGCGCGAGGGCGGTCCTTGGCCAATACCCAGATCGCAAACGCTGCCATCCACAGCGCGTGCGGATCATTCGGCGCAAGAGCGACCGCGTCCCACGCCCGTTGCACTGCCCTGGACTTCGGCTCCGCCAGTTGCCCGTCCAGCCCTGGAGCTGGGACAGAGCACGGTAGCACGCTGATGCTGCCATGGCCTGGGCGTAGTTGGGATCAAACTCCAGAGCCTTGTCGAGACACTGCAAAGCCGCAGCCGTGGCTTCGGCGGTATATTCGTTAATCAGTGAGAGCGCGCGGAGGTATAGGTCGTAAGCATCTAGGTTTCTCGGCGGCTGACGGCGGGCACGGCCAGCCTCGGCAAACAGCAGTTTCGGCTCGATAACGGCGACCACACTCTCGGTAATCCGATCTTGGAGCTGAAATACATCGCTCAAATCCCCTTCAAATCGCTCGGCCCACAGATGACCTCCAGATCGGGCGTCAATGAGCTGCGCCGTAATTCGCAATCGCTTTTCGCTGCGGCGCACGCTGCCTTCCAAAACATAAGTCGCCCCGAGTTCATTCCCGATCTGGCGAACGTCCACCGATCGTCCCCTGAAAGCGAACGAGGAGTTCCGGGCAACGACGCTCAACCCGGTGCATTGCGCCAGCCCGGTGATGATCTCTTCCGCCATCCCATCGGCAAAGTATTCGTTTTCTTGCTCGCCGCTCATGTTTATGAATGGGAGCACGGCGATGGCTGGGAACTCTAGTCGCCGTGTCCTCATTAGCGGCTTCCAGGGACACGGGCTCTGGCTTTGGTATTTGCTCCTTCTCCTCCCGGACATCTCCAACAAAGCGAATGCCTTTGCGCAGCAGCGTCCGGATCAGGCGCTGCGTCGTGCCGTTGTCGCCGATCGCCGTTCGGGCCGCATTGATCCGGCTGCTCAATGCAATTCGGACACAATGCGCCCCTGCCATACGGCCTCGAGCAGGTCGTCCCGACTGGCCACTCGGTCTCGTGTGCGGATCAAGAACTCCAGAAGATCGAATACCTGAGGCTCCAGCTCAATGCGATCACCCGCACAGCGGAGCTCGCGACGGTCCGGATCAAGCACGTAGTCATCAAACAGGTAGCGCATAGAACGGCTCCCATCAGGAGCAGTGTTGCGCAGGTTGCCGCGGCTGCGGCTCGCGCAAAACCAACCCCCCTCTAATCGACAGACCAAACGTGTCTAACTGCGCGTCCACTCAGGCGAGGCGACTCCTCGCAACGCACCCCCTCAAACTCAGTCACCGAGCGTAGCCGCAGCGAGTGTGAGAAGCGATACCTCCATGTCTCGCATGAGTGTACGCTGCTTTGTCTCAGGTTCCACCGTTCCGCTGTTCCTCTGCAATATCTGAGTATGACCCGCCGCCCTATTGTGCCGCGGGGCGAGTCGATCGCTGATCGACTCACAGGTTCGCAAGGCGGATCTCAGCAAAATCAAGACGGCCTCTAGATAAAATTGACGTCGTCTCAAAGTGCCCCATGGATGGCTCAGGCAAGATCGTTAAAGTCGAGGGCCAAGGCTTTGCCCTTCTCCATCCCGAAACTGAGGAGTGGCGTCCATGAGCGGAAACCTATCAACTCTCGAA
>CAVRSO010000011.1:0-19619 GCA_963723845.1 uncultured Acidobacteriota bacterium
CTCGCCGCGCAGCTGGAGCCAGCCTCGAACATCATCCGCAGCCCGGACGCGCCGACCGGGTGGCCGAAGGTCTTCAGGCCGCCGTCGGGGTTCACCGGCAGGTCGCCGTCGAGGTCGAACGTGCCGGCGAGCACCTCCTTCCACGCGATGCCGCGCTCGGCGAAGCCGAGGTCCTCCATGAGCACGAGCTCGGTCGGGCGTGAAGCAGTCGTGCACCTCGGCCATCGCGAGCTCGCGCGCGCGGGTCGGTGACGCCGGCCTGCGCGTAGGCGTCCTCGGCCGACCGCGACGACCTCGGGGAACGTCGTGTAGTCGTAGTCGGGGTCGATCGTTGCCCGCAGCCGTTGCCGGCGACGAACGACAGCGCCTTGACGTAGAGCGGCTTGTCGGTGTACTTGTGCGCGTCCTCGGCGCGCACGACGATCGCCGCCGCCGAGCCGTCGGCCACACCCGAGCAGTCGAAGACGCCGAGCATGCCCGGCCATCGAGCGGCGACGCCGCAGATCGTCTCCATCGACACCTCCTTGCGGAACTGCGCCCGGCGGGTTGCGGGCGCCGTTGTAGTGGTTCTTCCACGCGATGCGGGCGAGGACCTCCCGCATCTCGCTCGTCGTCGACGCCGTACTTCTTGCCGTAGCCGGGCGCGAGCATCGCGAACATCGCCGCCGCGGTGAGCGTCGCGGCCGGTGCCGTCGTCGGGCATCGGCCGCGCCGACGAGGCCCTGAGAAGCCGCAGTCCTTCACCTTCTCGACGCCGATCGCCATCGCGATGTCGTACGCGCCGGACGCGACCGCGTAGCACGGCGTTGCGCAGCGCCTCCGAACCGGTCGCGCAGAAGTTCTCGACGTGGGTGACCGGCTTGTCGTGCAGCTGCAGCGGCCGGCGACAGCGTGATGCCGCTCATGCCCGAGCCCATCGTGCCGAGCCAGTAGGCGTCGACGTCGTCCTTGGTCGATGCCGGCCGACGCGAACGTCTCCTCGGCGACGTCGATCAGCAGGTCGTCGGTGCACTTGTCCCAGTGCTCGCCGAACGGCGTGCAGCCCATGCCGACGATCGCGACCCGGTCCTTGATCCCGTGCGAACCCATGATCAGATCTCCTCCGTGTCGGCCCGGACCGGGCGGGCCTTCCAGAAGTAGTTGTGGATGTCGTCGGCGGTGAACAGCTTGCGGAACGTCATCTCGACCCGGTCGCCGATCGCGCACCGCGTCGGCGTCGACGTCGGTGAGCTCGCACGTGAACCGGCCGCCGCCGTCGAAGTCGACGACCGCGGCCACGGTCGGCGGGACTGGGCGAGTAGGCGAGCCGGTCGATGGTGAACGTGCGCGATCGTGCCCTGCGCGTCGGCCATCGGCACGCGGCGCCATGTCGTCGACCGCGTTGCAGTTGACGCACACCCGCGCCGGCGGCAGGTGCACGAGCTGCACTCGGTGCAGCGCGTGCCGACGAACGCGAACTTCCACTCCTCGGTCCGCGCCGACGGCGGGCCGAGATGCGCTCGGGCTCGGGACGCCGCGGCGGCTCACGGTGAGCAAGCCGCGCCACGTGAGGAACTTGCCGTAGGCGACGAGTCGTCGCTACCCGAGTCGATCTGCGCGGCGACCGTGCGTGGCCGCGCGGTACGACGGCGATCGCGTCGGTCGTGCGCAGCACGATGGCGGTCGCGCCGTCGGCGAGCACGACGAGCACGATCGATCTGGCCCGGCTCGGCCCGGTCGAGCACGTCCGCGAGCACAAGCCCGCCTGCGCGGTGCCGGTGTTGCCGACCGTCGCGCCGAGGTCCGGCGGCGTACGCCTCCGGCCGCAGCGCCGATCCGCTTGGCGATCGCCGCGAGCCGCTCGAGCGTGCACGCCGGTGACGACCACGTGGTCGACATCGTCCGCGGTGACGCCCGGCCTGCTTCAGCGCGTCACCGACGGCCCGCTCGGCCAGCGGCACGTAGATGCGTCTCGCCGAACCGCTCCTCCCACGACGTGCGACGCGGCGCTCGCCGGGGATCCGCCAGCGGTCGAGGAACTCGTCGGTGGCGTGCGCTGGCCCGACAGGCCCAAGCCCGATCGGTTCGTCTTCGCCCATCACGAACGCGGCGTCCGGCATTGATCCATGCCGTCATCCAATAGGAGCCGATGTCAGTGGATGCGTCCGTAAGCTGACGGATCAACACGGCGCCTTCCTGGGCGTAGAAGCGGTCATAGTATTCGTCGTTGTAGGCGGACAATCCCGCATCGGCACGACGGTCTGCGAGAAGAATATTTTCGAGCCAGGAATGTGCGTTAAGGCACATCTCAAAGGCATGGTCCGTGGGGTCGGCAATAAAAGCAGCCTCATTCGGCTTCACATAAAAAAACCTCTGATAGCGGCCCACGAGCTTCTGACTGAATCGCTCGTTGACTCCGGGTTCGGCGGATATTTTCCCATCTCCATTTACCGTCGTGTTGAAGGGATCGTGCGCCGCAGCCACATAGTGGGCCAGGATCGCTGCTGAAAGTTCAGCCTCATTCCACTCGTGGGCGCGAAGCGCTTCCGTGAGCTTTTGACTATAGAGGCCGATTTGCCACGGGAGCTGCCCGCGAGCTTCGATGCTGCGCCGGCCGAACTTCGCAACGGCATCCTTGTACGAACGCGGCAGACTTGCGAATGGGAATTGCCCGTAGTGATCGAGCTCGATGAAATCGTTGCGGCGTTCGGAGGGGTTCTTCGCTACCGCTGCGGCTGCGTCGGCAACATGTTCCACCAGGAATGGCCGGTGAGCCTGGAAGAATGGAAGCATCTCCGCAGGCAGGGTTTCGACAGCCTTATCCACCACCAGGCGCTCCGCACTTTCACCCCAGCCAAACGAAGACAAAGCTGTGAGGAAAATCAGGAGCATCAGGCCCAGCGTACCCAGAAGCCCGCACCGGATCGATGGGCCCATCGACAGCCACATCAGTGGAATCTCCTTACAATGCTTCAACTTTTGCCGTGGAAAGCCCGCTGTGCTTGCGCCCGTAGAAATGATAAAGGATCAATCCTATCAGGAGCCAAACGAAAAAGCGGACCCAGTTCGTAATGGGAAGACCAGCCATCAAAAGCAAGCATGTAACGATAGTTATTACGGGCGCAAGCAGTCCCCCGGGCGCCCGAAATGGGCGCGGCCGCTCAGGTTCGCGGTACCGCAAAATCAGCACGCCACCCGCCACCAGAGCGAACGCGAAGAGTGTGCCTATATTCGAAAGATCGGCGAGCGTGCCAATGTCCAACAGGCCAGCGGGGATGCCCACGAGAAGTCCCGCGACCCATGTGGAGAAATCCGGTGTGCGAAAGCGCGGATGTACGCGGCTAAATATCGCGGGTAAAAGACCGTCACGCGACATTGCGAACCACACACGCGCCTGACCGAGCTGAAAAACGAGCAGCGACGAAATCATCCCCACCAGGGCGCCGATCAGCACCGCCAATCGCACATTGCCGAAATGGAGGCGCTTCATCGTGTTTACGACGGGCGCCGCATCGTCGACCAGCGTCCGCCACGGCACGAGACCGGTCACCACCACTACCACTCCGATATAGAGCGCAGTGCAAATCACCAGCGTGGCGATGATCCCGATCGGCAAGTCGCGCTGCGGATTCGTGCACTCCTCCGCCGCGGTGGATACCGAGTCGAATCCAATGTAGGTAAAGAAAATAATCGAGCCCCCGGTGAGGATTCCTGGCCAACCGTTGGGCACGAACGGATGCCAGTTCGCACTGTGGATGTGGGGCGAAGCAACTCCGATGAAGATCAGGATCGCGGCAATTTTCAACAACACCATGACGTTGTTTGTACGAGCCGACTCTTTAATCCCGCGCACGAGCACAATCGTGAGCAACATCACGATGACGAATGCAGGCCAGTTGAAACCGAAGTGCCAGCCGGGATCGTAGAGCGTGTTGCCTTGCAGATCAGCGAGCCCTCCGGGTAAATATGCCGGAGTGATCCAGCGCAGGTTCGGATGAAAATCGAACCAATCGAATAGCGCCACCATGTGCGCGGAAAACCCTACGCTCACGGCCATGTTCGATACGGCATATTCGAGGATCAGGTCCCATCCGATGATCCAGGCGATTAGCTCTCCCATCGTTGCGTACGTGTAGGTATATGCGCTGCCCGCTATCGGGATCATGGCCGCGAGCTCCGCGTAACAAAGGGCGGCGAAGCAGCAAACGACGCCCACGAGAGCGAACGAGAGCGCAATCGCAGGGCCCGCGCCTGGCCTACCGAATGATGCGGAGTGATAGATCAGATATTCAAGCAGCGGAGCGTTCAGCACGGAGCTGGCCTTGAATTTCTGGCCAGCAATGGCGGTGCCGATCACGGTGAAGATTCCAGAACCGATTACCGCTCCGATTCCGAGTGAGGTAAGACTTACCCATCCGAGGGACTTCTTGAGGCGTTTTTCGGGGCGATCGGCGTCGGAGATGAGCTGGTCGATGCTCTTGGTGCGGAAAAGCTGTGGATCCAATCGCCACCTTCCCCGTGCGACCGAAGCAAACTCTACCTTGAGAGACCTCCCGGCGCAACCTGTCCTTCAGGGCCCCCGTAACAGTCAGGCAATCTGCAAATTTGCGTAACGTTCGAGAAGCTTTTTAGGGCCGTAATCCTGGAAGCTCACAGTAAGTCTTCGGTCGTCGCCTTCGCCCTCCACACCGATGATCGTGCCGATCCCGAATTTCGAGTGGCGCACTCGAGTGCCCACGAGGGGATCGCCCGATGTGCGGCTACCCGGAGCGGAACGGCTCGATTTTGCCGTGCGGCCGTAAGCCGAGCGAGGCGATGAGGAACCAGCATAGCCCGATCGGCCGTAAGGAGTGCGGCGGCTGCGGTATGAATATCCCTCCGAGTATTCAGGATCAGGTTCGTAGCGGCGCGTTTCTCCGGGCTCCGATTGCGAACCTGCAGCGGCTTCGATCAAGTCGGCGGGAATTTCGGCCAGAAAGCGCGAAGGCAGCGAAGCGCGCAAGCGGTCTTCGCCGTACGTCCTGCGATAGGTCGCCCGCGAAAGCACGAGCGACTGCTTGGCGCGCGTCATTCCCACATAAAATAACCGCCGCTCTTCCTCGATGTCCGCATTGGTATCGAAGGAACGGCTATGGGGCAGCACTCCCTCTTCGAGTCCTGCGAGATATACGGCGTCAAATTCCAGGCCCTTGGCGCTGTGCAGAGTCATCAGCGAGACGGGGATGGTGTCGTCGTATTCATCCGAATCGCTGGTGAGCGCCGCGCGATCGAGCAGGTCTTCCAGAGTTTGCCCTTGCGCAGTGGCCTCGGACATGGCGTTCGAGAGTTCCCGCAGATTCTCGGCGCGCGAGGTATGTTCGAGGTTGTCCTGCTGCTCGACCCAATCCAGATAGCCCGATTGTTCGAGCACGCGCTCGATCAGTTGTGCGGGTGCGAGACCATCGCGCTCTGCCTGTAGATCTTCGATCATCTGGCGGAAATAATTCAGCGCGCCCGCGGATTTCTTGCCGACCAGAGAATTGCGGTCGCCGATAACTTTCCACAACGATTTTCCAGTTTCGCGCGCGTCAGCTTCCAGCGCGGCGATCGTTGCGGCGCCAATCCCGCGCGGCGGTACGTTGAGCACGCGCAACAGTGCAACGTCATCTTCGGGATGGAAGAGCAATCGAATATAAGCCAGCGCGTTGCGCACTTCCGCACGCTCGTAGAAGCTGAATCCTCCAACAACGCGGTGCCGAATCCCGAGCCGGCGCAAAACTTCTTCAAACGAGCGCGACTGAGCGCCCGTGCGGTAAAGGACGGCCACGCGCGCGTCCGCATCGCCGCGAACCAGTGTCGAAAGCTCTCCGCAGATGAATTCCGCTTCGGCGATGGAGTCGGGCGCCTCGAAAAAACGCAGCTTTTCGCCCGATCCCAGTGTGGCCTGCAAGTTCTTGCCGAGCCGATCTGAATTGTTTTTAACCACCGCCGCCGCAGCATCGAGGATTGTCTGCGTGGAGCGATAATTTTCCTCCAGCCGAATTACTTTAGCGCCCGGAAAGTCCTCCGTGAAACGCTTTAAGTTCCCAGCTCGCGCACCTCGCCAGCCATAGATCGATTGATCTTCGTCGCCGACGACGCACACATTCTTCCGCGCATCGGCTAATAGCCGCACGAGTTCTTCCTGCGCCCGATTCGTATCTTGAAATTCGTCAACCATCAGATACTGGAAGCGCCTGTTCCAATTCGCGCGGACTTCGGCGTGGTCCCGGAGCAGGTCCACCGATCGCAAGAGCAAGTCGTCGAAATCAATGGCGGCCGCCTTGCGGAGAATATCGTTATAGACCCGGAAAATGTTGGCGGCATCTTGGCCGTCTTTGTCTCCCGCCTGCGCGGCGCGGGATTCCATTTCGTCCGGCGTGATGCCGTGATTCTTCGCGTGGCTGATTTGAGCGCGCACAGTACGCGGGGGATAATCCTCGGCCGTGAAACCAAGCTGTAGCAGCGCACGCTTTACAGCTGAGGTCTGGTCGTCATCATCATAAATAGCGAAATCGCGCGGAAGGCCTATGTGCCGCGCTTCGCGCCGAAGCAGCCGCGCACAAAAGGAGTGAAACGTGGAGACCCAGACGCCCACTCCGCCGCGTCCGCTGGATCGCAGCAGTTCGCTGATCCGGTCCCTCATTACGCCTGCGGCTTTGTTGGTGAAAGTGACAGCAAGAATCGACTCTGGCGCAACACCTTGCTCGATCAGATGCGCCACGCGGTAAGTGATCACGCGAGTCTTGCCCGTGCCCGCGCCCGCAAGTACGAGGATCGGCCCTTCCGTCGCGAGCACGGCCTCGCGCTGGCGCTCGTTCAATCCGGAGAGGAGTGGCGATGCGTTTGGAAAATTGCTCAAGTTCGAATTCTATCCGACGAAATACGATTGAGCAATTTTGGCGCGGGTGACGCCTTCAGTTTGCAGCATCAGGCAGCTTAAAGACCCAAAGCGTTGTCCCGCTAAGGGGATTAGCGATTTCGGGTGTCAGCTGAGGCCAAGCCACCGGTCCGCCATTGCCGGCGACAACAGCAACGTATTGTTCGCCACCGACGCTGTAAGTGACAGGCGTAGAACTGAGAGAGGCGTCTAATGTCCTCTGCCACAATATTTTGCCCGTCGAGGCGTCAAAAGCCCGGAAACGTCGGTCCCGCGAGCCAGCGAAGACGAGTCCGCCCGCAGTCGTCATCATCGAACTTGAAATAGCCGCGCGCTGACGATAGACCCACACTACTTTTCTTGTCTCAAGGTTTATCGCTTCGATGCGGCCCATGTTGCCATCGCTATCCGGCCGGGTATGGAGGACGAAATGCATGTCACTACCGCCTTCGGCTGTTTTGGCGGAATCGCGCGGAATCCAAGTGAAGTCCTGACAGGATTCATACAGCGGAACATATAGAATTTTGGTCTGGGGATCGTAAGAGGTTGCAGGCCAATTCCGTCCGCCACCTGAATGCGGGCAGAAGTGCTTGGTCACGTTGGCCTCTGGCTCGAGCGCAGGATTGATAATCTTCTTTCCCGTTTTCGGGTCTATGGCGCTGACTAGAGTTTGCAGCCCGAGATCTTCGGAGAACTCATACTTGCCGCTGGCCCGATCAATAGCATCGAACACCATGATCTTGCCGCCGGTGACAACGAGATTGGTCGGTTTGCCGTTGATTGGCAGCGTAATCAGCGATTGCTCGAACGCCCAGTCCAGATCCCAGACATCGCGGTTCATATGCTGGTAATACCAGACCAGCTTACCGGTATCAGGATCGAGCGCCACGGTGGAGTCCGTATACAGTCCGTCGTTGGAATCACCATTCGGCTGGGACTGACGCTCCAGCAATGTCCCGGTGTCATAAGTTTGGCCAATACCAAAATAAACGAGATTGAGATCGGGGTCGTAACTGCCGGAAGTCCACACGGAGGCGCCAAAGCGCTGGTTCACGGGCGCGCCATTCCAACTGTCGCCACCGGGCTGCCCGGGACGCGCGATGGTGTTAAATCGCCAAGCTTCCTTACCACCGTAAGCATCCAACCCCACAATGAAGCAACCGCCTGGATAGGTGTTGCAGCCGCTCGCACCCATCATCACCTTGCCCTTGGCGACAATCGGGCCGCCATCCAACTCCAGGTGGTGCGCAATCTCTGGCGGGCCTAAGACCTGCTGATCCCACACGATCGCGCCCGTCTTCACATTCAGAGCGACGATATGCCCATCGGCGGTGGGCGCGTAGAGCATGCCCTGATAAATGGCAAGATTTCTTACAATCGCCGAGCTGCCCTCATGGAGCGACGCAGGCAGAGGCCGGACATACTGCCAGAGCAGATCGCCCGTCCTGCCGTCCAGCGCTTGAATCGTGTTGGCGCTCTCGATGAAGATAATCCCGTCATGAACGAGCGGCGCGATCTCGTTCCGACTCACGGGCAAGTCCCAAGCCCACGCCTCGCGCAGATTGCGCACATTGTTGCCGTCGATCTGGCGAAGAGGGCTATAGCCCAAACTGCTGTAAGCGCGCCGCCAAGTGAGCCAATCTCCATCCGGTGGATGCTGGAGCATTTCGTCTGTGACTGGCGGGATGTTGTTTAGCAAGGCTGTCCGCTGCGCTGTAGTCGCGTCGAATACAGCATCATGATTTGGCGGAAGAATATTCCCTGGCTCTGGCGCTGGTGCTCCCTGCTCGCCCGACGAAGCTCTCTGTGCTTGCGCGGGAACACCGAGAGCGCCAAACGTCACACCTGCTAAGGCGAAAGACGCGATCCTCAAAAGCCATCTCTGGACTGTCGTGCTAGAGGCACGCTTGTTGCGGGACGATGGCCGACACTCCGGGCCGACTATTGAACGAGTGTGCCGAATGTTGCTCAGCGATTGCATTAAGTATCTGAGTTCTCCAACGGGTCTCTGCCTCGCGGCCTCGAACCTTATTGGTGCGCGATCTGGTTTGTGCTAGGCAACTTGAATATCCAGAGCGTCGTCCCGCCGGCTGGATTATCAAACTCCGGTGCCAAGCTGTGCCCGCCCGCATCGAGTGGCCCGCCGCCTCCGGAAACGACCGCGATGTATTGCTTGCCACCGACGCTGTAAGTCACCGGAGAAGAACTCGGCGTTGCGTTTAATCCAACGTGCCATAGCGCCTTGCCCGTTTCCCCGTCGTAGGCGGTGAACTGCCGGTCCTGCGAGCCGCAGAAAACAAGCTGGCCTGCCGTCGCGAGCATCGCACTGGCTATGGGCGCACGCTGACGATCCATCCATACAACTTTCTTGGTCTCAAGATTGATCGCCTCGATGCGCCCCATCTTGCCGTCGTTATCCGGCCGCAGGCGCAAGACGTAGCGAATGTCGAGCCCTCCGGCCGCCGTCTGCGCAGCGTCGCCGGGGACCCAGGTATAGTCCATGCAAGTTTCGGCCAGTGGCACATACAGTATGTGAGTTTCGGGATCGTAGGACGTCCCCGGCCAGTTTCTCGCTCCATTCGCATCGGGACAGATGAACTCGGTCTTGTTGGCTTTTGGCTCGAACTCAGGATTGATGATTTTCTTTCCCGTTTTCGGATCAATCGTGCTTACCAAATCTTGCAGCCCAAGGTCCTTCGAAAATTGATACGCGCCATTGGTGCGATCCACTGCATCGAACACCGCCATCTTGCCTCCGCTGACCACAAGATTGGTCGGCTTCCCATCAACCGGGAGCGTAATTAACAATTGTTCGAAAGCCCAATCGAGATCCCAGACATCGCGATTCATGTGTTGGTAATACCACGCCAGCTTTCCGGTATCAGGATCAAGCGCCACTGTCGAATCCGTGTAGAGCCCGTCATTTGACTCACCCTTTTGGGACTGCGGCGAAAGTAACGTCGATACGTCATAGGTGTTGCCGGTTCCAAAATAGACCAGGTTCAGCTTGGGATCGTAGCTCCCCGATGTCCACACCGAGGCTCCAAAACGCTGATCCACAGGCGCGCCATTCCAACTGTCGCCGCCGGGCTGGCCGGGACGCGGGATGGTATGAAATCGCCAAACTTCGTCGCCAGTCTGTGCGTCCAGACCCAAAATAAAGCAACCGCCGCTGGGATTGGTAATACCCAGGCTCACGCCGAAGATCACTTTGCCTCTGGCGACAATCGGAGCACCGTCCAGGCGGTAATCATGATTCGAGTGCGCATAGACTCCCGTCAGGGGCACGACAACCTGGTGGTCCCATACAAGTTTGCCCGTCTTCACGTCCAACGCGATAACGTGCCCGTCCGCAGTCGGAGCGTAGAGTTTGTCCTGATAGATCGCGATGCCTCTCATCACCGACTCTCTTCCATTCAGCAGCGTCTCAGGCAGGAGCCTCGCGTATTGCCAAAGAAGATCGCCCGTCGCGCCGTCCAATGCCTGGATCGCGTTAGCACTTTCGAGGAAGATAACGCCGTCGTGCACAAGCGGGGTGATCTCGTCGGCGCCAACCGGCAACGCGCGGCTCCAGTCCAGACGCAGATCTTTTACATTTGATCTCTTTATTTGATTAAGAGGACTGTAGCCCAAGCTATCGTAAGTGCGTCGCCATGTCAGCCAATCGCCATCTGGTGGATGCTGCAGCATCTCCTCCGTCACCGGCGTGATCTTCTCAAGCTGGGCCGCACGACGCGCCATCACAGCTTTGTAAATTGCGTCACGATTGCCTGCGCTTGGACGTACATCTCCCTGAAAACCCTGCTGGGCCGCTGGTGCGCTCTGCACGCCTGATCCGCCTAGTTCGGCGGCGGTGAGTTCCGTTGTGCCGGCTTCGAGACCGTTGGCCTGAAGAACGTACGCCTCCAAGTCGGCATACGCTTGCCCGCTCATTTGTCCCGGGTCCGCTGGAGGCATTTTCTGAACCATGTAAGAAAAAAGTGCGCCCGGCGATTGAACTCCCCATTTCTTCTGGAACGCTACTCCCTTGAGCGCCGGACCAAATTCGCCGTCATCGAGGTTTGTACCGTGGCACGATGAACAACTGTTGGTGTACGCCCCTTTCCCACGGTCCGCCTGGCTCTTGGTAAAGCTGGGACTGGAACCCTTTTCGAAAAACCTCTGGGCTTGCGCTTGCAAACATATGCCAAGAGCGCCGACCATAATCGTTGCAGTCGCCGTCAGCCCACAGAAACCGACTAGACGGTGTCGAGCCGAATCGCGAAACAGTCGCGCGGTATGTCGTGTCAACTGCTCGATAGTTTTTCCCATTGCGATGCCCCCGGCCAACAGCCAAGCGCGTACTTTACTACCACAAACCAAGATGCACCACACTACTGCCAGCCTCAGAACACGAAGGCCAGAAGAATCCCGCCGCTAATTGATTCACAGAAAAGAGGAAGTGGCTCCCCGGGCTAGATTCGAACTAGCAACCCTTCGGTTAACAGCCGAATGCTCTACCGTTGAGCTACCGGGGAACGGTTAGCAGAAAATTTCGCCGCAGTGATGCTCGCAAAAGTGTAGATGACGAAGGGCAGGCAGTCAACGAAGCAACCCTGGGCGGCAGCCACGTGCAGACGTCAGCGCAAAGCAAGGGAGCTGGGGCGGTCGCATAACTGAGGAAATTACTGAAGTCTCTGCGTAGCCGAGTCGCGGCCGATGAGGTTCTCAAAAATCGCCAGCACATGGCGGCGATATTGGACGACCCGCTCGAGCAGCGGCCGTAGCCGGGGTTCTCGAACCGTTTCCCGATCCCACTTTGCAAGCACCGCCGCGGGGACAGCGATATCTCGGCGAAGCTCGTCCGCTGTATGGCCACGCAAAAAAAGCCCATAAAAAAAGGCCGCCTCGCGTTGCGGGAACTGAAAATCCTGCAACGTGTCTTCTATCGGGTTTGGCAAGGTCGCCATATCGAAATCGCAGTTTACAGATTTCGGCTCGCTCGTCAAGAGGCGTTCCGCTCAGGCGTTTTCATGGACAATATTGCTCCCCACTACATTCCGCACGGTATTGACCGCCAGCATGTTTTCCTCCAAAACTCGCTTAGGAGGGAAACCATGATTAAAAAAGTTAAAGAAGGCTATAAGGTATTGTCGGAAAAGGGGAAAAATCTCGGCGGACCGTACAAGAGCAAGTCTCAGGCCGAAAAGCGCCTAAAGCAGGTCGAATACTTCAAGCACAGAAAGGGTTAATCGACGCCCCCAGAATTCGACCTGTACTGGTACCCTTCGTCACCTGATTCCGCGGCATTGGGAATCCATCGGGAGGGCCGGGCCGGGCGCGATCGCAGCCGATTCACCAAGAGCCCGATCCCCACCGAGCTTCGAACGAAGTGATCAACCTTCAACGGACCGGCGACATTGACGCTCCGAATCCAGTGCAATCCACTGCTTGCGGCGCAGCCACACTGCGAACAGTCCGGCGTACCTCCGAAAACACAGGGTTCCACGCGGCTCTCAAGGTCCGCCGAATAGTTCGTTGACATCTTCGCGAACAGGCACTCGTCGGGATTTTTCGGCGGGCGAAGAATGGCTTCGGCCAGTCCCTCATTGAAAAGGAACTTGGGATATTTCGTGGCCAGACGAGGTAACTCCCTCACCAATATTCCTCGATCACCAGGAGCAAGCATTTCCGCGCTGCGCTCGCCAATCTGCGGAGTATACGTGCTCACCCAAATTCGATTCACTTCCGGGCGCCCGCTCCAGAAGGACACGTACTCCTCCAAATAGCCGGCGCGCTCCATCATAGGCCGTGTAATCACCCAGTGGATGTTGACGTCGCGGCCTTCAATATTTTTCAGAATCCGCTCATACGTCGCCGGCTTGCGTCGAATATCGTGGTGCTCCGGCAGACCATCCACTGAGATCGCTACGCGCACGCGCGGCAGTTTCATCCACTCCATGGGAACAGGTATCACGCCACTCGTGACCACCAGCGCAAATATTCCCATCTCGCTGAGCGCCGGAAGAATCTGGCTCAGCTCGCGGTGTCGGACCATCGGCTCGCCGCCGACCAGCGAAACGTGAAGCGGCTTGTGTTTGCGCACCAGTTCCAATACGCCTTCGACAAGCTCTCGGCCCCGCGAATCGTTCAATTGACTTAGCGTCACACCGCCGCCAAGGTGCGTATCTCCGTACGCATAGCATCCTGGGCAGCTCAGCGGACATTCTCGCGTAATCTCGATCGACAACATGGGCACTCTACCGGTCAGGATTCTCCCCCAAGCGGCTAGGACATCGCGCGGCGTGATGCTAGGGTTCGGCATGTTGGGATTCATTATGGCTGTGAGATGCGGCTCCCGCGTCATGCGATGCATGTAAGTTGCTTCCGGGTAACGCGTCGCTATTGGCGCGACCGTGCGATCTTCGCGATCACTCTCACGCCGGTTTTTGTGCAGAGAATCCAACCCGCCCGCATCAAAAGTTCGTGCGCCGTATTCATTCGTAGGATTTGCGAGGTGTCGAGAAGGGACCCACGGCGGAATCCTACATGTCTTTGATGACGACGGTCCAGGGCCTGACCTCCCAATGCTTCACCAGACCGTTGGTCACATACGGATCCTTTCGCGCGAACGATTCTGCTACCTTCGGATCGTCCAAGCGAAAAATCATGAGCGCCTTGTCCGGAGGATCGGCGAACGCGCCCCCGAGCAGCAGTTCACCGCGAGCGTGCGCGTCCGCTGCCATTTTCAGATGTTCCTCGCGGAAAGCGCCACGGCGTGCCATGTAGTCGTCAACCAAATCGTAGATCATCGCGTAATAAGCCATCGTCCGCTCTCCTTCGCGCCATTCAAGCCAGCGTCTTCAGCACTTCGGGCGTAAACGAATTAAGTTCGTTAAGGTGATTCTCGCGCACCTTCGCCGCCCAGGCAGGATCGGCCAGTATCGCTCGCCCGACCGCCACAAAATCAAAATCGCCGCGCGCAAGCATTTCGACGAGCCGGTCCATGTGCGCAGCGCGTCCAGCGCCATTCCCATCCGTTTTCGGGGCAGGCGCTCTTCCCAACGAAACCGTGAAATCAACCTCCAACGAGACCGACCCCACAGTAGTTGTTGGCTTGCCGGTGATTTTTTTCGTCCAGCCTGCCAGATTCAAATCGCTGCCCTCGAATTCTGGCTCCCAGAAGCGCCGCGTCGAGCAGTGAAACGCATCGATTCCCGCGGCGGCAAGCGGCTCAAGGAAGCGGCTCAACTCGTCGGGCGTCGTGGCCAATCGTGCGCGCATAGTCTTGCAATTTCCATTGCGAAAATCGCAACTGCATCGGAAATCTCGGCCCCACGCGTCGCCGGCATTCGCGAATCACTTCCACCCCAAATCGTGTGCGCTGGGCTAGATCGCCGCCGTATTTGTCCGTCCGCCGATTGCTGCCTTCCCAGAAAAACTGATCGATCAAGTAGCCGTGTGCGCCATGGAGTTCAATCCCGTCAAAACCCACGCGCTGCGCGTCCGCCGCTGCTTGCCCGTAGATTTCGATCATGGCTTCGACTTCGGATTCCGTCATCGGCTCGCCCACTTTTGTATCAGGCTTCAACAATCCCGATGGACTGATAGGCGCGCGTGGCAGCTTCGGCTCGCTGTGTCCTTGCACGGCGCCAACATGCCAAAGTTGCGAAAAGATTCGTCCCCCCGCCGCGTGGACACCCTCCACCACTCGCGTCCATCCGGCAAGCGCCTCCTCACCATACATGTGAGGGACGTCGGGCATATTCTTTGCTTCCGGGTGATTCGGCGCAGTGCCTTCGGTGAGAATCAGACCCGCGCCACCCTCGGCGCGCCGCCGATAATACGCAGCGACATCCGCCCCCGGCACGCCGCCCGGCGAATGGTTCCGCGTCATCGGCGCCATCACAATTCGATTCGAAAGCCTCAAGCCATTGATGCTGAAAGATCTAAAAAGTTCTGTCAGGGACAAGTCTCACGACCTCTCGTAACTCGAAAGCGAAACAACATTTGATGCAAGGGGCAACAAATGGCTTCGTCCTCTGGATAGTAAGAACAACGGTTATACCAGCCCAGCATACCAGGAGCGGGCCGACACGCCCGATCTTGGAATTTCCACAGATCATCGTGAATTTCACAGGCCAACGCCAAACTAATGTTAAGAAACCATGAATGCAACTTGACGGAATTTCGGATTTTGATATACTGCCTGGAAGTTGGTGGAGCCCTGATTCGGGGCGTTGTCTACTGACGGACCGGGCCTGCCGACTCATCCAGAGGTGAGGTTGGTTACTAATACCGGATAAAAAGAAATCGAGCTTCGAGCACATCCGTCTTGGAGTCGCGCGGAAATAGCGACTCAGAGGAAGGACGGATTCGCCCGGCGCTCGTCGCCGGGTTTTTTTATTGTCTGCAGGTTTTTTTCGCGGCATCGGCTCCAAACCGGTACCGCGCTCCGCCGGGAGCGGAGACGTTCCGATCGGAAACTGTTGAGCGGAACGGCGTTCTTTGACAACCGAAGGAAGTAGGCATCGCGTTATGCGAATTTCAAGGTTCGCATGGCGTGATAAACCGCAAATTTTTGCTCGAGAGTAGCGTTATGTGGAAAGGCGAACTTGCCTCTTCACGCCGCTTATGTGTGCGTTGTGGGCCGAATCTGGCCGATAGCGGACGCATAACAACCCCGAGGAATCGACGACAGAGGGCTTGCAAGACCCTTCGTCACTTCGTTCCTCAGGGTCTCGATCCTGATCGGATCGAGACGTGTTGGGTAAGTTTTATGGTCAAGCTACTAAGGGCGTACGGTGGATGCCTTGGCGCCAACAGGCGATGAAGGACGCGGTAAGCTGCGAAAAGCTTCGGGGAGCCGCAAACAGGCTGTGATCCGGAGATGTCCGAATGGGGAAACCCTATCTGGTAAAACCAGGTAACGGCCCGCTGAATACATAGGCGGGTACGAGCTAACCCAGGGAAGTGAACCATCTCAGTACCTGGAGGAAAATAAATCAAACGAGATTCCGAGAGTAGCGGCGAGCGAAATCGGAACAGCCCAAACCCTGGTATTTATACCGGGGGGTTGTAGGACCGCGTGAGTAGAGTTATCAATCCGGAGGCTAGGTGAACCCGCTGGAAAGCGGGGCCATAGAATGTGATAGCCATGTAACCGAAAGCTTGCCGGACTCGAAGCGGTATCCTGAGTACCACGAGGCACGAGAAACCTCGTGGGAAACCGGGGAGACCACTCTCCAAGGCTAAATACTCGTTGGCGACCGATAGTGAACTAGTACCGTGAGGGAAAGGCGAAAAGCACCCCTGCGAGGGGAGTGAAATAGAACCTGAAACCGTATGCCTACAAGCAGTCAGAGGGCTATGCCGTATCCGAAGACACGGCATAGCCCTCCGACTGCTTGTAAGCATACGGTTTCAGGTTCTATTTCACTCCCCTCGCAGGGGTGCTTTTCGCCTTTCCCTCACGGTACTAGTTCACTATCGGTCGCCAACGAGTATTTAGCCTTGGAGAGTGGTCTCCCCGGTTTCCCACGAGGTTTCTCGTGTCCCGTGGTACTCAGGATACTCGCTTCGAGTCCGGTAAGCTTTCGGCTACATGGCTATCACATTCTGTGGCCCCGCTTTCCAGCGGGTTCACCTAGCCTCCGGATTGATAACTCTACTTATGCGGTCCTACAACCCCCCAGTATAAACACCGGGGTTTGGGCTGTTCCGATTTCGCTCGCCGCTACTTTCGGAATCTCGTTTGATTTATTTTCCTCCAGGTACTGAGATGGTTCACTTCCCTGGGTTGGCTCGCACCCGCCTATGTATTCAGCGGGCCGTTACCTGGGTTCACCGGTAGGGTTTCCCCATTCGGACATCTCCGGATCAAAGCCTATTTGCGGCTCCCCGAAGCTTTTCGCAGCTTACCGCGTCCTTCATCGTCTGTTGGCGCCAAGGCATCCACCGTACGCCCTTAGTAGCTTGACCATAAAACTTACCCAACACGTCTCGATCCGATCAGGATCGAGACCCTGAGGAACGAAGTGACGAAGGGTCTTGCAAGCCCTCTGTCGTCGATTCCTCGGGGTTGTTATGCGTCCGGTAGGGGCGAAAAGCGCGCCCACGACGCACACATAAGCGGCGTGAAGAGGCAAGTTCGCCTTTCCACATAACGCTACTCTCGAGCAAAAATTTGCGGTTTATCACGCCATGCGAACCTTGAAATTCGCATAACGCGATGCCTACTTCCTTCGGTTGTCAAAGAACGAGTTCCGGTCAAAGTTCCGATCGGAACGTCTCCGCTCCCGGCGGAGCGCGATACCGGTTTGGAGCCGATTCCGCGAAAAAAACTTGCAGACAATAAAAAAACCCGGCGACGAGCGCCGGGCGAGTCCGTCCTTCCTCGAGTCGCATTTCCGCGCGACTCCAAGACGGATGTGCTCGAAGCTCGATTTCTTTCTATCCGGTATTAGTAACCAACCTCACCTCTGGATGAGTCGGCAGGCCCGGTGTGAGTAGATAACGCCCCGAATCAGGGCTCCACCAACTTCCAAGCAGTATATCAAAATCCGAAATTCCGTCAAGTTGCATTCATAATTTCTTAACCTTGGCTTTTCACTTGGCCTTGAAATTCACGGCGATCTGTGGAAATGTCGTGTTAAGGTCCGAGTGGCCAGGCAACTAGACCCCGCGCAACTTATCCACCTTCGGCCATCGCAGGTGGACTTCCCCTTTTTTTGTAATTGCCGCCACGAACGGAGGTTTGGTATTGCGGCGCAGTCTATTCATCTTGTGCATGGCAGCTTCCAATGCTCCGGCCATGTCGTTTCCAGACAGATTGCCAGAGGCGAAAACAAACTCGCATATGGAATTAATCTTCAGTGCGCGCCTCTCAAGGAGGTTGTAGCGGATCCGCTTGTCGGCGGTCAACAAAGTCCAACCATTTGCCCCGACAGCGGGCAGCCACAGTTCATCCGGCGCTCCGCGCGAGAAATGATCAAGATGACGTTCAAAACGAACTTCGAGTTTACTCAGAACTGCAAGGATCGCGGCGGAACTGCAGAGGTTTTCGTCGAGATACAGGACAAAATCGTCATGCCGCAGCGGGGAGGGCTCGCTCCCATCGGATAGCTTCCTCGATTTGCTCAGGCGAGCACTCATATTCGGCGCGAATGAGCAATAGACTCTCGTGCAATAAAGCGTGACGCGATTATAGCAGTCGAAATCCCAGTCCCCGTGATTACAGGCTTACCGAACCCCACCATCGGATTGATCTCGATCGTCTTCGGCTCACCTGCAGCCGGGTGAACGACAAATGGAAAGAATCGGAACATGCCATCGGGATCCACCTGGACCCTCTCAAAGTGGATTCGATAAAAGTTCAAGTCCATCTGTCCGTATTGCGAGACATTGACGATCTTTCCGAATCTTTCAATGAAAAGGTCTTTCCGGTCTGTAAGGAACGCCTGATCGATGAGAGGGTGCCTGCTCTGCCGATTGTCTTCACCCAAATTTCTTAGCGCGTTGCGAACCTTGGGGAGCTTGAGGTTATAGATTTTTCGCATGCCGGCTAAAACATGGCATTCGAGCAGGTTCAAAAAGGACAATCGGATTGGCTCTGTTTCCACTGGTTTTATGATGGGCGGCCTGGTGTTAAATCCAGTTAGCCAATAGCGCAAGGTTTGATAGGGGACCTTTAGATAGACGGCGGCCTCTGCCGAACCATATGCGGGGGCCTTCTACATAACTGGTTGGGTGGGACCTTCATCGAGTCACTCCGTCGTTCCTGAGAATGGACACCAGCGACACCTAATCCTACACCATGGTAGGGGCGCTAGTTTTGCTTATTGCTGTGGCGCACCAACGGCTACACTATTTAGGTTTTCGGGCCGGCACGAGAGCCGAACTTGACGTGCTTCGCATCTGATACATGGTTTGGGTGTCCGGAAGGGAGGCCCAGAGACTTGTCACTGACCGAACTATTTACACCTTTTGGGTTGAATGGACTGACGCTGGCAAATCGAATTGTGATGGCGCCGATGACGCGCAATCATTCGCCGGGTGGCGTGCCCGGGCCGGACGTGGCTGCTTATTATCGGCGGCGCGCCGAGGGTGGCGCGGGGCTGATTCTCACCGAAGGCACTGCGCCGAATCACCCAGAAGCAAAGAATATGCCTGACGTGCCTCACATGTATGGTGAGGAGGCGCTGGCCGGATGGACGCGAGTTGTGGAGGGCGTCCACGCAGCGGGTGGACGAATTTTTTCGCAACTCTGGCATGTTGGCGCGGTGCAAGGGCACAGTGAGCCGAAGCTGCCACGCGCGCCGATCAGTCCATCGGGATTATTGAAGCCGGATACAAAAATCGGCGAGCCGATGACCGAATCCGAAGTCGAAGCCATGATCGAAATCTATGGGCAAGCAGCGGCGAACGCGCAGCGAGTGGGTTTTGACGGGATTGAACTCCACGGCGCACACGGCTACTTGATCGATCAGTTTTTCTGGAAGGCACCAATCGGCGCACGGACAACTACGGCGGCGATCTAGCGCAGCGCACACGATTTGGGGTGGAAGTGATTCGCGAATGCCGGCGACGCGTGGGGACCGAAATTTCCGATGCAGTTGCGATTTTCGCAATGGAAATTGCAAGACTATGCACGCACTTATTGGCCACGACGCCCAACGAGTTGAGCCGATTTCTCGAGCCGCTTGCAGCCGCGGGAATCGACGCATTTCACTGCTCGACGCGGCGCTTCTGGGAGCCGGAGTTC
>CAVRSO010000012.1:0-11866 GCA_963723845.1 uncultured Acidobacteriota bacterium
GCAATTCTCGCCGCGGGTTGTTCTTATCGCTGAAGCTCGCAGCGTGAGAGTCCATCGCGTCTTTCACTGGTGCAGTTTCATCTGCTTCGAGCGAAGGCGAGTGGAGGCTTTCATGGTGACGATTTTATTGGTAGCTGCGCTGGTGCTCCTAATCTTTCTGTGCCTCGTCGGCCCCGGTAGTCAGCTCGCATCAAGCGACCGTCGTTGAACGCAAGCCCGTGAAGAGTTCACATAGGGGATTCACACAAAGGAGGACTTGAGTCACAAGGTATTGTGGCAGTATCACGGACAGTCCACTGAGCGTTAGGAAATGCTGTGGGACCGGGCGGGCGGCGCCAAACCAAAAGCCACGCCGTGCGCTGAGACCAAAGAAGTTACTCCCTCGCCTTGGGTATCTTTCCCCAAATACTTGAAGCTCACCCGAATCTGCCGGCATCAAAGCGGGCAGGTGTAGAGGGTAGAACCCATTGCTCGGTCGAATCTTTAAGGACCGACCGGAGGATTCGAGTAGATGATTCCAAGTTCCGAAGCGCTACCGGCGGCGCTAGAGTCTTCGCATGCAACACGATACGAAGCGCTCTTCCGCGTGTCCGAAGCCATCAGCGCCTACCGCGATCCCCAGGAATTGTTTCATGCCCTGACCGGTGAACTCAGCAAAGTCGTCCGCTTCGATGGCCTCGGTGTCGTGCAATACGACGAAGCCGGCAATCGAACGAAATGGCACTTGGCCCAAAGGTGCAGGTGCCCGGACGCCTCTTCGGAGAAAATTCCTCCAGAAGAACCGATGATCCTGTGGGTCCATCAGAACCGGGAAGCCATTGTGATTTCGTCGGTCGACGAAGAGGTTCGCTTCCCTCCCGCGATGGACCAGCTCAGGAAGTGCGGCATTCAATCGGGCTGCGTGCTGCCCCTGGCGACTGCCCACAGGCGTCTCGGATGCCTCATCATCGTCAGCGAGCAAATGAATGCTTACTCCGACGAGGAAGTCTCCTTTCTTTCGTTGGTAGCGAATCAAGTCGCAGTCGCAATGGACGACGCCTTAAACTTCGAAGCGTCGCGGCTCGCGCAGGCTCAGCTCGAACGTGAAAAAGAACGCCTCAAGCTCCTGCTCGATCTCAGCAATAACATTGCCTCCAACTTGGATCTTCGCGATCTGCTTCGAGCCATTTCCGCCAATGTGCGCCAAGTGATGCACTGCGACATCGTGGGAGTGGGCTTGCCCGATTCAGAAACCAAGCAGCTGCGACTCCACGCGATCGACTACTTGGCAAGCACCGGAATCACCAAAGAGGAAGGGGCCGTCCTGGAAGGGGGCTCTCTTTTCCATAAGGTTCTCGAGAGCCGCGAGCCTATTATGCTGAACAGTAGCGAACTCGCCCAGCTCGACCCGCGCGACCTCCCGGCCTTACCGAAAGAGTTCCAGACCATTGCTGCCCTCCCGCTGATCAGCCGGAACCACACGCTCGGATGTCTGGGGCTTGCAAGATTGAAAGAAGAGCCGTTCAGCCGCGCTGACATCGATTTTCTTCGCCAGCTCAGCACCCAAGTAGCCATCGCCGTGGACAACGCCTTGGCCTATGGTCAGATCGCCGACCTGAAGGACAAGCTCGCTCAGGAAAAAGTCTACCTGGAAGACGAAATTCGCACCGAAAGGCACTTCGAGGAGATCGTCGGCAAGAGCGCCGCGCTTCGCCGCGTGCTAAAGGAAGTTGAAACCGTCGCCCCGACGGATTCCACCGTCCTCATCTATGGCGAGACGGGCACTGGAAAAGAATTGATTGCGCGGGCGATCCACAATCTCAGCAAGCGCCAGCCCCGTTCTTTCGTGAAACTCAATTGCGCCGCCATTCCAACCGGCCTTCTCGAAAGCGAACTCTTCGGCCACGAGAAAGGCGCATTCACCGGCGCAATCGCACAACGCATCGGACGCTTCGAACTAGCAAATCAAGGCACGGTTTTCCTCGACGAAATTGGCGAAATTCCCCTCGAATTGCAACCGAAGCTTCTGCGCGTTCTTCAGGAGCGCGAGTTCGAGCGCCTGGGAAGTTCTCGCACACTTCGCAGTGACGCGCGCCTGATCGCCGCCACAAATCGCAATTTAGAGGCGATGGTAAAGGATCAAAAATTCCGCGAGGATCTCTTCTATCGCCTCAACGTCTTCCCCGTTTACGTTCCTCCCCTGCGTGAACGCCAAGAAGATATCCCCCTCTTGGTGCGGCATTTTGCCGACCAATTCGCGCGACGCGCAAACAAAACCATCGAAACGATCCCGGCCGATACCATGAAGGCACTCTCGCGCTATCATTGGCCCGGCAACATCCGCGAGCTGCAGAACGTGATCGAACGCGCCGTGATCGTATCAAGTGGTCCTGTGCTGAGGGTCCCTGTCGGCGACCTGAGGCAGCGCCCGGAGCCGTCAAAGACGGAGACTGCAATCGAGGTGCCGGAGCCCAAGAACATCAGAAACGTTCTCGAAGAAGCCGAACGCAAGCAAATCATCGACGTTCTCCAAGAAACGAATTGGGTGGTAGCTGGCCCCAATGGCGCCGCCATCCGCCTCGGAATGAAACGTTCCACGCTGCAATTCCACATGCAGAAACTCGGCATTTCCCGCAACGCTGTGTAGTTCACGCGCATCGGTTTTTTCTTCCACGTCCGTTCGTTCAAGCGCATGTCGTAGATCCGCGTCCCTGCCAGGAAGTTGGTAGGGCGCCCAACGGTTGGCATTGGCACCTCGTCGGCAGCGTAGCAAATAGGATCCGCCTCTCACTATCCGCCTTATTTCCAGCAGTTTCCCTCAGGCAGGCTTTTCGCACGTGATGGCGCGGCAAATGCAATTCCTGGAGTTGGTCGCAAAATGCAAATGAACCAAGCCCGAATGAATTTCGTTCCTGACGGAGGAAAGATGACCATCTTCTTAGCTTCTGCTTCAAGCCTCGCAGTCGCGTTCTACGTTTACGTTTTCGTGCAATTCGTGCGTGACGATTCCCGTGTTTCGCACCACGTCGGCACTCGCTCCAAATCTGCCGCGCAGCTTCGCGACTGCACTTCACATTGACCAACGAAAGAGACGCCCATGCTACGCATCACCATCGCGAATACGCCCACCGAGCAGACCTGGATTCTTCAGGGGCGCATCGTCAGACCGTGGGCCGCAGAGCTTAAGTACTGTTGGAAAAAAGGCTCACGCCGAATGCAACGGCCGAAAATGCATCGTGGATTTGAGCGAAGTCACCTTTATCGACGGACACGGGGAGAGGATGCTGGCCAAAATGATGAACGAGGGCGCTGAGTTCGTTGTTCGTGGTTTGTACGCAAAACACATACTCGAAAGGCTGCAAGACAACCTAAAGCGCAGGATCAGCAAACTGCCCGTAGGAATCGCTCTGCTGCTGCTCGTGGGCTGGCTGGCCGGATGCGCAAACCCGCAGGCTTCCACAACACCGCCACCAGCGCCCGAAGTCGAAGTCGTCAACGTCACGCAAAAAGAAGTTCCCATCTACGGGGATTGGGTAGCCACTCTCGACGGCTACGTAAACGCGCAGATCCAGCCTCAGGTCTCCGGCTACGTCGTGAAACAAGATTACCGGGAAGGCTCGATGGTTCGCAAAGGCGACGTCCTCTTCGAAATCGATCCGCGACCCTTTCAAGCCGTTCTCGACCAAGCCAAGGGACAGCTTGCCCAAGCCATTGCCCAAGAAGGCCTCGCGGCTATCAACGTGAAACGCGACATTCCCGAAGCGGAAGCGCGCGCGATTCCGCAGAGCCAGCTCGATAACGACACACAAGCGAAGCTCGCTGCCGAGGCGACGATTCAGGCCGAGCAAGCCGCCGTGGAAACGGCACAATTGAACTTGGGTTTCACCAAGGTCCGCTCGCTAGTGGATGGAATCGCCGGCACCGCGCAGATTCAAGTGGGGAACTTTGTTGGCCCGGGTTCCGTGCTTACTACCGTTTCTCAATTGAATCCTATCAAGGCTTATTTTTCGATCAGCGAACTCGAATACCTGCATATCGCCGATGAAATCAAGCCCGGCGCAGTCGGCGATCTGCTGCGAAGTAGTAAGTCCGTTCCTTTACAGCTCGTTCTCGCCGATCAAAGCACCTACAAATATCCCGGAGAAGTAGTTTTCGCGGACCGACAAGTCAATTCGCAGACCGGAACCATTCGCATAACCGGCGCATTCCCGAACCCCAACAATATTCTTCGCCCCGGGCAGTTCGGACGCGTGCGCGCCGTCACATTGCTGCAAAAGAATGCTCTGCTCGTTCCCCAGCGTGCCGTCACCGAACTCCAGGGAACTTATCAAGTCGCCGTCGTTGGACAGGACAACAAAGTCGGGATCCGCAATGTAACGGTCGGCGACCGCGTGGGTCGATGTGGGTCATTGATGAGGGGCTGGATCCCGGAGACCGCGTGATCACGGAGGGCGTCGAGAAGGTTCGCGACGGCGTGACGGTTAACCCTAAACTCACCCAACCGGACTCGGAGGGCAAATAAGATGTCGAAGTTCTTTATTAATCGTCCCATCGTCGCCATGGTGATTGCGATCCTCATGGTCATCGTCGGGGTAGTCTCTATGACCACCCTGCCCACCGCCCAATTTCCAGACATCGTGCCGCCGGAAATTCAGATTCAAGCGAACTATCCCGGCGCCGACGCGAAGACTCTCGAGCAATCAGTCGCTACTCCAATCGAGCAGCAACTCTCCGGCGTCGACAACATGAACTACATGTACTCGACGAATGCCAATAACGGGCAAACCACAATCACTGTCAATTTCGATGTAAAAACCGATCCCAATATTGACCAGGTGCTCACCGATCTGCGGGAATCGCAAGCGGTCTCCCAACTACCCGCCCAAGTGAACACCGCCGGCGTCACCGTACAGAAATCGCAGCACTCTCCGTTGATGCTCATCGATCTCTTTTCTCCCAAGGGCACCTACGACAGCACGTTCCTGGCGAACTACGCCTACATCAACCTCACCGACGAACTGAATCGGGTACCTGGAGTAGCGCGCGTTCAGATCTTTGGCGCCGGGCAGTATGCGATGCGCGTCTGGGTGAAGCCGGACCAATTGGCGAAGCTCAATGTCACCGTCCCTCAGATAGTTCAGGCGATCAACACGCAAAACACCGTAAATCCCGCCGGCCAGATTGGTGGCGAGCCCGTTCCCAAAGGGCAGGAATTCACATATGCCGTCCGCGCCCAGGGACGCCTCGTCTCCGCCGACGAGTTCGGGCAGATCGTCATACGCGCGAATCCCGATGGCTCGATCCTCCGCCTGAAGGACGTTGCACGAATCGAACTCGGCGCGCAGGCCTATGACCTCGCGGGCCGGTTTAACGGCAAGCCTTCGGCAATTCTGGCCATATACCAGTTGCCGGGATCGAATGCCGTAGCAACCGCCAAAGCCGTGCGGCAGCGTATAGCTCAATTGAAACAGAGATTCCCGGCCGACCTTGATTATCAGTTCGGTCTGGACACCACACTCGCGGTCTCAGCCGGCATCAAGGAGATTGTCCGCACGCTGGTTGAAGCGCTCTTGCTGGTTATTCTTGTCGTCTACATTTTCTTGCAGAACTGGCGCGCCACGCTGATTCCCCTCTTGGCCGTTCCGGTCTCGCTGATTGGCACTTTCGCTGTTTTCCCCTTGCTCGGTTTTTCGATCAACACGCTTTCGTTATTCGGACTCGTTCTGGCAATCGGTTTAGTCGTGGACGACGCCATCGTTGTCGTCGAGGCTGTGGAACGCCACATTGAAGAAGGTATGTCTCCGCGCGACGCCGCAATCAAAGCCATGCAAGAGGTTTCCGGCCCGGTCATTGCTATCGCGCTGATTCTTACTGCCGTGTTCGTTCCGACGGTATTCATTCCGGGGATTACTGGCAGGCTCTACCAGCAATTCGCTGTCACCATAGCGATATCCGTAATTTTCTCCGCGTTCAACGCTCTCACGCTAAGCCCGGCCCTTTCGGCTCTCCTGCTCAGACCTCGAAAGCAGTCGCGGGGACCTCTGGCGCGTTTCTTCGCATTGTTCAACCGGGCCTTTGGCCGGACAACGAATCGCTACGTGGGTTTTTCCGGGTTTCTGATCCGCAAATCCGGCTTTAGCCTTCTCTTCCTGGCACTGGTCGCGGTAGTGGCTGTCTTTATGGGGTCGAGGCTGCCCTCCTCGTTTCTCCCCGATGAGGACCAGGGTTACGTCTTTGTGGGCCTCCAGTTGCCAAGTGCTTCATCGCTCCAACGCACTGCAGCTGCGTCGAGCGAGGTTGAAAAGGCCATTCTGAACACACCCGGCGTTGCCGGTTGCACTTCGGTGATAGGTTTCAGCCTGATCAGCGTGACGCAAGACACCTATCACTCGTTCTTCTTCGTAACGCTCAAGGATTGGGACGCACGGAAACGCCCGGAGGAACAGTATGCCGCGATCCAGAAAAGTCTCGCTGCGTCGCTTTCTCGTGTGAAGGAAGGACTCGCATTTTCCTTCCCGCCTCCGGCGATTCTCGGAGTCGGCACATCCGGTGGAGTCACATTCATCCTCGAAGATCGCTCCGGCAGCAGCGATCCGCAGTTTCTGTCGAACAACGTGAAAAAATTCGTTGCTGCCGCGAGCCGGCGCCCCGAGCTGGCTGGTTTGTTGCCCAGCTATTTTCCGAATGTCCCGCAGGACTATGTCGACGTTGACCGCGCCAAGGTGATGTCTAGAATCGGTGAATATCGGCGATGTCTACGAGACCATGCAGGCCTTCATGGGCGGTTACCTAGTGAATTACTTCAATCGCTTCGGCCGCCAATGGCAGGTGTACGTTGAAGCGGACGGCGACTATCGCACTCGCGCCTCCAATATCGGGCAGTTCTATGTAACAAACGCTGGCGGCGGCAGCGTCCCGTTGAGCGCCGTGACCAACATCAAGAACGCCAGCGGCCCGGAATTCACCACGCGCTACAACGAGTACGAAGCGGCGCAAATCAATGCGGCGGCTGCTCCCGGATACAGTTCAGGACAGGCGAGAGCCGCCCTTGAAGCAGGTATTCGCGCAAACCATGCCTCGCGAGATGGGCTTCGACTATGAAGGCATGTCTTATCAGGAGCAACGGGCGTCCGAGGGTGTCTCGTCAACCGCGATTTTTGGACTCTCTCTACTGTTCGTTTTCTTGATTCTCGCGGCGCAATACGAAAGCTGGTCGCTTCCCTTTAGCGTTCTCTTGGGAACTCCGATTGCCGTCTTCGGTGCCTTCCTCACCCTCTGGCTGCGCCATTTCGAAAATGACGTATACACACAGATTGCCCTGGTCATGCTGATCGGGTTGGCTGCGAAGAACGCGATTCTAATTGTGGAGTTCGCCAAATCGGAATACGAGTCCGGCAAGAGCATCACCGACGCCGCGCTAACTGGCGCTCGCATTCGTCTCCGGCCAATTCTGATGACGGCATTTGCATTCATCCTGGGCAGCGCACCGTTGTGGTTTGCGACGGGGGCGGGAGCCTCGGCCCGCCGCATCATGGGAACCGCCGTCATTGGTGGGATGCTCGCGGCCTCGGTCATCGCCATTTTTCTGATCCCGGTCACATTCTCGGTGGTCGAACGCCTGACGCTCCGCGCCAAGCAGTTAGCGGGCGCGAAGACAACGTCAGTCAGGGTGGAAGGAGAGCCTGTATGACGCGGCCCGCATATTCGATGCTCACGCTAAGCCTCGGGCTTGTTCTCGCGGGCTGCACAGTCGGTCCGCGCTACCAAAGACCGGTGATCGATGCGCCGCAGGCCTATCGAGGCCAGGCTGAAGAAGCTGCTCAGCCTACGCCGGAATCTCTCGGCGATGCGAGGTGGTGGACCGTCTTCCAAGATCCGCAACTGCAAGAATTGATTCGTGTGGCCTTGCAACAGAACTTCGACGTGCGCATTGCCGCGACGCGCATTCTTCAAGCGCAAGTGCAAGTGGGCATCACTCGCGCCGACCAATTTCCTTCGGTCAACGCTGGCGCCGACTACACCGCGCAGCGTCTTGCAAAAACTTCGAGCATCCTTCCCGCCTTCGAAACGAATACCGGCGAGCTGGATTTGTCCGTTCTCTGGAATCTCGATTTCTGGGGCAAGTACCGCAAGGCCACGGAAGCCGCTCGGGCCAGCTTGCTCGCCAGCGAATGGGGCCGCCGCGCCGTACTGGATTCCGTGATCTCGAATGTCGCGACCGCTTATTTTCAGCTGCGCGCAATGGATTTGCAGCTCGAAATCTCGAAAGACACGCTCGAGTCGCGCCGGGATTCTTTGCGCCTCACTCAAGTGCTCGCCCGCAACGGCTCGGCCTCGGACCTCGATGTCCGCCAAGCGCGAGCAGCTGGTTTACACTGCATCGGAGACGATTCCTGATCTGGAGCGGCAAATTCAGCAGCAAGAAAACCTAATCAGTATTCTCCTCGGCAGGAATCCGGGTCCCATCGCTCGCGGCCTTCAAATCACGGAAGAACCAAAACCGCTGAGCGTTCCGCCGGGCCTTCCCTCCGCGCTTCTCGAGCGCCGCCCGGATATTCGAGAGGCCGAGGAAAATCTAGTAGCAGCGAATGCGGAAATCGGAGTAGCAAAGGCCGCCTATTTTCCGAGCATTTCATTGACGGGCACCGCAGGCTTCCAAAGCGACGCGCTTACGCGCCTTTTCGCTAGTCCAGCAGGTCTGTGGACCGCTGGACCGTCGTTGGCGCAACCGATATTCGAAGGCGGAAGGCTCCGCTCCAACGTAAAACTCACCGAGGCCCAAAAGCAGCAGGAATTGCTGACATACGAAAGCACAGTTCAAGAAGCGTTTCGCGAAGTTTCCGACTCGCTCATCGCCTATCAAAAAGACCGCGAGTTTCGGGAGCAGCAAGGTCTGCTGACTACAGCAGCGCAGGGCGCCGCGCGGCTCTCTGACATCCGCTACCGCGGCGGTACGGCAAGCTACCTCGAAGTGCTGACCAACGACACAAATTATTTCTCGGCCGAGCTAAATCTCGTCCAGGCGCAGCTCAACGAACGGCTAGCCCTAGTCCAGCTCTACCAGGCGCTCGGTGGCGGCTGGCAAGAGTAGAACAACACGCGGTAATATGTGGGTCCGACCGGAGCAGAAGGAGAGGAAACACGGATGCCCACCCGAGAGGATGCTTGGGGTCTGCTCTGCGAAAACACCCAGAGCGAGAGCCTGCGAAAGCACGCCCTGGCAGTCGAAGCTTGCGTGCGCGCCTATGCGCGGAAGGCCGGGGCCGATGAAGAGCTATGGGGTATTACAGCCCTGCTCCACGACTTCGACTACGAGCGCTGGCCAAACGAAGAACACAATCCCAACGAAGGCCATCCCGGAGGCGGTGCTCCCATCCTGCGCGAGCACGGCTACCCGGAAGAGATGATTCGCGCGATCCTGTCTCACGGCGACTACACCGGCGTTCGGCGCGAAACGCTCCTCGAACACACGCTGTTTGCGTGCGACGAGCTTGCGGGATTTCTCACCGCTTGTGCACTGGTCAAGCCCGGCAAGAGCATTTTGGAGGTCGAGACCGATTCGGTGAAACGCAAATTGAAGGACAAGGCGTTTGCACGCGGTGTCCACCGCGACGACGTGCGGAAGGGCGCTGAGGAATTGGGCATCCCGCTCGAAGAGCACATCGCGTTCTGCATCGACGCCATGCGTGCCATCGCGGATGCGCTCGGCCTCGACGGCAAAGCAGGCAGGACATAACGAGCTTCGTAAAGAACCGTTACAATCTTCCTCGATTTAATACAACTCGGGACTTCACGCTTTGGACATCTCTCAGCCAGTCGTTTCACACCTAGCTACATTTCCGTCATATTCTTACGATAGCCCTTGGATCCTCATCCAAGGCGGAATACGTACTGAGGCTAAACTTATGTCCCTGAAGATTATGGCTATCGACGATGAACCGTTGAGCCCGAAGGTCATCAGGTCTCTGGCGGTCCCCCTGGGTCATACGGTCCTGACTCTGGGTAACAGCAGCGAAGCCAACCTAGAGGTGGAAAAACGCCGATTCGATGTCGTGTTTGTGGGCTTGTCTCAGCCAGACGCACTTGAACTCACCCGCCAAATCCGAACCTCAGAATTCGGTGGTGAGACCGTCATTGTGATGCTCGCCGTGACGAACGACATTGATATATTGCGGAAGGCCTATGGCGCGGGTGTCATGTTCGTCATCCCGAAGCCCGTTACCGCAGCTCGCATCATTCCCATGCTAACTGCCATAGACTCTCCCGGGTGGAAAGCAAGGATACGGGCATCCCGACTGCCGCTCTTTACCGAGGTCAAGTGCAAGTGCGGTGACCGAGAGTTGTCGATGCGAACCATGAACATCAGTGAAACTGGCATGTTGTTGCAATCGTCGCACGACGTGGAGGCAGGCCAAGAAGTTTCGTTGGGATTCAAGATCGCAGAAGTTGGCATTTCTGTAAACGTGCGCGCTCGCATCATTCGCAAGGAAGGAACGGAGCGCATAGGTGTAGAATTCACCAGCCTAATGCCCGAAGAGAAAAACGCGATTCAGCTTTACGTTATGGGGCGTCTGAGTAAGAGCACGCCATCGCGAGACCTCTCGGACACGCGAATGCATAGATTGATCAATCCGTAGGGGGAACTTCTTCAAGCCTCGAGCTACTTGAATCCAATCAGCGAGGCATCTCCGTTTCACAGCCGTGCGGACACTAAGACGCCGAAAGTCCTTTCGGCTACTGCAGAACTCACGTTTCTCGCCATTACTGCGTCGGCATAATGTTTTGCGTGAACCCAATGGTGTTGATTGAGCGCAGTTGTGGCGTTCTAGGTGGCAGCCACTGCGGTCCGAGAGAAAAGTTTGCATCGAACTTATAATTGCGGATCGGGGGACTGTAAACGGCGTTCCCGGTCTTGTACAACCCGATTCCCTGCCGGTTGTAGTAGAAACTCACGAGCGAGCCTTCATAAAAACAATTCACACCACCCCAGTTTTCCAAAAAGCGCAGGAAATTGTGGAGACCGCCATCAGTCCCAAAATCCGCTGGCTCTCCGGCTGGTTCTGGGAACGGTATCCCTTTGCCGGCAATCAGTGCTACGCGATAACCGGTCTGGGCGGCATTGCGGCCGCCCGTATTCATGTTGTATGGACTAATAAAGCTGTTGACGTCATTCCAATTGTCGGAAAGGAGTGTAATTGCATCCGCCGCCACGGACGCGGCCACTGTCCCGGGTGCGTCAACGTTTCCTCCAGGGGCGTTGTAATCGCCTTGAATGTATACGGGGTTCTCGGACACGATCGTCAAACCGCACGGCGGGTTCGGAGCCGCGCCGAAGCAAGCAGTGCCCAAATTGATGGTCCCGCCATTGACGATCTTGAGGGCGCGACGGAAAAATAAGGCTGGATTTTCTCGCGATTCCTGGGCTACTCCGTAAAAACCCCAAAGAAGTGGCGAGCCAGGGCAAAACCCGTTAGCTTGGACATTCGGCAGTACTCCTGTAACCGCCAACCCCGGATTCAGGAAATTTGTGATCGGTGGCGGATTGTCCGCGGGTGCCCGGCCACCTATCTGCGCGGCGCCCCCATACATGCGAAGGACTCCATCGTTCTCGAGGTCCTCACCTTGATCGATTCCACCATTTGGGCAAGCATTCGCGCTCCCCGGATTGACAAAGTCATTGAACCCGAGGGACGCCGTTTTCGTATTCCCGTTGGGATCGATTCGATTGCCTCGTCTGTCTGAAAAGTAGACCTCGTAGCCGCCGACGCTGTTGGCATTTGCCCCGCTCGCGCCGATTCCGCCGGTGAACCACCGGGCGAGGTTGTTGATATCAAGTTCGACGTAATACATCACGCCCATTGCAGTGAGCTGCCCTGGGGTTAGTCCT
>CAVRSO010000013.1:0-9437 GCA_963723845.1 uncultured Acidobacteriota bacterium
GTAGGGCTGACGCACGGCGGGTTCTATCCGCCATTTCGAAAGCAAGGAAGACCTCTACGTGGAGGCGATCACCAGGGGCTTTCAACAGGCGGCGGACGGAATGATAGCGGCGGCAGCAAAGGCTCCTCGAGGCGGACAACTGCGCGCGATCATCGAGCGTTATCTCAGCATCGAACATCTTGAAGATCCAGGTGGCGGGTGCGTCATTTCCACACTCGCTGCCGAAATAGCCCGGCAACGCCCCGCGGTGAGGGCGAGGATCAACGCTGCGATGAAGTCTTACAGAGAAGCTTGTTACCTTTTTTCCCGGGGAACAACGATGCCGAAAAGAGGCGCCGGTACATAGTCCTTTTTCCGTCGATGGCCGGAGTTCTGATGACCGCTCGCGCCATAGCGGACCCGGCCGCGCGCAAGGAAATCCTTTCCGAGGCGAGGCGTTTCTACATAAACGCGTTTGCGGAGCAGACCGAGAAGTAATTTTTTTGCGACTTTAGATGATATATATCATCTATGAGACTAGCAGTTCACAAGGAGGTTGGGCATGCTGCCAGAGAACATCTTCAGAATCGATATGGTGCTGGGCTATCTCGCCGCCGCTCTTTGCATCGCGACTTACGTCTGGCCTCGGCTGAGGGCGATGGATCGCGTCGAGGCGCACCGCGCGATCGCCACGTTTAACAGTTTCCGCTTCTTCGGCTTGGTCTTCTTGCTGCCCGGGTTTGTCGGACCGAACTTGCCGGGTGGCTTCGCTGCGCCGGCAGCTTCCGGCGACCTCGCCACGGGATTGCTGGCAATCCTCGCGCTGTTGACGGTGCGCGTGCGTTCCCTCTTCTGGCCGCTAGTCTGGGCGTTTAATCTGGTCGGCCTAGCCGATCTCGTCATCGACACGGTGAACGCGTGGAGGTTGGACGTGCCATCCGTGGCCGGGCAGTCGGGGCCGGTTACGCGATCCCCATTCTTTACGTACCAGCGCTCGTCTGCGTGCATTTCCTGGCGTTCTGGCTACTGCTGCGACCTGCACACACGCGGCTTCGATCAGCCAACGCGCTCGTGTCGCCCGGCGCGACGGAATAACCAAAATCTTCAGGGCGGTCGGGAACTCGGAAGCGCTTCTGGTCCTCCGTAAAGTCTTTCCCATCTGTAAGCCAAATAATATCTGTATATCCAGGCCCGGGGTGCCGCAAGAAAATGAGACGGTCAGAAGTCTACGAGACCGCCATACACGATGCGCGCTCTCTCAAGGATCACTCAACTTGCCCTCAACTCCGTAGGAGGCACTCATGAAGGCCGTTGTCTTTCACAAAATAGGCGATATTCGCTTGGAGGATGTACCAGAGCCCAAGATCAAGGATCAATACGACGCAATCATCCAACTCACTGCGAGCGCGATCTGCGGAACTGATCTGCATTTCGTTAGAGGCACTGTGCCGAATATGGTTCCAGGTACGATTTTGGGCCATGAAGGTGTCGGAGTAATCCAAGAGGTTGGAAAAGGGCGTCCGGAATCTGAAGAAGGGCGACCGGGTGGTCGTTCCATCAACGATCGCATGCGGCGCTTGCTCGTATTGCCGCGCCGGCTATTTTGCGCAGTGCGATGACGCAAATCCGAACGGCAAAGAAAGTGGAACGGCTTTCTTTGGCGGACCAAAGGAAAGCGGGCGATTCGATGGTCTACAAGCCGAATATGCCCGCATCCCTCTAGCTCAGCGTTTGACCGGTGAAGCTTCCAGAAGAAGTCACTGATGATCAGGCGATATTAATCTCGGATATCTTTCCCACGGGATATTTTGCGGCGGACCTTGCCGAACTACATCCTGGCGCAACGATCGTTATCTTTGGCTGCGGGCCGGTTGGCCAATTTGCAATCGCCAGCGCCAAGCTGCTCGGCGCAGGCAGGATTTTCGCGGTGGACTCCGTTTCGTCGCGATTATCGATGGCGAGCGACCAAGGTGCCGAGGTCATAGATTTCAATCGCGAAGATCCGATTGAAGTGATTCGTGCACTTACAAAAGGTATCGGCGCCGACCGCGCGATCGATGCTGTGGGTGTCGATGCGGTTCACGCGGCACACGGCCCCGCATACAAAAGATCGGAAGTAAAACAATTCAAGAAAGAAGTCGAAGAAGTCATCCCGAAAGCCAAACCCGATGGGAAGAAGTGGCAACCTGGAAATGCTCCCTCGCAAGCACTCGATTGGGCAATCGACTCTCTTGCAAAGGCAGGTACCCTGAGTATCGTCGGCGTTTATCCCGCCACGATGAAAACTTTCCGGATCGGCGATGCGATGGAGAAGAATTTGACTGTTCGCATGGGAAATTGCAACCACCGCAAATATCTTCCTCAACTGGTAGGTTTGGTCCGCCAACGGGCGATCGAGCCCACGAAAATACTTACCCAGGTCGAACCGCTGATGTCCGCCATGGATGCGTATGAAGCTTTCGATCTGCGTCAGCCGGGTTGGATAAAGGTCGAATTGCAGCCGCGCAAGGCGCTTTCGCACAGCGCATGAGACGCATGACGACCGGGAATCAGTCGGGAACGCATTTTGAATTCCATGTCCCGAGACGCGCTGTTGGGCTGGGTTCGTGCCGAGCGCCGACATGGTGTCATAACGAGAGGATGCAATTGAGATGGCGAAAAAGAACAGCCGGCGCGGATCGCTAGCGGACCCAGTGGGCTTGTCGCCGACAGACGAAAGCGGGAAAATTCAGGTCATCATAGAAACGCCCAAGGGCAGTCGCAACAAATATGCATTCGACGAAGAACAGAGAGTCTTCGCTTTGACTAAAGTGTTGCCCGCCGGAATGACTTTCCCCTACGACTTCGGATTTATTCCGTTCGACGAAGGCCGAAGACGGCGATCCGACCGACGTCCTCGTCTTGATGGATGAACCTGCCTTTCCCGGCTGTCTGCTGAAATGCCGCGCTATCGGAGTCATAGAAGGGCAGCAGGGTAAGAGGAAAAAGGGTGAACGCAACGATCGGATCATCGCCATCGAGGAAGCCAATCACAGCTATGCTCATGTCCACCATGTCAAGGAGCTGGGCAAGAAGTTTGTGAAGGAGCTGGAGGAATTTTTTGTGAACTATCACGACGTCCAGGGAGAGAAGTATAGGATTCTCGATGTGAAAGGACCGGCGGAGGCGCACCGCCGCGTTGCGGACGGAATGAAAAGCGTGCGAAAGCGGAAACGCTGACGCGGTTGGTGTCGAAGTGACCAGCAAGCCCTCGCGAATCAGACACCGAACCAGCGTAAGTTTGCCTGCGTCATCCAACCGCCCGGGAAGGTCCTTCACCGCAAACCGGTCGCAACCGAGGGCAAACTCCACGGCGGAGGCAGCTTCACGAGGGAATGTTATTCTCCGGCCGAAACACCGGACCAAAACTGACTCTGCACTCGTCTCGACGCGCGCGTTCAGATACGGCCTTGTCCCGACCACACTGTCAGCTTCCAATTTGTCCAAGGCAGCCAGTCGCGCCATTTGCCCCCGAAGCAGGGGCGGAGATGAGGAAAGGAATTCGTCTATAAAGGATCCAGGATTTTGCCAGGAGCCGTACGTTCCGGCAGATACCCTGCATCAAGCTGTAAAACATCGCATGCGCCTGCTCCGCGGGAAATTCCTTGTTGGCAAATCCCGGCGGAAGCGATCTCCGATACGCCGCATCGCGCAGACAAGCATCCGCGACACATTCGATCAGAAAATCAGTCCACGTGTAGGCCAAAATTCCCACGGTAATGTGCAGCGAAACGGTATCCGTCGAACGAGCCTCATGCACGCATCCGCGAGGAATATTGGCAACGTCGCCCATGCATAGCTCGCCTTGCGGATCTTGCGCGACGAACTGCCTAACATCGACGTGATGATATCGAGTCACTACTCGCCGCAGCTCGCCGATTCGCTTTTGAAGGGAACAATCGATGCAGCTGTTCTTCGAAGGGAACGGGGAGTGCCAGACTTGGCGTTTCGTGTTCTAGTCAAAGAGCCCTTGGTGGTGGTCTTGCCTAGTGATCACCATCTCACAACGCTAAAAGTTATCAGTCCGCGGGATTTAGTAGGTGAGACATTCGTGACTGTGTCGGACACGGCCCCTGTTCTGCGTGCGGTGATCGACAGTTACCTGAAGGGGTCCGGAATCAACATCAGGCCAGCACACGAGGCGGACCATCTCGCCATGGGAATGTCCTTGATAGCGTCGACGGGCGGTGTGGGGCTGTTACCTGCTTACGCCCAGAACTTTCTCCCTCGATCTGTAACGAGTCGAGGGAGACCCGCCGACTATCGAGCTGGTCTTTGGCTACAAAAGGTCGAACAAGTCGACGATCCTAAAGCTTTTGCTCTCGAGATTGGACGAGCTGGTCGCCGGTGTCTCGAAGAAGACCCAATAAAGCTCGAAATGCATCCTAGCGAGAACTATGGAATTCTTGAGGCAGGGGCGATCCTGATGTTGAGTGCATTGAAAAAAAAGGCGGATGCTCAAGCACCCGCCCTTCCTCACTCAGATTAAGTAGCTTGGCTTACTTCTGGTGCGTTCGCCAACCTTCCGCGTATGTCTCGCGTGCGACCTTCGAATAAGGCACCGGACTGACAACCGCGCGAACTTCCATCTGTTTGTGCCGCTCGACCGTCGGCTTCTTCGTTCCGCCGCCTTCTTCGCCCCACACCAGCGTGAGCTCCGTGCCGATTTCGACGTCGTGGTCCACCACGCCGAGTGAAAGCACGGACCGCTCGTTGTAGCTGTAGCCGGCGAACATCGAAAGGCCGACGGTCTTTCCGCCCTTCCCCACCAGTTTGTCGTACGAAGACGACGCGTAATTCGAAATCGGCAAGTCGACAAATTTGTATGGATCGCCGTGTTCGAATAGCGACCGGTAGATCTTCACCACTTCGTCTGAATTCCACGCAAGCGTCACCTTCTTCCGCTGCGTCTTCTGGTCTATTTTCTCCAGCGTCTCGCGGCCGATGAAGTCGTGATCGAACTTGACGAAGATCCCGTAGCCCAGCTCATACGGCGTGTTGTAGTAATCCTCGATATTATTCGAGACGAAGCTGCCGGCCAGCGACCCCGTCGCTTCGTAGCTGTTTGCCGGGAGCCACTGGCGATAGGCCTTCAGCTTCTCGCCTGTATACACCGCTGGAAGTGGCGATGGAATCCAGCCCGATTCGCACGTGTTCGATGCGTACGCCCGCGAACCGACTTCCTTCATGCCGAATTCTCGTCCCGCCTCCACAATCACCGCGCGGATTTCGTCCCGTTGCTCGTACGGTCCCCAAATCTCAAGTCCCGGAGCGCCCGCCATGCCGTGACGCAGCGCGCGCACCGTCCTTCCCTTGATCTTGATCTCGCCCATGTTGAAGAATTTAATTTCCGGGAATGGCCCGCCGTTCAGCTTCTCGATGATCTGCTTCGCGTTCGGCCCCTGAATCTGGTAGCGGTAGAGAGTGCGGACTACGGGCCTCCCCCCGGGATTCGATGGCGAGCGGTCGTCTCGGGTGATCTTGACGTTGTAATTTCCCGTCGTGCCATGGAACTCGAGCCAGTTCGCCGCTGGCGCGCGCCCGACGTAAACCAGCTTGTCCTGTTCCAGGTGAAACAGAATTCCGTCGCCAATCACATAACCATCGTAGGTGCACGGCGCGAACTGCTTCGCGCGATTCACCGGAAAATTCGCAAAGCTGTTGGTCGCCAGATGGGAAAGCATTTTGAGTGCATCCGGGCCTTCTACGTATACATTCGCCATGTGGTGGGACTGATCGAAGAGAACCGCCGTCTCGCGCCACGCTTTTTGCTCGTCGCGCCAATTTGAATACTCGGAAGGAACCACCGGATAAACGTAGGCGCCGATCTGCGAATTCCTCAACATCTGCACCGGATTGCCGGCGGCTTTAAGCAAATCATCCAAATTCTGCTGACCCATCGCTTCCCTCCTAGGGACAGAAACCATTGCATCACCTCCTGCTTTATTAGGACTCCGACTCCAACCTAGGTTCCATGTTATCCGAACGCTACAGCCAAAAAGAGCACGCAATACCCTACAGAAACTTGGCCATATTTGCAACTAGACTGGCGCATCCAAAGCGTCTAACTGGAAGCAACTAACTGTAGGTTTTGACCCTAGAAAGGCCGTGATTCTCCAGAGTTTTGAGGATTTCGCGGTGGCCAAAGGCGGCGGCGGGAGACGCGTAGCCGACCTGGCGAGGCGGGCAATGAATCAGGCTGTGGGCGCCAAACGCTTGCATTAAACCCGTTTGTTTGTAGCAACCAGTCCCAAACAGCACCACTTGCACCGATTCCAGGCTCCCCCGCCCAACTACCACGTCGATAGTGCGTTGCTCGCGGCTATTTTCGCGGGGCGGCGTTCCGGCTTGGACGGCATTGGCCATTTCCGCTAACTTCTTTTCCTGCTCGGTTTTCGGCAGCGGGCGGATGGCTTCCTCGAAGTGTTTTTCGGTGGCCAGCACGTTTTCCATGATTTGGCGGTTCAGCAGGCCGCCGAACGATTTCACGTTGGCCGCTTGCGGATGGTCTTTGTACCAGACGGGGTGGGGGAAACCGCCCCAGCTTAGTGCGAGTTGGGTGCGGATGTAGCCGGGCACCACGGCTTCGTAACCAACCGCGCGCTGCCACGGCTGGTAGCGGTTTTGGTTGAGGTAATATCCGTCGGTTTGAATCACCGCGAAGATCGTTTGAGTGGAACCGAAGGTGGGCATGCCATCGAACATGGTGAGAATTTCGAGGCTATCGATTCCTCCGGATTCCAGGACCAGGCGCGCGGCCGCGTCGCTGGGCGCGGACATGAAGGCCATTGCCGCGGCGATCAGCAGACCCTTTTCGGCGAATTTATCGCTCCACTTTTCGGAGAGCTGGCGATGCCAGGCCTGCTCGCCCGCGATATCCAGATAGTGGCATCCAGCCTTCAGGCACGCCTCCACTACCGGGGGCCCGAAATAGATGAACGGCCCGACGTTGTTGCACACAACTTTTGCTCCCGTGAATAATTTCGCGAGTTCCTCGGCGGAGCCGCCCGTCTCCACCACTTCGTAATCCGCGGTCTCGATTCCCGGGACCCGATTCATCACGTCCTGAATTTTGGCCTTATTCCTGCCGGCGGCGATAAAAGGAACGTTGAATTCGCGAAGATATTCGGCCGTCAAACGTCCGGAGAATCCGCTCGCGCCGTACAGGACCACGGGTTTCTTACTGGGCATTCTCACCTCCGCCTTTCAAATATCGCCACTAGCCGAGCGGCCGATTTTAGGCTAAAGTGCCACGTTCATTCATAAGGAACTTTTTTGTCACCTGGTATCACCGGAGGACATTGTGGATGCTTTCGATTGCCCGGTAAAGCTCACGGCTGAAATAATCGGCGGAAAATGGAAACCCTTGATTCTGTTTTATCTTGAAGGGGGAACCCACCGATTCAGCGCATTGCAACGATTGATACCCGGCACGACCAAAAAGATGCTCACCAAGCATCTGCGGGAACTCGAACGCGACGGACTGGTCCATCGCAAGGTATTCGCACAGGTGCCGCCACGCGTCGAATATTCTCTCACAAGGCACGGGCAGAGCCTGCGGCCAATTTTGGTTTCGATGTCCATGTGGGGCAAGCGGCACCGTGCTCGTTACGGCGCGCGGAAGAGATAGGCGAGGTTAGCAGAATCCGGCAAGGGGCGGATGTGGCGGGCGGGGCAGGTCCCACTGCCAAGAGAGATTCTTCGACTGCGTCACCCGACGTCCCGCAAGAGCGGGACGAAAGGCAAAAGCGTCTGGTGACTCCGCTCAGAATGACCGACGCCAGCGATGCAACGGCGGTGCAGGAGCGGATCAAAACTCGTGTGGCGGCCCCTATCCAGTGGTGTAGACTTTCGCCCTTGGGGAGGAAGGGTCCGGCCGGGCCAACAGGCTAAGTTTCCCCACGAGATCAAGAATACGGCTGAGCTTTCTCCTCGATGATTTTCGATACTTTTCCGAAGGCGGGAGGATTCCATGGACGCTGTCGCAACTCGTGAAGAAAAACTTTTCATCAACGGCGAGTGGAGCGGTGCGGTTGACGGCAAGACCTATCAGAAGCGAAATCCATATACGGGCGGCACAGCGTCACAAGTGCCTGCGGGAAAGCGCGAAGACGCGCGGCGCGCCATCGAGGCGGCAGCCGCCGCATTTCCGGCCTGGAGCGCGACCGCTCCCGGCATGCGCCGCAACCTGCTGCTCAAGGCTGCGGAGGTTCTCGAGCGGAGGATGCAGGATATCGCGAAGATCATGGCGCTCGAGACCGGACAGACTTTCGGCTGGGGCATGTTCAATTGCATCTACACGGTTGGAATCCTGAAGGAAGCCGCGGGGCAGCCCTACGCGATGGTGGGCGAAGTGATTCCCACGGATCTGCCGGACACGACCGCCATGGCGATCCGCCAGCCGGTGGGAGTGGTTGTGGGAATCGCACCGTGGAACGCGCCGATGATTCTGGGCATGCGGGCGGTGGCCGCTCCAATCGCCTACGGGAATACCGTGGTGCTCAAGGCGTCGGAAGAATCTCCGGGGACACATCTGGCGATCGGGTCGGTTTTCGAGGAAGCCGGCTTCCCTAAGGGCGTCGTCAACGTGATCACGAATGCTCCGGCGGACGCTGCCGAAGTGGTCGATGAACTGATCTCGAATCCGAAGACGCGCCGCGTCAGTTTCACGGGGTCGACGAAAATCGGGCGCCTGATCGCGGAAAGCGCAGGGCGGCATCTGAAGCGCGTGGTGTTGGAGCTGGGCGGCAAAGCGCCGATGGTGGTGCTGGGCGACGCGGACATCGATGCCGCGGTTTCGGCGGCAAATTTCGGCGCGTTCATGAACCAGGGCCAGATCTGCATGTCCACTGAGCGCATCGTGGTGGATAAGTCGATCGCGGATGAATTCGCCAAAAAGCTCGCGGCCAAGGGCCAGGCGCTGAAGATGGGTGATCCGATGGCTCCGGAGTCGCAGATCGGCTGCATGATTAGTTCGGCTGCGGTGGAGCGCGTGCAGGCTTTGGTTGATGAT
Organism: uncultured Acidobacteriota bacterium; assembly: GCA_963723845.1. GTDB lineage: Bacteria > Acidobacteriota > Terriglobia > Acidiferrales > UBA7541 > Palsa-295. The sequence goes on from CAVRSO010000013.1 coordinate 9,032, forward strand.
GCCGTGGCGAAAGGCGCGAAGATTCTTTGCGGCGGAAAGGCGCAGGGGCCGTGCTATCCGCCGACCGTGGTTTACGGCGTGACGCCCGCAATGCGCATGTACCACGAGGAATCTTTCGGCCCGGCGAAGCCTGTGGTGATCGCCAACAATGCTGAAGAAGCTCTGCGCATCGCCAACGATACCGAGTACGGTCTTTCGAGCGCCGTCTTCACGCGCGATGTGAACGAGGCGCTGCGGATCGCGGAGAAACTGCACTTCGGGATATGCCACATCAATGGCGCGACCGTCCACGACGAACCGCAAATGCCCTTTGGCGGCATGAAGGATAGCGGATACGGGAAGTTTGGCGGACGCGCGGGGCTGGACGAATTCACCGAGCTGCGCTGGGTGACCATTCGGCGCTCGC
>CAVRSO010000014.1:0-15415 GCA_963723845.1 uncultured Acidobacteriota bacterium
TCCGATTTGAGTTCTGGAGGCCGGAAGCTGGAGGCAAGAGGCTGGACGGCAGAAGAACCCACCTGTAGTAGCGACAGTAGGTAGGGCTTTTGAGCGATAAACTACTTCTCATCCTCTTCAATTTTCATGAAGAACGCTGCGGGAAAACGGTCCGGAAAGGAACGGCGCTCTCGCGTGGAATTGATAACTGGTCCGGCGCCAGCAATCCCGACCGCAGCTGCCAAAAAATAGGCGTGCCCCGCCGCGATCAACGGACCGGCAGCAAGAAGGCCGCCAACTGCCGCCGTGCCGACGATTTTTAAGAGATCAGTGTCGATCGTCTTCCATTCCGCTTCGGCTTCTCGTATTCGTTGCCCGAGTTCCTCCGCCAGGAGTAAGGCATTTTGATTGTCGAATTGATTTTCTGTGCTCGCGTCCTTCCACACTTTTCGAAGAAATCCCCTAAGCGATTCGAGGCGGCCCTCCTTACGGAGCGTCAACGCATGCTCGAGACGCAAATTGTTCAAATATCTGATAGACGTGTTCTGTAGAGCTTTTGCGAATGGTGCCCAGACCTTGTTCTCCGCACTGTGGGACTCCCTGTCCAGTTCTATCTCTCTCCATTTCACGTAGATGTCGGTGAACAAATAAGAGCCTGTCAGACCCGCTGTCATCTTGGCGCTGGGGTAAGAAGTTCCGGTTGTCATCATCAGCAACTGGGCTTCGGACTTTGGGCCAAGGGGTTCTAGAAAGTCCGGGTCTTGATCTCTCTGTTGGTGAATAAAGTTCAAGAAGTCGTCCACCTTAAGACCTTCTCTGCCTGAAAGCTCGTTGAACTTCTGTCTGAGATATGAGTCTGGAGCACCTAGCAACAGGTGCTCGTGCCTGAGTTTTTGTTTGTGTCGAATGCTCAGCTCATCTACGGATTCTTCGGATGCCTTCTTCAGTTCTGGGCTATCGTCAAATTTCTTCAGCTGCAATTGCATCAGCTCCCGGTTCAGGCGGTGATTGAAATCAGCAGGCGGCCTTATGAGTGCGACCACGCCGTGCCTCGATCCACGGAAGCAGGCCAAACCAGAGATTCACATTCTTGAGAGTCTGAGCGCGATGCTGCTCAGGGTTGATGATGGGGTTGTACTCGTCGCGAAAGCTCGCAGGGTACACAAACGGGTCAATGAGTAAGATTCTATTCGCGTATATGGAGTGCCTGACGATGGCCCTCGTGATGTACGGGGAACTATAGTCCCCTATGTACAGCCCAGAAACGTCGCCCGACGAGCCCTTGAGCGTTTCGACTATGTCGATATCGGGTGGCCACACGTCCATTACGGCTTCATATATCTTTCGGACTGCCTCGGCCGTAAAGGCGGCTTTGTAATCTTTCAGACTCGCAGTTTTTCCAAGCGCGTTGAGCTGTAGGGCCTCGGAGATCTGAGCTGCAAAATGGAGATTACGCCCTCTTATAGAAAGGTAGGGTCGGTAGTCACGGCCCTGTCCGAGGATTGCCTCCCAGTCGACTTTTCCGAGGCAGCAGTCTTTGGACTTCTTGCCAGTCATGCAAGGGCATGGATCGTTGCGGCCTATCTTTGATCGGCGGGACATCGATTCTCATTATAGAGCCATAGCACTATCCCATCTGAGTTCTGGAGGCTAGAGGCTGGACGGCAAGCTAAAGCAACTGCTGCCGGGCTGAAGGACCCGGCGCTACGTTTAAACCTACGTCCAAATCGGACGGGGGACCGTCAAAATTGCATCCCCGCAGAACGCAGATTCGCCCGATTGCAAAGTTGGCGCGGGCGGGACTATGATGAGCGGGCTCAGCTGCGGATTGCGGCGCACCCCGCTCGACCGCCCGCGAAAGACAAAAGCAGATCCCTCGTCGGCCAACAGCGGCCTCACTCGGGATGACAATGTACCGAGGATGCGCGAGGAGATTTTTCGCAAAATTCGAATTTCAATGAATTAAGGAGAGACACATGGCTACTGCAACGCAACCAGTACACGTTGAGGAAAATGTAACGAAGTTTGTGGCGAAACCGCGGCAGATGCTGATCAACGGAAAGTGGGTGAACGCGGCTTCGGGCAAAACCTTCCCAACCTACAATCCGGCGACGGGCGAGGTGCTTGCGCAGGTGGCGGAAGGGGATAAGGAAGATATCAATCGCGCCGTGGATGCGGCGCGAGCTGCATTCGACAAGGGTCCGTGGAGAAAACTGGCCCCCTCCGAGCGCGGACGGCTGATCTGGAAATTGGCCGATTTGCTCGAAAAGCATTTTGAAGAGTTCGCGCAGCTTGAATGCCTGGACCAGGGCAAGCCGCTCTTCTTCGCGCGCGTGGCCGACATACCGACTTCGATCGACCAGCTACGCTACTACGCCGGCTGGGCCACGAAGATTGAAGGGAACACGATTCCGCTTTCGATGCAGCCCGGCGGGAAGTTTTTCGCGTACACGCTGCGCGAGCCCATCGGCGTGGTGGGGCAGATCATCCCGTGGAATTTCCCGATGATCATGGCGACTTTGAAACTGGGTCCGGCGCTGGCGACCGGCTGCACCGTGGTTTTGAAGCCGGCCGAACAGACTCCGCTGACCGCGCTGATGCTCGGCGAACTGATCCAAGAAGTGGGTTTCCCGGAAGGCGTGGTGAACATTGTTACCGGCTACGGAGAAACGGCGGGCGCGGCGCTGGCGGCGCATCCGAAAGTGGATAAGATCGCGTTCACGGGTTCGACGGAAGTAGGAAAGCTGATCGTTCAGGCCGCCACAGGCAACTTGAAGAAGGTTTCGCTCGAACTGGGCGGAAAATCTCCGAATATCGTTTTCCAGGACGCGGAAATCGATAGCGCCATTCCCGGCGCTGCCAACGGCATCTTCTTCAACCAGGGGCAGGTGTGCTGCGCGGGCTCGCGATTGTATGTGGAGGACAAGCAGTTCGATAAGGTGGTGGACGGCGTTTCGCAGATTGCGTCGAAGATCCGCCTGGGCCCGGGCATGGAGCCCACGAGCCAGATGGGCCCGCTGGTTTCCGAGGAACAGCTCAATCGCGTGTGCAGCTATCTGGAATCGGGATTCTCCGAAGGCGCAAAGGCCGTGACCGGCGGGAGCCGCGAGGGAAATAAAGGCTACTTCGTGAAACCGACGGTGCTCGTCAATACGAATGAGAAGATGAAAGTGGTGCGCGAGGAAATTTTCGGGCCGGTGGTGACAGTGATGCCTTTCAGCGATGTGGATGATCTGGTGGCCAAAGCGAACGACACGCCGTATGGGCTGGCGGCGGCCGTCTGGACGCGGGACATCAAGAAGGCTCATCGCATCGCGGCGGAACTTCGCGCGGGAACGGTGTGGATCAATTGTTACGGCGTTCTCGACTCGGCGATGCCGTTTGGCGGATACAAGCAATCGGGTTGGGGCCGCGAGATGGGCCACCAGATGCTTGAACTGTACACAGAGACAAAATCGGTGTGCACGCCGATCGCGTGAGCGCGGTAGCGACCCAAAAAAAAGGCTGCCGGGCTGAAGAACCCGGCGCTACGTTTAAGTCCCCGAAGATGAGAAAGACCGTAGGCATTGCCGCGATTGCGGTATTGGCGGTGTCAGTCACGGCCGGTTGGGCCGATGCGCGGCAGGCAGGTGCTGCCGCGCCAGCGCCGGCGCGAGCCGCGGGGCCGCCTCCTCCGCCAGAGCTGCTGTTTCGCATGACGCTGGAGAACGATGCTCGGCTGCCACTGAGCCAGGCTATCGTTACAACTCCAAATGCGGAACTGCAGCTTTATGGAGATGGCAAGGATATTCTCGTTGCGGTCGGCAAGGGTCCTTACGCTCCTCGTACCTTTGATGGATTGTGCGACAGGCCGTGCGGGCTGACCCTGCGCGACAAGAACAATTATTTCGATTTGAGGGGACGGGCGAATATTAAATTCACAACCATCGTTTCAGGCTTCCATCGCGTGCGGCCGTTGATTAAGTTGGCGGACGGCACGCTGCTGATCGGCGATCAGGCGGAAGGTTCCATGGCCGACTGGCACCAATACGAAATCTCGTTTCGCGAGGTGCGGTGGCTGAAGCTCGATCCGCAGAGAGGCGTTACACTGATCGAGACGTTGGACCCTACGCTCGGCGGGACGTGGATTGAAAACCCAGACCTGAGCAAGGTGGACGAGGTTGGCTACTTCGACATACTGCCGGGTAGCGGTGTCCGCGTCGAGGGCACGCCGCTGGAAAAGATGCCACCGCCTCCACCGGGAGGATGGATTGCGGTTTCGTCCTTCGAGCTGTGGGGGAAGCCTGTACCGCGCGAAGCCGGTGTTTCCCGACAATAGCAATTTTTTTAGAATTTTTTGGAATAAGGAACGGGAGGCTGTATGCCCAAAACTGCTGGAAAGCCAATTCCAACTGCCACAAAACGAGCCCGGCGCGAAACGACAATTTTGGCGAGCGCGTTCGCGCTTGTGGTTCTGCTGCTTGTGTTCGCTGCGGTTCCGGCGATCGCGCAGCAGGGTGGCGCGCCGGCGCGTCCCAACGTGACGCCGCCACTGACGCTGACTACGCCTGCGTTTTCCGACGGCGGCACAATTCCAGTGAAATACTCGTGTGCGGCGACCACGCCGCCGCCCGGCGGACGTCTGCACGTATCGCTTGGCGTGTCACCGCCGCTGCAGTGGTCGAATGTGCCCGCGGGCACGGCGAGTTTCGTTCTCATCCTTCATGACGGCGACGCGCATATTGCGAAGGCCTATGACGATATACCGCACTGGGTAATCTTCAATATTCCGGGGAATGCCACTTCCTTGCCGGAAGGCGTTCCGCCGGATGCTCCGAGCGCCGATGGCACCGTGCAGGGGAACAACATGATGGGACGAGCGGCTTATCAAGGGCCGTGCGCGCCTCCGGGAGCGGCGCATCATTACGTTTTTGAGCTGTATGCGCTCGACAAGAAACTCGACCTGCCGAACGGAGCGAGCCGCGCCGATATCGAGAAGGCGATGGACGGGCACGTTCTGAGCGGCACGATCTATGTTGGGCTTTTCAAGCGATAAAGTGTCACGATCGACTGGACGAGTGCAGGGCGGACTGCTGGATCAATTGCAATACCTCTTTGCGGTCCTCAGTAGTTGGTTGCACGGGGCGGATGTCGTGAAGCATGGCCGGCAAAATGGCATGCGCTGACATTCCCAGATACTCGCCGACCCAAACGGTGGGCTGATACTCGAAAATCTCGACCTTGACGGCGGAGTTTCTGGCGGGCTCGAGATGAATCAGAAAGCTGCAGCGGAATTTCGCCGCGTTCCCCTTATAGAAGTATTCAGACGGCCAGTAGTAATCGCCGCTCGGCTCGTACAGGTAGAAATCGCGACTTCGTAGTTCGGGCGGGATTCGCACGTAGCGCTCCACGAACGAGTCCACGCCGCGATCGAGAAGAATTTCTTCGTCCGAGGGAAACAGAGGGTGCTGCGCGTCGGCCTTGCGGAAGAGGAAAAAACGGCTCCAGTGGCTGCCGTAGGGAAACTTATTCTGGTAGTTGCCGATGCGGTCGGGACGATCAAAATCCGCCCATACATTGAAGGTTTTGCTGATCATCGCGGTCACACGGTCGAGATCGTCCGGTAGTTCCGCGGCCACGCTTTCATACGCAGGGCCGCGCTTTTGGATCTTCTTGAGTTTTGGATATTCGACGAATACCAGCAAGGCCAGCAGGAGGCCCAATAGTGTGGCGACGGCGATCGCGTGCTTGCGATTCATATCGTTTCGGGCAGATAGCAGAAGCTATCACATTACGGCGTGATGGCGGCAGCGTGAGGCCTTTCGGGGGCTATTGTCAAAGGCACGGTCGCTGGCCTATGATACGGCCCGTCCAGTGAATTGATCTGGCGCGCGGGCTGGAACTGAGAATCTGTTTTCCGAACCACTCGGCTCCCCTGAATTGCATCCCACGAAGCGTGGGTTAGCCCCGGTACCGAGCCTTATGAACTGGCAACGACATCCCAGTTTGGACCCGCCTCGTCCCAGCCGAAATCCCAAGTTTGCATCTCAAGTTTGAATCGAAGGAGAAAAAAAGATGGCCACAGCCACCCAGGCAGTACCGCTTACCGAAAATGTGAGTCGTTACGTAGCGAAAACCCGGCAGATGTTGATCAATGGGAAGTGGGTCGACGCCGCTTCCGGAAAGACGTTTCCCACATACAATCCCGCGACGGGCGATGTGCTCGTGAAAGTCGCTGAAGGCGATCGGGAAGACATCAACCGAGCAGTGGACGCCGCGCGCGCGGCGTTCGACAACGGTCCGTGGCGCAAGCTCAGCAACTCCGAGCGCGGACGCATGATTTGGAAACTCGCAGACCTCGTGGAGAAGCACGCCGAGGAATTCGCGCAGCTGGAATCGCTCGACAACGGCAAGCCGCTGACTGTTGCTCGCGTAGCTGACGTACCCGCGACGGTGGACATGTTCCGCTACATGGCCGGCTGGGCCACGAAAGTGGAAGGCAACACGATTCCGCTTTCTGGTCAAGGAGCAGGAAAGTTCTTTGCGTACACGCTGCGCGAGCCGGTGGGCGTCGTCGGCCAGATCATTCCGTGGAATTTCCCGCTGCTGATGGCTGCGTGGAAACTCGCGCCTGCACTGGCGACGGGTTGTTGCGTGGTCCTGAAGCCAGCCGAACAAACTCCGCTGACCGCTCTTCTGCTCGGCGAGCTGATACAGGAAGCGGGCTTCCCCGCCGGCGTGGTGAATATAGTTCCCGGCTACGGCGAAACGGCCGGCGCTGCGCTTTCGGCGCACCCGAAAGTGGACAAGATCGCGTTCACCGGGTCAACCGAAGTGGGCAAGCTGATCGTGCAGGCCGCTACGGGCAACCTGAAAAAAGTCTCGCTCGAACTCGGCGGCAAGTCTCCGAACCTAGTTTTCGACGACGCCGATATTGACGCGACGATTCCGGGCGCGGCGATGGCCATTTTCTTCAACCATGGCCAGTGCTGTTGCGCAGGCTCGCGGTTGTACGTGGAGAGCAAGCAGTTCGACAAGGTGGTCGACGGCGTATCGCAGATCGCTTCGAAGATTCGCGTTGGCAACGGCCTCGATCCCAACACAGATATGGGGCCGCTGGTTTCCGAAGAACAGATGAACCGCGTGTGCGGCTACCTCGACTCCGGGTATTCGGAAGGAGCCAAGGCTACCGTCGGAGGGAAGCGGCACGGAGAAAAGGGATATTTTGTCCAACCGACGGTTCTCGTGAACACCAACGAAAAGATGAAGGTGGTGCGCGAGGAAATCTTCGGACCTGTGGTAACCGCGACGCCGTTCAAGGATATCGACGACCTAGTCGCCAAGGCCAACGATACCGAATACGGTCTCGCGGCCGGCGTGTGGACCCGCGATATCGCCAAGGCGCATCGCGTTGCATCGATGCTTCGGGCGGGAACGGTCTGGATCAATTGCTACAACGTGTTCGACGCGACGCTGCCGTTCGGCGGATACAAACAATCCGGCTGGGGCCGCGAGATGGGACACGAAGTTCTCGAGATGTACACGGAAGTGAAATCGGTCTGCTTGCCGATCTCATAATTCTGAATTGTGCTTTGCCCGTCAGGGGCGCCTGATCCCTCGAAAGAAAGCGGATCGGACGCCCCGAGCGGTTCAGACGAGCCCATACTTCTTGCGCTTTTCGAGCAACGTCTTGCGGCTGATGCCGAGAATCTTGGCGGCTTCGCCAATTTTGTACTGAGTTGCTTCGAGAGTAGCCTTTACCGCCGCGCGCTCGAGATCTTCGAGCGACTTCAACGACCGAGCCGCCGGGTTCGCTTCACGCGCGGCGCTGATCGCCGCGGGGAAATCATCGGAAGTTATCAGCGGCTCTTTTCCAAAGACCAGCGCGTGCTCGATCGCGTTCTTCAGTTCGCGCACGTTTCCCGGCCACGCGTATGACTCCAACAGCACCGCCGCCGGTGGATCACATGCCGCCGCGTCGCGCCCATGAACCGGCCCCAGTCGTGCAAGAAAATGCGAAACAAGGGGAACAATATCGGCGGGGCGCTCGCGCAAAGGCGGGACGGGAACCGCCAGCACGTTCAGGCGGAAGAACAGGTCTTCGCGAAAACGTCCCGAGGAAACGGCCCTAGGGAGGTCTGTATTCGTCGAGAGCCATCAGCCGCGCATCCATGCGCAACGGATCGGTGCCGCCCAGGCGCTCGAAGGTTTTCTCTTCGAGCACACGCAGCAGCTTGGCCTGCATTCCCGGAGTTAGCGCGGCCACTTCGTCGAGAACGATCGTGCCGCCTTGGGCCATCTCCAGCCGCCCCAACTTGAGCGTGACGGCGCCGGTGAAGGCTCCGCGTTCGTGACCGAAAAGCTCCGATTCGACGAGTTCGGACGGGAGGCTGGCGCAATCAATTTTCAGAAATGGCGAATCGCGGCGAGGCCCGCGCTGGTGAATCCAGCGAGCAAGCTGATCCTTGCCCGTCCCGCTTTCCCCGGTGATAAGCAGTGTTGTGGACGTTTCCGCGAGCTTTTCGGCGATCTCGAGAACGTGAAGAGATTTTTGGTCGACGGCTACCCACGCAATATCGGTTGCGGTCATGGTTGAACGGTGCCGCTTTCGGATTCATCTCGGGTATCGGCGGGCCTTTCGGGAGACGGGAAGTCGATTCGCTCCGCGTTGCGCCACAGCCGCTCGAGATCGTAGTACTGGCGCGCAGGCTGGCTGAAGACGTGCACCACAAGAAAACCATAATCGAGCAGCAACCACTCCGCACCGGCTTTACCCTCGCGATGAATGAAGTGAATCCTCTGGCGGTCCAGCCGTTCCTCGATGGCTCCGGCAATCGCCGAGATTTGAGGCGTGCTCTGGCCCGAGGCCAAAAGAAAATACTCAGCGAATGCGCTGGGGAGCTTCAATACGGTCAGGTCCACGGCCTGTTTCTCCTGAGCCGCTTCCACGGCCGCGCGAATTTCGGGAGGAAAGGTATCGAGCTTCACCGGTACAGGGCCTGCTTCAAAATGTATTCCTCCACACGGGCGGGCACAAGCCCGTGAATTGCTGTGCTTTCCGTCCGAGGCGCTCTCGTATTTCGGTGGAGGAGACGTGACTTGCCACGGTAGCGAGCATGTGCACTGTGGATTTACGCAGGGAAATCTTGTGACCGTCGGGCGCGGCCGTTCTAGCCAGTTTTTCCGGAGGAATCACGAGACGCAGCGCGTCCAGACGGAAGCCAGGACGGCTGGCAATGATGAAATCGCAGGAGTCGAGCAAAGACTCGTAATTCTTCCAAGTGGGAAGTTCCAGGAACTGATCCGCGCCGACAATGAAGTAAAGATGATCTTCGGGATGTTCACGGTGGAATCGGCGCACAGTATCAATTGTATAAAAGACGTGCGGAGCGCCGGCTGGCGGCGCCTCGGCCAGGGACGGCACGAAGTGAGGATGCTCCGCGCAAGCGAGCGCCACCATCGCATAGCGATGAACGAATGGAAGCAATTCACGCTGTGTTTTGTGCGGCGGGCGGGAAGACGGAATGAAGTAGATGGCGTCGAGGTGAAAACGGCGCTGTGCTGCTTGCGCTACGGCAATGTGCCCGGCATGAACCGGATCGAATGTGCCGCCGAAAAGCGCCACCGAGCGGCGATGACCCGCGCCAGCCGCTTTCTGCGCGACGTGGGCCGTCAACGCTTGTCTCCATGCGGCGCCGCGTGATTTTCAATTCCAGCGTCGGGGGCACGGTAATCGCGCGCGTCCGGAAGAGCCTGAGCCGCTTCGGGAAGGCGGTCCAGAGCATCCGCAATCGCGCGGACGAGTTCGACGATGCCTTCTCCGCTGGCGGACGAAATGGCATGAAATTCGAGTCCTCGTTTCGCGCAAAAATCGCGTAATTCCTCAAGATGGGTGCGGTCGGTGGTGGCGTCAAGTTTCGTGGCCACCACAATCATCGGTTCCTCGGCGAGTGCGGGGTTGAATTCCCGGAGTTCACGCATAATGATTTCGAAATCGCGCAGCGGGTCGCGCTCATTCGCGTCGCTGGTGTCGACCAAGTGAGCGATCAGGCGCGTACGCTCCACGTGTTTCAGAAAACGGACTCCGAGCCCGACTCCTTCATGCGCGCCCTCGATCAAGCCCGGCAAATCCGCGACTACGAAGGTGCGACCGTTTCCTGGAGCAGCATCTGGATCTGCGGAAACGACGCCCAGATGCGGTTCGAGCGTAGTGAATGGATAGGCTGCGATCTTGGGCTTTGCAGCTGAGATGCGAGAGATCAGTGTAGACTTACCCGCGTTTGGGAATCCGACGAGCCCGACGTCCGCCAACAACTTCAATTCCAGCCGCAAATGGCGTTCTTGGCCGGGCCTGCCATCTTCGTGTTCTCGCGGAGCTTGATGCCAAGGTCGGACAAACGCCGGATTGCCGTTGCCGCGTCCTCCATGGCCACCGCGAGCGGCGAGAAATCGCTGCCCGGCCTGCGCGAGATCGAAAAGCTGTTCGCCCGAATCGTTGTCGAAGATCACCGTCCCAACGGGAACTTTTAGGACAGTGTCCACGCCCGAGCGGCCGTGGCAATCCGAGCCTTCGCCGTGGCGGCCGCGCTCGGCTTGGAATTCGCGGTTGTAGCGATAACGCAGCAGGGTATTGTCATTGGGATTCGCTTCCAGGTACACATTGCCGCCGTTGCCGCCATCGCCACCCGATGGGCCACCGCGTGGAACGTACTTTTCCCTGCGAAACGCGAGGCAGCCATTCCCGCCGTCGCCACCTTTCACCAGGATTTTGGCTTCGTCAACAAACACTGGATGCTCTTTCTAAAAGTCTACACGAAGGAAGCGCGGGTGGGGAATGAGAAGCCTGTAAAGCTGCTCGTCGCATGGCCCCAAGAGAAGCCGTCACGAACTGCCGAGCAGTTCCGGAGGAACGCCGGTTTCTTTGGCACCAGCCAAACCGAAGCCGGGACCTCTTGTCAGCCAGAGCAAAAGCGGCAAGCCGTGTTTCGGGTAGCGCCGCATCATTTCCTTGGCGACGTCGACGAATCGAACGCCGTACCGGGCCACGTCCCGGTAATCTTTCAGCCAGGCCTCGCTGGCATCCAGTAGTTCGGTTCCTCCGGCTGGCCCGTGTCCCGGGAATATGCGCTCGATTGGTCCGAGATTGCGCACCACACGGAGCGCTTCGATCCAGGCATCGGGATTGTTGGTATCAGCGACGTAGTGGTGCATTCCGGAAAAAATCAGATCGCCCACCACAACGGCGCGCTCTGAAGGCACATAGAACGCAGTGGCGTGGACCGTCTCGCAAACGGGCAGATCGACGAAACGAATCTCTTTTCCTTCGAGAAGAGCGCTACTGCCGATCAGGGGCTGGGGCATGGGCAGCGACCGAGGCATTTCGTCACCGAACATCTCGCGCCAATGAACAATCTTCGCGCGATACTCCTGCATAACATCGATCACGCCCTGGCGCGCGTAGATCGTGGCAGATGGGAAGGCCTCTTGGACAACACCATTTGCGAAATAATGGTCGGGATGAGCATGGGTGATGTAGACAGCCTTCAGAGTTTTCGCTGTGGCCCGGATCATTGCCACGAGACGCGCCGCATCGCTAAGAACGAGGCACGTGTCGATGAGTACCGCATCCTGCTTGCCGGCAATCAGGACGGCATTGTTTGCAAGCGCGAAGTCCTGTCCCGTGAAGACTTGAAAAGTGAGAGTCCCCTCGGCGGCGTTTCGCTCGGTCATCGGATCAGACGAAGGTGCGAACTAGAGTGGAGGAAAGATTCAACCGGCAGCCGGCGCGGAGGATGCTTTCTCGTAGCGGGAGAGGCGTGTTCAGACGGCGACAAAACGCTGATGAAACGGCCCTTACCACCTTTGTCTTCGAAATAGAACCACGCCATCCATGCGCGCGAAGAGCGAGTCGTCTTTCGCGCGGCCGACATTTTTTCCGGCTTTGTAATGCGTGCCGCGTTGGCGGATCAAAATGCTGCCGCTGGTGACGGCCTGGCCGCCAAAGCGCTTGACTCCGAGGCGCTGCCCTTGTGAGTCGCGTCCGTTTGTAGATGATCCGCCGCCCTTTTTATGTGCCATGAGATCCTCTAGAAAATTGCGTTAGGGTAACTGGAAGTTTCCGACTTCAACGGCCGTGTAACCCTGCCGGTGTCCGCGCTGAATCTTGTATTGGCCGCCAGTCTTAAACTTCAGGACTTTCAGCTTGGGACCGCGAACGTGCTTCACGATTTTTCCGGCGACTTTCACCTTGGCAGCATCCGCGCCGCCCAGAATCTTCTTCTCGTCGGTTCGAACGGCGAGAACTTCGTCAAAAGTGACTTTTCCGCCGACTTTGCCCTCGAGCCGCTCGACCTCGATGGTCTCGCCTGGCTCGACGCGATACTGCTTTCCTCCACTGCGAATCACGGCGTACATGCTGCCTCCAAATCAAATGGGAAGCTTCAATTATAGGGGGACCGAGCCGAGCAAATCAACGATTCTCGCGAAGGTTTCACCGTTTCGGTTCGTCAGATTGAGGGAAAGAGCCGTTGCTAGGAGGCTTGCGGGTGTTCCGGGAGGCCGACCAGCTTCTGAAACTCGGGATCATCGTGCAGGCAATCGAAATCATTCTGGCGGCCCAATTGCGGTTGCCCCATCCGGCCGCAAAGGCCTTTTTTAGGGTATCGAGAGCCCCGCCCTTTTTTCCGAGGACTCCGTACGTACATGCGGCATTGTAAAGGGTCTCGGATCGCCCGGGTCGAAGGGCGACGGCGGTCTGAAGGTGCCGGATGCTCCTGCCGTGGACATTTCCGGGTATGCGAGGTTGGTAGCCAAGAAGATTCGCGCACGCACGTCTTCCGGCACTAATTCCAGTTGTTGGGGAAGGACCTTGCATAGGCGCTCGCGGCACGTGTTCGGCTTCTTTTTTTCGCCCGAGTTGCGTTCCAGCGCCTGACAATAAGGGATATAAGTATTGTAATCGTCGCCGTTGGCTTCGATGGCTCGCTCTGTGAGCGCCGCAGCCTCGTCGAAGCGCCCGGAGGCGAAATACGCACGGCCGAGGGAGCTCCATGATCCCTCGCAGTCAGGCTTGCGTTCGATTGCACGCCATGCCAATAATGCAGCTTCTTCGTATTTCTTCTGTGCATAACAGATGCGAGCACGCGCTACCAGAACCTCAGGCAGGTCGGGCGCGAGGGCTGTGGCCCGGTCGCAAGCAGCCAATCCCCGTTCGATCCATTTCGGGTTCTGCTCGCGAATCTCGAAGATAACTCCGCAAAGCTGGGCAATTCCGCCGTGGGCCAGAGCGAAATTCGGATCGAGCTGGATGGCCTGCTCGAACATCTGCAGGCCGTAATTCAGATTCTCGCGGCGGGAGTAGCCCCTTCCGCGCAGATAAAAATCATATGCCAGCGGATTTTCTGTGGGCTTGCGGGCCATGGTTTTTTCTTCCTGCGGCGTAAGCGTGATGCGCAAGGCCTGAGCGATGCTCCGGGCGATTTCCTCCTGGATGGCGAACACATCTTCCAATTGCCGGTCGTAGCGCTCGGCCCAAACGGAATGTCTTGTGGAGGCTTCCACCAGCTGTGCGGTAATTCGCACGCGGTTGCCGGCCCGGCGGATCGACCCTTCGAGGACGTAAGCGGCGCCGAGCTGTTGCCCCACCTGCTGCGCAGTGACCGGCTTGTCGCGGAATGCGAGCATCTCCGAGCGAGGAAAGATTTCAAGTTGCGCGATTTTCGAAAGCTCGGTGACGATGTCTTCGGTAATCCCGTCCCGGAAGTATTCGTCTTCTTTCGCGCCACTTTGGTTTTCGAAGTAGAGAACCGCGACGGATTTTTGCTTGATCGCAGCTGGCGTGCGGCCCGGAGCCGGGAACGCTCTTCTCCGTAACGGGCCGACGGCTCGATTCAATGTCGCGACTGAGACGCTTCAAGTCGGCGCGGAGTTCTGCAGCGGTTTGGCATCGCAGGTCCGGGTCCTTCTCGAGGGTCTTACCGAGGATGTTTTCGAGCGCGAGGGGCAGTCGCGGATTTATTTCTTTCACAGGCGGAGGGGTGGAATGCAAAATTCCATCGAAAATCACTGCCGAGGTCGCGCCGGAGAACGGAACCTGCCCAGTCGCCATCTCATAGAGCACCACGCCGAGCGAAAATAAATCGGAGCGCGCGTCCAACTCTTCGCCGCGCGCCTGCTCCGGCGACATATACGCGACCGTGCCCATCGAGCTGCCCGGGCTTGTGAGCTGTTCATCACGCAGCACATGCGTTCGCGCCTGCGAGAACGCTGCCCCTACAGATTCGGCGGCGGCGTGTTTCACCGCGAGGTTCAGCTTCGCGAGACCGAAATCCAGAATTTTCACCTGCCCGCGTTCCACAAGAAAGATGTTGGCGGGTTTGATGTCGCGGTGCACGATTCCCTTGGAGTGCGCACCATCGAGCCCTGCGGCGATCTGAATGCCAATCTCCAAAAGTTCCGATATTTCGATGGGCTTCGCGCTGATCCGGTGTTTGAGAGTCTGGCCCTCAAGAAGTTCCATGGCGATAAAGGGCCGGCCTTCGAACTCTCCAACGTCGTAGAGGGTGCAGATGTTCGGGTGGTTGAGCGAGGATGCGGCGCGGGCTTCGCGGCGAAATCGTTCGATCGATTGGGCGTCGTGAGAAATGTCGTCGGGGAGGAATTTCAGCGCAACGCTTCGGCCAAGGCGCGTGTCCCTGGCTTTGTAGACCACACCCATTCCGCCGCCGCCCAGCTTTTCCATTACGCTGTAGTGCGAGATATCGCGGCCTACGATCGAAGCATCGGGCATGGGGATTGGAGTTTACTCCAGCGTTGCCACGCAGGCAATCGGGTAAGGCGGCCGTGTCAGAGGGCGTCGTCTTTGGTCTCGCGAGTTGCGAGCAGCCCAATGAAGCTCAGGGCCGCGGCGACGCACACGTAGTAACCGACGTACTGCAACCCATACGTCTTGGCGAGCCATGTGGCGATGTAGGGCGCCAATGAGGCGCCGAAAATGCCGGCGAAGTTGTACGTGAGAGAGCTGCCGGTATAGCGGACCGATGTCGGAAAAAGCTCGGAGAGCAACGTGCCGAGCGGGCCGTAGGTCAGACCCATTAACGACAAACCTATCACCATCGTCAAGACGGCCCCCGTGGTTCCAGCGAGGAATAGAGGCGCCATGATCAGCCCGAACGCGCCGATCGCCAAAGTGACCCAGAGGAGCGTGCGGCGGCGTCCGCGTTCGGCCAAAACCGCGCTGATCGGAATGGCGAGCGCGAAGAACACCATGCCGAACAGCTGGATGACCAAAAATTTCCCGCGAGTATAACCGAGCGCTGCGGTACCCCAGGACAGAGCGAAAACCGTCATCAGATAAAAGACGACGAATGTTGCGAGAGATACGAGCGTGCCAATCAGCAACGTGCTGGGGTGCTTGCGAAACACAGTCAACACGGGCACTTTGACTCGTTCTCGCCGC
>CAVRSO010000015.1:0-35988 GCA_963723845.1 uncultured Acidobacteriota bacterium
AATCGAACCCCGATACGCAGATCCAGAGTCTGCAGTCTTACCGTTAGACGACGTCCCATCGGACTTTCTCATTTTATCACTGCCGCATCTGTCCTGCCGTAGTGCCGACGCGGGGTCGATCCGAGTAGCCCTTCGTGCCGGTATGTAGCACGCGATCAGGGCTACCGCCGCCAGTAAGCCTGCCGCGCCCAGTAGCGTCAGGGGATTGACTCCTGTCACGCCGACCAGCACGCTACGGAACAGAGAGCTCATCGCGTAGGCGCCTGCCAGTCCCAGCGCGATCCCCACCGCGGACAGCTTCAGCCCTTCGCCCAGCGGCCCCGCAGCACATCGCTGGGGCGAGCACCCAGGGCGATGCGGACTCCCAACTCCCGCCGCCTCTGCGTGACCGCGTAGGCATTGACGCCGTAGATTCCCACCACCGCCAGAATCAGTGCTCCCAAATGCACGCCTCAAACCGTCGCGCGCGCAAAAATCTCCTGCCGCGGATCTTCCGGATCGAGCTTGCTCAGCTCCTTCAGCAGATTCCGCACGCGTTCGTCCTCCGGCTTGGGGACCACCACCTGCACCTCGATGATCTGGTCGCCGCGCTTCCCCGGCTGCCTTATCGACGGCGCGCCTTTCTCGCGCAACCGCAACTTCTTCCCGCTGCTGGTGCCCGGCGGAATGCGCACCTGCGAACGCCCGTCGATTGTCGGAACTTCCACTTTGGCGCCCAGCGAAGCCTCGGTCACCGTCACCGGAATCACCGTGTACAAATCGTCGCCGCGCCTCTCGAAAAACGGGTGCGGTTGCACGTTCATCACGATGTACAGATCGCCCGGCGGCGCTCCATTCGTGCCCACATTGCCGCGTCCAGCCACCCGCACGCGCGACCCCGTCCGCGCGCCCGGCGGAATGCGCACGTCCAGAGTTTCCATTCGCGAGACGCGCCCCTCCCCGCCGCAATTGCGGCAAATCGTTCGCAGGTGACCCGTCCCGCCGCACCGCGAACAATTCACTTGAAATTTCATCTTGCCGCTCACCTGCGTCACGTGTCCCGAGCCGCCGCACGTTGGGCAAACCTTTTCCTCGCCCGTGTATCCCTGGCCGTGGCAAACATTGCAGACATCCAGCCGCGTGAAGCTCAGCTTTTTCACCGTTCCGTGCATGGCTTCGGCAAAGGTGATGTCGATCTGATATTCCAGATCGCTGCCGGGTTCGCGTTCCCGCCCAGCTTGCGTCGCGTTTGCCCCGCGAAAAAATTGGCTGAAGAGGTCACGGAAACTCGTCCCGCCAGCGGCACCTTCCGCGCCTCCGCCGCCAAAATCGAAGCCGTTGAAATCGAAATGGATATCCTGCGGAGCCGCGCCGCCGTAGCTCGCTCCCGGCCCCGGACCGCCGCCCATTCCAGGAGTATTGAATCCAAACTGGTCATACATCTGGCGCTTCTTGGTGTCGGAAAGCACCTCGTAAGCTTCTTGAATTTGCTTGAACTTTTCTTCCGCGGTTTTGTCGCCGGGGTTGAGATCGGGATGGTATTTCCGCGCGAGTTTGCGATAAGCCGCGCGTAGCTCCTTTACCGAAGCCTTGCGCGGAACTCCCAGCAGTTCGTAATAATCTTGTTTGGTTGTTGGTGCCATTTTTTCTATTCGAATTGCGGCGCCCGCTGCGCCTCCAACGTCCCCATACGTGCATAAGGGCGTCCACCGTGGCGGACGCCCCTATCACACAAATCCTGCCGGCTCGCGTCGCGAGCCAACGGCATGAAAACGCCCTGGGCGTTTTTCAATTTGGCTTCTTTGACTCGTCCACGTCCACGAACTCGGCGTCCACAACATCGCCTTGTCCCGGCGGGTTTCCGTTATCGCCCGTTGAACCCTCCGCACCCGGTTGTCCTGCGCCGCCTCCGGGTCCCGAAGAGCCTGCCGCCGCCTGCTGAACCTTGTAGAGCGACTCAGCAAGCCGATGCGACGCCTTGGTCAAACCGTCGACAGCCGCATTCAGCTTTTCAAGGCCGCCATCCGCAAGAGCGCGACGCGCTTCCTCGATCGCCTCTTCGGCTGCCTTCACGTCCGCCTCGGCCAGCTTTTCGCGGTTTTCCTTGGTCAACTTTTCCGTCTGGTAGACAAGGTTGTCGAGCCGGTTGCGGGCCTCGACCTCCGAAAGCCGCGCCTTGTCTTCGGCCGCGTGCGATTCCGCTTCCTTCTTCATCCGCTCGGCCTCTTCCTTCGTAAGGCCGGTGGAAGCGGTGATGGTGATCTTCTGCTCCTTGTTGTCGCGGTGTCTTTCGCCGAAACGTTCAGGATGCCGTTCGCGTCGATATCAAACGTCACCTCGACTTGCGGCACGCCGCGCGGCGCCGGCGGAATTCCGATCAAGTGGAATTTTCCAAGCGATCGATTCCCGCTCGCCACCGGACGCTCGCCTTGCAGCACGTGAATTTCAACCGAAGTTTGATTATCCGCCGCGGTCGAAAACGTCTCCGACTTCCGCGTCGGAATCGTCGTGTTGCGCGGGATGAGCACAGTCGTCACTCCTCCCAGCGTTTCCACGCCCAGCGAAAGAGGCGTCACGTCGAGCAGCAGAATATCTTTCACTTCGCCGCCCAGCACGCCGCCTTGAATCGCCGCGCCCACTGCCACCACTTCGTCCGGATTGACGCCCTTGTGGCCTTCGCGTCCAAAAAGCTCTTTCACCAGCTCTTGGATTTTGGGCATGCGGGTCTGGCCGCCGACCAGAACCACCTCGTTGATTTCTCCGGGTCGACGCCCGCGTCCTTCATGCACAGTTTGCACGGGTCCACCGAGCGGCGAATGATGTCGTCCACCATCGCTTCCAGCGTCCCCGCGTCAGTTTCTTCACCAGGTGCTTGGGACCGGAAGCATCCGCGGTGACGAACGGAAGGTTGATTTCCGTTTCCATGGTGGTCGAAAGTTCGATCTTGGCCCGCTCGGCCGCGTCGCGCAGTCGCTGCAGCGCCATCTCGTTGCCCTTCCCGCGCAGATCGAGCCCTTCGTCCTTCTTGAACTCTTCGATCAGCCAATCGACGATCCGCTGGTCGATGTTGTCGCCGCCCAAGTGCGTGTCGCCATTGGTGGCTTTCACTTCGATCACGCCCTCGCCGACTTCCAGAATGGAAATATCGAAAGTCCCGCCGCCAAAGTCGTAAACGGCGATCGTTTCATCCTTCTTCTTATCCAGGCCGTAGGCCAGCGCCGCCGCCGTGGGCTCGTTGATGATTCGCTTCACGTCCAGCCCGGCAATTTTTCCGGCATCCTTGGTGGCGATTCGCTGCGCGTCGTTAAAGTAGGCGGGAACGGTGATCACCGCTTCCGTCACTTTTTCGCCCAGGAAATCTTCCGCGGCGGTCTTCAATTTTTGCAGGATCATGGCCGAGATTTCCGGCGGGGTGTAGTCTTTCCCCTGCGCCGTCACGGCCACGTGGTCGCCCTGCCGCACCACTTTGTAGGGGACCATCTTCATTTCCTCGTTCACTTCATCAAAGCGGCGTCCCATGAACCGCTTGATCGAGTAAATCGTGTTCTCGGGATTGGTGATCGCTTGTCGCTTGGCCACCTGGCCAACTAGCCGCTCGCCACTCTTCGTAATGGCCACAACCGACGGCGTGGTTCGTGCGCCTTCTTGGTTGGGGATTACGACCGGCTCGCCTCCCTGCATCACCGCTACCGCCGAATTGGTGGTGCCGAGGTCAATACCTATAATTTTGCTCATAGAATCAACTCCTGACCGCGCTAGAGCGTCGGTCGGATCAAAGTAGTCTCAAACGTGCGTAATATTACACGTTGAGCGTGATATTGTCAAGATTGTTGTGTGCCTGTATCACGATGATAATGCTAACCTTACCTCCAAATACTGTGGTTCCCTGTCCAACTCACCCGCTCACTTGCCACCTCCTACCTCTCAACCTGCTGGCGAACCAACAGCCTCGCCCAAGCATCCTAACGTTCTGGTAGTGCCAAAAATCGCTCGCGTCCGCTCAGGGTTAAGATGTTTGAACATCGATTCGCGCTACAATAGTCGCAATCAAAAATTTATTTCGGTTTGGGAGGCATATTTTGAGTTACCCATTGGATCGATCTAGCGCAAACGCGCCCACTAGGCCAACGAAACGCCTTGGGGCGGTGTGCGCCTTCGCCGCCACTGCCATTCTTACCTTGGCCTTTTCGTCCCTGGCTGCCGGACAGGGCGCACACGCGAAGACTGTCTCAGCCAAAAGCGCTCGTTCGAAGAGCGTCGAAGCCCCGAGCGCGCCGCTGAAAAGCTACGGATCGAGTAGCGCCCCTATCACCATGGAAGTGTTCAGCGATTACGAATGTCCGTCGTGCCGCAGCCTGTACGAAAACACCCTGCGCCCGATGATCAATGACTACGTGGCCAGCGGAAAAGTTTATCTGGTTCATCGCGATTTCCCTCTGCCGATGCACAAGTATGGATATGAGGCGGCGCGCTGGATCAACGCAGCAGCCCGCGTAGGCCAGTTTCAGAATGTGGAGGCGGCTCTGTACGACAATCAAACGGCGTGGGCGGCCGACGGCAACATCGAAAAATACGTCGCTTCCGCCATGCCCGCAGCCGAATTCAAGCGTGTTCAAAAGTTAATGACCGGATGCGGGTATGAGCCCCCCGGCGCGGCCGCCGTACAATCCTGCACTTTCGACACCTACATCAACGCCGATCATGACCTCGGGATGAAGATCCCGGTGCAGGCCACGCCAACCTACGTGATCACCTACAAAGGACAAAAACTGCCGGCAGGGTCCGGCGCGGTCTCCTGGCCAATTCTGAAGCAATTCTTCGATTCCCTTATAAGCAAATAGTAGAGGGGTCGGTTCACAAACAAAAAACGATGAACGCAGACGCGCGCGTCAAACTGGGGAAAATACTGCTGATCCTGGGGCGCATCGTCCTGGGAGCCATTTTCCTGATCGCGGCCTACGGCAAGCTAAAACCGCAATACGCGATGCCGTGGTCCACCCACTCGATGAGAATGTCGCTCTCCCTATTTGCCATGCAGGTGGACTCGTACGAAATGCTGCCGCCGCAAGCCGTAAACTTCGTCGCCCACGTCCTGCCATTCTTCGAAGTGTTTCTGGGACTCTGGCTGCTCAGCGGGATCGCTCTGCGCGTTTCGTCCGTGATCGCAACGTTGGCGTTTTGCGGATTCATGGTTGCAATCTTCTCCGCATACCATCGCGGCTTAGGCATAAATTGCGGCTGCGGAATAGGCCCCGTCGAACAGGTCGGCCCCGGCGCCCTGATCCGTGACGGCTTGAAGTTCCTGCCGATTTCCCTCGCCGTAGTAATCGGCTCCTTCTGGATTCACCGCAAATCCCGCCCCGCACCATCTCCCGAAGCCGCCACCTCTATGCAGCGGACGTAAGGGTGGAAGGGCGGGGCTTCAGCTCCGCGTAAAATCGACGGCGCGAGGCGCCTTCCTATGCGCAGCCTCACCCGCAGCATGTGTCCGCGGTCAAGGAGCCGCTCACAATTCGATTGTCCGGCCGTAGTCCGGCTCGCGCTCCAGGTCAGGCGCAATTTCGACCAGCGGAGATTCTGCGAAGAACTCCACCAGGCTCTCCGGCTGGCGTGTGCGTGCCTTCAGGCGTTCGAACTCTTCATCAGGTAGGGTCATGACGGCCTCCTTGTGTCAGGCTAAATATTCTGAGTGGTGAGTGAAACGCGATAACGCCCTGGAAACTTAGTCGCCGGTAGCGACGGGAGTGGATACGGCCTTTACCACAGGTGCTACGTTGCGCAGATACCGCCAGGGGTTGACGGGAGTGTTGTAGATGCGGACTTCGTAATGAAGATGCGGCCCGGTCGAACGGCCGCTATCGCCTTCGTAACCGATTACGTCTCCAGCCTTCACGCGCATTCCAGGCTGCACATGGAAAGCCGAAAGGTGGCCGTACAACGTCGTGACTCCAAAACCATGATCCACCACCACTACGCGACCATATCCCGCCCTCTGACCGGCTTCCTCGATTACGCCGTCGGCAGTCACGTGGATCGCATCGCCGTAGCGTGACGCAATATCCAGGCCGGCATGGAACGCCCCTTCACCACTGAATGGATCCAGCCGTTCGCCAAAACGTCCCGTAATTTCCCCCAGCACGGGCCAGAGCTTTGGCACAATGCCCAACGTGCTCAGCTGCGATGCGGGGATAAGCCGCATCCCGCCATTGGACATCGAGACTGCGGCTACGTTCTTCTCGAGATAGCTGAACTCATCCACCGATTCTTGGAACTCCACATCAGGCCTGGTCGAAGGATCGGTAAGGTCGAACGCAGTTTGATGGAAGCGCGTGATCCCGTAGGCCATCGCCACTTCGCCCGCCAAAGATTGCAGGGAGTTCAGGCGCGTATTGGTATCCTTCACCTGCGTCTGGAGTTGCACGTACTGCTTCTTCAGGCTGTCTTGATCCCGGCGAAGGGAATTGTAGCTTGTGACCTTCCACAGCATTCGGGAATAGGAACTCATGGCAACGGCGATGGTAACGGTGCCCACAATCGCAAGAATCGCCACGGCATGCAGCAGGTAGACGGGTACCCGAACTCGTTTCATGCCGCCCGAGTCGTGTGAAGCAATGAAAAACGTGTAAGACTTACCCTTCATGCCCTTAATTTCACCCGTGTGATTTTTTCGCCGGCCTGAAACCGCTGCCTAAGATTGCGGTTAGCGATTCGCGTGCAACTTCGGTCAAGAGTTTGAACCGGGAGCCCTGGTTCGAAACGCGAGCGGATTGTAGTCAGCCCGACCATCGGCGTCAATGCCGATCTTCCACTACAAAGCGCTGGGCTCGCTTCGATTCTGGCGGCACTCTATAATCCGAATGCCCCCTTCTGAAACTCTACCCGAAACGGGCTGAGGGTTACAACTGTACAAACGGCCAGGAATGGAACAGGAAGCTCAACTGATCGAAAGGATTAGGCGCGCGATTCCTTCGCGCAACGGCGGCAGCTTGAGGCTGGGAATTGGTGACGACGCTGCACTTATCTCTCCCCGCAAAGGTTTTGAGTGGGTGCTGAGCTGCGACGCGTTCCTGGAAGGCGTTCACTTTCTTGCGAACAGGCATCCGGCGGATTCTGTTGGCTTTAAAGCGCTCGCGCGGGCGACCAGCGATTTGGCTGCAATGGGCGCCCAGCCGCGCCTCTTCTTGCTCACGCTGGCGCTGCCGGCCTCGCGGACTGGGAAGTGGCTCGATGAGTTTCTGCGCGGAATGGGGCGCGCGGCCCGGCAGCTTGGGATGCGAGTTGCGGGCGGGGACTTGGCCAAAAGCGCGAGGATTTCGGTCAGCGTTACGGTGCTTGGCGAGGTCGGGCGGGGCCTCGCGGTGACCCGTTCAGGGGCCCGTCCGGGCGACGTTTTGTGCGTGAGTGGGAGGCTGGGGGGCGCTGAGCTGGGCCTTAAGATGGTCCAGTCCGGCGCAGTGAAAGCGTCTAATTCGAATGAAAAAGATAGAAGTCGGATGCTGCAACCGCACCTTTATCCGCAAATCCGTGTGGCCCTGGGGGCCTGGCTGGCTGCGCGTCGCGTGGCATCTGCGATGATCGACATCTCCGACGGACTTTCGACTGACCTGGCGCGATTGTGTGCGGCGAGCAGCGCTGGCGCGCGGATTTGGGCCGAGCGAATTCCCCGCGTCAAGCTGCCCCCTGCGCTGAAGCTGGACCCGTTGCAAATGGCGCTGCATGGCGGGGATGATTACGAGCTGCTTTTTGCCGTGCCTCGCAGAAAAATGCGGCGGCTGCGGCGTGCGCCGGGATCTGCCGAGATTGTAACAATCGGCAAAATCGAGCGGGACGCAAAAATCACGCTCGTCGACGAAGGCGGGCGCGCGAAGATTTTGCGCCCGGGGGGCTGGGACCCCTTCGGACGGAAAACGTAACGACCCGTTTTCTTTCCCGTTGAGCTGAGTTTGAAATTTATTGAGGCGAAGTTTGCTTGGAGCGTTCCGCAGCTACTGGCACCGGCTGTTGTGGCGGCTTGGCCTGTTCGGGTTTTGGCGGCGCGGGTTTTGCCGGCTCAGGCTTTGCCGCGGAATCAGGCTTTGGCGGCGCGGTCGGCGGCGCCGGCGCGGAAACTTGGGTGAGACCTTGCTCGGCCGCGTCGGAGGGAGGAGCCGTATCCGGCGTATCAACTTGGACCTGCTGCGTGGGCGCTAGTTTTTCGAGCGGCGTGACGTTGGGGAATTTCTCTACCGGCATTCCTTGCGTGGCCTGTTGCATGAACTCGAGCCAAATGGGCAGAGCGACCTGTGCGCCGGTTTCTTTTTTGCCAAGCGAGACGCGCTTATCGTCGTTGCCGACCCACACGCCGGCGGTGATCTGCGGAGTGAAGCCAATGTACCAGCCGTCTGTGAAATCGTTGGTGGTGCCGGTCTTTCCGCCGGAGGGCCGGCCAAGTTGCTTGGCGCGAACGCCGGTGCCGAATTGCACCACATCCTCAAGCATGGCCGTCATCGTTTGAGCTACTTGCGGCTCGATCACATCGGTGATCTTGGAACGCGGCTCCTCGAGAATGGCTCCGTCATAGGAAAGGACCCGCCTGATATCGTGCGGCTCAATGTGAATGCCATCGTCAGGAAAAACGGTGAACGCCGAGGTGTGCTCTAGAAGCGTTAAGTCCGCGGCGCCGAGCGCAAGCGGGAGATAGGGCGGCAGCGGGCTGGTGATGCCAAAACGCCGCGCCAAATCCACAACGTTCCTGATGCCCACTTTATCGAGCAGGCGCACGGCCGGAATGTTTCGCGAATCGGCGAGGGCGCGACGCAACGTGATGCGGCCTTCGAACTTCGCGTCGTAGTTGTGGGGCGAATAATTTTGGCCGCCACTGCGGAAGGTGACGGGCTCGTCCACGATGGTATCGAAAGGCGATTCGCCTTGCGCGAGCGCCTCAGAGTAAACGTAGACCTTGAAGGAACTGCCCGTCTGGCGGAGGGCTTGCGTGGCGCGATTGAATTTCGAAGTTTCGAAATCGTAACCGCCGACCATGGCCTTGATCTCGCCTGTGGAATTATCGATCGCGACCAGAGCGGCCTGGGCTGCGGGAATTTGTTCGAGCTCGACTTGCGCGGCGGTGCCAACAATCTCTTTGATTTGCACGGTGGCGAGATCGCCCACCTTCACTAAATCGGTAGCCGATTTATGGCCGGTCCAGGAATAATCGGCCGGCGTGAGAATCGCGCGATAGGGTCCGATCTTGATCCAGGCGAAGGTGGGCTGGGCGGCGGTGACCAAGCCGGTGACGTAATCGCCCTTTCGGATCGGTTCGTGCCAGTCGGGATTTTGATAGTTATCGAGCGTCCCCAGACGATCGCGAAAAATGTTTTGGAGGTGACCCCGCCAGCCGTGCCGGCGATCGTAGGAGTGAAGGCCGTCGCGAAGAGCCTGGTCAGCAGCTTTCTGCATGCCGACATTGAGAGTGGTATAGACGCGCAAGCCCTGCTCGTGAACGGCGTTGGTGCCGTAGGTCTGCTCGAGGTATTGGCGAATGTCTTCGACAAAGTAGGGCGCCAGATCGTTGCGCTGAGACTGGATGTGGAGTCCTAAGGGAAGGTGGCTTGAGGCGTCGGCCTGTTGCGAGGTGATTTTGCCGTCGTGCGCCATGAGCGAGAGGACGAGATTCCGCCGCGCCAGAGCGCGCTCCGGATGATTGACCGGCGAATAGCTAGGTCCACGAATGATGGCGGCGAGCAGCGCGGCTTCGGGGACGGTCAATTGGCCGACGGGTTTGCTGAAATAATATTCCGAGGCGGCCTCAAAGCCGTAGTTTCCCGAGCCCAGGTAAATCTGGTTGCAGTACAAAGTGAAAATCTGGGCTTTGGTGTAATGGCGCTCGATTTGAAGCGCGAGGATGGTTTCCTCGATCTTGCGGTGAAAGCTGCGGTCCGAGCGGTTTAGAAAAAGTCCGCCAGCCAACTGCATGGTGAGTGTGCTGGCGCCTTCGGCAACACGGTGAGAAACGATATCGCGGTAGGCAGCTTCCAGCACGCGCGGGAAGTCCACGCCCCAGTGCTCCTCGAAGTGCTGGTCTTCTGTGGTGAGGATGGCGTCCTTTAGAACTCTTGGAATTTGATCGTAGGTGAGGAGAATGCGGCGCTGAAGAGAGAAGGTTCCTATGGACTGGCCATCATCGGCGTAAAGCTCGGTGACAACGACTGGACGGTAATCCTCGAGGGCGCGAATTTCGGGAAGATCGCTCGAATACACGAAGAGAAGTCCGACGGCAGCTCCAATGCCGATGGAGAGTAGCAACAGGAACGCGAAGGCGAGGCGGCCGAACAGAGTGCCGCCGCCGATCTTCATAGTGGCCCGGTAGAATCGCTCTTCCATTGAAGGGATATTCTATCGCATCGAAGAGGCGACGCCGAATGCGGAAGGGGCTATGTGCGCAAGCTGGCTATTGGACCGCTACGCGGCAAGAGCTAACGCAGGAGCAATTCACTTCTCGGCGTTACTCAATCAAAGTGATCTTGTGGCGAACGTAATCGATCAGGATTCCGCTGAACTTTCCGATGACGTCTTGACCGATGACGCCATCGATGCGAAGTCCGATCGAAGCCGCGAACTTGGTCATGTCATAGGAGCTAACGAGCACTTGAACCGAGGCGCCGCCGAGCGAAACCGCCGTCTTGACGACTCGAACGTCCACGGCGTTTCCGTCAGCGATTGAGATTGCGTTGCCAGAAGAGGTTTTCAGGCCATCGAGGATGGACGGGTTGACGAACGTCCTCATTGCGCCTGAGTCGAACAAGAGTGATGCCGTTTTCCCGTTGATGTTCGCTTCGACGACGATCAATCCCCCAGACAAAGAGAACGGGATCTCGACGGTCTTGGCCTGAGCGCGAGCTGTCGGCGCGGCGAAAAACGAGAAAAGGCACATCGAGACGGGAACGGCGACTATCCAGAGGCGTTTCATGTCTTATCTCCTCGCCAGCAAAATCCGAACCAGCCGAAGAGCGGTGCATCAGCATTTCCGGCATGGTCTGGCGGCGAGAATAGTCGGGTGTGCGGATCGATCAATGGACCGAGCCTTAATTGAGGCTTGGCTTCTTCTTGACAGCCAAAAGCTGAAACAGAAGGGATTTGTGCGAGCATCTGGACTAGAGCTCCGGAATGTTTGGCCGGACAGCATATCCTCGATGGTAAACTCGCGCGCACAAGAAGGCCGCGATGAACCAGTCAAGCGCTTCCCAGCGCGTCATCCGGTTCGGAACTTTCGAGGCGGACCTCGCCGGGCACGAACTCCGCAAGAATGGCGTGAAGCTTCGTTTGCAGGAACAACCCTTTCAGGTGCTGAGTGTTCTGCTTGAAAATCCAGACCAAGTGGTGACGCGGGAAGAGTTGCGCCAAGGGCTGTGGCCCGCAGATACGTTCGTGGATTTCGACAACGGGTTGAACACAGCCATCAATAAGATTCGAGAAGCGCTCGGCGATTCGGCGGAAAGCCCGCGATTTATCGAGACTGTTCCTCGCCGGGGCTACCGCTTCGTGGCACCTGTCCACGCCCGCCCGCGAAGGAAACTCACCTCGGACCTGATCGTCGCCGATCCTTCCGCAGAAATAGGTTGGCTGGGTGCGGCCGCAGTTGTAGTGGTGCTGGCGAGTGTCGGCGGATACTTCTACTTTCATCGCGCGCCGAAGCTGACCGAAAAGGACTCGATTGTCCTGGCGGATTTCACGAACACGACTGGCGATCCCGTTTTCGATGGCGCACTGCGGCAGGGGCTGTCTGTCCAACTCGAACAGACGCCATTTCTCAGAGTGATCTCCGGCGACCAAGTCACGCAGACGTTGAAAATGATGGAACAGCCGGTGGATGCACGGTTGACGCCGAACCTCGCGCGGGAAGTCTGCCAGCGCACGGATGCGACGGTGGAAATCGAAGGGTCGATCGCCGCGCTGGGAAATCAATACGTGCTCGGCCTCAACGCCGTCAACTGTGCCACCGGCGAAACGTTGGCCGGGGAGCAAGTCACGGCGGACGGCAAGGAAAGGGTGCTGCCCGCCCTCAGCGATGCTGCTTCGGAACTGCGCTCGAAGCTCGGCGAATCGCGGGCTTCGCTGAAAAAATTCGATGCTCCGCTCGACCAAGCGACAACGTCATCACTCGAGGCCTTGCAAGCCTACAGTCAAGGCACGCCAGGCATTCTGGAAAGTCGGATAGTTCCATCCGCGATCTCCTCGTTTCAGCGTGCCGTCGATCTCGATCCGAATTTCGCCATGGCGTACATGCTGTTGGGAGCCAGTACGACGACGATCGGCGACACCGATCTCGCGGCGAAGAACATCCAGAGAGCGTATGACCTACGAGACCGGGCCAGCGAGTATGAGAGGCTCGTCATCTCTGGGACTTACAATTTCTCCGTTACGCGAGATTTCGAGAAAGCAGCGCAGTTCGACGAGCAATTGACGAAAACGTACCCGAGGGATCCGGCAGATGTGGCAGGGACTTGCTGGTATCGCCGATCAACTAGGCCGGTTCGACCAAGCGGTGGCCGCACAGCTGGAGGCCGTCCGGCTGAATCCTTCGTCCTTCACTTATGAATACGCCAGCTACATGTACCTTCATCAGGGCAACATCAAAGAAGCGCGCGCCATGATTGACCACGGCTCGTTCTCCCGGGAGAGGAGCCTTGGCGTCATGGACGTTGTAACACTGGCTTTTCTCGACGACGATCGCGCGGAAATGGCCGAACAGGCGGCGCACCCGTGGACCAATGTGCCAGCAGGCGTCAGGGAAGACATGCAAGGCGCGACGGCCGCTTACTATGGTCGACTATCCAGTGCCCGCGATTGGACCCGCCGTGCCATCGCGTCGGCCATGTCAATGCAGATAAGAGACCAGGCAGCTGGCTACAAGTCGGAATCCGCTTTGCGTGAAGCCCTCTTCGGAAATTTTAGGGAAGCTCGAAACGAGGCGAAGGAAGCGAGCAAGCTATCTACAGACTCAGACATCCAAGGCGGGGCGGCGCTGGCACTGGCCCTCTCTGGTGATCCGGCGGAGGCGCAGAAAATCGCCCATGACCTGAACGAACGGTTCCCGGAGGGCTACGCTCGTTCGCTTCTTCCATCTGCCGGCAATTAACGCTGCTATGGCACTCCAGCAGGGTGACGCGCGCAGAGCGATTGAAAATCTCGAAATCGCGACGCCGTACGAATGTCTTACCCTAATTGCGGCCCCCCGATGATGCCATTCTATCTGCGTGGCGAGGCTTACTTGGCCGCACACGAGGGCATCCAAGCTGCGGCTGAATTCCAGAAAATCCTCGACCATCCTGGCCTCGTCGGGAAGGTCCCAATGAGTGCCTCGTCGGAAACCCGCCCATCGGCGCCCTTGCGCATCTTGGCTTGGGCCGCGCGTACGCTCTGGCGGGCGACACTGCAAAGGCCCACGCCGCGTATCAGGATTTCCTCACGCTTTGGAAGGACGCCGACCCCGACATTCCGATCTTCAGGCAAGCCAAAGCGGAATACTCCAAGCTCGGGCGGTAGGCGGAAGTTTCAGAAGACTCCCTGGCGCTGTGGGGGATGCAAATGCGAGAGCTTGCGGGGCACCGGCTTCTCTCCAATTGAACGCGGGGGCAACTGTTGCATCCAAGAGAGGTCCTTCGACTGCGTCGCGCGCCCGCAAGAGTCGCGGGAAAAGCAAATTCGCGCGCGACTTCACTCAGGATGACGGCTTAAGACCGTGGGGCACGTGGCCGCTATTCTGGCTCTGAGGCGTACCTATGTTGGGCGCGATACAACCGCGCGCCATTGGGCTTTATTGCGTAGAACAGCAAAGCACCCTTGGAGCCATTCTTCTTTGGGTGCGCAACGACCGTAATTGGGTCGCCCGGTTTGTACGTCGTGCGGGTCCAGCCCTCACCGAGCATGAGGTTGATGCTCGATGCCTCGATATCCCACGTTCCGACGGTGGAAGGGTCCTTCGCGTCAGACCCGACGGTGATGACGATGTAGCTGTGTGGGTTCCGCCACAGATACTCCTTTACGGTGCCGCGATATGTAACGTTCCGAGCTACATCGAACATCGCGCGGGAATGATGGGCGAAAGATGGACGAGCCGCGACCAGCAGGATTCCTATCGCGACAATCAAACTCAACATTGCTTGCTTCGTCTTCATCTTAGTTAGAGAGGCTTCAATTTCTGACCTTGAAAGTTCGGCATTCTACATCGGCACCGATAATACTGCGGGCAAATGCGGATAGTCAGATTATTGGACGTCTTGCTGCCAATACTAAACCTGTCGAACATCTATTGGGTAAAGTTCGGGAGGTGGGTTACATCGAAGAGAGATTCCTCGACTGCGTGTCCCGGCGCTTCGCGCAAAACCAAAAGCGCGGGACACTTCGCTCGGAATGACGGCGCTACAACTGCTCGGCGGATGGCGGACAAGTAGCCAAGCAAGTTCGCCGGGCACAGCATGCTGTGCCCCCTACCAATCGCGAAGAGGTGCCGGGCACGCAGCTCGGCGACCGCTAGCGCGAATCGGACACCGAAGGAGCATCCTTGCCTTTGATTTTGGCGCTGATTTTCTCTCCAGCGGTTGCGGATTCGGTGGTTGCGTTAGAGCCGGCGAGGAAGCGCATGGCGGTGGCGGCTAGGCCGTCGAGCGCGCCTCCGCCATTTCCGCTGCTGGTGACGAGAATATCGGGGACGAACTTCGCTTTTCCTTCCGAGAGCGCGGTAATGATGTTCACTAAGGCGGTTGCGTTGGGGCCGAGGGCATTGACCTGCGCCTGGAAACCTTTCGCGCGAGCGAGACCGACCGCTTCGACTTCGGCGCCTTTCGCCGTGCCGGTTTGGCGGATGAATTCGGCTTCGCCGCCGCCTTCCGCCACACGCGCATCCGCGTTGTTTTTCTTGATCGAGATACCGACTTTGGAACGCGCGAGGTCAGCCTGCATATCGGCGGTTCCCTTGGCTTGTTCCATTTCGATGCGTTCGTCCTCGGCGGCGCGCTGCTTTTTGAACGTTTCGATTTCCTGATTGGCGATTTCGCGGTGCGTGAGCACGGTAACCAAGTCTGCCGGAAAGACGACATCTTGGATGTAGACACCTTTGGTCTCGACTTGATACTGCTCGAGCTGCTCCTTGATATGAGTGAAGGCTTGTTCCTGGACGACTTTGCGCGTTTCTATGAAGCGGATCGCGGGCATGCTCTGCAAATTATCGCGGAAATGATTGCCGACGGCAGCCTGGAGGACTTCGTTGACAAGATTGCGCATCGTGCCAACCATCGAGATTACGCGCGGCGCGTTGGTATCCGGAACGTGAATTTGTACCTGCAAGTCGATTTTGAAAACGAAACCCTCGCTGCTCTTGGCGGTGATTTGCTGCAACTGCTTATCGAGCGTGTGAGCTTCGGAGACGGCGTCCGCCCAGTTCAAGTTGAGGATTGCGGTGGGAACTATCTCGGCTTCATAGCAGCGCGGATTAAGCGGGTACTTGCCGGTTCGGAGAGGTTCTTGCCACACGCCCCGATGGCCCGGGCGCACGAGCGAACCAAACTTGAAATCAGTTCCGGATGTGTCTTCTGTGACGAGTCCCACGTATGCCTTGATGACCGCTACTTCGCCCTGCTTCACCACCATCATCGGAACCAGCTCGACACTCACCAGAAAAGGATTCAGCGCGTAGGCTCCATAGAGAATTGAATCGTGCTGCAAGCCGATCTTTCCGCCCCGGTCCAGAAAAGCCTGGAAATCCTGATAATTGTTATGCAGGTTGTTTTTGCTGCCGAGAAGAGTCTCGATGATCTCCTGGTCCGTGGAACTGCCTTTCTCCATTGTGGCCATATCGGAGAATCCGCCGAGGCGGCTGGCGATATCGCCTGAGGGCAGACGGGTCACCTTCGTAGGTGGTGACAATTCCGACGACATCGATTCGGGCGCCGTCCTTTCCCTGCGGCTGCGGCTCAATGCGAACGAGTTCGAGTTGGGAGGGCTCCAAGCCCAGGGCTTCGGGAGAAAGGACTTTGCCGCGGCCAATTTTCTCGCGAATTTCAGGAGATACCGGCAGACCGTAGACCTGGTTACGCGTGATTATCATGAAAGCGACGGGATGAACTGGGACTAGCGTGCCGGGGGGAAGGACGGGGCGTTGCACTCCTTTCTGGCCGCCATTTTGGACGAAGGATTTCAGGTCGGAAAAATTTGCGAATTCCTTTTTATAGACGGCCGACTTGGCTCCAATCGGCAGCGGCGCGCCCACTTGGGCGATCACGACGCCGATCTGTCCCGCGGGAACTTGCACCCAAGGATATTTCTGGACGGAGTATATGAACCAGGATTTCCAGCGAAGGCCCGGCATCAAGAGTTCCGCTTGGTAGCCAGCCTCGCCATCGAAGGCGACAGGGTTGTCCTTGGCAAGTTTTTTCCAGGAGAACCGCTTGGTTACAAGACCGACTTCGGTGGGGCCGATGCGGTGAGTGGAGTCCGCGATACTAAAGATGAGAAAAAGCCCGACGACGAGCAGGAAGAGAGTCCAAAACAGGGATGGCATGGCCAAGCCTCGATTCGCTTAATTGCAATGAAGGTGCTGCAAAGATAAGAGCGTTTAACTACTTCGTCAAGATGCACCCGCAAATTCAAAAACGTGTCTGGAAGGCCTGGGCCACCCGGCTTCTCTCCAATTGAACGCGGTGGCAAGATGCTACATCGAAGAGAGATGCCTCGACGAATCTCCCAGGCTCGACTAACCGTCGACCTGGGAGCCCTAACTGGTGTCCCGGCGCTTCGCGCAAAACCAAAGGCGCGGGACACTTCGCTCGGAATGACAGGCTACAAGTGGAAAACCGCAGCTAAGGGTCGGCCGCCAGCGAGTTCGAGGTGACGGCGGCTAGCTGTTCCACTGTGCTCGATACCGCGCGAATCGGAGTGGACACGTGCACGGTCTCGCCGTCATCGTCGACGTCCACAACGATCGAGCCGTGCGATTTCGAAACCTGCACGTGTTGGCCGGGCTCTTTCACCTCAACAAACACGACATCCTCTGAATCGCGCAAACCCTCCAGCGCTGCGCGGATGGTTGGCATGTAGGGCTGGATTTGCCACGCTGCTTGCGCCAGATAGCGCTGCGGCGTGAAGTGGACGGCAATGGGAGCGAGCATCGCAGGGGCGATCACGTGGAGGTGAAGGCCCTGCGGCCGCTTCTCAATCACTTTCACGTAGACGATACCTTCGCTGCATAGAACGGCCGCGCCTACCAGTCCCACGGCGGCCATTCCGAGTGCGATCTTTCCGAGCAGTCTCATCGGCACACCGAGTGAGTCAAATGCGCCCGCCTAAAACGCGAGGCGGCCGCTACAGAGCAAATGCAGACCCGACACAAAACCAAAGGGTGCGGCGCGCGCAGGAAGGTTCAGCCCTGCGTATTCCGCGAATCCACCCAAACGCGAACCTTTTGGCTCGAGTCCTGGACGGTGACCAACAAGATGTCACCCGCATCGCTTAAGGCGCGCAACGCGGCCGCAATATCCAATTCATCGTTCTGCGCAGTGGAAAAGAGCGCGTCGACGATCTTGAGGGGAACCGTCACGTCGACCTTTTCCTGCTTGTTTTTCTTGCCGATCACATGAACGATGATATTTCCGTTGGCCTTGGCCACGCGGACATCCGCATCCTTGTCCTGGACGGTGACGAACTCGTTGTCCGGGGCGGTCCGCACCGCGTCGAGCAGCGCGCGGACGTCCACACCGTTCATTTCCGCGCTATGAATGGTGACCCTGCCATTGTGCAGGCCGTGATTGTTGATGGCCGGCAGAATCTTTTCGGCCATCGCGAGCGTGACGTTAACATTGACGCTCTCGCCCTTCGCAGGATCCTGCACGTTCACGTGCAGGTACCTTTCCGCAGGTGCCGCCGGTGCCGGGACTGCCAGGGCCGTCATTGACGCCGCGAGCAAACAGGCCACCGCCGCGGTCTGAGTTCGCCTTCGCATTTCGCTCATTGTGTGGGCCTCCTCAGCCCTTCCTGCCAGCTAATACGGAGGCAGCACTCGGAATGTTACGCGGGAATCTGGAGAGAGCCAGAATTCCTGGGGGCGGCAGCGCGGATGGGTTACATCCAAGAGAGATTCCTCGACGAATCTCCCAGGCTCGACTAACCGTCGACCTGGGAGCCCTTTCTGGTGTCCCGGCGCTTCGCGCAAAACCAAAGACGCGGGACACTCCGCTCGGAATGACGGCGCTGCATCGGCTCGGATGGGGATGAAGCGGCGCGGAAGATGCCGGGCTGAAGACCGGCACCACATGACGGCGCTAGGACTGCTCGGCGGATGGCGGACAAGTTTAACTAGTTCGTTAAGGTGCAAGGGTGGGTGGTTCAAGGCTAGGGACTTGACAACAATTGGCGCGAAGTGATATGGGACAGGGCGCGTGGTGGGTTGTGTGGGCGGGAAGATGCTAAGGTTTCAGAATAGAGTTCTGGTGTGTGAGAGCATACCTGCTACCCGTTCGTCCCCACGCGTTCAATCCACAGGCAATAGTCCGAATCCATAAGACTTTGGAGGGGGCCATGAAGCGAATCTCGATCCAGTTGGTCGTACTGAGCGTGTTGTTTCTGGGATGCTGTGCTGGAGTTTTTGCACAAGCCACATCGCAGATCTCCGGAACCGTCAAAGACGCGACCGGAGCGGTGGTGGCCGGAGCCGATATTACCGTAACGCAAACCGCTACGGGAGTCAGCCGGACGGCGAGGTCGGATTCGGGCGGCGTGTATTCCCTGCCGAGCCTCGGACTCGGCCCCTACCGAATGGAGGTCAAGAAGGAAGGCTTCACGACGTACCTTCAGTCAGGCATCGTTCTGCAAGTTGCCGAGGGCCCGACCATCGATCCGGTGTTGCAGGTGGGCGTCGATTAGCCAAACCGTTCAGGTGGAGGCCGCGGCAGCGATGATCGAAACTTCCTCGACTGGGGTGGGCCAAGTGGTCAACTCGCAGTCCGTTGTCGATCTGCCACTCAACGGACGCCAAGTGACGCAGCTGATCACGCTGGCCGGCGCATCGAACGCCGTGCAGTACGGCTTTGGCCAGGCGCCGAGCGTGGGAAATCTGGTCTCCAGCAAGAGCTATCCGAACGAGGCGCTGGTAAGCGTTGGCGGCGGACTGCTGAATGGAACCAGTTACCTGCTGGATGGGGGAACGTACAACGATCCGTTCAATAACCTCAACTTGCCCACGCCTTTCCCCGACGCAATACAGGAATTTAACGTGCAGACCAGCGCGCTGCCAGCCCAGTACGGACAGCACTCGGCGGGAGCGATCAACATGGTCAGCAAATCCGGCACCAACCAGTTTCACGGAGACGCGTTCGAATTCGTGCGCAACGCAGACTTCAACGCGAGGGACTTCTTCACCTTCTCACCCAAAGCTACAAATGGAGCGAGCGACAACCTAAAACGCAATCAGTTCGGCGGCACGTTGGGAGGGCCGATCAAGCAGAACAAGCTATTCTTTTTCCTGGGCTATCAGGGGACGTTGATTCGATCGCAGCCAGCGGCCCTCGCCGCCGTTCTGCCGACCGCGGCGGAGCTTACCGGCGACTTCACGGCCTACGAAGCGAATTGCTTCGCCACGCCTCAGACGTTGAAGGGACCTTTGTACGTGGGCAACAAACTCACAACTCCGGTCAGCCCGGAGGCGCTGGCCTTCGCCAGCCACTTCGATGTAGGCCCGGGACCGTGCGGTAACGTTACGTATCGAATTATTCAAAATCAAAACGAGCACATGGGCTTGGCGAAAGTCGATTATCAGATCAATTCCAAGCAATCGCTCTTCGTGCGCTACTTCGGGACTCACAGTCTGCAGCCATCCAGCTTCACCGGAACGGAGCTATCGGTGCAGAACGCGGGTACGGACGACAGCGTGCATTCAGTGGTGATTGGTCATACGTATCTAGTCAGTCCCACCGCGCTGAATACATTCCACTTTTCGTTCAATACAGACGGCGTCACGAAGTTTCAGGTGCCGATTGTCAATCCCGTCGATATCGGCGTGCAGGGCATGTACATTTCCGCGGCTCCCTTCAACCACTATTCGAATATTAACATCAGCGGAGATTTCCAGAGTGCGGGTGGATTCGCGACTCCGGGTCTCGTCAACACCAAGACGTACCAGCTCGCGGACGACTTCAGCCTGACAAGAGGCTCGCATCAGTTGCAGTTCGGAGTCAGTTTTATTCGACCCTGGCAAACCTCCACGTTTTGCGTTTATTGCAACGGGCTATTTACTTTCTCGGGCGCGGACACCGGCAACGCCATGTCGGATTTCGTCGCTGGGGCGCTCAGCTCATTCACCCAGTTGAATATTTCGCATGATAACGAGTATTGGAGATACATTGGGATCTACGCGCAGGACAGCTGGAAGATCAATTCGCGGCTGACGCTGAACTACGGCTTGCGCTGGGAGCCTTATCTCAACGGCACCTTCCATAACAAGCAAGTCTCGCATTTCATCATGCAGGACTTCCTCAACAACGTGCATTCGTCAACTTTTCCGAATGCTCCCGCGGGAACATTCTACCCGGGCGATTCCCAGTTCCCGACGGGTTCGCGGCCCAACAAGACAAGCTGGCTGAATTTCGCGCCGCGGATTGGGCTGGCATGGGATCCCACAGGCAGCGGGAAAACGCTCATTCGAGCGTCGTGGGGAATCTTCTACGACATGCCCCACACGCTTTTCTACTATAACATCTCAGCGGAGCCACTCTGGGGCGAAGGCATCACGGTTATCCCTCCGGTGGGGACAGCGGATACATTCGCAACTCCCTGGGCCTACTATCCGACTGGCGTAAGCCCGTTTCCGACCGTGCAGAATGCGAGTACTGCTTACCCGTCGGCCGGATACTACGAGACGATTCCGCTCAACGTCAGCAACACATACGTGGAACAGTATAACCTGACGATTCAAAAACAGATGGGGCCAAGCTGGCTCTTGAAAGCGAGCTACCTGGGCAACGAGGTCGTACATCTTTGGATGGATAAGGAATTGAATCCGGCGGTGTATGTCCCCGGTAACTGCGCAGCGGGTCAATACGGCCTGAAGGCGGCGGGACCGTGCTCAACCACCGGCAACACCCAGGCGCGTCGCCTTTTCACGCAGTTGAATCCGAGCCAGGGACCATTCTATGGCACGACCGAATACCTGGATGACAGCGGGACGGGCAGCTACAACGGGCTGATCGTTTCGGCGGAACACCGGCTCTCAAACCACTTCTCGATGCTGGCGAATTATACGTACTCGCATTGTATCGCCGATTCGCAGACGACAGAGCTTTCCGGCCCGGTTTATACCGATCCCTCCGATCCCCGGTTTGACCGCGGAAACTGCCCGTTCATTGACATTCACCACAACTTCAACCTTTCCGGCGTTCTTCAGTCGCCGCGTTATTCGTCGCGAGCGCTCGAGTTGATCGCCGGAGGCTGGCAGCTCGCACCCATCGTGGGCTGGCACTCGGGCAGCTATTTCACGGTGACCGCGGGTCTGGATGACGCGCTGACGGGAATTGGCGGGCAGCGTCCGAATCAAGTGCTCTCAAATCCTTACTGCCACCCCACGACCGTCAATTGCTACATTAACGGGAAGGCGTTCGCTCAGCCGGCGTCAGGTACCCTCGGAAACACGAAAGCGAACAGCCTGGAGGGCCCAGGGTATGTCGATGTGGACATTTCTCTATCGCGCCGGTTCGCAATCACGGAGAGGCAGGGCATAGAGATCCGCTGGGAAACATTCAACATTGCGAATCACACTAATTTGCTGAATCCCGGTACTTCCGGCATCGCAGCGGGGGGGACGAACGGCACGGTTCTGAACAGCAGCACGTTCGGTCAGCTCAAATCCGACGTTGCTCCGAGAATCATGCAGTTCGCAGTCAAATATATCTTCTGAGTATCGGTTTAGGCCATCCGGCGGAGCGTGCGCAGCACGCTCCGCCGGGAGTTTGCCGGGCGCCGAGGCAAACCTTCATGTTGTTGACGGGCTGCTCTCAGTTTACGTCGAAGAGAGGTTCTTCGACTGCGTGTCCCGGCGCTTCGCGCGAAAGAAGCAAGGGACACTCCGCTGAGAATGACGTGGGCTTCACCTGAACTTTGCCAAAACTCCTTCGGTGTTTCCCAAAGCTGCGAACTGAACGAGATAAACTTCTCCGCGTAGGAGGTTCTCGCTGTATGCGTCCCAGATTCGCGGGAGCGCGATCACAGGATAGGAGGCATTTCATCCATGAAAATTAATAGACGAAAGCTATTGTCATTGTTAGGTACGTCCCCGGTGCTTCTCGCCGGGTCCGCAGCGGAAGCGAAGAAAAGAGATGTGCATAGCAGTGCTGGCAGCGGAGCGAAGTTCACGGCGGTCAGTCCCAAGGGTACGCCGCCGGCCGTGCAGCTCTATTCGATGGCTCCGCGGCTCGACACGCTGGACGGGAAAACCATCTACCTGGTCGATACGGGTTTCTTTGGCGGCGGCCTGCTGCTGCAAGAAATGCAGGGATGGTTTCAGCAGAACATGCCTGCAGTGAAGACGGTCTTTCGGAAGAAGGCCGGGGGCTGGGCCGCGGATGACCCGCCGCTCTGGGCGGAAATCAAGGCAAAAGGCAACGCAGCAATCATGGCAATTGGCCATTGAGGGGGCTGCGCGCCAGCGACCGTGGGTCACTGCATAACGATAGAAAAGATGGGAATCCCCGCAGTTCCGCTGTGTACCAGGGCCTTCGTAGAATTATCAAAAACCACCGCGTCAAAGCGCGGCATGCCGCTTGAACCAATCGTGTTCACTCCGCATCCTGTGTGGGGCAAGACACCTGCAGAACTGGCGGCAATGGTAAGTGGACCCGATCCTGTGGCGGGGAAACCAATCATGAAGGAGATCGTGGCTAACCTGACCACGCCGCTTTCCGAGGAAGAGCAGAAGACCGGGATCGAGAAAGTTTCAGCAGGGCCGGCTGTCTACGGTCCGGACACCTTGGATAACCTGCAAGAAATCTTCATGAACAATGGAATGACGGATTACATGCCGGTGATTATTCCCACCGAGGAAAAAGTAGAGGCGATGCTCAAAGGGACGAGCCACCATCCGGACGAAGTGCTGAAAAAAGCAATCCAGGGTGTGGGCTATGAGTCCGCGCAGTGGGGCTACACGGTGAGGGAAGTGGCGGTGAACGCAGTGATGGCGGGTTGCAGGCCGGAATATTTTCCGGTGCTGCTGGCGATGGCGTCCGTGGGGGAATTAGGGCTTTTCGGGTCCACTACGTCGGCCAGCAGCGCGATCGTGATCAATGGTCCCATCCGCGACAAGCTCAACATGAATTACGGGATTGGCGCGCTGAGTCCGTTCGCGCAGTCCAATGCGACGATCGGGCGAGCATGGACGTTGATGAGCAAGAACCTTAGCTCTGGCGGTATACCTGGCGACACGTACCAAGGTTCGCAGGGCAACAATCTGGATTACAACAACCTGGTGATCGCGGAGGACGAGAAGAATAGCCCGTGGACTCCCTTTCACTTGCAAATGGGATTCAAGCCTGAGGAGAACGTGGTGAGCTTTTTCCTCGGATGGGACATCCGCCAGGGTCATGGCGCGAAGGGCGCGGGAGCGATCGTGAATCCGATGTTTGATGAACAGATCAGCGACATGTTCCGCACCATGGCGGGAACGAGCGGCGCGCTGGTGGTTTGCGACCCGCTGGTGGCGAAGCGTCTGGTGGAGCAGGGATACGACAGCAAGGAAAAGCTCGCCGAGTGGTTGTGGAGGAATACGATGCGCACGGCGAAGGACTATCGGGAGTCGTCGCTGGCCTACGTGTACACATATCCGCTCGCACTGGAAGGAAGAGAGCCCTATGCCACCTGGTACAAGGTTCCAGAGGACACGTTAATACCGTGGTTCCCGAAAGCCAGCAATATTAACTTCGTGGTTTGCGGCGGCCAAACCAATGCGTTTTTCCAGGTGGCGAATATGAACCACAGCAGGAGCGCATCGATCGACAAGTGGATGTAGAGGCGGACTTCACACCGGGACTGCGTATGACGCTTTCGCAGCCGGTTGGTTTTCGAGGTCCGACTTAGCGGCATATAAATTGGCTAATCGTTCGTCAAGATCGTGCGCTTGAGGAACCGTCGCACGAATGGCATTTCTCACGCTGGTGTACACCGCACGATAGGCTGGCTTCAATTCCTCTGAAAGATCCGATGTGGCTCCCCACCATGCGCGCTCGCCGACGAGGCCCGCAATTCGGTGCGCTTGTAGTGGGGTAATTTCTCGATTGAGGTCGCGTTTCATCTGTTCTTGGAAGGCGCCGAGATGATCGATCGCGGTATCTTTTTGCGTGTCACTCATGGCGCTATTGCCGATTATTTCGAGCATGGCGCGTTCGAGTGGCTTATCGATGACGTCGGCCACACTGATGACTGACTTTGATTTCGAGAGAACAGCTTCGATCTTGAGCGTGTATTCGCTGATCTTACGATGGACGACGGCCAGCTGCCCGCCCGCTGCTTGTGCGGCCTCCGCGGCGGTCTTCCCCTGGCGCAAAGCAGTGTTGTACGCCTCGAAATCTCCCGGTTCCATATTCCAAATCGTTTCGTCCACTAGAGCCTTTGTGCCATCGCCATAGGTGAGATCGCGGGCAGGTTCCCTGGAGGGTGGATCGATAGTTTCTCGTTCAACTTTGGCGGCAACGCTCTTTACAGTCTCAGGGGGAGCGCTTGGCTTTGGGGCGGGAGGACTTGGCTTTGCGGCAGGAGAGCTTGGTTTCGGGACAGCAAACTGTGGAGTGTGAGGTCGATCACCATTTTTGGGCGCGTCGTTGCTGCCACTCGATTCATCGCTAATCGAACGGACGCCGGCGATGCAGTTATCGTCCGACTGTCTGATCGTTGCAGCGTGATCTTCGCATAGGAAAACCGCATCGCCATCCTTGTAAATTGCAAGGAGCCGCGTCCCGTAATCGCATTCAAGCTGGTAGTTCGCGGAAAGGTGCTGTGCCGGCTGTCCGCGCAGTAGCCGCCACATGGCTCGTTGTATGCAGGGGCGTTTCGGCACTTGGCGATTTTAACGAAGCACGGGAGCAATGGAACTCGCGAGTTGTGGGGCCTGTGGCGGAAGATAAACCTGCGCTTGGTTTTCGCCCTGAGCGGCGCGTGTGGACGTAGTCCGAGGATACGAGGAAAATCTTTACACCGGGGGGTGGTCTCGCGCAAGTACCTGTTGGTGTAAAGAAAAATCGTCTACGGTGGTCGGGTGATCGGGGTTCTGCCTGCCCTGACAACGGAAAGGAGCGAAATATCCCGCGCTCCCGTTTGTGCGCAGCGCCGCGACACGCAACCAAAGAACCTCTCTTGGACGTACGATTCCGCGATTCGTCAATCGAAGAGAGGTCCTTCGACTGCGTTGCGCGCCCGCAAAGAACGCGGGAAAAACAAAGACGCGCGCAACTCCGCTCAGGATGACCGCCCGGGACGGGTGGCGCACTAGTTGCCAAGTTGGCGCCCGTTACATCGAAGAGAGATTCCTCGACTGCGTCTGCCGGCATCCGTCGC
Source organism: uncultured Acidobacteriota bacterium (assembly GCA_963723845.1). Lineage (GTDB taxonomy): Bacteria > Acidobacteriota > Terriglobia > Acidiferrales > UBA7541 > Palsa-295. The sequence continues at coordinate 25,540 of CAVRSO010000015.1, forward strand.
AAGAGGCGCGCCGGATGGAAGAGAAAAACCGGCAGACTCCGCTCGGAATGACGGCGCGGGGCGGATGGCGCATAAGGAGCCAAGCATGTACCAGGTGAAATCAGGCAGGCTTTTGGGTCCAGACGCGAATGGCTTTGACAGGGGTGGTGGGGCACACGACTTCACAGGCTCCGCAACCGATGCACTTATTGTTGACTATGGGGTTGGCATTGTACTGCGCCTCGTCCCATGTGATTTTGACCGCATCATAGGGACAGGCGAGCTCGCATGCGTCGCATTCCTTCTTGCCGAGGGAAGTAAGGCAGACGTTGGTATCGACGAGGCGCTTCTCCGATGATGTATTTGTTTTTCTGCTGCAGAGGGAGCGCGGTCAACGCGCCGGTGGGGCAAACCTGCGTGCAGTCATTGCACGTTTCCAGGCAATACTTGTAGTCCGTGTCGAACTTGATGACGGGTGCTGCGAAGCCCGCGAGACCCGCCTCATGACCTGTATCCGGGTGAATGATTTTCGTCGGGCAGGCGTGCACGCAGTTGTTGCAACGGATGCACAGCCCGGCGAAACGATCCTCCGGCACGGCGCCGGGAGGACGCAACAGCGTGTCGCTCTTGCGGTACCGCGCTGCTCCGAGATGGCGCGCCCAATGGCGAGCAGCGCGCCAGCGCCGCCGGCGAAAAACACACGGCGCGCTGCACTGAATCTCTGCGAGGATGCGCCCGCAGATAGTTTGGTCCACAGAGCCTTGCGCATAGCGAAGAGCATGTCCTGGAGTCCGCTGAGAGGGCAGATGCGGACGCACCAGAGCATGCCAAAGATAAAAGTTCCTCCCACGAGCACGCCCAGGCCCAGGCAGACCAGAATGACGGAAAACGCGTTCGTTGCCTTGTTCAATGCAAAGGGGCTGCTGAAAATGCACAGAGGATCCATCCACAGGAGCACCGGGTAACCAACCACAGAGCCTACTATCGTCAGGATCGCGACATATCTGCCGACTGGCGGGCACTTGGTCCAAAAGCTTGCCTTGCGCAATCCCAAGTGGTTGGTATTTTCGAGCAGGAAACCCGTCGGGCAGAGGTACAGGCAAAACCACCGCTTCTTAAAGGAACTGGCGACGGCTACGACGAGCGCAAGAATTGCCCCAACACCGATGGAGCGCGTGGCGATACTTGATGAGATAGCAACGAAGGGGCTGATTTGCTGCAACAACCTTGGCGCCATCACCCAGGGAACCAGCGGCCAAACCAGGACGATCGCGCCGACAAAGCAAGTCAGCTGAATTGCCCGCCGCGGCACGCGCCTGAGAAACGTCATCCCAAATACGCCCCCTGCTGATGCAGCAGATCTTGCAGCTTCGCTACATTTATGTGGCGAGGCTTACACTTATTTTGGATGCACATGGCGGCAGCCAAGCCTGCAGCCTGTCCGGTAACCCAGCAAACCGGAATGAGCCGGGTTATATCCGCAACTTCGAATTCGGCTGAGATGCACCGCCCGGCCGCGAGCACATTTTCGACCTTCGCAGGAACGAGTGAGCCGTAAGGAATCTGGAATTCGGGAGCATTCGCATAGGCGCCGGAATAGCCGATGACATCTTGAAATTTGGCGCCGCTGTGGATCTCCTGAGCTGTGAGTTTCTTGACGCCGTCAAGGAGCCTGCTGAGGCGCACACCGAGCTGTGGGGCTGTTTCGGTCAAGTAGACTTCCTCGTTTCCCGGCTTGTTGCGGAGCTTCTCGACGTTGCTCCAAGTTCCTTGGCGATGCTTGAGTTCCAGGGCGGTTAGGTCCGCGATATCCAGGGCGTCGCCGACAGGACCTCGCATGTTGAGCCAGTTCACATGAGGTGCGGGCGTCGAATTACCGGCGTGACCGTTGAAATCGTTCACCCTGCCCTTGGAGGGGCGGCCGGACGCGGGCTTGCCAAACGCGGGGTGCTCCGGATCTTCCGAGCCCCGGCTCGGGGCCATATCGACCTCGTTGATGTTTCCGATTCGGCTGATCAGACCGATGTTCGTTTTAACTTTTTCAAAGGCCGCGCCTGCGGCCGCGTAAATATCGCCGTCTCCCGAACAATCGATCACGATATCGGCGAGAATTGCTTGCCGGCCCGACTTGCTTTCGAAAACGGCGCCACGCACCGCTCCTTTGCCATCGACAATCGCATCAACGCCCCAGCAATCCAGGTAGGCGGTTATTCCCGAATCGAGCACCATATCGGCCAACAAGTATTTGAAAGCCTCGGCGTCGACGGTCGGGTAAATAGGCGCCTTGTTCCGATCAATGATTCCGTACTTCATTACGTCCAGCTTCTTCATCATCTCTTCGCCGACGCCATAGATGACCTGCTGCTTATTCCTGCTGTAGAGCGGAAATATTCCGAGGACGAGGCCGCCGGTGGCGAGCCCTCCGAGATAGCCGTACCTTTCCACCAAGGTGACGTCGACGCCGAGACGCTTGGCGCAAAACGCGGCTGCCGTCCCCGCCGGGCCGCCTCCGACGACCAGGATGCTGGTCTTGTGCAAGACCGGCACTTCCCTTCGCGGCTGCACGACGCTCTCGCCAGAGAGCGTGGCGGGAATTCTGTGCTCGGTTTCACTAGGTGAGTGAGTCACGGCTTGTCCGCCGACTTCACCGGCTAGCGCTGACGAAATTGGAGCCAGGGATCCGGCGGCAAACAATCCGCCTGCGGCAATCGAACTGCGCATTAATTCTCTTCGGGTGAGGTCTTTTGGCATGTGTCCACTCTTCCGATGGTTAGGGGATCCGAACCCAGTTTCGGGGTTCTTGATCCATTCGTGCCAATACTATACCCAGCGCGAAGGAGCCGCCAACTCTTGATTAGCCGAGTTACCGGGCAGATTGAGCCGACAAAACGGCTACGCCGGGGGCCTTGCATTCTGTATGATGCGTGCGACCGGCATGCGCCGGGACAAGAAATCTCAAGATTGGGGGAGCCGAAATGCGGAAAGCGACAATTATTTTATGGTGTGGTATTGCGATTCTGTTGGTGGCATCCGCGGTTTCGTCACGATCTACTACTCAAAGCAGCTACGCCGACGATCGGGCCCAGATCGAGGATCTCCAGGCCCGTTACATGTTCGCTCTCGATTTTCACGATCCGGATACCTACGCATCAACGTTCACCGAGGATGGCGTTCTGGACTACGGCCCGGTGGTGAAAGGTCGCGACGCGATCAAGAAGGTGATCGCCGATATGGGCAAACGCGTCCCGGTTCAAGCGGCCCAGGATACTTCCGATCAGCGTCCTGTCGTGGGACGTCACAACATTTCGAACATCACCATCAAAATCGAAGGAAACAAGGCGGAGGGGAGAGCCTATTGGTTCCATTACGGAAATAACAATCCCAAGCGCACCGCCGGTCTCGACTCGTTCGGCCACTATGAAGATGAAATGGTAAAAGTGGACGGCAAGTGGCTGTTCAGCAAACGAAAGATTTACAACGAGCAAGTGGATAAGTGGGCGTATCACGGCGGGAATCCGGCCTGGTAGGGACTGAACGGCAACCGCGTACAGCGCGGCTTTTCGATCGCAGGATGCGCCGCTCAAATGCGGTAGACGGGGCGTATGGTATGCTTCTCGACGAATGAAAAAAGCGCTGATAACAGGCATAACTGGACAGGACGGCGCCTACCTAGCAGAGTTTCTGCTGGGTAAAGGCTACGAGGTGCATGGCATCAAGCGGCGCTCATCGTCCTTTAATACTGAACGCATCGATCACCTATACGAAGATCCTCACATAGCGGGGCGCAGGCTATTTCTGCATTACGGCGACATGACCGATGCGAATAACCTGATGCAAGTGGTGCTGGAAGTAGAGCCGGACGAAATTTACAATCTGGCGGCGCAGAGTCACGTCGCAGTTTCGTTCGAAACTCCCGAATATACGGCCGACGTAGACGCGCTCGGGGCGCTGAGGCTGCTCGAGGCAGTCCGCAACTTGCGCACGAAGTCCGCGCGGTTTTACCAGGCTTCTACTTCGGAACTATATGGTTTGGCTCGAGAATCACCTCAATCCGAAGCAACGCCATTCTATCCACGTTCGCCCTACGGCGTGGCAAAGCTCTATGCATATTGGATTACGGTGAATTACCGCGAGGCGTATGGACTTTACGCGTGCAACGGCATCCTCTTCAACCACGAATCGCCGATACGGGGAGAAACTTTCGTCACACGCAAGATTACGCGAGGACTGGCGCAAGTGAAGGTGGGCTTGCAAGACTGTCTGTACCTGGGGAATCTGGATGCAAAGCGCGACTGGGGGCACGCACGCGATTTCGTGGAAATGCAGTGGTTGATGCTGCAGCAGGAAGGGCCGGAGGATTTCGTGATCGCCACGGGCCACCAGTATTCGGTGCGAGAGTTTGTTAATGCCGCCGCTCGAGGAGATGGGCATGCCGCTTTCGTGGCGGGGAAAGGGAGTTGACGAATCAGGATTCGATGGAAGGGGCCGGCGCGTGGTGGCCGTTGATCCGCGTTATTTTCGGCCCACCGAAGTGAGCGCGCTATTAGGCGATGCGAGCAAGGCACGAAATAAATTGGGCTGGAAGCCGAAAGCATCTTTCAAGGAATTGGTCGCGGAGATGGTAGCAGCCGATTTGAAGAACGCCGAACGCGACAAGATTTTACACACGAGCGGACATCGAGTCTACAGCCGGCAAGAGTAGAGCGTGAATCTCACAAGCAAAATTTACGTTGCGGGGCACAAGGGATTGGTGGGTTCGGCCCTGATGCGATGCCTGCGAGCGGGCGGATACCAGAATCTGGTGACGCGCGATCACAACGAATTGGATTTGACCAACCAGCCGGCGGTACGTGATTTCTTTCAAAAGGAACGTCCGGAATACGTGTTTCTGGCCGCGGCAAAGGTGGGAGGGATTCTCGCTAACTCCACTTATCCAGCAGACTTCATTCGCGTGAATCTTCAGATACAGAATAACGCGATTCATGAGTCCTATTGTGCCGGCGTCAAGCGCCTTTTGTTCCTGGGATCCAGTTGCATCTATCCGAAGCTGGCGCCCCAACCTTTGAAGGAAGAATACTTATTGACCGGGCCACTCGAATCCACCAACAAGCCCTATGCCATAGCCAAAATTGCCGGCATTGAGATGTGTTGGTCGTACAACCGGCAATATGGCACGCGGTTTCTGGCGGCCATGCCGACGAATTTGTTTGGACCAGGAGATCAATACGACTTGCACGATTCCCACGTGCTTCCCGCCCTGGTGCGGAAGATACACGAAGCCAAGATCACGGGAGCCAAAGAAGTGGCGATATGGGGTACCGGGACGCCGCGGAGAGAATTTTTGCACAGCGATGAAGCCGCAGACGCTTGCGTATTCCTCTTGAATCTGCCGGACAATCAGATGGACAAGATTCTTGCAAACGAGGAAATCAGCCCGATTGTGAATATCGGCTGCGGCGAGGACTTAACAATTCGCGAACTGGCCGAGCTTATTGCGAAGATCGTGGGATTCAATGGGCGGCTGGTATTCGACACCTCAAAACCGGATGGAACGCCGCGAAAGCTGCTGGACATCAGCCGGCTGAGCCGCTTTGGGATGGCGACCGCGGCGAGAGCCTTTTGAGGAACAACTGCAAAATACGTATCGAGACTTTTGCGAAAGGCATTCGTCCGTCTCGGCGAGGCAGTAACCAGGAATCTGCTGGAATTTCCGCAGGCCAACCTGCTCGACGACGAAGCGACCAGCAGTGTCTCCAGAGGGTAACGGTTTGGACGCTAGAGAGTGGAAGATGGGGGGCTATACCCGGACGCTGAGTTATCGTATTTATACGGTTAAATTCTCTCTGCCATTGTTTTAGGCGACAAATGGCCCCTTCAGAGCCGAGACGTCTGAGCATCGTCCTGCTACTGGTGACCCTTGCCACTCAGGGCTGCGCCACCACACCGCCAAGCTCGGTCCCGGATCCCTATCAGGCAATGTTCATCTCCATGGCTAATGGCTTTGTCGACGAATTGGACAAGCCTTTTAGTGAGTTTTCCACCGTAGCCGTAGTAGATACCTCTGCAAGCACTCACCATCAGCCCTTTTTCCTAGATGCTTATGCTGTGCGCGACCTTTGTTTTGCCTACGATGAAACAGGGAACAGCAAATACCTCGATGCTGCTCGAAAATGGGCGGACCAAATGGTCGTCTATCAAGAGACAATGTCGCCTGCCGGTGCCGACGATATGAACTATTTCCGAAAGCCTGGCGACACTACCGGAGATCGGTACACCGCCGACGCCAGCACAATTGCTATTGCGGTTCTTGAAGTTGCACAACGTACGAAGGACTTCAAATACCTCAGCTCTGTTCTTTCGTATGCGAATCTTATAGAACGGAGCTACGTTAATACCGATGGCGGCGTTACGGATGGCGTATGGGGAACTTACTCAGCCTCTTGGTGGTGTTCCACAGTCAACTACGGCAACTTGATGCTCATGCTGTATCAACAGACTGGTGACCCGATATTTCTTCAAAGAGCCTCTCGGGAGCTCGACTGGGTCGCTAAAGTAGAACTCGATAATTTTGCTTATCCTTCAATGAAGACGGGTCCAGAGGCAATTGTGTTCTACACAGGCCTGTTTGTGAGCGCGGCGCGAGACGCTGGATTGAATATGAACCTGATAGACCCACTTATCTGGCTGGCTGTCCCAAAATCAAACCGCAAACCCAAACAGCCCGGTGGACTACATGACCAAACGTAATGTTCGGGATGCCGCTAAATTCAATACCACCTCTGGGCGCGTCCCACAAGCTTGCCGACAACGAGTTTGCCTATCTAACTAAAATCGATATCCTGCTTCTCTCGGCCGTAAACACAAAAGTGGGGAAGCCACCGGTGTGGACAGCGTTTTCCTATACGGCCCGTCATCTCCGTCAAGTTGATTCTGTTTCCGCCCTCGGAGGTCCTACCCTGGAGTTTCGCAGCCGTCCTGGTGTGAGGAAGCAACAGGAAATGGTCGCCAGGGACAATCTCCGGACGGTTATACCTCGGGCAAGTTCCTGGCAGAAGTGCGCAAGGCCTGGTGGACGTGGCTGCGGCCCAACGGTTTTGGATCAGACTCGCTCTGGATTCCTATCATCAATTGTGCAAGGTGCTCGAGCGAGACGGGTGGCGCTCGGATATGATGGCTCAAGCTTGGGGTCGGATTCGCCACAAAGTCTGGTCTGCCGCAAGGAGCTTACCGCGCGACGGTGGACTCGCGAACCACTCCCGCTTGGCCACGCTCACGAGCCAAATACTGATAGATCCACCGATAGGTCACTTCCAGACCCCTTCGCAGGGGTATTCGGCTCCCAGTTGAGTATTTCTGGATGAGAGTGTTATCACTGTTTCGGCCATTCACGCCCTTCGGCGCGCTAAGGTCGTAGTGCCGCTTTAGCTTGAATCCCGGCGATTTCTTCCGTAGATCGACCAATTGATTGATGGTGACAGCTTCGCTCGAATCCAGAAAGATTGGTTCCTGAATTTTAGAAAGCATGGATCAATGGATTCCCTTGATGCAGTCCCCGATGAAGACACAGAAGCTGCCGAGTCTGATCTCCAGAACCCCAGATTTCGATCTCATGCTTGCTGAAAACTTAGCCTGGATTACTTTTCGGCAAATCGCCGCAGGTGCTTTTTCACGCCCTCGTACCATGTGCCCCAGGCCCATAGACGTTGTGAAAACGGGCTACACGCGTGTAGAGACCAAATCGTCGGAAAAGTGGCGGCACATCCGCTCTGAGAAGAGCTTTCCCAACCATAACCGAACCCTCGGCGAGAGCCGGATAAGCGTCTTCTTCCTTGAGCGATGGCGCTCCGAATGTCTTCTGCTTGTCGGCGTTGTAGACGCAGGCGGAAGCGAGAAAAAATCTCCCCACTCCGATTTCATCGCGGCCGTACATGTGCGCAATCAAGGTAACCCAGAGCATGCAGAGTGCCTTATTGTGTTCGATGAATCCCATGCCACCCATATTGGCTGCGAGGTTATAGACTTCGATATGTGCCCCTCGACGCAGTCTCGCAATTTTCCTGGAGATTGAGATCAAGGGAGAGATTCTCCACACCGTCGAAGCGCTGATACCAATCCTCGAAGGGCTTGATGTCGATCGCCCGGAGACGCTTATGACCTTGGGCACGCAGGGCAGAAATAAATACCCCGCCGATAAAACCGCCGGCTCCCGTCACGACGATCAGGTTCTGTTTGTTTCGATGAAGACATTACCCTCCACAGTTTCGGTGTCATTTGATTCCTCAACTCTTAGTGAAGCGACCAAGTCGGACTTCCTGAGCGACCTATGTCCTGGTCGTCAAGTCTGCTGGAGGAGCGCGCCCCGGTAACCTTCCCTGCGAATATTACTGGAAGGTGTGTCGCATTGCCAAGAAAAACGATGCCGACACCTTAGGGGTGCGGGGATGTCTAACGTGAGCTACCCGGCGGGCTTGGTCCCCTGAACCTCGAGATACCAGACAAAAGCCGCGCTTACCCGTAGTTGGCGCCGCAGCCAACGAAGGAAGCCTACTGGAGCCTACCAGACCTTCCCGGAGGCGCGAAGATTGAACGCGTCAGGGTGACGCAGACGCGGCAAGACCAAAGCACAGGGAAGCAGGCAGGTCTTTTTTCTAACTTCAGTATGCGTTCTTGCCGACTAGAACCGAAAAGACTGTCGACAGAATAATTCGCAAATCAAAACCGAAAGTCCAATTTTGCAAGTAATAGAGGTCATACTCGACACGCTTGTCGATCGAGGTGTCTCCCCGCCAACGATTTACTTGAGCCCAACCCGTCATCCCCACTCGCAAACAATGGCGGTGGTTGTAGTGGTAAATTTCCTGCAGAAACTTGGTGGCGAAATGCGTAAGTTCAGGGCGTGGCCCAACGACACTCATGTTCCCTTTCAACACGTTGACGAACTCGGGGCAGCTCATCCAGGCTTGTCTTCCTGAGAAAGATGCCGATGCGCGTCCGCCGCGGGTCCTTCTGGGTGTGTGGCGGGCATCGCTGTGGAAGAGGGGGACATTTTCATAGTACGAAACTTGTACATCCGAAACGGCTGGCCATTTAGCCCGATCCGCTCTTGCTTGAAGAAGATCGGGCCTGGCGAGGTTAGCCGGATCACCAACGCGATCAAACCCATGAGCGGAGCAAGAACCACGAGCGCCGCGGCCGAAAGAGATGTCGAAAGCTCGTTTGAGCAGGACGTAGTCGGGCAGGTCACTCGGAGTTGCGGTAAGGTCGAGCATCTGCATCCGCCCGATTTGGAATAACCGTTCGCGCACGACGATGCCTTCACCCAGGTCAACGATGGCACGCGCGGGAATGGATAGCTTCCCGATTACCGCCATACCCCTGGGAATTTGCGAAAACTGCGCTGGGTGAATCGCCATCACCACCTCGTCAAGCTCCGTTTCCCGGATGCAGGCTGCGCACGCTATCCAAGCTGTAGACATGCGAGTCCGTGACCGCCACTTCCTGCGTCCGGGAGCCGGACATATCCAGCCACTTGGCAGGGGGCGAACGAGAGGCGTTGGAGCCGAGCAGCCGCCTCGCATGCAAACTGATCTGCACCGACAATCAGGAGTCGAGTGGGCCGGCCGAAGCCGAACTTTTTCCGGTAGATGAAACGGCAAACCGCGTGTGCAAACAGGGTGAGAGCCAGTAAGGAGAGCATGCTGCACACGAAAAGGCCGCGCGGGAGGAAAAAATTGGCGCCTTGCGCGAAATAGAGCACACCGAGCAGAACCACCGCAGTGGCCAGGTTGGCGGACCAGGCGGCGCGAGCACCGGTTCGCTACCGAAAGAGCTCGTCAACGCTGGTCACATGGTGAGTCGCTCCGCCATGAATGCCCATACAAAGGAGCTGAACATCACGAGAGGGAGATGCCCGCCGTGAGAGTAGGAAAGAGGGCGACCGACAGCCACCATGCTGAAGACCCAAAGACGCCAAACCCATCTCAAACGCAGCAAAGGGAAGAACGTAGACCATGACTTTCAGAAAGAGGCGATACGCTTTCAATCGAAAGAGCATGTTCCTTAACCCTCAGAATACATCACCTAACTTATAATTAATGCAACAAGCGACGCGGATCTCGAACGACCCGCTTTAGACTAACAGACCTTTCCTGCGGAGAAATCGCTTGTGTCCATCTGAATACTTTTTACGTTCCGCTCCCCTCCTGCCGAGCGGCTAGGGGGAGGCTGGAGACCTCGGGATCAACGCTCCGGAAGAACTCGTCATATGCGCGAAGCACTCGATCCTTCGTAAAATGGGCTTCCACGTAAGCCCTTCCGTTGGCACCCAGTTGACGCCGCAAAGCGGGGTCCTGCCGGAGCGCGAGGACGGCGTCCACAAGAGCTTCGGGGATTCTCCGCGGGTACCACGACGCCGCAGTTTCCGCGAAGGACTTGACGAGCTGCTTCACTTCGCTCGCTCACCGCAGCCAT
>CAVRSO010000016.1:0-30945 GCA_963723845.1 uncultured Acidobacteriota bacterium
GGCGATTGCCCTTCGCCCGTTAACGTCACGTTTTCTGGCAACCGCACGGGCAGCTGCTTGTCTGGGACGGGCACGATCCCATCCTTGTCGCAGTAAGTCACGGGAATAGGAGTGCCCCAGTATCGCTGCCGCGAAATTCCCCAATCCTTCAGGCGATACGTTGTTTCCGCCGCGCCGAAATCTTTCGCCTTGGCATCGGCCGCCATCTTCGGAATCGCCTGATCGGAGGTCAGCCCCGTATATGAACCGGATTCCACCACGCGTCCATGCTCGATATATGCTTCCTGCATGCGGTCGGCGCGCAGCGGCGCGCCTTGCAACGGTTGGATCACAACTCTTACCGGCAAACTATATTTCTCGGCGAACTCAGAATCCCGCTGGTCGTGCGCCGGAACGCACATCACCGCCCCTGTTCCATACTCCGCGAGCACAAAATTTGCCACCCAGATGGGGACGTGCTCGCCTGAAAACGGATTTACCGCGAACCGCCCCGTGAAGAACCCCACTTTCTCGGCAGTGGCAATATCCGCGGCCTTCGTGCTTTTCTGCCGCATCGCCTGTAGTTGCGCTTCCATGGCGGTGTGTCCCGGCACACCCGCCAGCATCTCTCCAAGCTGAGGATGTGACGCGGACAACAGAACGGCTGCCACCCCATAGATGGTGTCGATCCGCGTGGTGAACACCTCTAGCGGCGCCGTCGCCACGTCGGACACTGCAAACTGCACTCGCGCGCCGTGCGACTTTCCGATCCAGTTCCGCTGCATCACCAGCACACGTTCCGGCCAGCCTCCTTCGAGCTGCTTCATATCGGCGAGCAACTGATCCGAATATTGCGTGATGCGCAGAAACCACTGCTCAAGTTCTCTGCTCTCCACCTGGGTGGTTTCATGGCGCCAACAGAAGCCGTCGATCACCTGTTCGTTCGCCAGCACGGTCTGGCACAGCGGACACCAATTCACTTTGCTCTTCCTACGGAACGCGATCTCTTTCTCCAGCATTCGAAGGAAGAGCCACTGATTCCACTTGTAGTATTCCGGATCGCAGGTCGAAATTTCGCGCCGCCAGTCGTAGCTGAACCCGAATCGCTGCAGCACGCGGCGAAACTCAGCGATATTGCCATCGACCCACGCGCGCGGGCTGGTTTTGTTCGTGATTGCCGCATTTTCTGCCGGCAAGCCGAATGCATCCCAGCCGATCGGGTGCAGCACGTTGTATCCGCACATGCGCTTATACCGCGCCACCGCGTCGCCAATGGTGTAGTTCCGCATATGACCCATATGCAGCGTTCCGGAGGGATAGGGCAACATCTCAAGCATGTAGTACTTCGAGCGCGATGTGTCTCCGTCGACCGCATCGAATGCGTGCTGCTCCTGCCAGATCTTCTGCCACTTTTGCTCGATGCGCTGCGAATCGTATTCCGCCAATTCACTTTCCCCGTGGTCGTTTTTTTCGCTGCTTCTGGATGGTCCGCCTGCCACTGTTTTGCCGCTTGCGCCGCGGCCTCATGCCCGTCCCTTTCGCCACCACCACGCGCCCGGTAAGTCTCCACAACGCCGCAACGTTTCTTTTGTCGTCGCCCGGCAGATCAATGGGCGTTTCCAGGATGAACGCGCAAGCAGCGAGAAGAGGATGCTTCAGGATCATTCGAAACGCGTCGAGCCCGATCTTGCCCTTTCCGATGTGCTCGTGCCGGTCGACCCGCGTTCCCAACGCCATTTTCGAATCATTTACGTGGACCACCAGCACCCGATGCAGCCCCACGGTCTTATCGATCTCGCCGAGCGTGGCTTCGAGACCGTTCGCTGTCCGAATATCCCACCCCATGGCGAAAAGGTGCGCCGTGTCGACGCAAACTCCCAAATTCAATTCCGGGCATGCGTCGGCGATCGCCCTCAGTTCCTGAAATTTCGACCCGATCGAACTTCCATGCCCTGCGGTATTTTCAAGGAGGATTTGCAGATCGCCTGGTTTCGAGCCGCGCGCCGCCTGCTTCAGCCCCAACGCGATGGACGCAATTGCGCTCTCGACACTCCCGCCCATGCTGTTACCCGGATGCAGCACCAGGTAATCGGCTCCCAGCGCCGTGGCCCTCACAATTTCCTGGTGAAACCCCTGCACCGACCGCGTTCGCAGCACGCGATTCGGCGAAGCCAGATTAATCAGATAATTGCTGTGGACGACCAGCGGCCCCAGCCCCAATTCCCTGCGCCGCGCCCGAAACCGCGCCGCGTCCGCTTCCGAAATGCGGACCATGCCCCGGTCCCACATACGCGGGCTCGACGAAAATATTTGCAGCGTGTTCGCGCCCAATCCATGCGCAATTTCGAGCGCACTCGCAACATCGCCTGCGATGGACGTATGAATCCCAATTCGCAGGCTTCCATCTTTCCACGCTGGAATTTCGGGTGGCGGAAGCGGCTCGGGACGATACTCATCGGCGGGGTCGAACGTCAACTCGACTCGATGGTTGTCAGCCGCCATTCCCTCAGGTTGTCCGGGATACAATTGCTATTTTAGCTGAACGCGCACCACCGCGCAAACGCAGGCGCACACCCCCGCCATCGCGCCGCGTGCAGCTGCGCAACTTTTCGGCCCTCTGGCCGCGCCTTTCGGCCCGTTATTCCTTCGGCGCCGACGCCTCGGCCGGTTTCTTCGCGCCAGCCGGCCGACTTTCCGCCCATCATCGGCTTGGCCTTCCAGTAGCTCGGATCAGCCTTCACCCAAGCGTCCGGCGGATAACTCATTTCCGGGCTGAACTCGAGTAGCTCTGTCGAGTCCGCCGCTGTGGTTGACTCGATCAATTTCGCCCACTGTTCTCGTCCCTTCTCGCCAAGCGCCTCCTGAAACGCCTTCCCCATGCCCATCGCCGCATCCAGATCGCCAAGCGACTTTCTCGGCGTGAATATCAGCACGGTCCCATCCGGCGCGCCGTAGTGGACTTGATAAAAAATGTCGTGCTCGTCCAGATTCATCTTCGTGGCGGCCCCTTGGTACAAGGCGATCAGCTCGTCCCATTCTTTGTCGTGCCCCGGACGCATCCGAATCGTTTCCAATTCGAAGTAGCGCATCTCGGAGATGTTCATGTTCGGTTTCCAGCTCCATTTTTCATTGAGCGTTGCCACCATTGTCCTTCCTTCGGACACGTAATCGCCGTCCTTCTCAGCCAGCGGCCCGGTCAGCGCCGTCACCTTTGGCTGGCTGTCAAACTTGTCCGCCTCGCCATATGCCGCGTAGGTGTCGAAGCCCTCGAAGAAAAGCGCTTCGTTCGGTCCGCTCATCGCAGTCGCCGCCAAATAGCGATCGGGTTCCTTCGCTGCCATGGCCGCGCGTACCCACGCCGCTTCATTCTTCGCGTGCGCTGCGCCTTTGCCAACCTTGACCATCTCGCGGGTGATGACCAGCACTTTGGGCGCTGGTCCAGTGTTTTCATCTTGTGCGCGCAGCGCCGTCGCGCCGCCCATCAGCCAGCTCACCGCAACTGCTGCCAAAAGAATTCTCTTCATGCGCAGTCTCCTTTTCAGTCGGTTCCAGCCAATCGTCTGAGTGAACGGACACACCGAAACGTGTCCGCCATCGCGGTTCATTTTCTTGATAGGGGTTGCAGGGTTTGGCCGAAAATCCGGCCCAATCTGGTGCGCCACTGTACACCTGCCCGTTCGCCCGCACAACCCCTTCGTGGCCCATGCACTTTCGTGGCGCAGGCACTCTTGCCTGCGCTCCTATGCCGATGCAATCGGTAAGCACACGATCAAGGTGGCTGTTCCATCAGAGATCTTCGTGCCTGCACCGCATCGGCTAGAAACGCCGCCGCCCCTTTGCTATGATCGTTTTGTGGCGCGGGCACTCCTGCCGGCGTTTATCAGCTGGTTTCATGGGCGCGGTCGCCAAGTGGCAAGGCAAAGGTCTGCAAAACCTTCATCGGCGGTTCGATTCCGCCTCGCGCCTCCAATTCCCCATTCCAGCAGTGGGGTTGGGGTCATCCTGAGCGAAGTCCCGCGCCTTTCTCTTGCGCGCGGTGTGTGCGCGGCGCGGGACGCAGTCGAAGGACCTCTCTTCATCGTCCGCCGAGCCTCGATCCATGCAGAAGCCACCCGGCCCGCGTTTTTCCCTATCGCCCGCCCTTCCCTATCTGGCTTAAACTGCACCTCGAATGAAGCTCCGCCTCAATTACCGCCTCCTTTTCCTCCTCGTCCTCCTAGGAGGCTTTGCCTTCAGCGAAGTAGCCCTTGAGCTCCGCCCTTCATTCCTTCGTCCGGGCCTTCATCTTTTCGCCTACGTGGGCAACACAGGTGACGGCACCATCACCGCGATCGACCTCGTCAAGCTTTCCCCCGTGGCGACGATTCCCGTCGGCCCCTCGCCCACCGCCGTCCGCGCCAACCCGTCCCGCAAGGAAATCTGGGGGCTCAGTTCGTCGGGCGGCTACGTCTGGGTGCTCGATTCCCCAAGTAGCAGCGTGGTCGCGCGCATTCCGGTCGGCGCCGCTCCTTCCGCGCTGGATTTTTCAGGCGATGGCGCCCGCGCTTACGTCGCCGCGGCCAAATCGAACACGCTCGTCGAAATCGATTGCCAATCGCGCAAAGTCGTCGCCAGAGCAGCCACCGGCCGCGAGCCTTCGGCCATTCGCGTTTCTCCAGACGGAAAAACGGTCCTCGTTTCCAATCGCGGCGATTCAACCGTCTCCGTGTTTGACGCCGCTTCCCTCGCGCTTCAGGGCGTAGTGCCGGTGGCGCCCGCTCCCGGTCAAATCGCGATCTTGCCCGACGCCTCGAAAGCCTTCGTCACCTCCAGTGCGAAAGACGAAATTTCCGTCGTCGACTTGAAAAATCTTGCTCTGCTCACCAATCTCTCCCTGGGCGGCGCTCCGAATAGCTTAATCCTCAAGCCCGATGGCGGCGAACTCTACGTGCCATCGGGCGATGCTCACGGCCTGTTGGTCGTCAATACCCAGACCAACGAGGTCGGGAGACTTCCTCCTCCTCGGCATGTCGCCCATGGCGGGCGCGCTCTCTTCCGACGGCGCTACCCTCTACGCGACAGACTCGGCCGCCGGCCACGTCGTTCCAGTAGCCATCGGCAACCGTCAGGTCGCCCGCCCCATCTCCATAGGACAATCACCAGTCACCGCCGAGCTAACTCCCGGCGGCGACATCCTAGCCGTAGTCGACACCGCCTCCGACGACCTCGCCGTGATCCGGACACAAACCTCCAGCCTAATCACCCTAATCCCCACTGGCCCCCAGCCCCGCAGCCTAGCCATCAAAGTCTTCTGACGATCCGATAAGGATCGTCATCCCGAAGGGAGCAACGCGACTGAGGGATCTCTCTTCGCTCGAGCGGACGTCGTTCTCTTGTACCGTCGGCGTCTCGGCGGCCTTTGCCTCCCTGGGAACGCCAATCTCCCGATTGGCGCCTTTGCGATCCGGGGTCGACTCCGCTGTGTTGCTCACGGGCAGCCTTGCCTTTGCAGTTGTAGGGGGCACGTCGGTCTCCTGCAGCGCCGGAGTCTCGCCCGCGCTCTCTCTTCTCTTTTCGACTTTCGCTTTTCGGCCTTTCCTCGCTACTGCACCGTAATCGTGATAGGCAGCGTCCGCACCACATTCGCCTGTCCAGCCACGGCGACCGACGCCGTAACCATCACCGTGTACGTCCCCACCGGCGTACCCGCAACCGGATCGGCTGCGCCCGCGCCGGATCCCCCGCCACTGCAAGCCATCATCGTCAACGCCAAAACCAAGCCCGCCAATTCCGCCGCCACCACTCGGACAGGCTGCCTAATTCTCTTCGAACCAATCCCCACCGCCATCACGCAACCCAGCAGCATCAACACCAGACCAAATACACTCACCCCCCATTCGTCAAACCGTGTCGGCTCTCGATCACGGGTCGCGCCGGGCAGCTAGCACGCTCCGCGCTGTCGTTGTGACCACCACCTGAAATGCCCCCGATGTCCCCGGACTTACCTGCACGCTCGCCGGCGTCGTCGTGCATGTGCCCGCCGGCGGAGGATTCGTGCACCCAAGCTGGATAGTCCCCGCAAATCCCGCCGACGAATCGATTTCCAGGTTAAATGTAGCGGACTGCCCCGCCTTGATCGGCTCGCTGATACCCTGCCCCGGCGCCGCGTTTAAGCAAAATTCCATCGCCGTCCCGCTCAGCGGAATAGTGTGAGGGCCGCCGGGCGCATTATCGGTCAGCCGCAGCGTCGCGCTTCTCGCGCCGCCTCCCGCGCCGCAGGTCGCACCCGGCGCGGGCTGGAACACCATCTGGAAAGTGCACGTCGATTGAGGCGTAACGCTCACCCCAGTACACCCATCTGTCTTCAACGCAAAATCCCCGGCATTCGCGCCGCTTTTGCTCACTGAAGTAACCGTCAGCACCCCAGCAAAAGGGCCGCTGGCGCTGTTCGTCACCGTGACGGGCTGCGCGCTGCTCGCGGACCCGGCCAGCTGCGGCGGAAAGGCAAAGCTCGTTGGAAAAGAAATCGCCGCTTGCGTCCCGGTCCCAGAAAGCGCCACGGTTGACGGCTGGGCGCCCGGAATATTCACCGTGGCTGATCGCGCGCCAACCGTCGCGGGCTGGAAGGCAATGGTGATCTGGCATTTCGCGCCTGGTCCAAGGCTCGTGCACGTGTTTCCCGCCACTGCGAAATCGGTTTGTGTCGCGGGTGAGAACGATAGCGCCCCGATTCCTGCGGACGTGCTGCCTTGCGTTCGATATGGTCACGCTCCGGGTATCTTGCGTGCCGCTGTTCACGCTTTGCGATCCAAAGCCGAGGCTGCTGGGCGACGCTTCCAGGTCCGGCGTAGGCGCTCCAGTTCCGCTCAGGGAAATTTGCTGTGAACTGCCCGGGGCGTTGTCGGTGAAACTCAGGCTTGCGCTGCTAGTCCCCACCGAGTGCGGAGCAAATCGAACGGCCACCGTGCAGTTTGAGCCAATCCCCACTGTTCCGCCGCCAGCCGGGCAAGTCCCGCCCGCGATCGAGAAATCCGCCGCATTCGTTCCCGTCACGGCGATGCCGGTCACGCTTAGCGCCGCGCTGCCCTTGTTTGTGAGCGTCACGCTCTCGGGCGCGCTCGATGTGGCGATGATCTGGCTGCCGAATCCCAGAGAAGCTGGCGCAATATTGGCCACTGGGGCGCTGGCGATTCCGGTGCCCGTCAGCGGCACTTCTTGTTTGGAGTTGACTACGTTCCCTGAGTTGTCCGTGAAATCCAGTTCGGCATGAAAGACGCCGGTCGCTTTAGGCCCGAACAGCACCTGCACCGTGCAACTCGCTCCCGATGCCAGCGTCTCTCCGCTGAAGCAGGTGCTTGCTGGCTCCGAGAACTGCGCTGCATCGTCGCCCCCGATGCTAAATGCCGAAAGGGTCAAAGGCTGGCCGCCCGTATTTGAAAGCGCGATTGTCTGGCCGTCACTGCTGGTGTTCTCGGGCTGGCTGCCGAAACCGTAAGAGGCCGGTGAAATTGAAGCCGATGGCGGGCCGCTCGGCAATCCACGCAGTTCGAGAATCTGCGGGCTTCCCGGCGCATTATCCGTCACGGACACAAATGCCGATTCGAAATCGTTGGTTGACGGCGTAAACCCCACTTCGAACGAACATTGCGTCGTCGGCCCCGGCGTGATGCTCTTCGCTATGCAGGCTGTTTGGCCGCTCAGCGCGAAGTCTCCTGAATTTGGCTCCCGTCACATTGATTGCCGAGATAACCAGCGGAGCTTCTCCGCCGTTGATCACCCCCGCGAACTGAAGTCCTACTCCGGCTCCGGTAAACGGCACGCTCGCAACCGAGAAGTACACGCTGGGCGCGTGAGATGCGCTCTCCGCTATCTCGGCGACGAAAGCATCGCTCGCCGGAGGCGCCTGCCCGCAACTTGAGCAGCTCGTCTGGAAGCCGTTCACGGGATTTTCGGTTGTGACGGCTGTTGGAAAGTTTGCTGATGTGGTTGCTCCCGCCAGGTAGACGTGGCCGGAGGCGTCCGCTGCGATTCCATTTCCGGCAGCGCTCGCGCTTCCACCCGTCGGCGACGTGCCGCCGAGCGGCGTCGCATAAATCAGCGACGCGCTTCCCGCCGAGGTCGGATCAAGTTTCGCGACAAATGCATCGCCCGCCCCGTTGAACGGCTGCAAATTGTCGTGCCACGGAAAATCCCACGACGTAGTTTTTCCAGTGAGGTACACCGCGGTCTGCGCGACCACCGCAATTCCCTGCCCTTCGTCCGCCTCCGAACCTCCCAGATACGTCGAATACTTCAGCGACGTCTGTCCGCTCAACGCGTCCTGGCCGACGACGGTCAGAAAAGCGTTGGCCGTTGCCGAGGTGTGCAGCGTGCTTTGATACGCCCCGGTCGCGCCATGAGTCGGAAAATCGGATGATTGCGTGCTCCCCGTTACATACGCGTTCGGCGTGGTCAACGAATCCAGCGCCACCGCCAAAGCCTGATCGCTTCCCGACCCGCCAATCAGCGTGGCGTATACCAAATCCTGCGAGCCTTTGCCGAGCGGCGATATCTTCATCAAAAATGCGTCGGAGGTCCCGCCCCCATACGACGCCTGAAACGCATTCGTACTTGGAAAGCTGCCTGCCGAACTTGACGCCCACCCCGCGATGTATGCGTTCCCCGATCCATCCACGGCGATTCCGCCGACGCCCGGCGCGCCGGCCGAGCCCGTTCCCAGATATGAACAATACTTCAGCGTGGCCGCTCCGCCGCTCGCCAAGGGTGGTTGGAAGATGGCGAGGAAACCATCGCTCGATTCTCCGTCCCACGCGCTCTGGTACGCTCCCGCTGTCACCGGTAAATCCGTAGACGCGCTATCCACCGGCGTCGTGGTGGTGTCCGACGCGATGTAAACGTCACCCGAAGAATCGAATGCGATTCCTCCCGTCCCATTCAGCGACTCCGCGCCGCTGCCACCAAAAATTGTCGAGAAAAACAAATGAGCGCCGCTAGGATCGAGTTCGCTGACCACTACGTCATTTCCAGAGCCGCTGATCAGTCCGTTCGTCGGCACGGTCAAGTCTGTCACCGGAAAATCTGTAGCGGTGGTTGTTCCCATGATGGCCGCGTCTCCGGAGCCATCCACTGCAA
The DNA here is from genome assembly GCA_963723845.1 of uncultured Acidobacteriota bacterium. GTDB lineage: Bacteria > Acidobacteriota > Terriglobia > Acidiferrales > UBA7541 > Palsa-295. Next base: position 9,091 of record CAVRSO010000016.1, read on the forward strand.
TCAGCCCTCCGCTCTGGCTTCCGCTTCCGCCAAGGAATGTCAGATAGACGAGTGAACTCGGCCCGGTGACACCTGGGTTTATCTTCGCGATGAAAAATTCCGCGGGGCCATCGGCGGGGCCGATCGCTCCGGAAGTTTCCGAAAAACTCGATTCGGAAGTCGTGGTGCCACCCACATAAATCTTCCCGCCCGAGTCCACCGCGATGCTGGCTGCTGCATCGGTCCCAGCGCCCCCAAGAAATGTCGCATAAGAAACGGAAAGCGAAGGATCAACCACGAGCACCGCCTCAGGATCATGCGGCCCCAAGCGAAAGCCCACCGTACCGTCGGCCTCCAGCACGTACTCCGCGTTCACGCGTCGTTGCTGATGGCCGCCTAAGCGATCGCCAGCATGTCGCATCGGAGAGTCGAAGCACGGAGCAGCACCGTCGGCGTCAGACTTACTCCGCGAAGGAGATGGGCTGCAGCGTGTCGAGAGAGGTCGCACCCGCCGACGTTTTCTTTTGCTGTGGGAATCGCGTAGCTTTCGCGGTTTGTATGTGGAATGCGTGCGCGGCCCACCCGAGCCGAGCGCTCGATGGCGCTGTCTCGGCTTCGAATGCCAGTGCGTAGCTGCCTCCTCGTACTCGTAAACAGCGGGCCGCTTCATCCGCATTTCTTTTCCGCCCACCGCCAGCACCAGATCGCCCGCAGAATCCAATCGCACGCTCCGGGCACCCGCGAGCGCCAGTCGCAGCCTCGAAACATCAGCTTCGGGCGCGACGTGCAGGTCGTACTCCACACCTTCCTCGTTGCCATAAACCGCTACTCCGATTCCGTGCGCCGCGTCCGCCGATTCCACTCGCACAAAGTGCGGCACGTGCGCGCGCCACTTGCGAGAATCGTTGCCAATGAAATAATTGCTTTCGCTCGCTAACTGATCCTCGCCGCGCCAACCCGCGCCCCGCGAATTCCCAACGCGTTCGGCGGCCGCTTCCGTTTTCTCGCCGCGAGTTTGAAACCGTATGCCTAACTCGCCTCTATTCCCCGCGCGCACAGAAATCTCGTCGTCCATCAGCAGAACAGTCATTCCTTTTCCGCGTCCGACAAACGCCGCGCGCGGATCCGCCTGTCCCACGTTCGGCTCAAACGTCATCGGCAGCGAAATGGAACCCAGTCCCGCTCGCTCACGCGCGCGATTTCGCTGCTCACTTTTTTTGGAGCCGGATTTTCGGTCGCCCGTTTTTCGAATACTTCCGGGCAATTTATTTTCGACGCCCAAGGTCCGGGCGCGATGAACTTTTTGCGGTGGCGCTTCGTGTGGTGTTGCGGAGTTGGCCGTGCGCCCGGAGGAAAATGCCGGCGCTTGCCGCCAGCGCGAGGAGACACACTGCGAATTGCTTCCCACCCATTAGGCCCTCCTCCGGGACGAGATCGGTTTCTCGTCACCAGGTTGGGCGGCTCAAAAATTCGAGCCGACTGCTATTAGTATTTTTTCGGTCCGGACCGCTACGGAACGGACAGACGCGGCGACTATCCTGCTATCAGCCGCAAAAGTCAATCCGTGTTATTGCGGTCTACCGTTTCTGACCGCTGGCGACTGGATTCCAGGCCCGGGCGTGGCAGAAAGTGGGCCTAGCTCGGCATAATTCCTGCGGCAAAATTCGGAACGTCGCCTTCTGTTTTGTGTAGGTTAGGCCTGTTCCAAAGCATCTAGCTTGACACGTCGCACAAAATGCTTCGAGTTGAAACCAATTCGTGCGGAGGCGGAGTGGGTCGGGTCTTTTGTTTTCTGCGGGTTACAGGTGTTTTCGAGCGTCAATATCGAAGCTTCGCTTACGCCACCGGGAGCAGTGCATCTGCGAGTTCCGCAGCGAAGGATTCGAGTTCGGCGGTGCGTTCGGGGGTGGCCTCGACTTTGTCTTTTTTGCGGACGAACCAGTGGCCATCGGATTGGATGGTGCGAGCGCTGAGGCTTCCGGCAACCAGATAGGAGGGTTCGCCATAAAGTTTGAAGCCGTTGCCATTCACCGGAGCGAGGAGGGCGCCGCAATTTCCCTTGCGCACGCCGATGTATTGCTCGTACATCGGAAAGCCGACGATATCGAAGCCGCGCGAGCGCAACTGACCGAGAAATCCAAGCTGCTGAGGCGTCAGTTCCATGACAAGAGCAGAATAGCAAGGCCGAGGAGCGGATTGCAAAAGACACGGACGACATCAAAATTGAGGCGATGCGGATCTTTTTGCGCCAGCCGCAAAACCGAGAACCGCAAATACTTCCTGCGATAGATTCGGCGCAATGGAAGGCGCTTCGCGCCGCACTTTTATGTCGGACGTGAAGGTCCGACCTCCTAAGGTGTTGCGAATGGGCGAGCGAGTCAGCATAATCGCTGCTCTGGCCCGCTTCCCCGCCCGGGGTTGTGTGCGCCGATGACGGAACCCACCACACCACTGATGCAGCAGTATCACGCCGCGAAAAAAGAGCATCCGGCGGCGCTGCTGCTATTTCGTCTCGGGGATTTCTACGAATTGTTTTTTGAAGACGCGGTGCTGGCGTCGCGCGTTCTGCAAATCACACTCACTTCGCGGAACAAAGAAAAAGGCGAGCCGGTGCCGATGTGCGGCGTTCCTTACCACGCGGCGGAAAACTACATCACGCGGCTGATTCGGGCGGGACACAAGGTGGCCATCTGCGAGCAGATGGAAGAACCGGGTCCTGGAAAGAAGTTGGTGCGGCGCCAAGTGGTACGCGTGTTGACGCCGGGAACGGCGACAAACGCTTCGCTTGTGGACACGAAGGAAAATAATTTTCTGGCGGCGGTAGCGCGCAGCGCGGCGGCCGCAGCCGCCACCGCGCCGAGCGGACGCGGCGCAAACCGGCACACGGAAACGAAAATCGGGCTGGCATACGCGGATTTATCGACCGGGGAATTTCGCGCAACGGAGTTTGCCGGGGCGAACGCGGAAGCGCGGCTGCGCGATGAACTCGATATTCTGCGGCCGCGAGAGATTTTGCTGCCGCGGCCCGCGACGCTTTTTCCTGAACCTCACTCGCCGGCAGCAAATGGCTCTGGGCCGGTAGAAACGCGGCTCGATGATTGGGTTTTCGAGCGGAGCTACGCTGTGCGGCAACTCGAAGAGCATTTTCGCATCGTGGCTCTGGAAGGACTGGGGCTCAGCGAACATCCTCAGGCGGCGGCTGCGGCGGGAGCGATCGTGCATTACTTGCGCGAGACCTCCGCGATCGTAGCGCGGCGAGCGGGCGAAGCTGTTGCGCCCGACAGAGCCGCGCCGAGCGGGCTCGAACATCTCGACCGCATCGGATACTACGAGCAGCAGGACGCGATGGTCCTCGATCAGGTGACGGTGCGAAACCTGGAATTGGTGGAGGCTGCTGGAGCGAGCGACGATCCAGCCGCGACGCTGGTAAAGGCAATCGACGAAACGGCTACAGGCATGGGCGCGCGGCTGCTGCGTTCCTGGATTCTGCGGCCGCAAATCGATCGCGAAGAAATCGAGGCGCGACTGGCTGCGGTGGCGGAAATGAAGTCGCGCACGATCGCGCGCGAAGAAATTCGAAGAGAACTGGCGAGCGTTCTCGACATTGAACGGCTGACCAGCCGCATCACGCTCGGGATCGCGACGCCGCGGGATCTGACCGCGCTGAAAGGTTCGCTCGACCGGATTCCGCGGTTGCGCGCAGTTACTTTCGTGGGATGGATCGTCGGAGGCGGAGATTTCTGACCGGCTGAGGACTCTGCGGGATGAACTCGATGAGATGGCGGATGTCCGGGAAATTATTGGGCGAGGGATTGCCGACGATCCGCCGGCAGTGGCCAGCGAGCCGGGCATTATCCGTCGCGGATTCGATCGCGAACTGGACGAACTCCGCGTCATTTTGACGGACGGGCGGCAAATGATCGCCGCGATGGAGGAGCGGGAGCGGAAACGGACCGGGATTGGTTCACTGAAAATTCGCTACAACCAGATTTTCGGCTACTACATTGAGGTGTCGAAGCCGAACCTGGCGCTCGTGCCCGCCGATTACCAGCGCAAGCAGACGCTGGTGAATGCCGAACGATTTACGTCCGACGAGTTGAGCGAGTACGAGCGGAAAGTGGTGACGGCCGAAGAGCGCTCGCTTGAAATCGAGCGGCGGCTTTATGGTGAAATCCGGGAATCGATTGCGCGCGAGGCGGCGCGTTTGAGGCGGACGGCGGCGGCTATTGCGCAACTGGATGTGCTGGGCAATTTCGCGCACATCGCGGCGGCGCGGAATTATGTGCGACCTACTTTCACGGAAAGCGCGGCCGCGTTGGGAAAGTCGCGGCCAGGTGAAAAGGCTCGCGGGGAATTAATGATCGCGGGCGGACGGCATCCCGTGATCGAAAAACTGCTCGAACAGCGGGGCGAGCGGTTCGTCCCCAATGATTTGTACTTTGGCGAGGAATCGCCCTTTCTGCTGCTGATCACCGGGCCGAACATGGGCGGCAAGTCGACTTATTTGCGGCAGGCGGCGCTGATTTCGATTTTGGCGCAGATGGGGTCGTTCGTTCCCGCGGCGCAGGCGAAACTTCCTTTGCTGGATCGGAATTTTCACGCGCATCGGGGCGTCGGATAATTTGGCGCGGGGGCGATCGACATTTTTGGTGGAAATGAGCGAGGTGGCCGCGATTCTGAACACCGCAACGCCCGCGAGCTTGGTGCTGCTGGATGAAGTGGGACGCGGGACGGCGACGTTTGATGGGCTTTCGATTGCGTGGGCGGTGGTGGAGGCATCTGCACGGTGGCGCGCAACCGCGAACTTTATTTGCCACGCATTATCACGAGCTGACGGAACTCGAGCAGTTGCTGCCGGGCGTGAAGAACGTTCACGTGTCGGTGGAGGAGGCGCGGAAACGACATTATTTTTCTTGAGGCGCGTTGAACCGGGGAGCGCGGATAAAAGTTATGGCATCGAAGTGGCGCGGCTGGCGGGATTGCCGAATACCGTGGTTTCGCGCGCGCGAGAGATTTTGCGGAGGCATGAACGTAGCGAAGAGAGGCTTACGAAGGAATTGTCGCCGGGAGCGGCGCCGCCGGAGCCGCAGCAAACGAGTTTTGCAGCGATTGATCAATCGGTGCTGGATGCTTTGCGCGGCGCGGATTTGAATAAGCTGACGCCGCTGGAGGCGTTGAATTTATTGGCGGCGATGCAGAGGCAGTTGGAGTGAGGATGGCCCGCCCGTGTGCGGGCAGTGAAAATGGCTCACACCGAGGCAAGTATGTTTGGCGGGTACTGCAAAGGCAAAGCTAGAGCGATTTGCGAGGGAGGCGAGCGTTACATCGAAGAGAGATTCCTCGACTGCGTGTCCCGGCGCTTCGCGCAGAACCAAAGACGCGGGACACTCCGCTCGGAATGACGGCGTCGCGCCCAGGGAGCGAGGCGGATGGTGCACAAGTAGCCAAGTATGTTTCTGGCATCCAGCGCGGCGGACTGCGCCCTACGAAGACAGGGCAGCACCGAGTCCCTGCAGGGGCAGGCTATCCTGGTCAATACGCGGAGCACGCCCGGGCAAGCCCGAGCGGCAGACAGCGGGAGCAAGCTCCCGCACTCCACATGATTGAGGCGAGTGGTTCACATCGAGGCAAGCATGTTTGGCGAGTACGGCAAAGCTAGAAAGAGAGTGATTTGCCAGCGAGGCGAGCCTTAGATCGAAGAGAGGTTCTTCGACTGCGTGTGCCGGCGATTCGTCCCAGAGGGCGCGACGAATGGGAAGAGAAAAACCGACACACTTCGCTCAGAATGACGGCACCGCCCATTGTGAGAGGTGAGTGGGTTACAGCTAGCCAAGTATGTTTGCCGGGCACGATGTATCGTGCCCCTACGAAGAAGGGGTGAGGGCAAGCGATGTTGGTGATGGGGATGATGTCGGGGACGTCGGCGGATGGGATTGATGTGGCGCTGGCGCGAATTTCGGGTGCGCCGCCGGAGCTTAAGGCGCGGTTTGAGGGGCATTTTCATACTTCGTTTCCACCTTACTTGCGGGAAACGATTCTGCGGCTGGCGAACGGAAAGGCTACGACGACGGCGGAGATCAGCGAGCTGAACTTTCTGCTGGGCGAACAACTGGCTAAGGCTGCGATCAAGGCGGCTCGACACTGGCGCGTGGCGCTGGGGAAGATTTCTTTGATCGGTTCGCACGGGCAGACAATATTTCACCTGGGCGCAAATGGGCGATTTCAAGGCAGGAAGCGGGTGGCGTCCACGCTGCAGGTGGGAGATGCCAGCGTCATTGCCGAGCGCACGGGAATCACGACGGTGGGAGATTTCCGTCCGGCGGACATGGCGGCGGGCGGGCAGGGTGCGCCACTGCTGCCGTTTGCGGATTATCTGTTTTATCGCGACGCGGTGCGCGGGCGCGTGGCGCTGAATATCGGCGGCATCGCAAATGTGACGGTGATTCCGGCGGGCGCGCGCGCTAAAGACGTGTTTGCATTCGATACCGGGCCCGGAAACATGGTGGTGGACGCGCTGATCGAGCGGACCACGCGAGGGCGCGCGGCATACGATCGCGACGCGCGCATAGCGCTGGGCGGACGCACGCTTCAGGAACTGCTTGCGAGGTTGATGCGCGAACCGTACCTGCGAAAGAAGCCTCCCAAATCGGCGGGGCGCGAGCAATTCGGAAGCGCCTACGCGGACTTTTTGATGGCGTGGGGGAAGCGGCACCATGCCAGCGCCGCTGACTTGATCCGCACGGCAACGGTGTTTACCGCGCTTTCGATTGCTGATGCGTTTCGGCGGTTTATTTTGCCGCGCGCGAAAGTGCACGAGCTGATTGTGGCTGGAGGAGGGACACGCAATCCGTTGATGATGGCGCAGCTCGCGGCTTCCCTGCCGGGAATCGAAGTGGTCCCGGCGAGCCGGTTTGGAGTGCCTGTCGAAGCGAAGGAGGCGTTCGGATTCGCCCTGATGGCGTATGAGACGTACCACGGGCGGCCGAGCAATGTGCCGTCGGCGACGGGGCGCGGCATTTGACGATTTTGGGGAAGGTTGCGCGCGGGGGCGGCGGGAAGGTGCGTCGGGGGCGGAAGTAGCGCCCGTGTTAGCCGATGAATCGCTCGCGCGGAGCCAAGCATGTTTGCCGGGCACAGCAAAGCCAAGACGAGAGCGATTTGCCAGAGAGGCGAGTGTTACATCGAAGAGAGGTTCTTCGACTGCGTGTGCCGGCCATTCGTCGCAAAGTGCGCGACGAATGGGAGGAGAAAACCGGCACACTTCGCTCAGAATGACGGAAACGACCAGGCCCGAGGATCAGTGGTGAATGGGCTACAGGTAGCCAAGCATGTGCGCCGGGTATCCGCCGCGGCGGACTGTGCCCCTACGAATGCGGATCGCAGTTGGTGGTTACATCCAAGAGAGATTCCTCTCTGCGCGTCCCGGCGCTTCGCGCAAAAGAAAAAGCGCGGGACACTCCGCTCGGAATGACACGAAAAACATCGGTGCGGGGACGGTAATGGGATGCGAGCGTGGATGGTTGGCGCCAGCTCGGGACGCAGTGTGCGCGGTTCTTTGTGTTGCGGCGTGCTTGGTGCTGTGCGGGTGCGGGCGCGGAAGCGGCGCTGAGCAGCCGGGTACGGTGAATTTCCTCATTGAGACGATGCCGATTAGTTTGGATCCGCGGATTGGCACGGACGCGCAATCGCAGCATTTGGATGGGCTGCTGTTCAACAGTTTGGTGGCGCACGACGCGCGGATGAATATTGTGCCGGACCTTGCTGAGAGTTGGGATATGCCGGACCCGCGGACGTATGTGTTTCATTTGCGGCGGGGCGTGAAATTCCATGACGGGCGGGCGTTAACGTCGGCGGATGTGAAGTTTACGTTCGATTCGATTTTTTCGGGCGCGGTGAAAACGGCGAAGCGCGGGCTATTTCCGGCGGTGGACGGGATTACGACGCCTGATGATTCCACGGTGGTGTTTCATTTGGTTGAGCCGGATGCGTCATTCTTGTGGGACATGGCTAGCCCTGCGGTGGGGATTGTCCCTCGAGGATCCGGGGCGGATGTGGCCACTGACCCGATCGGGACGGGGCCGTTTCGATTCGTCAGCATGAAAGAGGATGAGGAGATTGTGCTGGAGCGCAATCCGGAATATTTTGGCGGCGACGGCGGCGGAAACATCGAACGAGTGAAATTTCGCGTGGTTCCCGAGGAAGTGGTGCGGGCGCTGGAATTGCGCAAAGGCACGGCGGACATCGGCGGCGTGAATTCGCTCACGCCGGATACGGTGCTCGCGCTTACGAAGCAGCCCGACCTGATCGCCACGGAACAGCCGGGAACGGTGATCGCGTATGCGGCGTTCAACCTGGATGATCCGATCCTGGCGCATCGCGAAGTGCGGCAGGCGCTGGCGTATGCGACGGACCGTCCTACGCTGATTCAATATTTGCTGCGCGGCGAGGTGCAGGCGGCTGCAAATTTGCTGCCGCCCAATCACTGGGCGTACAACCCGAACGTGAAGCAATACGACTACGATCCGAAGGAAGCGGAGCGGCTGCTGGATGAAGCGGGATTCCGTCGTGGGGCAGACGGCATGCGTTTTCGCCTGACGCTGAAAACTTCAACGGAAGAATCTGCGCGCTTACTCGGGCAGGCGCTGGCGGATGAGTGGAAGCGCGTGGGCGTGAATTTGGCGCTGAGGCCGCTTGAAAATGCCACGCTGCTTTCGGACATCGGAAAAGGAAGTTTTCAACTTTATACGCTGCGCTGGATCGGTCCGAACAACGATCCGGCGATGTTTGATTTTGTTTTCAACTCGAAGAAGATGCCGCCACGCGGGGACAACCGCGGCCACTATCGGAATCCGGCGCTGGATGCGTTGATCGAGCAGGAAAAAGTGGAGACGGACCGAGAGAAACGGAAGGCGCTGGTGTGGAAGATTCAGGAGATTGTCGCGGAGGATGAGCCGTACATCAATTTGTGGTACTACGACAATGTGTGCGTTCATCGGGATACGGTGACGGATATTGAGTTGCCGCCGGGGGGAGACTATGACTTTTTGGCTAGTGCGAGGGTGAGAAAGTAAGTTCAGAGTTGAGAGTTTAGAGTTAAGAGCAAATCCAAAGACTATCGGAAATTTCAGATTTGAAATTGGAGATTGGCAAATTCAAAAGCTAGGGCAAAGCTAACTAACGGCTAGGAGCTTAGGGCTTTGTGGATTTCGGCGTCGGGGAGGGCGCCTTCGCGGGCGATGGTCCAATCATCGCCATCGATGCGAACGATGGTGGAGGCGAGAGTGCCGCCGGTATCGCCTGCGTCGAGGATGAGCGGGAGGCGTTCACCGAGCTGTTGGACGATCTGCGCTGCGTTGGTGCAGGACGGATGACCCGAGAGATTCGCGCTGGTGCCGGTGATGGGTCCGCCGACGGCTTCGATTAATTCCGACGCGATGTGGGAGTTTGGCCAGCGGAGAGCGACCCAGCCTGTGTTGCCGGTAACTTTCAGCGGGAGACGATGAGTTGCTTCGACGACGAGAGTGAGAGCGCCGGGCCAAAATTTATTTGCGAGACTGAGAAAAGTGTCGGACACATCGCGCGCGAGAGTGACGGCCTGTTCGACGGAGTTGACGAGGATCGGGAGAGCGCGGGTTTCGGGGCGCGACTTGAGCTGGAAAACGCGTTCGATGGCGTAGAGATTGAACGGGTCGGCGGAAAGGCCGTAGAAAGTGTCGGTGGGAATGGAGATGACGCGGCTGCGCTTGATGAAGCTGGCCGCGTAGTCGATGACGTGCCGCTCCGGGGCTTCGCGTGAAACCTTCAGAATTTCCAGGGCCAATGTTCGCTCGCGCGGGCTGCGCCTGATCAATTTCGGATGGGAATTATAACAGCCAGACGCCGAGATGCAAGATACAGTGCTGCAATGCGTTAGCGGCGGGATGCGACGAGGGGTGCGCAGGTTTACGCGGGGAGGGCCATTTGCTAGGCTTGCGGAATGAAGCGCGATTCGGCGGTTTTTGCGCGGCGGTCGGAAGGCGGGCGGCGCGGAATTGGCGCGGAACGGGCCGACGCAATCACCAGCCGCGACAACAAGTGGCTGAAAACATTTCGGGCGGCGCTGCGCGGAACGGGACCGCGCACAGGCGAGGCGATTGGCGTCGAAGGGCCGAAGTTCATCGAGGACGCGCTGCGATCGGGGCTGGAAGCGGATGCGCTGCTGGTGAGCGAGTCGGGCGAGCGGCATGCGGCGGCTGTGCTGCGAGCGGCTAGCGAAAGCGAGGCGGGGATTGCGCGATCTCGCGTGCTGCGGACTACGGATAAACTTTTTCAAAGCGTGGCGGGAACCGATGCGCCGCAGGGGATCGCGGCGCTTTTTCGTCAGCCGGAGTGGTCGCTGGAAGATGTGCTGCGCGGCGCCGGAGCCATCCGCGAGAGTGCGGCGCTGGCGATTGTGCTGGCGGAGGTGCAGGACCCGGGAAATGTGGGGACGGCGCTGAGGTCGGCGGAGGCGTTTGGAGCGACGGGGGCAATTGCCACGCGAGGGACGGCGGATCCGTGGTCGCCGAAAGCGCTGCGCGCTTCGGCTGGATCTGCGTTGCGCTTGCCGGTGATGCGCGGATTGGCGATACCGATTTTGCTGGCGCAGCTGCGCGTGGCGGGCGTGAAAATTTATGCAGCGAAATCCGCGCCCGGCGCGAGTGATCCGAGCGGCGCGGCGAGTGGGACTTTCGCGCAGGCGGATTTGCGCGAGGCCGCGGCGATTTTTGTCGGCAGCGAGGGCAGCGGCATACCGGAAGCGGTTCTACACACTGCGGATGCGATCATTTCCATTCCGACGAGTGCGGCAGTTGAGTCGCTGAACGCTGGAGTGGCGGCGTCTATCGTATTGTACGAGGCGGCGCGGCAGCGGGCGGAACAGGCCAGGGCGACATCCGAGCTTTGACGGCGGCAGGAGCAAACGTGGGACTATTTCGGGCGATCGAGCCGGAGCAAGAATCGCAGGGTGGGCGGCCGCTTGCGGACCGAATGCGTCCGCAAACGCTGGACGAATTCATCGGCCAAGAGGATTTGCTGGGTCCTGGAAAACCGCTTCGCACGCAAATTGAGCGGGACGACATGGGCTCGATGCTGCTGTGGGGTCCGCCGGGATGCGGGAAAACGACCCTGGCACGAATTATTGCCAAGCGTACTCGCAGCGAATTCATACCATTTAGCGCAGTGCTCTCCGGCATCAAGGAAATCAAAGATGTGATGGCGAAGGCGGAACGCGCACGCCACTACGGGCAGCGGACGATTGTTTTCGTCGACGAAGTGCACCGCTTCAATCGCGCGCAGCAGGATGCTTTTTTGCCGCACGTGGAGGCGGGAAACATTTTGCTGATCGGCGCTACCACGGAGAATCCGTCGTTCGAAGTGATTGCGCCGCTGCTTTCGCGGATGAAAGTGTACGTGCTGAAGGCTCTGGCGGAAGAGCAGATTGCCGAGTTGCTGCGGCGGGCCATTGCCGATCCACTGCGCGGCTTGGGAAAAGACAAGATCGAGGCGAGCGAGAAAATCATCGAGCGCATCGCGGTGCTTGCGAATGGTGACGCGCGCGCCGCCTATAACACACTCGAAGCGCTTGGTGGCGGGGACCGAGCCGGGCGCGGACGGACGGCTTGTCCTTTCCGAGGAGCGTCTGGAGGATGTGCTGCAAAAGAAGCTGCTGCCGTACGATAAATCGGGCGAGGAACACTACAACCTTATTTCGGCATTGCACAAATCCGTCCGCAATTCCGATCCGGACGCGGCCCTGTATTGGCTCGCGCGAATGCTCGAATCGGGCGAAGACCCGCTCTACCTGGCGCGGCGGATGGTGCGGATGGCCAGCGAGGATATTGGTCTCGCAGAGCCGGGTGCGCTGGCGATAGCCATTGCCGCGAAAGAAGCCTTTGACTTCATCGGACCGCCCGAGGGATATCTGGCGCTCGCGCAGGCGGCGGTCTACCTGTCCCTCGCGCCCAAATCGAACGCCCTTTATGCGGGATACGGCGCCATCCAAGAAGATTTACAGCGAACCATCGCGGAACCCGTTCCCCTGCATCTAAGAAACGCCGCCACCGGATTGATGAAACACCTCGGATACGGCAAGGGTTATCAATACGCCCACAACGCGGAGGAGAAAGTGACCGACATGACGTGCCTGCCCGAAAGCCTGGCGGGCCGCACGTATTACCAGCCGACCGATCAGGGATTCGAGGCGCGAATCCGGCAGAGGCTCGAAGAGATCCGACGCATTCAAAAGAAAACGCAAGGGCAGAGGTCCGGGGAGTGACGCGAATCTTTCGCGGCGCGCAAAACCGGTGGCTTGCTTCCCTGCCCGGCCTAACGGGTATTCTGGCGGTGCTGCTATTCCATGCGGCGGCATTACCGGCGCAAGATAATCCGAAGCTAATAATCAACGACGACTGCCAAGTGTTCGATATAGCGCCGAATAATTCCATTGTGTACGCGGTGCCGCATCTAAAGCGAATCCGCAGACTGGTTCTCGAACGCGACGATATATCGGTCGCCACTTCCACGGGGAGAACCAGGCAAATCTTGGACGCGGACAAATTTTTGCCGCCGACGCCGCCCGCCGGCTTCGTCGTGAACTCCCTATCGTGGTCGCCCGACGGGCGGCGAATCGCGGTAAGCCTGACGCTGCAACAGGCGCCCGCCGGATTCACGATGGACAAGAAGCAAGCCAAGAAACAAGGCAATATGGACGACAATGAGGAGAACGCGCCGATTTTGCCGAGAGGCGGCGGCAAGGCGATCGCGCTGCTCGAAGAAGACGGCCGCGAAATCAAGGTCGCCAACTCGAAGACGCAGTTCATCGAAGGAGGCGTGGATGCCGCGTGGCTCGCCGACGGCAAGACCGTGGTTTATCTTACGGGTGGACCGCCTTGGTCGATTTCCCGGGTGCAACCGGACGACGGAAAGACCAGCGTTCTATTCGAGGGTCACAAGTTCGACGCGGTGGTTTGGGACGCGAAGCGGAACCAAGCATTTGCGATCGGCGATCTGAGCCTTCGAGGGCAGCAGACACTGGTGAAGCTGGACCTAGTGCACGAATTCGTGACCGAGATCGCGCGCGTGAAGAATTATCAGGGCTCGCTGACTGTTTCGCCATCGGGAGATAAGGTGGGATATTTCGTGGATGGCGACACGGTAGAGGTGATCGACGTTCTGCACCCCGATCAACCTCTGCAGATGCGCGTGGGATACGGGCGATTTGGATGGGGCCGGGAGGAGCGGCACATCCTCCTGAAGCGCGGTCCCGAAGAGCGGTCAAATATTTTGCTGTGGGTGGGACTTTACGACGGAACGTTCAAATCCGCTTTGCACGGCCTGGTATATCACGACTTCGAAGTCGCTCCCGATGGGCAAACACTCGCCATTACCGAGCCCGGGAAGCGAGTGCTGAAGGTGTATCCACTGGAATGAGAGCCGCGAAATCCCCAATGACGGCGATCACTGTAACCGGAAGTGCTTGACGTGCTCCTTCAAGATGCATGTGTTCATCACGACGAAGAGACCAGCACGGCGCGCCCGCTCAGCTGCTTCCGCGTGAATTACGCCCTCTTGCATCCAAAGGCCGGACGCTCCGATGCGAATGGCCGATTCGACAATTTCAGGCACAAATTCGGAGCGCCGAAAAATATCGACGATGTCCACGTGAACAGGAATGTCCTCTAAACGCTCGTAACACTTCTCGCCAAGCACTTCTGTCTCGCTAGGATTTACGGGAATGATTCAATAGCCGGCTGACTGCAAATATTCGGCGACGCCGTAGCTCGGGCGATGGCTGCGGCTCGAAAGTCCGACGACCGCGATGGTGCGGCTGTTTTTGAGGAGGTCGCCGACCGCATCTCCCGTGGCCGCCGACCGGCTCGGGCCGACGTCTGAATTTGAGTCGTCGAAACTTTTAGTCATACGGCTCCTTTAGATGATTTCGCAAATGCGACCGGCGCAAAATTGTCAAGGCGCGGGTTGCTCCGATAGGTTTCCGGAGGCTGCACGCGAAAATTCCGCACGCGCAACAGCAGCTCGCCCTCAGATGGCTTTCTGGAAATTCGCCCCAACCGTTAATTGGATCATACCGGATTTTGCGAAAAGGAATCACCGCCATGAGGACTCCAGTTCTTGGTGGGTAACGGCTGCGGGCATTCGCCGATTTGCAAACTTGTTGTTTGAGGAGAGTAAACGTACAATCAAGCCACACTCAGCAAGAACCGTAAAGCTTTGTGCTAAGCGAGTCGATTGTGTAGAGATTGGTGAAGCGACCGCGCCAAGGTCGTGACCAGACTCGACTTGCCTTCTGAGGTTTGCGGTGACTCTACTCGAAACAAGGCGTGAGGCCGGCGACGTCGCGGTGGTTGACCTGAGCGGCAAAATCGCGCTCGGCGACGGTGCGCCCCTGCGGCGACTCGTCCGCGAACTTCTGGACGCCGGACACCGCAAGATCCTTTTCAATCTCAGCGATGTCGACTACATCGACAGTTACGGAATCGGCGAAATGGTCGCCGCGCACACTACGGTTAGCAGGGCGGACGGCGAACTCAAACTCATTCATCTCACGAGGCGAGTGCGCGATCTTCTTCAAATCACACGCCTGGTAACTGTGTTTGACGTGCAGCCAGACGAGGCCGCCGCGCTGCGCAGCTTCGAGAAGCCTACCTGATTCCCTTTTTCCTGGTTCCCATCTGCGCGGTTCCTTTGCACCGGATGCGAAATGGCCGTTATTCGGGAGAGACCTTCAGAACCACGGCGGTGATATCGTCGTGCGGAAGTTTTGAGCCGGCGGTGAATTTCACTGCTTCCTCGAAAAGAAAGTCGAGCGATTCCTCCGCGGATTTGCAGCGGCATTGCGTCCAGGTTTGCCCCAATTTCTCCCAGCTAAAATCGTTGTTCCGATCGTCGCGAATTTCGTGCAAACCGTCGGTGGCAAACAGCACCGCGTCGCCGGCCGCAAGCTCCACTCGATAGCTATCGTAGGTGGCGCCGGGGAAGAGGCCCGAAGGCAGTCCGCCGGTGCCGAGCATCGAATAGCCAGATTTAGAAACGAGTATAGGGTGGGGCAATCCGGCGTTCGAGAATGTGAGCACGCGGGAGCTCGGATCAAAGAGCGCGTAGAGGGTTGAGCAGTAGCGCCCGCTCACTGGACGCACCAGCATGCGCTTGTTCAAGAGCGCGAGCGAGTCGGACGTATCCTGCCCAGTTTTGTGGATGCCGCGCAGCATGCCCATCACCAGCGCGGCGTAGAGCGCGGCAGGCAGGCCTTTGCCGACAACATCGCCGAGATAGAGACCGACCAGCCCGTTCGGCAAGTTGAAGAAGTCCGCGAAATCCCCGCCAACGCCTGCAAAGGGAAAGAATCGATAGGACACTTCGAATGCAGCCCCTTTGAGGGGGCCTTCGGGTAATAGCGACTGTTGAATTTCGCGCGCTTCGTCCCTATCGGCTTCAGCGATCGGAGGGCTGGAGGCCGCTTCCGCCACGGTTTCGAGGGGCATGCTGAGATTGTCTGTCAGGTTCTCCATCGACGCGGCCACGGAAAACGGAAATGCGACGTGAGAGTCATCACAGATTCAGAGTTGCTGCGCGGAAAAATCCCGCACCCGCACCCTGCAACGGCAGCTTGGCCTCAGATGGCTTCCTGGAATTCGCCCAAAGCGATTAGTCGGATCATGCTGGATTAATGCGAGTAATGGGCGGAGGAAGTTGGCCGATTAGAACCATATGTCATCCAGCGCAGGGGGTTAGAAGACGATGCCGCGAGGTCAACCCGCAGCTCGACTAAAGCCTTCTTCCGATATACGCTTCATATACCCCATCCACTGAGCATGGCACCGGAACCTTCAAACCGCCGCAAGTATTCTCGCATCCGCGCGAAAGGAATCCGCGTCCGCTGGAAAGCGGACGGCAAAACCAGCGCTTCGCGCTTGGAGAATGTAGGGCTCGGAGGCCTCTATCTGCATGCCGCGAACCCTGCAAAAGAAGGCACCACGATTGACGTGGTTCTTAACCTGCCGACCGGACAGGTTTACGCACGCGCGAAGGTGCGGCGCTCAACGCCGGCGAAGGGGATGGGCCTGCAGTTTGTCCAGATGGCGCCGGAGGACCGGGTGAAGCTGCACCGGTACCTAACCACCCCGGAAGTTTCCGCAAAAATTCCCGCCGCGGCTTCGGCAGCAGGGTCACCGCCCGGAAAGTTTTCTTCCGCAAATTCTCAGGTCATTCTTTCGCCTCGAAGGGAGGAGCAGGCCCAGCTTCGGTTCGAGCGGGAGATGAGGCATCTGATCGAACTGACCGGCCGGGGCAGCTACTACCAGCTTCTGGGAGTCACATCCGAGTGCACCGCCGACCAGGCGAAGAAAAGCTTTTACTCATTGGCCCGCAGATTCCATCCCGACAATCATGCCCGCAGCGGCGAGTTAGCTGCACAGCTCAAAGAGTTGATGAGCATCATTACCGAAGCTTACAAAACGCTCGCGAACGAACAGACGCGAGACGCCTATGACAAAGCACTGGCTAAAATGGGCGCCCTCAATATTCACCGAGAAAGGCGCGCGACCGAGGAATCGATAGAAGGGTGGCTCGAGCGGGCGAACCAATGCTTGCGCGCCAAAAACTTCGCCGGCTCGGTTGTGTGGCTGCGAAAGTGCGTTGAAGCGGCGCCGGAACATGCTTTGCATCAGGGCATGCTGGCGCGCAGCCTTGCAACCTTGCCGCAATACCACAATCAGGCAATCGACCATTTCCAGAAAGCGATCGAGCTCGATCCGTGGAAAGAGTCGGTATACCTTCAATTCGCTGAACTTCTGGAGAAGATGGGACTTTTATCGCGGGCACGCGGCGTTTATTCCAGGCTTCTGGATGTCTGCCCTGAGCATGCGGAGGCTTGCGAGCGGCTTGCGACGCTCGATCCTGCGAAAAAAGAGGCGAAACCCGCTGCGTGGCTCGCTCAGCTGCTGAGCAAGAAAACCTGAAGCGATCTGGGACCGGCTTGTTATCGCGAACGCTGTTGCTTTTGCCGCCGCTGCTTGGGGCCACGGGTTTTTAGCGGCGCGGGATCGCCATCCAGGGCCCGCTTGATTGCCGCAACTTCACCGGGCGAGAGAGAACGATGGCCCCCGGGCGGCAGCGAGCCGAGCTCGAGATTCGCCAGGCTCACACGCTTTAACTTTTCTACGGGATGGCCGGTCTGAAACAGCCTGTCGCGCAATGCATCGCGGCGCGCATCGGAAAGCGTGACGATGTACCATGGGGCGTCTTTGCCGCGCACGCGCGAGATGCGAGCGCCCGTGGTGCGCGAGAGAGTTTCGATTTCCTCGAAGGTTAGCAGCGTTTTTAGCTTGAGTTGATATACCTGCGGCAAGTTGCGCGCCTTCAGGATGCGATTGGCGAGGTCGCCGTCGTTTGTAAGAAAAACCAAGCCGGACGAATGATATTCGAGGCGTCCCACCGGGAAAACTCGTTCGGAAATTCCGTGCAAGAGATCGCGCAGCGAGCGGCGGCCTTCGGGATCGCTGAGCGTGGAGACGACTTCGGGCGGCTTGTTAAGCAGCAGATAGACGCGCTCGGCGTCATGGCGCAGGAGTTTTCCCGCAACCTTGATGTGATCGCGAGATTCGTCCGCTTTGGTGCCTAGCTCGGTGACGGTGCGTCCGTTCACGGTGACCAGGCCCGAGGCCATCATCTCTTCGGCGCGCCGGCGCGATGCGATTCCGGCGCGCGCGATAATTTTTTGCAGACGCTCTTCCATGTGGTTGTGTGGCGCGGTTGGCGCGAGATTCAGCTTAGCGAAAACAATACGGATGACGAAGCACTAAAGGTACCGCGCCTCGGCTGCTGAAGATTAGGAACCGTCGGAGTTGCTGGCGGAAGCGGCGCGACTTTGATTTGCGGAGTCGTCCGCTTCTTCTTCCGCTAGTTCGGCGAGATCGTTGGTGTCGCCGGATTCGCGAATTTTGGCGGCTTCGGCGGAGTCGGAGGGCAACATGCCTCCCGGCTCCGCTAATTGCTCAGCGTGCGCCGCGGCTGCGGGATCTTGGCTGGATTGGTCTGCTAGATCGCCAGGCTCGGTGGGCGCAATGCCGGCGTCGGAGCCGAGCGCGGCTTGCGCAAGCTGTTCGAATTCCTTCAGGCTCGGCAGCTCGTCGAGGTCGGAGAGGCCGAAGCGCATCATGAACTGCTTCGATGTGCGATAGAGAATCGGGCGGCCGATTACTTCCTTACGGCCAGCGGTGGTGATGAGGCGCTTTTCGAGCAGCGTCTTGATAACGCCGCCGACGTTGACGCCGCGAATTTCGTTAATTTCAGGGACCGTCACCGGCTGCTTGTAGGCGATCACAGCGAGCGTTTCGAGAGCGGGCATCGTCAAGCGCAGCGGGGGCTGGAGGCTCTTGATGAATTTGCGCACCACGTCGTGATGCTGCGGCTTGGTGTAAAACTTCCAGCCGCCGGCAACCTTGCGGACCTCGATGCCGCGCTGGTCCGTCTGATAGGAGGCGACGAGAAGATCGAGCCCTGCGCGCGCGATGGTTTTCTCGATGCCGAGCGCGCTAGAGATTTGATCGAGGGTAGCGGGCTCGTCCGCTGCGTAGATGACGGCTTCGAGCGCGGCTTGAATTTCTTCTGGCGTCATGGTCACAGATACTGCTCCTCGATTTTCGACATGGCGTCGGGGCCGGCGAAAACGGCGTCGAACATTTTGTGTTTTCGCAGCGCGATATCCGCAAACAGCTCGACTGAACCAAGATCACGGCCTGCATGCGCACCATTTCGAGAACCGCCAGCAGAGCGACGATCATGGCATTGCGCGTCTCGCAGGTTTCGAAAAAGCCGATCAGGGAAATGGGTTCGTCCGTGACCATCAGGCGTTGGCGCAGACGATCCATCATTTGCGCGATGGTGACGCTGTCGTGGCGCAGCTCGAATTTCGGTGACTTCCTTGCGGCGTTCGAGCACCTGCTGAAACGTCTTGCACCAAATCAACAAGCGAGACGACCAGTTCGCCTTCCACCGCGTCGCCCGGTATAAAGAGTGCGGTCCGGGCGCGACCAGACGTGCGCTCTCGATCTGCTGCTTCTGATAAAGAAACTGCGCCGCGTTCTTGAATTTTTCGTGTTCGAGCAGCCGGTGGACCAGTTCGTCGCGCGGATCGTCCTGCGCGTCCGGGCCGGCGAGCGGATCGGCGGGAAGCAGCATCTTCGACTTGATGTGAATCAGCGTCGCCGCCATGTAAATGAAATCGCCGGAGACGTCGATATCGAGCTTTTCGAGCTGGTGCAGGTAATCGAGATACTGCTCGGTGACCTTGGCGATGGGAATATCGTGGATGTCCATCTCCTGCTTGCGGATCAAATCGAGCAGAAGATCGAGCGGGCCTTACCGAAGCTGCAGGCGCTGAAGAACATCATCGCCAACCCGAAGCCCTTCGGCATCGATCTCGACCCGATCCCCAACCACCCCTACTTCGCCGAGTACACCGGCGTGCGCGACATCGACGTCAAGCTCGCCGCCAAGCTCGCCGAGATGCCGGTCGACGAGTTCATCGCGCTCAACCCGGGCTTCAGCCGGCCGCTGATCCGCGCCTCGATGACCCCGCGCATCGTGCTGCCCGCCGACAAGGTCGAGGTATTCCACGACAACCTCGCCAGCTCGAGGAAGACGAGTCCCTCGTCTCGTGGAAGAGCTACTACCCGAAGAAGGGCGACACGCTGGAGTCGATCGCCAAGAAGCACGGCATGTCGCTCGCCCAGCTGAAGGAAGTGAACGGCATCTCGGCGCGCACCAAGACCGTGCCGAGCGTGCTGGTGGTGCCGATCGACGCGACGGCCGCGGCGGGCATGACCCGCATGCCGATCATGTACGCGCCGCCGATCCCGGTGACGACGCGGCGCGTGTTCCACACCATCAAGCCCGGCGAGAGCCAGGCCTCCATCGCCAAGCGCTATGGCGTGGCGGCGGAAGACCTCCAGCTATGGAATCCGGCGTCGAAGTTCTCGCCGGGGACCAAGATCGCGATCGAGCAGCGCGTCGTCGTCAAGCGCAGGGCCCGCGCCGCCTCCACCAAGAAGAAGAAGCCGCCGGTCAAGCGCGCTGCGGGTTGATCAGTTGCCGCCGCCCGGCGGCGACCAGACCAGGAACTTGCCGGCGAGCGACTGCACCGGGCCGAGCGGCGTGTTCGAATCCTGCTGCTGATCGATCGCGGGCTGGCCGCCGGTCAGCTTGTAGACCACCACGTCGCCCTTCAGCAGCACCAGCCCGTTGAAACGCCAGCCGGCGGTGCGCGTCTCGCGATGGAAGCCGAGGATGTCCAGCCAGAAGTTGCCCCTGCGGTGGGTCTTCACCAGCCGCTGGTCCACCTCGAAGCCGCGGCACTGGATCTTCGCGCTCACGCACTCGAGCACGCCGGCGTCGAGATCGTTGAAGGAAATCGCCTGGCTCACCATGAAGCGGCGCAGGACGTCGGCATAGTTGAGGATGGCGATGTTGGCATTGCTCGACGGATCGAGCGAGAGGTCCTTGAGCTGCAGTACGGTAGTCTTCCCGGTACGATCTGGTCGAAGGCCTTCTGCGCCTCCTGGTAGGTCGTCCACTTGCTCGCGGTATAGTCCTCGGAATGGGGCAGCAGCGAGCTGCAGCCACAGCACGCGGAAAGTACTAGAAGCAGCGTAGCGGTCCGCACCACGGCGAACTATGTCACCTGCGGGTTACACGGCCATTCGGCGCGCGGCTCGCCGCGCTAGGCCGTCAGGACAGCCGCGAGCAACTCGCGGGTATACGGGTGCGACGGACGCCGTAGCACTTCGTCGACAGCGCCGTGCTCGACGATGCGCCCCCTTCATCACCGCAACCTCGTGCGCCAGATAGTCCACTACCGCGATGTTGTGCGTAATGAAAAGGTAGGCGATGCCGCGATCGCGCTGCAGCTCTCAGCAGGTTGAGGATCTGCGCCTGCACCGACACGTCGAGCGCGCTGGTCGGCTCGTCGCAGACGATCAGCCCGGGGTTCACCGCCAGGGCGCGCGCGATGGCGATGCGCTGGCGCTGGCCGCCGGAGAACTCGTGCGGGTAGCGCAGCAGCGAATCGGCCGGCAGGCCGACTGGTCGAGAGCGCGCGAGGCCGCTCGCGCTCGGCCCGCCGCCGGCGAGGCTGCGCATGCCCTCGAGCAGGATTTCGGCGCCGCGCATGCGCGGGTTGAGCGACGCGAACGGGTCCTGGAAGATGATCTGCATGCGCGGCGCAGCGGATGCATGCCTCCTCGCGTTGATCGGTCAGGTCGCTGCCTCGAAAGCGATCCGGCCGGCGGTGGCTCGATCAGCTTGAGCAGCGCCTTGCCGGTGGTGGTCTTGCCGCAGCCCGATTCGCCCACCAGCGCCAGCGTGCGCCCTTCGCGCAGCTCGAAGGACACGCCGTCCACCGGCTTTCACCTGCCCGACCGTGCGCTTGAAGATTCCTTTGCGAATCGGGAAGTGAACCTTCAAATCCCGCACCCGCAACAACTCCTGCCCTACGAGCTCCTCTGGATCGCGGCTTCACGTTGAACAAAGGAATCCTTGCGAGGGTCCGCGGGACCACGGTCACGGAGAAAACACCGCGCGAGGTGCCCCGGTCAGCGGCTCATAGAGCGGCGGCGCCTCGACCCGGCAACGATCGAAGACGAAGTCGCAGCGGTCGGCGAAGCGGCAAGAGCGGAATTCCTGCGTAAGCGGCGGCGGCTCGGCCCCGTTTTTTTTTTTTTTTTTTTTTTTTTTTTTTTTTTTTTTTTTTTTTTTTTTTTTTTTTTTTTTTTTTTTTTTTTTTTTTTTTTTTTTTTTTTTTTTTTTTTTTTTTTTTTTTTTTTTTTTTTTTTTTTTTTTTTT
>CAVRSO010000017.1:0-17169 GCA_963723845.1 uncultured Acidobacteriota bacterium
GGGCAAGTCCCAGTCCTGGCGGACGGTCCAGGCCAAATTTGTGGATGATCCGATTCGCGCTTTGGCGGAAGCGGACCAGCTCTTGGGCGAAGCGATGTCCTCCTGCGGCTATCCCGTGAGCGATTTCGAACAGCGCGCCCAGGAAATCTCAGTAGATCACGCGACCGTCGTCGAACATTATCGCGCCGGCCACGATATTGCGGTTCGCCAGTCGCAAGGCAAAGCCACTACCGAGGAGCTGCGGCAGGGGATGATCCATTACCGCGCGCTGTTTGATGAATTGATGTCAGAGCCTGAGCGTCTGCGAACGCGTACTGCAGGCGCAAGCTGAATAGGGTGCGTGGCGGAGTTCCATAGCGGTTTTTCAGATGAATAGAGAAACGAGGAACCATCCCATGAGCGAATTGATTCGGAAAGATGATGAGTTGCTGCGAGAATCCCAGCCGCCTGATACGGCTCGACCGGCTGCCGATCCTGCTTCCCGCCCGCTAGTGACCCCAGCACCTTCGACTCCGGCATCTTCAACCCCGGCGTCTTCCGCTGCCGCGGCACCTTCAAATCCGCCAGCGCACCCGCAGCCTCAGTCCGCTGGCGCGACGAACCGGTCTGCGACGGCTGCCGGCGCGGCACCTGCATTGGCGGAGGAAAGAGCTCCCTTATTCGCTGGGAATGAATCCAGCAATCTGCGCGCGCAATGGGATAGCGTTCAGGTGGCGTTCGTCGATGATCCCAGGAATGCCGTCCAAAAGGCTGACGCGTTGGTTTCAGAGACCATCAAGCGGCTGAGCGAAGTCTTCGCTGCCGAACGGCAAAAACTTGAAGAACAATGGGGTCGTGGCGCCGATGCTTCGACTGAAGATCTTCGGGTTGCGTTGCGGCGCTACCGCTCGTTCTTTACGCGGCTGCTCGAGATTTGATTGCAGGTTCAGTTCCCGAAGGGCGAGCGCCGCAACTCATTGGGCCGCGCCCGCGAACTTGTCGTCCTGTTTCATCAATTCGCGCGCGGTGAAAATCGAGCGGTAGTTGTATTTCGCGCGCAGCATTTCGGAGCCGCCCTCTTCGCGGTCCACGAGGCTGATCACGCCGATCACCTCGCAGCCTTCGCGCTCTGCCGCGTCAATGGCTTCCTGCGTCGAGCCTCCCGTGGTGCACACGTCGTCGACGATCACCACTTTCTTCCCGCGCGGATTCTCCATGCCCTCAATCTGTTTCTGCCGCCCGTGCTCTTTCGCTGTCTTGCGCACTAGAAATCCGGGCAGCGGCCGCTTTTCGATCGCGCTGACGACCCCCGTCGCGGTGACCAGCGGATCGGCGCCCATGCTCAAGCCCCCAATCGCGTCCGGCTTGATCCCCATTTCATCGAGCAATTCGAGAACGCAGTAGCCGGTATGCAGCGCGCCTTCGGGATCGAGCGTGGTCAGCCTGCAATCGAGGTAATAGTCGCTCTTCTTGCCCGAGGCAAGCGTGAATTCGCCGCGCACAAGCGATTTACTGCGGAGTAGATTTGCGAGCCGTTCTCGATGGCTCATTTCTTCTCGGGCTCGGGGTCGCTGCGGCGGCTTCTTCCTCTTCCAGGATGGCGGCGGCAGCGGCGATGCGGTCGCCTTCCTCCAGGCGCAGCAATCGCACCCCCTGAGTCGACCGGCCCGCTTCGCGGATTTCGCCTGAGTGCACACGGATCACTTTGCCGTGGCCGGTGATAATCATCACGTCGGAGTCCTCGCGCACTTGCAGCGCCGCGACGACGGGCCCATTGCGGTCCGTGGACTTCAGGTTGATCACGCCCTTGCCGCCGCGCGATGTGACCCGATATTCCGCGAGCGGCGTACGCTTGCCGTAGCCTTTTTCCGCAACGGTTAGCATCAACGACGTGAGCGATTCGCGAATCTCGTCGCTTTCGAGCTCGTCGAGATCCTGCGTTTCCTTCTTGTATTCCTTCTGCACGATTCCGAAGTCCACTTGCGCGGCGTCCATCGAGACCACGTAATCGCTTTTCGCGAGATCCATCCCATTCACGCCGCCCGCGGCGCGGCCCATCGAGCGCACTTCGGTCTCGCGGAAAAGAATCGCCTGGCCCTCGTGGCTCGCGAGGAAAATCATCTGCTTTCCGTCGGTGAGCTTCGCGCCGATCAGCTCATCGCCCGGTTCCAGATTGATGGCGATGATTCCCGATGGCCGCGGATTCGAAAAGTCCGCGAGTACGGTCTTTTTCACCGTGCCATTTTTCGTGGCCAGGAAAACGTAGCGTCCGGTTTCTTCCAGGTTGCGCGTCGGCACGATGGCTTTGAGTGTTTCGCCCTCCTGGAAGCGGACTAGATTGTTGATGGCCTTGCCGCGCGTGGCCGCCGCCGCTTCGGGAATTTCATAAACCTTCAGCCAATAGATGCGCCCCTTCGACGTAAATAGCAGGATGTAGCTGTGCGCGGAGGCCACGAAAAAGTGCTCGACGAAATCGTCGTCGCGCGTTTTCGCGCCGATGCGTCCCTTGCCGCCGCGCGATTGATGCCGGTAGGTTTCAACCGACGTGCGCTTTATGTAGCCCGCATGGCTCACCGTGATCGCCATTTCCTCGTCTTTGATCAAGTCTTCAAGCTTGATCTCTTCAACGCGATCGACGATTTGCGTGCGCCGCTCGTCTCCATAGGACTTCGTCACTTCGCGCAACTCGGTGACGATCACGCCTTTCAGCTTCTTCTCGCTCGCCAGGATCGACTGCAACTCGGCCACGCGCTCGCGGATTTGCGCCAGTTCCTTGAGAATTTCGTCCACGGAGAGCTGCGTCAGGCGATGCAATTGCAGTTCGAGAATGGCGTCGATCTGGGCGTAGCTGAGGCCCATGCCTTCGCCGGCGATCGCGTGCCGAGCGCGTGATGCCGTATTTCTTGCGATCGAGCTTGACGCCTTCGAGTGTGTCGTTCCTTGCCGCGCGACCAGCACGCGCACGGATTTGTTTTCAAAGAAATCGTGCAAGTTTTCGCGGGCGTTCGCGCGGCTGGACGATCCGCGAATGATCTTGATCACTTCGTCGATGTTGTCGAGCGCGATGCGATAGCCGAGCAGGATGTGCTCGCGCTCCTGGGCCTTGCGCAAGTCGTACTGCGTGCGGCGGCGGACCACATCGACGCGGTGCTCGATGAAAAGTTGCAGCAGTTGCAGCAGGCCAAGCTCGCGCGGCTGCCCGCCGACGATGGCCAGCAGGATCATGCCGAACGATTCCTGCATCTGCGTCATCTTGAAAAGCTTGTTCAGGATAATTTCCGGCTCTTCGTCGCGCTTCACCTCGATCACGATGCGCATGCCGTCGCGGTCGCTCTCGTCGCGGATGTCGGCGACGCCTTCGATTTTCTTGTTGTTGATCAGCTCGGCGATATGCTGGATGAGGCTCTTCTTGTTTACCTGGTAGGGCAATTCGGTGACGACAATGTCCTGGCGGTCTTTGCCGCGCTGCTCGATCGCGGCTTTCGCGCGCACTTGAAACGATCCGCGGCCGGTCTTGTACGCTTGTTCGATTCCATCACGGCCGTAAATGTAGCCGGCCGTCGGAAAATCGGGCCCGGGGACGATCTTCATCACTTGCTTCAGAGTCGATTCAGGATTCTCCACAAGCAGAATCGCTGCCTCGACGATCTCGCGCAGATTGTGCGGCGGAATATTCGTCGCCATGCCCACCGCGATTCCCGACGAGCCGTTGACCAGCAAATTCGGGATGCGGGTGGGAAGTACAACGGGCTCCTGCTCGCTTTCATCGAAATTCGGCGTGAACTCCACCGTTTCCTTCTCGATGTCCGCGAGCATTTCCTCGGCGATTTTCGAAAGCCGCGCCTCGGTATAGCGCATCGCCGCGGGCGGATCGCCGTCAACCGAACCGTAGTTGCCCTGCCCATCGACCAGCGGATACCGCATGTTGAAATCTTGCGCGAGCCGCACCAGCGCGTCATACACCGGCGAGTCGCCGTGCGGATGATATTTGCCAAGCACTTCGCCGACGATCTTGGCGCACTTGCGATAGGCCTTCGTCGAAGTGAGCCCCAGCTCGTACATGCCATAGAGAATTCGCCGGTGGACGGGCTTCAAGCCGTCGCGCACATCCGGCAGGGCGCGTCCGATGATTACGCTCATCGCGTAATCGAGATACGACTTCTTCATCTCCGATTCGATATCCACCGGAGTCAAAATTTGCTGGTTTAGCTCGTCCGCCATTCTTCCCTCGAAGTTGATTTTTAGCTTTTCCAGATCCGGGGTTTTTGGCGATTAGGTGCCACCGCCGCCCTTTGTTTACAATAGCTTACGTGACATTCTATTCGCAGACTTTGGCGATTAGAGATGTCCTCTTCCCGCGCCCCGCCACGCCCTGCCAACCAGAGGACACGCTTATGGTCGTTCGGCCCGGAGGCCATCTCTCTTTGCCCAAATTTTTCCACAATAGTCATCATAGCGATGTTAGGCGCTGCGCAACGGAATGCAAGCGGTTGTTGGTGTAAAGAATTCGCAATTTCTCCCACAGCCTAGCGCGCCACATAGCGTTTCGTTCGCGGTCTCAAGGCAAACCAGACTGCAATCGCGATTGCCAGAATTACGGCGATCTCTCTTACATCCGAATAGAAAGCAGTTCGCCAGAATTCAGCCGCCACGGAATCGGAAGGAAGAGTGAGGCGCCACTTACTGTAATTATGCCACGTTTGAGGCAAGTCGTATGCGGTAAACGCGAGCGCCAGCAGCAATAAAACCCAGCGAATTACGCTCCGGAAGAGCGGACCACGCGGCATATCATTCCGGTTCTTCGATCATGGATTCGGGGCGGACCACGACAACCACGCCATTTTCGGAAACCGAATATCGCGCGCGGTCCGCTTCGAGATCGTGGCCGATCACGGTGCCTTCGGGAAGGTCCACGTGCCGGTCGATGATCGCCCGCCGGATTCGGCAGTGCCGCCCGATATTCACGTGGTTGAACACGATCGAATCCTCCACCTCGCAATAGCTGTTCACGCGCACATCGTAGCCGAGCACCGAGCGCGAAATGCGCCCGCCGGATACGATCGATCCGCCCGATACGATGGAATCCAGCGCTACGCCCATGCGGTCCGGATCGGCAAACACAAATTTCGCCGGCGGATATTGCTGCTGCCAGGTATTCAACGGCCAGCCCGGATCGTATAGATTCAGCACAGGACTCACCGACACGAGGTCCATGTTGGCTTCGTGATACGCATCTATCGTTCCAACGTCGCGCCAATACGAAGTCTCCTTCTTATTTTCGTCCCGGAAATTATAGGCAAACACGCGGTACTTATGGAGAATGCGCGGCAAAATGTCCTTTCCGAAATCGTGCGACGACGATGGGTTCTCGGCATCCTCGATCAGAATCGGCACCAGAAGCTGCGTATTGAAGAGATACACGCCCATCGACGCATTGATTTTCCCGGGATGCACTGCCGATTCCTTGGGCTTGGCCGGCTTTTCCTCGAATCCCACGATTCGCCAGAACCGGTCCGTTTCGAGCACGCCGAACTGGCCCGCGGCTTCGGCGGCGTCCATTTCGATGGTCGCGACAGTGACGTCCGCCGCGGCGGCCAGATGCTGCTCCAGCATCTTCTGATAATTCATTTTGTAGATGTGGTCGCCGGAGAGAATGAAAACGTAATTCGATTGCTCGCTTCCCAACGAATAAATGTTTTGGTACACGGCGTCCGCCGTGCCTTGATACCAGTGCTGCGAGACGCGCATCTGCGGCGGCAACACCTCAATGAAATCGCCGTAACCCATCAGCGAAGACCAGCCGCGGCGCACGTGGCGATTCAAGCTCAGCGCCTTGTATTGCGTCAGCACAAACACGCGGCGCAAGTCGCTATTGAGGCAATTGGAAAGCGTTATGTCGATGATCCGGTAGACGCCACCAAACGGCACGGCGGGTTTGGCGCGATCGCGCGTAAGCGGCCAAAGCCGCTCGCCCTGGCCGCCGGCCAGCAGCACTCCGATTACATCGCGCATCACCGGCATTTTTGGAATGCGCCGCAGCCCTTCCCTGCGCGCCCGACTATTCTAGCAGCACTCGTTCGCCGAGTTCAGCAGGACGTCCTTAGCGCCCGAAAAATGAGGTTCCGCGACCCTATTTACACGCGCCCAAAGCGCCCCGACGCCACCAGCCTAATGTACAATTTATGTCTTGACTTGAGGGATAGCCTCCGATAGAAGGAGTGGGCAATAGCCGGGTTTAAGCGGTTCCGGTTACTCGAGTTCGAATCCACAAGTCCAATTCAAACAGAGAGACGGGGGTGAATACGCGTGGCGGAAGTAGTTATTCAAGAGGGCGAGTCTTTGGAAAACGCGCTCCGGCGATTCAAACGGAAAGTGCAGTCGGAGGACATCATCAAGGAAATCAAGAAGCACAGTTACTACTTGAAACCTGGTGAAAAGCGTCGAGCCAAGCAAGCTCTCTCGCGTAAGCGTCTCCGTAAGAAGCAGCGGCGTGAGCTGGATTAAGGAAGCCACTACCGGAAAACTTAAAGCGGTTCGATGCCGGCGGGAGGGTGAGCATCGCGGGCATCCGCGAAATTTCATCCTTCGCCGGTTGCGAACTGCAAACTGCTTGCTCTGTGCGAACACGGCCCCCGGAGCAGCGTATGGAATATCATGACAAAGTCCTGAAGTGCGCCGAGTGCGGGGCTGAATTCATTTTCACCGCCGGCGAGCAGATGTTTTTCGCGGATAAGGGCTTCAAGAACGAGCCCAAGCGTTGCAAGGGGTGTAAGACGATTCGCGCGCAAGGTGGCGAATCGGCGCCCGCCATCCAGCGAGTGGAGACGAAAACGGTCTGCTCGCAGTGTGGAAAAGAGACAACCGTGCCCTTCAAGCCGACGCAAGGCCGCCCCGTCTATTGCCGCGAATGCTTTCAGCAGCGGCGAACGTTTGGGGCTACGAGCGTAAGCGCCTGATTTGCCCGGGCCTTGGACGATTTTAACGCTCCTGCGTCGACCAGTCGCACCAATCTTCTTTGCCGAATCTCGCCAGCGCCACCGATTTTTATTTTTTCAGGTTACAGGGTTTCGTGTATTGGACTTCGCCTCGGAAATCGCCAAAATCCACAAGTCGCAAAAGCTCGGGACCCCTGACCTTCCGGTGCCTCGATCGGAGTAATCATGAGCGCTGTGACCAAGGCACCCACAAGCGTGCCTTCTGGCCTCCCCAAAATCAGACACGGCGGAAAAAGTCGCCGCGATCATGTGGTGCAGTTTTACGGGGACGATTCGGCGCTCTTGGACTCGCTCGTCGAGTTCATCGGCCCGGCCGTAACGGCCGGTGAGGCCGCTCTCCTGATCGCTACCGAGGCTCATCGTGAGGAATTCGCGCGCCGCCTCGAAACCGCGGGGATCGATGTGAACGCTGCAGCGGCGCAAGGCCTCTACATATCCCTCGACGCAAACGCAACCCTATCCAGTTTCATGATCGACGGCATGCCCGATCCCCTTCTCTTCGAGGAGATCATCGGCAAGCGCGTGCTGCGGGCACGAGATGAGGCTCGGGACGAGAGCCTTCGCGTGGTCGCATTTGGCGAGATGGTGGCCATTCTGCTGGCGAATGGTCAGCCCGAGGCCGCCTTGGCGCTCGAACGTCTTTGGACACGCCTCTCAAAGACCTATTCCTTCTCTTTGCGTTGCGCTTACCCGATGGAGCAATTTAAGGATCACGCGCGCAAAGAGCTTTTCATGAAGATTTGTGATGAACACGCTGCCGTGATTCCGGCCGAGGGATACGCAATGCTTTCGAGTGAGGAAGACCATCTTCGATCGATTGCGGAGTTACAGCAAAAAGCTAAGTCTCTCGAGGCCCAGCTGGCTCTCCATCGCAGCGAAGAGCAGCTCCGCTTGCTGGTTGAGAGCGCGCAGGATTACGCCATTTTCCTGCTGGATCCCGGTGGCCACGTGGCAACCTGGAATCTCGGCGCCCAGCGAATCAAGGGTTATCAAGCCTCCGAAATTATCGGCAAACACTTTTCCGTGTTCTATCCCGAAGAAGACATTCGATCCGGAAAACCTCAAATGGAACTGCGTGTCGCCAGTGCGGTAGGCCGCTTCGAGGACGAAGGCTGGCGCCTCCGCAAGGACGGGTCGCGATTTTGGGCCAACGTCATCATTACCGCCTTGCGCGACTCCTCCGGGAACCTCAGCGGGTTTAGCAAAATCACGCGCGATGTTACCGAGAGAATGCTCGTGCTCGAAGCCCTTCGGAAAACCAACCAGGAGTTACGCGAAGAAGTCGCCAGGCGGACTCAAGCCGAAGGTAGGTTGCAGGAGTCCGAGCGCTCTCTGCGCAGATTATCCGGCCATCTCCTGCGCATGCAGGATGAAGAACGCCGGCGCCTCGGTCGCGAGCTTCACGACAGTGTGGGCCAATACCTGGCCGCTTTGAAAATGGGCTTGGACTCCATCGAAACCGATTCCCATTCTCAGGTCGAGGAATGCAACTCCATGCTCGATCAATGCATGAAGGAGGTACGGACGATTTCCTATCTCCTTTATCCTCCGATGCTAGAGGAGGTCGGCCTGCGCTCTGCAATACCCTGGTATATCGAAGGCTTCTCCAAGCGGAGCGGGATTCAGGTCAGCTGCAGTATCGACCAGAACGTCGGACGCCTTTCCCGCGACGCCGAACTGGCAATCTTCAGAATTCTCCAGGAAAGTCTAACCAACGTCCATCGGCACTCCGAAAGTTCCACTGCCCAGGTTTCCCTCGGAGTTGACGATGGGAAGATTTACCTCCAAGTGAGTGATCAGGGGAAGGGAATTTCGCCGTCCGCGCTGGAGCCCGGCAGCGATCCCTCAAATACCCTGGGCGTCGGCCTCCGCGGGATGGTCGAACGCATGCATCAGCTCGGAGGCTCGATGGAGCTAACTTCCAATGATCGCGGTACCGTCGTTCGAGCCACCTTGCCGCGTGAAAAATAGGAGGGGTCTTTTGGTGGTCAAGAGAAAGCAAGTTTCACATTGGCCGCCAAGTTTCTTCAATAGAAGTCCAGTTGCAACCGGAAGGTTCACGACCGAAAATAGAGATCAGATGCCAGCCAGAATCCTCATCGCCGACGATCACGAAGTAGTTCGCCAAGGTGTGCGTGCGATGATTCTGCGCTCGCGCCCCAACTGGGAAATCTCCGGCGAAGCAGCCAATGGGGACGAGGCTCTTCAAGCCATAGTGTCGCTCAAGCCGGATGTTGCAATCTTGGATATCACCATGCCGGGAATGAGCGGCCTCGAAGTCGCTCACCAAGTCACCCAGCGCCGTCTTTCCACCGCCGTCCTCATCTTTACCATGCACGAATCCGAAAGACTCGTCGGCGAGATTCGCGACGTGGGCGCCCACGGGTTCGTCAACAAATCTTGCGCCGGACGCGATCTCATTGCCGCGATTGAGGCGCTTTTGGCGGGCGGCACCTTCTTCGGTCAGGCCGCCCCAGCCGACACGCCGAACGAGGGCGGCGGCCCCAAGCCCGGATTGTCCTTCCGTCGGCAGCTTCCGCTCTTCCAGACCTAACCATCTTTCGACTCCGGTGCCTCCGGCCGGAAGTTCGCGCACCTCTTCATCGCGTTGCAATGTAGGATTGGTCCCTGAGGCGTCCGTGGAACTCGCCGCGAAGATTTCGCTGTGCCTGATTGCCCTGTCCCTCTTCGCCCTTCCGGGCCGTGCCGCTGGAATCGCACTTTCCCCCGAGGCCGCCAATGCGCTCGACCAAATTTACAATGGCGATACGGATGCCGCCGTCGCAACCGCGCGTGGCATCGAGCAAGCGCAACCGGATAGCCCCGTGGGCTATCTCCTCGAAGATGAAGCCCAGTGGTGGAAGACGTACTGCGTCGCCTGCGAAATCAAATGGGGCATGCTCGACGCTTATAAGCGCGGCAAGAAGCCGGAAGACGCCGCATATTTCGCACTGGCGGACAAAGCGATTCAATTGGCGCGCGCGCAGATCGCCAAATCCGATACCGCCGAAATGCACGTCTACGTCGAAATCGGATTCGCGCTGAAAGCCCGCCTCTATAGTTTGCGCGATCAGAAGCGCGACGTCGCCCACGCAGGAGTCGCTGCTCGCTCCGAATGTCTTCGCGCCTTGCAGCTCGATCCGGATATGGCCGACGCCACGGCCGGCCTGGGCCTCTACAACTATTACGTGGATACGCTTTCAGGCATCGCTAAAATGCTGCGCTTTTTCATGGGCATTCCCGGCGGAAACAAGGATGAAGGAATCCGTCAAATGAAAATCGGCATGGAGCGCGGCGCGTTCCTGGCCGTCGATTCGCGCTTCTATCTCGCGAAGAATCTGCGCACCTACGACCGTCATTACGACGAAGCTGTGCAAATAGCGGAGCCGCTCGCCACGCGCTATCCTCGCAATGCGACCTTTCTTTTGCTGCTCGGCAACCTCGATCAGGAACTAGGACGCAACGCCAAGGCAGCCGAATATTTTCACGCCACGCAAACCGCGCCCATCGCAGATCCCGCCTGCGCCGCCCGCGCCCGCGACCTCGCCAACTCCCTCCTCGCCGTCCCCCACTGAGCTCCGGCTCGCCTGCCGCGGATTGGTCATTCTGAGCGGAGCGTTCCGACGCTTTTTCTCTTCGGAGATCGGTTCCCATATCTCCGTCGGCACGCGAAGTCGAAGAACCTCTCTTGGATGTTCCAATCAACTCCACGCGGCTTCTTCTTCTCCGCTGAGTTGACACCGCCCAGCACGCCAGCTACGCTCTCCGGCTATCAAAAGCTCGCTGCAAAGCACCGCGGATCGCGAAAGTTCCGGGATGCCCATGAAAAATACGTTCGCCGCTCTGATTGCTGCCGTCCTTACACTTGTCGCGCCTCCCGCAATTGCTCACCACTCTCGATCGATGTTCGATCAATCGAAGCAGATTACTCTGGTCGGCGCAGTGAAAGAATTCCAGTGGACCAATCCCCACTGCTGGATTCAGGTCCTGGTGCCCGACCCGAGCAACCCGCAAGCCGCTCCCATCGAGTGGGGCGTCGAGATGGGTGCCCCGGTTGAACTGATGCGCAAAGGCTGGAAGCCGCGTAGTCTGAATCCCGGCGACAAGGTCACGATCATTGTCAATCCGTTGCGCGACGGCCAGCACGGTGGCCTCGTCCTCGCGGTCACTGGCCCGGATGGCAAAATTATTGGCAGGCCCGCGATTCCTGTGAAATAGTCGCCTGCCGGAGGAGCACACCTTGAAGCGTCCAACATTAGCCGCGATGGTGGTCGTGCTGATGGCGGGTTGTTGCTGCGCGGCGCGCGCGCAAACTTCTTCGAAACAACGCGACGCGGCCTTCGCCAGGTTGCCTGACTGGTCGGGTATCTGGGAACTCGATGCCTTCGTCGGGCAGTCCGATGGCCAGCAATTTAGCGCGGAAGGCCAGCGCGAATTGAAAGCGTATGCGGCGGCACTGCGGCCTTCGTTCACTCCCGAATATCAGGCAAAGTACGACGCCATCCGAAAAAAGGTCGCGGACGCCGTCGCTGCCGACCCGGCTCACCCTCCCGCTACGCATCAGCCGCTCTGTGTCGCGCCGCCTTTCCCTTCGACCTCTTCGCCAGGAATGTTTGAGTGGCTGGTGACGCCTGAAGAAACCGTTTTCGTCAGCACGGTGGGCGCCGTCCGCCACATCTACACCGACGGCCGCTCGCATCCTCCGAAGGACGAGATGTGGCCCACGCTGATGGGCGACTCCATCGGGCACTGGGAAGGCGACACGCTCGTCGTCGATACCATTGGGACAAGGAAGCGGCTGTACACCGGCGAGCTTTCTGGATTCTACTTCCCGATGAGCGATCAGCTCCACTTTATCGAGCGCATTCGCATGGTGAACCACAACGAAATGCAGATCGACTACACCGTCGAAGACCCGCTCGCGCTGACCAAGCCGATTCACGCGACGATTACTCATACCCGCGTCACCGACTTCAATCGAATGATCGAGGAAACCGATTGCGACCAAAACGAGCGCGATCCCATCGTCGACGGCCGCTTCACCACCGTCACCCATTAGGTGGATCGCGTTGCTTGAGAGCCTTGAATGCCGCTCGCCCGATCTGGATGCCGACAGTCGTACCTGCCTAAAAACGCGGTCCTTGTTGCGTCTTTACTTTGCGCGATCGGCTTCTTGAGCGCCTGCCACTCCAAGAATCGCAGCCCAGAAGGGGCGGCTGCACAGGCGCCAGCTTTCCCCATCGGTGAAACCATGTGGGTCAGCGCGAATGGACTGCCGTTGAAGGCAACGATTTACAAAAGCGCCAAACTCAGTCCTCATCCCGCATTGATTGTGGTGTTGCATGGCGACCTACTCGAGGCTCGCATCCCGCCTTCGTACCACTACGAGTTCGCTCGCAGGGTTGCCAATCAAATGGACGACGTCGTCGTGGTGGCACTGCTTCGTCCCGGCTACATCGACGGCGTGGGTGATCAATCGGCTGGAAAGCGCGGTTTAGCCACTGGGGACAACTACACGCCTGAGGTAGTGGAGGCAATCGGCCAGACCGTCGACGCCTTGAAAGCAAGGTTTCTTCCCGCTGCCACCATCATCGCGGGTCACTCCGGCGGCGCGACGATCTCGGCTGATTTGTTAGGTCGCGAACCTCGGAAGGTGGATGCAGCCTTGCTGGTTTCTTGTCCCTGCGACGTGCCGGCGTGGCGCCACCACATGGTCAAGGAGCAATTCAGCCATATCGGCCCGCTATCACTTCTGTTCCTTCTCCCAGTTAAAAGTCTGTCGCCCCTTGATCTCGCGGCCGATGTTCCAATGGCCACGCGCGTGCGGATGATCGTTGGCAGCGAAGATCCCACAGCGCCGCCCAAGTTCACTCAGGAATACGCCGAAGCGCTTCGCAAACGTGGCATCGATGTCACGGTTACCCTCGCCTCCGGACTTGGTCATAACATCTTGCTCGAGCCCGTCGTGCTGGAACAACTGAATAAGCTCGTGGCAGCGGTGAAGGGAAGCCTCCGGGCTGAATCACGGCTCTAGAGCGGTCGTTCACTAAGTAGATTGCTCTCGCGCCCTACAACTCATGTGGAGTGCGGTGGCTTGCCGCCGCTGTTTGCCGCCTGGGCTTGCCCGGGCGTGCTCCTCGCAGTGACTTCAACAGGTTGCGGCCGCCCTGTGCTCCGCTGTGTGGCACAGTCACTCCTGACTGTGCCACACAGCGGAGCACAGGGCGGCCGCAACCTGTTGAAGTCACTGCGAGGAGCACGCCCGGGCAAGCCCAGGCGGCAAACAGCGGCGGCAAGCCACCGCACTGCTGATATCAAGTCTGTAGGGCGCGAGAGCAATCTACTTAGTGAACGACCGCTCTAGAGCCGTGATTCAGCCCGGAGGCTTCCCTTCACCGCTGCCACGAGCTTATTCAGTTGTTCCAGCACGACGGGCTCGAGCAAGATGTTATGACCAAGTCCGGAGGCGAGGGTAACCGTGACATCGATGCCACGTTTGCGAAGCGCTTCGGCGTATTCCTGAGTGAACTTGGGCGGCGCTGTGGGATCTTCGCTGCCAACGATCATCCGCACGCGGCGTGGCCATTGGAACATCGGCCGCGAGATCAAGGGGCGACAGACTTTTAACTGGGAGAAGGAACAGAAGTGATAGCGGGCCGATATGGCTGAATTGCTCCTTGACCATGTGGTGGCGCCACGCCGGCACGTCGCAGGGACAAGAAACCAGCAAGGCTGCATCCACCTTCCGAGGTTCGCGACCTAACAAATCAGCCGAGATCGTCGCGCCGCCGGAGTGACCCGCGATGATGGTGGCAGCGGGAAGAAACCTTGCTTTCAAGGCGTCGACGGTCTGGCCGATTGCCTCCACTACCTCAGGCGTGTAGTTGTCCCCAGTGGCTAAACCGCGCTTTCCAGCCGATTGATCACCCACGCCGTCGATGTAGCCGGGACGAAGCAGTGCCACCACGACGACGTCGTCCATTTGATTGGCAACCCTGCGAGCGAACTGGAAGTGGTACGAAGGCGGGATGCGAGCCTCGAGTAGGTCGCCATGCAACACCACAATCAATGCGGGATGAGGACTGAGTTTGGCGCTTTTGTAAATCGTTGCCTTCAACGGCAGTCCATTCGCGCTGACCCACATGGTTTCACCGATGGGGAAAGCTGGCGCCTGTGCAGCCGCCCCTTCTGGGCTGCGATTCTTGGAGTGGCAGGCGCTCAAGAAGCCGATCGCGCAAAGTAAAGACGCAACAAGGACCGCGTTTTTAGGCAGGTACGACTGTCGGCATCCAGATCGGGCGAGCGGCATTCAAGGCTCTCAAGCAACGCGATCCACCTAATGGGTGACGGTGGTGAAGCGGCCGTCGACGATGGGATCGCGCTCGTTTTGATCGCAATCGGTTTCCTCGATCATGCGATTGAAGTCGGTGACGCGGGTGTGAGTAATCGTCGCGTGAATGGGCTTACTCAGCGCGAGCGGGTCTTCGACGGTGTAGTCGATCTGCATTTCGTTGTGGTTCACCATGCGAATGTAAGCGTTCTTTAAAATGGAGATGATCGCTCATCGGGAAGTAGAATCCGGAAAGCTCTCCGGTGTACAGCCGCTTCCTTGTCCCAATGGTATCGACGACAAGCGTGTCGCCTTCCCAATCGCCGATGGAGTCGCCCATCAGCGTGGGCCACATCTCGTCCTTCGGAGGATGCGAGCGGCCGTCGGTGTAGATGTGGCGGACGGCGCCCACCGTGCTGACGAAAACGGTTTCTTCAGGCGTCACCAGCCACTCAAACATTCCTGGCGAAGAGGTCGAAGGGAAAGGCGGCGCGACACAGAGCGGCTGATGCGTAGCGGGAGGGTGAGCCGGGTCGGCAGCGACGGCGTCCGCGACCTTTTTTCGGATCGCGTCGTACTTTGCCTGATATTCGGGAGTGAACGAAGGCTTCAGTAGCCGCCGCATACGCCTTCAATTCGCGCTGGCCTTCCGCGCTAAATTGCTGGCCATCGGACTGCCCGACGAAGGCATCGAGTTCCCAGATGCCCGACCAGTCGGGCAACTTGGCGAAGGCTGCGTCCCGTTGCTTCGTAGAAGTTTGCGCGCGCACCGCGCAGAAGACAGCCCGCAACCAGCGCGATCACTATCGCGGCTAATGTTGGATGCTTCATGGTGTCTCCTCCGGCAGGCGACTATTTCACAGGGATCGCGGGCCTGCCAATAATTTTGCCATCCGGGCCGGTGACCGCGAGGACGAGGCCGCCGTGCTGGCCGTCGCGCAGCGGATTCACAATGATCGTGACCTTGTCGCCGGGATTCAGACTATGCGGCTTCCACCCTTTGCGCATTAGTTCAACCGGGGCACCCATCTCGACGCCCCACTCGATGGGAGCGGCTTGCGGGTTGCTCGGGTCGGGCACCAGGACCTGAATCCAGCAGTGGGGATTGGTCCACTGGAATTCTTTCACTGCGCCGACCAGAGTAATCTGCTTCGATTGATCGAACATCGATCGAGAGTGGTGAGCAATTGCGGGAGGCGCGACAAGTGTGAGGCCGGCAGCAATCAGAGCGGCGAACGATTTTTCATGGGCGTCCCGGAACTTTCGCGATCCGCGGTGCTTGGCAGCGAGCTTTTGATAGCCGGAGAGCGTAGCTGGCGTGCTGGGCGGTGTCAACTCAGCGGAGAAGAAGAAGCCGCGTGGAGTTGATTGGAACATCCAAGAGAGGTTCTTCGACTTCGCGTGCCGACGGAGATCTGGGAACCGATCTCCGAAGAGAAAAAGCGTCGGAACGCTCCGCTCAGAATGACCAATCCGCGGCAGGCGAGCCGGAGCTCAGTGGGGGACGACGAGGAGGGAGTTGGCGAGGTCGCGGGCGCGGGCGGCGCAGGCGGGATCTGCGATGGGCGCGGTTTGCGTGGCGTGAAAATATTCGGCTGCCTTCGCGTTGCGTCCTAGTTCCTGATCGAGGTTGCCGAGCAGCAAAAGAAAGGTCGCATTGCGAGGATAGCGCGTGGCGAGCGGCTCCGCTATTTGCACAGCTTCGTCGTAATGACGGTCGTAGGTGCGTAGATTCTTCGCGAGATAAAAGCGCGAATCGACGGCCAGGAACGCGCCGCGCTCCATGCCGATTTTCATTTGACGGATTCCTTCATCTTTGTTTCCGCCGGGAATGCCCATGAAAAAGCGAAGCATTTTAGCGATGCCTGAAAGAGTATCTACGTAATAGTTGTAGAGGCCTAGGCCGGCTGTGGCGTCGGCCATATCCGGATCGAGCTGCAAGGCGCGAAGACATTCGGAGCGAGCGGCGACTCCTGCGTGGGCGACATCGCGCTTCTGATCGCGCAAACTATAGAGGCGGGCTTTCAGCGCGAATCCGATTTCGACGTAGACGTGCATTTCGGCCGTATCGGATCTGGCGATTTGCTCGCGCGCCAATTGAATCGCTTTGTCCGCCAGTGCGAAATAGGCGGCGTCTTCCGGCTTCTTGCCGCGCTTATAGGCGTCGAGCATGCCCCATTTGATTTCGCACGCGACGCAGTACGTCTTCCACCACTGGGCTTCGTCTTCGAGGAGATAGCCCACGGGGCTATCCGGTTGCGCTTGCTCGATACTATGCGCGGTTGCGACAGCGGCGTCAGTATCGCCATTGTAAATTTGGTCGAGCGCTTTGGCGGCCTCGGGGGAGAGTGTGATTCCAGCGGCACGGTCCGGAACGGCGAAGAGGGATAGGGCGATCAGGCACAGTGAAATCTTCGCGGCGAGTCTCACGGACGCCTCAGGGACCAATCCTACATTGCAACGCGATGAAGAGGTGCGTGATTCGCCGGGGGCACCGGAGTCGAAAGATGGTTAGGTCTGGAAGAGCGGAAGCTGCCGACGGAAGGACAATCCGGGCTTGGGGCCGCCGCCCTCGTTCGGCGTGTCGGCTGGGGCGGCCTGACCGAAGAAGGTGCCGCCCGCCAAAAGCGCCTCAATCGCGGCAATGAGATCGCGTCCGGCGCAAGATTTGTTGACGAACCCGTGGGCGCCCACGTTTGCGAATCTCGCCGACGAGCTTTCGGATTCGTGCATGGTAAAGATGAGGACGGCGGTGGAAAGACGGCGCTGGGTGACTTGGTGAGCGAAGATTTCTCAGGCCGCTCATTCCCGGCATGGTGATATCCAAGATTGCAACATCCGGCTTGAGCGACACTATGGACAATG
>CAVRSO010000018.1:0-45434 GCA_963723845.1 uncultured Acidobacteriota bacterium
TGGGCACTCGCCCGGGGCGCGCATCCACGACGGGGTGGGGAGGTCGAGCGCAACCAGGCGGTGGGTCGTGCGCCGATTCGGTGACGCATACATCATCCGCGTGACCACCGCGGTCTGCTCGGCGAACTCCTGCACCGTGGAGGTCTGCTCGAAGACGTCATGGGCGATGGCCGAGAGGCGGCCGTCGTGGTCGGCGCCGAGTTGGATCCGCTGGATCGTCGGGGTGCGGTATCCGGTCAGCGTGAACATCTGCTGGCGGGTCAGCGCGAGCTTGACCGGGCGCTCGACATGCTGCGCGCACAGCGCGGCGACGATGACGTGGGGGCGCGGCGTGCCCTTCGAACCGAAGCCGCCGCCGACGTGAGGAGCGATCACCCGAACCTGGCTCGGCTCGAGTCCGAAGACTTCCGCCACGCCCGGGCGACGCGCCATGCGCCCTGATTGGAGTCGTGGAGGGTGAGCCCGCCGTTCACCCAGGCCGCGATCGTCGCGTGGGGCTCCAGGGATTGTTGTGCTCCGCAGGCGTCGTGTAGGTCGTATCCACGGTGACCGCAGCGGTCTGGAGCGCCCGCTCGACGTCGCCCGTCTCGGTGTCGGTCGGGAAGTTCGGATTCACCTTGTGGGCTTGTAGAGGCCGGGATGGTCGCGGCGGAGCACGACATCGTGGTCGGAGACGTCGCAGTCGACGTGCACCAGTTCCGCCGCGTGCCGCGCGGTCTCGAGGCTCTCGGCGATCACCGCCGCGACGATCTGGCCGCGGTATGCGATCCGGGGCGATTGCAGCACCGCGAGTTCGCCCTCTGCGCCCGGCAGCGCCGGCGCGTTCTCGTGCGAGAGCACCGCCAGCACGCCCGGGAGTCCGGCGACGGCTGCCGCATCGACCGCTCGCACGGTGCCCTTCGCGACCGCCGATTGGACGATCGCGGCGTAGGCGACGTGTTCGTGCTCGTATTCGAACGCGTACAGCGCCTCTCCGGTGACCTTCTCACGGCCCTCGATCCGGTCGACGGGCGCGCCGACGGAACGCTGAAGCACGTTCATTCCGCAAGCTCCGTGAGGGTGCGAACGAGCGTGTTGCGGGCGAGCTCGACCTTGTAGCGGTTGTCCCGCAGCGGCTGGGCCGAAGCGAGCTCGGCG
The DNA here is from genome assembly GCA_963723845.1 of uncultured Acidobacteriota bacterium. GTDB lineage: Bacteria > Acidobacteriota > Terriglobia > Acidiferrales > UBA7541 > Palsa-295. The sequence continues at coordinate 1,138 of CAVRSO010000018.1, forward strand.
GAGGCCGCGCGTGCGATGCCGTCCCGCCCCCGCTGCCGAGTCGCGCAGCGCGTCCTCGGCCGCGCGTGCCCGCCAGGGCTTGGGCGCAAGGCCCCCGAAGGCGATGCGGACGTCGCGCACCACGCCGTCGACGACGTCGAGCGCGGCCGCGACCGAGACGAGCGCAAACGAGAACGAGGCGCGCTCGCGCACCTTCCGGTACGTCGAGTTCGCGGCGACGTTGAGCGCAGGCAGCTCGACGGCGACGATCAGCTCGTCGCCTGAAGCACCGTGTCGTACTGCGGGGTGTCGCCCGGGAGGCGATGGAGGTCGACGAGCGGGATCGTGCGCTCGCCGGCGGAACCGACGACGTGCACGACCGCGTCGAATGCGGCCAGCGCCACGGCCATGTCAGACGGATGCGTGGCAACGCAGCTCTCCGAGTGGCCGATGATCGCGAGGTTGCGGTGCTCGCCTTCACGTGCCGGGCAGCCGCTGCCGGGGTCGCGCTTGTTACACGGCATGGTCACATCCTGGAAGTAGGCGCAGCGCGTCCGCTGAAGCAGGTTGCCGCCGGTCGTCGCCAGGTTCCGGAGCTGGCCCGACGCCCCGGCGAGGAGCGCCTCGGCGAGCGCGGGGTAGAGGGCGCGCACGCGCTGGTCTGCGGCCAGGTCGCTATTTCGGACGGCGGCGCCGATGCGCAGGCCGCCGCCATCGGTCGTCTCGATCCGGTCGTTCGGCAGGCGCGTGACATCGACCAGCAGGCCGGGCGTCTCGACGCCCAGCCGCATGAGATCGACGAGGTTGGTGCCGCCGCCCAGAAATCTCGCTCCCGGATTGGCGGCGAGGGCCGCCACGGCCCCGCGCTCGTCCCCGGCCCGCTCGTATCGGAACGGCTTCAGCGGGACACCTCGGCAATCGCACCCGTGATGTTGGGATAGGCGCCGCACCGGCAGATGTTCCCGCTCATGCGCTCGCGGATCTCCCGCGCGTCAAGGCTCGGTTTGGCGGCGACATCGCCGGAGGCGTGGCTCGGCCACCCGGCCGCGAACTCGTCGAGCATGCCGACCGCCGAGCAGATCTGCCCGGGAGTGCAGTACCCGCACTGGAACGCATCGTGCTCCACGAATGCGGTTTGGAGTGGGTGCGGCGAGCCGTTCTGCGCCAGACCTTCGATCGTGACGACCTCGGCGCCCGCATGGGCCACGGCCAGTGCCAGGCAGGAGTTCGCCCGCCGGCCGTCGATCAGCACCGTGCACGCCCCGCATTGGCCGTGGTCACAGCCCTTCTTCGCACCCGTCAGGCCGAGGTGCTCGCGCAGGAGGTCGAGCACCGACGTGCGGGTGTCGAGCTCGAGCGAGTGTTCCTCGCCGTTGATGCGCAGCGTCACGCTTGCGAGGTAACCATCACCACGATGCTACCCCTGAGCATGCGCAACCAACCCTATGGTCGCGAATGCGGTAGCATCTGCGCGGGAGACGGTGTGGGAGCCGTTTGGGAGAGCGGCAGGTCATGTTTTCGCTGGTGCGGGACCTGGGTAAGGGGGGTTTCCGAGTGCGCAGCCGCGACCCACGAGAGCGTTCGCCCCGGCGGTCGAGCCTTTTGAGAGTGCCGTGCTCTGCGTGCTCGCGGTTGCAGTGGCCGCGGGCTGTGGCGGCAGCAGCTCATCCAGCGGGCCCGTCACGCTCAACTGGTACATCTTCCCGGAGTTTTCGGGGGCGTTCGTCAAGAGCGCCGCCCAGTGTGGCCAGGCCTCCCACGGCCGGTACCGGATCGCGATCCAGAACCTGCCCAACTCGGCCAACGGGCAGCACCAGCAGCTCGCCCTGCGCCTGGCCGCCGCCGACTCGTCGATGGACATCCTCGGCCTCGACGTCACCTGGACGCCTGAGTTCGCCGAGGCCGGCTGGATCCAGCCCTGGCCGAGCTCGCTCGCCCAGCAGATCAAGCACGGTTGCCAAGGTTAAATTGGCGAGTTCGTTGGGCTTGAACTGGAGAGTGGCCCTCCCATATACATCGTCCGGCACATTTGTGTTGGCGACGAGGGTGACGGCTTCGGTCCATTCAAGGGCCGCTCTTTCACGCTCCGTGTACACGGGGCTCTCTCGCCAGGCGTTGAGCAAGTAGAGGCGCTGCTCTGTCTCACCGAGCGCGCGCGCGTCCTTGGTGTGCATGTCAATGCAGTACGCGCAGCCATTGATCTGCGATGCGCGGAGCTTTACCAGTTCGAGCAGGGGTCGTTCGAGGCCGCAGGAATCGACATAGGCCTGCAGAGCGGACATGGTTTCATAGATTTTCGGGGAGAGTTTGTACGGATTAAGGCGTGGCTCCATCTTAGAAGCTCCTTTCGATGTTCATTTCCAGTATATCGCCGTAGGAAGAGCGACGAAACCCGGCTGCGGTGGGTTCGCTGTACAATTGCAGACTGACAATCGCAGACTGATACCGGTTGTTCGGAGACACGGATGCGGAGAAGACGCCGGAGAAACTTGTGAACCTAGAACTTACCGAAGAGCAGAAGCTTCTGCAGCGAAGCGTGCGCGATTTCGCGGAGGCTGAAGTGAAGCCTCTGGCGAAAGAGCTGGACGAGACCGGCCGCTTCCCGCATGAAACCGTGCGCAAAGCGGCGGAACTGGGCCTGACAGGAATTTCGGTGCCGGAAAAATACGGCGGCGCGGGCATGGACCATATTTGCTACTCGATCGTGATGGAGGAAATCGCACGAGTTTGCGCGTCAACAAGCGTGATCCTTTCGGTGCAGAACTCGCTGTACTGCGCGACGATCGACCGGTTTGGCACCGAGGAGCAGAAGCAGAACTTCCTGGTGCCGTTTGCGCGAGGCGAGAAGATCGGGTGCTACGCGCTGACGGAGCCGCAAGCGGGTTCGAACGCAGCGGCGCTGGCGACGAAAGCGGTGCGCAAGGGCGATTGCTACATGGTGAATGGCACAAAAGCGTGGATCACGAATGGCGGGGTTGCGGACGCGGGAATCGTCTACGTGAACACGCAGCCGGAAAAAGGGGAGAAAGGGATCACGGCGCTGATTGTGGAGAAGGGCACGCGGGGATTTCGTGTCGGCAAAGAGGAAAAGAAACTCGGAATTCATGCGACGGCTTGCACGGAACTCTCGTTCGCGGATTGCGAAGTGCCGGTTGGGAATCGCGTGGGGAACGAGGGCGAAGGTTACAAAATCGCGCTCTCGATGCTCGATGGCGGGCGGATCGGAATCGCGTCTCAAGCGACAGGAATTGCGCAGGGCGCTTTTGAAGCGGCTCTCGATTATGCGCGGGAGAGGCAGGCGTTCGGCCATCCGATCGCGGAGTTTCAGGCCATCCAGTTCATGCTCGCGGACATGGCTACTGAAATCGATGCGGCACGATTGCTGGCGCGGCGCGCCGCGTGGAAGCAGGATTCGGGAGCGCGGTTTTCGATGGAGGCGGCCATCGCCAAACTTTTTGCCAGCGAGATGGCCACGCGCGTGACCCACAAAGCGATTCAAATACACGGTGGCAACGGGTATAGCCGGGAATATCCGGTGGAGCGGGCCTACCGCGACGCGAGAATCACAGAGATCTACGAGGGCACCAGCGAAATTCAACGTCTGGTGATCGCCGGGTGGGTTTTGAAGAGTAATTAGCTTTCCGTTGTATTCTTCCATCGTGCTTCCGCTCGACAGTTTCGAGCCATTCGATGCGGCGCGCGATGCAGAACTTTTTGGGGCGCTACCATCGCGACCCGGCGTGGTGCGCATCGAAATGCGCGAGCCTGGGCGTCCCTATCTGGCGCGGACCGCGGACATCCGGCGCGCCGCCCAACGACTTTTGGGCGTGCCGGAGGAAAACTCAAAGCGGCTCAACCTGCGGGACCAGGCTGCGCGAATATTCTGCCGCGCCACCGGTTCGAAATTCGAACAAACGCTGACACTTTACGAGCAGGCAAGCGAGTTCTTGCCCGATCGCTACCGGGAGTTATTGCGGTTGCGGCCGCCGGCGGTGCTGAAGATCAATCTGCGCAACGCGTATCCCCGCTGCCATGTGACACGGCGAATACGCGCCGACGAAGGATTTTACTTCGGGCCATTTGCTTCGCGCCGGTCGGCGGAGGCGTTCTCGGAAGGCTTTCTCGATTTGTTCAAGATTCGCCGCTGCCAGATCAAGATTCGCCGCGATCCGAATTTTCCAGGATGCATTTATTCGGAAATGAAGATGTGCCTGGCGCCGTGTTTTGCGGGTTGCACGAAGGAAGAATATGACGCGGAAGTGGCGCTGGTCGTTGAGACGCTCGACACAGCGGGCGGAGCACTCACCGCGAAATTCGAACGCGAGCGGGAAGCCGCCAGCGAGGCTCTGGATTTCGAACGAGCCGCCGCACTGCACAAACGCCTCGAGAAAGTAGCGGCTGCATTGCGCGGGCTGCCGGAACTAGCGCGGCGAATCGATGAGCTGGATGCGGTGATCCTTCAGCGTGGGAACGACGAGAAAACCATCGCGGTATTTCCGTTGATAGGCGGAGTGCTTGCGGAACCGATATTCCTGAATTTCGCTGAACTATCGAGCCAGCCGCGCTCCGTAGAGGCCATCCTGCGGCAGGCGTTGGAGCCGCAGGCCACGGCGCAAGTGTACGAAAGCAAGGAATCCGTCGGGACCGATTTGCGAGGACGGTATGGCCTGCATGCCGCGCCGGCGGAATTGCCCGAACATCTATCGCTCGTGGCGCGCTGGTTTTATTCGAAGCCGCGGGACGGCGAAATTCTCTTTCGCGAAGACGACTGGCCTTACCGCCGCATCCTGCGAGCGTGCAGCCGGCTTCTGGCTCCGGCTGCTTCTTCGCCTGAACCGCCGGGTTCATGAGAAACGCCGGCACAATCCCCGGCCAAGCCAGCGGCGTTGCATCGTACAATTCAAGAATATGGCGGAAACGAGCACAACGGACCCGGCCGGGGCCCGCGGAGTGGCGAGCCGTTCGCGATTCCACGACACGATCCGGTCCTTGAAGCACCGGAATTTCCAACTGTTTTTCAGCGGACAAGGAATCTCGCTGATCGGCACGTGGATGGACAACGTCGCCGAGGCGTGGCTGGTTTACCGGCTGACAGGATCGTCGTTGCTGCTGGGCGCTGTGGCATTCGCGGGGCAGATACCGGTTTTTCTGATGTCGCCAGTGGGCGGAATGGTGGCGGATCGTTTCAACCGGCGCAAGGTGGTAATCGCCACGCAGGTTGCGTCGATGATTTTTGCGTTCATTCTGGCGATGCTGACGCTGACAAAGCGCGTGACGGTATCGGAAGTGATCGTTTTGGCAGCGCTGATGGGCGTGGTGAACGCGTTTGACATTCCCGCTCGCCAATCATTTTTGGTGGAAATGGTTGGCCGAGAAGATCTGATGAACGCGATCGCGTTGAATTCCACGATATTCAATGGGGCGCGAATTGTAGGGCCTGCGATCGCGGGGATTCTGGTGGCCAGCATTGGCGAGGGCTGGTGCTTCTTCGCGAATTCAGTGAGTTACATCGCCGTGATCGCCGGATTGCTCATGATGCGGATCCCGCCGAAACCTGCGGTCACGCACCACGCGTCTCCCTTCGAGCATATCGCGGAAGGATTTCGCTTTGTGCGCGACACGCCGCCGATTCGCGCGCTGCTTCTGCTGATCGGCCTGGTGAGCCTGGTGGCCATGCCGTATACGGTTTTGATGCCGATATTCGCGGCGAGAGTGCTGCACGGGAATGCCAGGACGCTGGGCATGTTGATGGGAGCCACTGGCTTGGGAGCAATGCTCGGCGCCCTGATGATTGCATCACGCAGGGGAGTTGGCGGACTAGGGAGGTTAGTCCCGATTGCCTGCGGCGCCTTTGGGGCATTTCTAATCGTGTTCACATTTTCGCGTTGGTGGGTTCTCTCGGCGATACTGCTGGTGCCGGTGGGTTTTTCGGTGATGACGCAGATGTCGTCGTCAAATACGCTCGTTCAATCGATGGTGCCGGACCGGCTGCGAGGCAGGACGATGGCCGTGTATTCGATGATGTTCATGGGCATGGCGCCATTTGGGGCGCTGATCGAGGGGGCGGCGGCGGGTCACATTGGCGCTCCTTGGACCGTGGCGATCGGCGGAGCCCTGACGATTGCCGGAGCGATTGCTTTCGCGCGATATCTCCCGAAGATTCGTGTGCAGGCAAGAGAGATGATCGATGCGCAAGGGCTATCCGGCGAGCCCGTTGATGAAATAGCGGCGCGCGTTTCGTGACGATCCGCAAGCGGGGCCGCGCCTTGCGCCAACATGCGGGGATTTTGCAGCGGGTTTACTGAAGCGAGGATTCCAGTGCCATCTCCTCAAACGGCCGACCGTCAGATACCGGGGCGGGCCACAGCACAGGCGACATTGCGCTATGCGGCGAGATTTCAAGGACGCGCCGCGGCCGGCCATTTCCGCGACGTGCAGGGCGGCCTGGTGCTTTCCTCGATCGGGATTGGGACGTATCTCGGAGAGCCCGACCATGCGACCGATGAGGCGTACAAGAACGCCATCATCGCCGCGGTGCAAGGCGGAGTGAACGTAATCGATTCGGCGATCAACTACCGGCTGCAGCGCAGCGAGCGCTCGGTGGGCGCGGCGTTAAAGGTCCTGACGTCGGATGAATTTTTCCGGGACGAGATCGTTGTCTGCACCAAGGCGGGCTTCCTTACGCCCGATGGTGAGATGCCGGAAGATGCTAACGAATATTTTTCACGCGAGTACGTGGAACGCGGGATTTTGCGTCCGGAGGATATCGCAGCGGGCTGCCACTGCATGGCTCCAGGATATCTTTCGGACCAATTGGACCGTAGCCGCAGGAATCTGGGCGTCGAATGCGTGGATGTTTTCTATTTGCACAATCCGGAAACGCAGTTGAGCGAGGTAGCCCCGGCCGAGTTCCGCCGCCGCATCAGCGAAGCATTTCACTTTTTGGAATCCGCGGTCTCAGCAGGAAAAATCGGCGCGTACGGCCTGGCCACGTGGAACACCTTCCGCGATGAACGCAACTCGCCGGGATATCTATCGCTTGCCGAGATGGAAGGAATCGCGCGGGAAGCCGGAGGACCGGAACACCACTTCCGTTTCGTACAGTTGCCGCTGAATCTGGCGATGCCCGAGGCGCTACTGCGGCCGAACCAAGTGGTGGAAGGAAAAACAATGGCCATGGTGCAGGCAGGACGCGCGCTGGGGATTACCGTCGTAACAAGCGCAACGCTTCTTCAGGGACAGCTCACGCGGAACCTGCCCTCTTATATCGGTGGGGCCCTTGGTCTGAAGGACGATGCTGCGCGGGCGCTGCAGTTCGCGCGGTCGGTTCCCGGAGTCACCACCGCACTGGTGGGAATGAGCAGCGTGGAGCACGTGCACGCCAATCTGGAGATTGTAGGGGTCGAACCTGCTCCCCGCGATCAGTTCCTTAAATTATTTGAGCCGCGAACCTGAGGGCGATGCTACGGGATGCGAACCCGTGAATCCAAAACTTTAGTCGCTCGAAACGGGACGCGCTTGACTATCCAGCGTTTTCCGTACCGCGCGCGCCAGACTTCGCGAGGAGTAAGGTTTTTGCAACACAGGAAAGCCTTGCTGCTGCACCTTTTGAATCATGGCCAAATCGGGACTATAACCAGTTGCGAAGATCACCGGAAGGCTCGGGTGAGTTTCCTGCAGTCTCGCGTAAAGCTCGGGGCCGCTTAATTTCGGCATCACCACATCCAGGACCGCAAGATGGATTTCCGACCGTTGGAACTCCTGCAGTGCCTGTTCGCCATCCGCGGCCAAGAGAACGTTGTAACCGAGGCCGGTCAGAGTTTCCTGGGCTAGCTGACGCAACCCTTCATGATCCTCGGCCACGAGGATCGTTTCTGTTCCGCCGGCGACCGGGCCCGGATCCTCGGCTAAATCGCGCGCAGGCGCCGCCGTAGTGCTTATCGGCAGATACACTCTAAATGTACTGCCGACGCCCGGCTCGCTATACACATTCAAGAAACCGCCATGCTGCCGGACAATTCCGTAGACCGTGGCGAGCCCAAGCCCCGTTCCCTTGCCCATCTCTTTGGTCGTAAAGAACGGTTCGAAAATCCGGTCGAGCGTGGCTGCGTCCATTCCGGTGCCGGAATCAGTGATGGCGAGCATCACATAGTCGCCCGGGCGAGCGAGCGGTTGAAGAGAACAGAATGCCGCGTCGAGGGTGATGTTGGAGGTGTCAATGATCAGCGCGCCGCCGTTAGGCATCGCGTCCCGGGCATTGATGCAAAGATTCATCAGCACCTGCTCGACCTGAGTCGGATCGGCTCGTACGACCGCGAGATCGGGAGCGAGGTTGGCCTTAATCTCGATATTGCTGCCAATCACTTTTTCCAGGAGGCTGAGTGTTTCGATCGAGGTTTGATTCAGGTCTACGTTGCGCGGCTCGAGGATCTGCCGGCGAGCGAACGCGAGCAACTGGCGCGTGAGCGCAGCGGCGCGTTCGGCCTGGTGGCGTACCTTCTGGAAATGCCGGTGCAGCCGCGAATCCGTGTCGGTTTCATCGATTCCCAGATCAACCCAGCCGATGATGGCGCCAATCATATTGTTAAAGTCGTGCGCGATTCCACCGGCTAGCTGCCCGATCGCTTCGAATTTCTGCGCTTGTACGAGCTGCCTTTCAAGCGTCTTGTGCTCGGTTACGTCTTCGACGATGACCTCGGCGCATTCCGATCCGTCCGAATTCATCGTCCGGCGACTGTTTAGGCGGACGGCAATCACCCTTCCGTCCTTACGCTTCCACTCCACGCTGGCGTGCGCGTGACCCTGCCGCCTATATTCGGCGAGGATCGCGGTCTGGTCATCGGGATTGCAATAGAGCGCCTTCGTGAACTGAATGCTCAGCAAGTCATCCACTGAATCGTAGCGAAGCATTGCCGCAACGGCCGGATTTGCGTCCAGCAGTCTGCCTCCGTGCTCTTCGACCCAAAGGATCCCGTATGTCGCGTTATCGACCAAGCCGCGATAGCGAGTCTCGCTATCTCGCAAAGCTTGCTCCGATCGTTTGCGCTCCGTGATGTCCACGATGCTGGCCCGCACTAGTCGGCGATTCGCAGACGGCAAACGGACGAGATACACTTCGGCGGGGTGTTCCTCTCCTTGCGAATTGCGGTACATCCACTCGAAGCGCGCAGTGGCTTCCTCCACGCCTGGTTCAGAGAACAACCGTTCCATGGTTTCGGCCGTCGTCCCATCAACCTGCGTCGTCGCGCTTACGTCCCTCACGCCGCTTTGCAGAAGCGCGTCTCTAGTTAGGCCAAAAAGGGATAGGGCGCGGCCGTTGGAATCTACGAACTTCCTCTCGTCGAGATCGAGCAAGACGATGGCTTCGGGAGCATTTTCCACGAGTGTGCGGTAATGCTCCTCGCTTTCACGTAGCGCGTCGAGCGCTCGCGCCTCCGCTTCCCGAAGCGCTCGACCTTCGCGCGCGTGCCGGATGGCCATCGGCAGTCTCGCAAGCTGGCCTTTCAGCAAATAGTCAGTAATGCCCTTCTTCATGCATTCCACGGCAAGTTCGTCGCCGAGCGTGCCGCTCACCAGGATCAGGGGTACGCCGGGCCAGGATTCTTGGATCATGGCGAGGGCGTCTATCGCGGTCCAGCCCTTCATGCGGTAATCGGAGATCACAACGTCGGCAGGCTCCTCGCGCAACTTTCGCGCGAACTCCTCTAGTGAGAAGGCGGAGTCAGCCTGAAAACTGAGTCCCGACTTCTTCAGATCACGAAGGCAGAGTTCCAGATCGTTCGGATCGTCTTCGGCGAAAAGCAGTCGCAGGGGCTTGGTCAGAACTGATGCGGGCCTGTGGGTTTTGCTCATTCTCGTTTTTCACATCCACTCGTTACGGGCGGCTCTAGCGAGCAAGCGGCGCCACTGCGGGAGCCGCGGCATTCAACAAAAGCCAGTACATACCGAGTTGCCGAACCACGTCTTGAAATTCAGTGAAGTTTACGGGCTTTTGAATGTAGCTGTTCACGCCCAACTCGTAGCTATTCACCAGGTCCCTTTCTTCTCTCGATGAGGTCAGCACGATCACTGGAATCGGCTTGGTGCTCGGATCGCTTTTGATTTCTCGCAGCACTTGCAGGCCGTCTATTTTTGGCAGCTTCAAATCAAGCAGGATCAAGCGGGGTCCGGTCTCTGCGCGGCGCGCCGAAAAGGCCCCTCGACAGAAAATGAAGTCCAAGGCTTCTTCCCCATCGCGGGCGTGCTGGATGCGGTTGGCGAGATTGTGTTTCCGCAAAGCGTGCAAGGTCAGCTCGGCGTCTGAAGGGTTGTCTTCGACCAACAGAATTTCAACTCCGTCAGGCTTGCTCAAGGCTCGCCTCCTTTACTGCGTCTGGCGCGGTGCGTTGGAACCTCGGTTCCAGCGTGAAATAGAATGTTGTTGCCTGGCCCGGCGTGGATTCAGCCCACACTTCGCCGCCGTGCCGTTGAATGATTCGTTGGACCGTGGCCAATCCTATGCCCGTACCTTCGAAGTCCTCCTCGCGATGCAGCCGCTGGAAGACGCCGAATAACTTATCGGCATATCTGGAATCGAAGCCCACCCCGTTATCGCGGACAAAGATCGTCACCCCGCCACCATTCACATGGCTGCCAACTTGAATGACCGGGTGTTGGACTCCCCGCGTGAATTTCAGGGCGTTGGAAAGAAGATTAGAAAATACTAAGCTCAAGAGGGTCGGGTCGCAGCTCACCGTAGGCAGAACGTGGACGCGCCATTCGATTCCGCGTCTTTCCGTTTCGGCTGAGAAATCCGAAACGGCACTCCGCGCCAAATCGCCGAGGCACACGGCTTCTAGGCGGATAAGTTCCTTTCGTCCGATTCGGGCCAGGTTCAAAAGGCTATCCACCAAGTGACCCATATGGTCGGCTGCGGCAAGAATCCTCTCGATGTAATGCCGAACTTGTTGAGGCATCTCCTCGCCGTACGTCTCACCCAGGAGCCGCGCGAAACCGTCTATGTGACGCACTGGCGCACGGAGATCGTGCGAAACGGAATAGCTGAAGGCTTCGAGTTCCTTGTTCGCGGCAATGAGCTGGTCATTGGACTGTGCAAGCGCCTTCCGGTTCGATTCAAGCGCTTCTTCAGCGAGACGCCGATCCGTGACATCACGAATCGCGCTGGCCACTAGAATGTCCTCGCCCGTCTTGATTGGGCTCAAGCTGATCTCGACGGGGAATTCGGTTCCATCCTTGCGGCGCCCGTAGAGCTCTAATCCTGCGCGCATGGATCGTGGCCGAGGTGACTGTGAATAGTCTTGTCGATGCTGAACGTGCGACGAATGAAACCGTTCGGGCATAAGCTTCTCTGTGTGCTGGCCGATGAGTTCCTCGCGCGAATATCCAAAGAGCTTTTCGGTCTGCGCGTTGACAAGCTGGATGTGTCCCCCACTGTTGACAATCACCATCGCATCGGGAGCTGACTCGAGCAAGTTTCGAAACTTTTTCTCTTCAGAGACACGCTGCGTAACGTCGCGGTTGCTTTCTAGAATGCCTGCAGGTCTACCGCTGGGGTCGCGACGGAGCACCCAGCGAGTCGACACGATGATTTCAGACCCGCTGCGAGAATGGTGTATCAATTCCCCTTCCCAGGAGCCTTCCGCCCTCACTTCCGCCTCGATCTCGGCGAGAGGTTTCGGGAAGCGTTTTTGAAGAAGGTCGCGCGCCACTCGTCCACGGGCTTCATCCGTTTGCCATCCGTATAACCTCTCCGCTGCGCGGTTCCAGTACACGATTCGATCTTCTAGGTCCCTGACAAAGATGGCGTCGTGCGTGACGTTGAGCAGTTCGGCCTGCTCGCGGTAGCTGGCTTCGCTGGTCCGCAGCCGAAGTTCGATGTCGCGACGCTCGCGCACTTCTTTTTCGAGCTGAGCATTGGCCTCCATCCATTGGCCGATATTCGGCAAGGTTAGGGCGCGAGGGATCATTTGTGCCAGGAGGATGGCTGTGGGAATGGAGGCAGCCGCGGTGATGGCCTTGATGAGGCCGTCCACCCAGTAGTTCGCGTGCCAAACATTCCACACGCCCATCAAGTGCGTCGCGCCGCAGGCAACGATAAACACACCAAACAGCACGAACATCCAGCTAAATGGAAGGTCGCGGCGGCGACGCGCGAACCAAAGGAGAATTACAGGTATCGCGAAATATGCTAGCGCGATCAGCGAATCAGAAAAAACGTGGAGCCACACCAGGCCGGGATTCCAAAAGTAACAAAATCCATGGGGCATGTCTGTCCCTCCGTCGATTGCCCGCCTCCGCTGCTCTCTCGGCAGTGGATAGCATTCGGCCGGCAAGAAGGAGAGGACTTCCTGCGTTTCAATGATCGTTACAAAAGTCGAGAACGGGATTCGAAGCCCGAACGGTGGGCCCGGAAGGGATGCTTCATTATGAGTGAATTTGCATTACTGTCAAGGTCCGGAACCGCGCTTTCGCGTAGGAATTAACCCAAGCGTGGGGAGCTATTGCCCGGATGTTAGCTGCGGTGGATGATCCGTGAAGTACTGGGCCAGATGCGCGGTGAGCTGCGTGAGACCGGCGCTCACGTTACGATCCAGCGCTTCAACTACGTCAGAAACTTTCTTCCCCGTCACCGGCTCGTCGTGGGCGTAAGAGTCGGACCAAATTGTGGCGCTGGTTTTGGGGTCAAACAATTCGATTTGGAACGAAAAGCGCGCTGAGAGGGCCGGCCCTTGCACTTCATCAAGGGCATCGAGACGGCCGCGGATGATGTAATCACCGCGCGCATCACTGCGCAAGCCGGATACAGAACGATACGCTCCCGTCGATTGCAAGGAGCGAATGAGCATATCCTGGATCATTCCGGCCGGCGGCTCTGCCCAGCGCTGGTACTCATAGGTGCCAAGCTGAACAGCCCCGCTTCCGTAAACAAGGCGGTCGTCGCGATACAAGTGCGACGCGGTAACGCGGCCAACCAAGAGCCGTATCGGAAAGCGTACCGGAGAGGAATCGGGCACCCGCGCCGCTGGACTGCCGGTATCCAATACGTAATATTTCACGGGCCGCGAAGCGCTGCACGCCGCGGTGACTCCCGCTGCCAGAATTATAAGCAAGGCTTGCCGCAGCTGGCGCGTCGTCACCCTTCGTCCCTCCTCTTCTACTTAGGCGGTGCTTGGCCCGGCTTTCGCGGCTTGACGCCCGATGCCCGAATCAATGTGTAAGGCCGCGTCTTGATCGTTTCGGTGAACGAATTCAAATTCTCGGTCACGTGGCGCAGATTATCGATAATCTCGTCGAGACTTTCGGAATTTGCGTCCAGTGTGCTATCGAGCTGGCTCGTGAGCGTTACTGTTGAATCGAGAGACTGCCGAAGGTCACTCACGGCTTTGTGGAGATCCGGGCGATTCTCGGCAATTGCGGCATCAAGGTGACCCAGCGCCTCGTTGGCCTGCGCAGAAGTCTTGCGGAAATCGTCGATCAGGGGCGCGAGTTTCGCGCTCGACGCATTCACATTATTCAGCGTCGAATGAATCGCCGGCCGGTTCTCATCGAGCATCCCGTGAAGATCCGCGAGGCTCGCGGAGATGTTGGCGCGGTTCCGCGCGTCGAGCAGGTCGTTCACGCGATCGATGGTCTCCTTCATAGCCACCACTCGATCGTTCAAATTCGCCAGCAGGTCGTTCGCGCCCGGGCCCAATTGGGCGATCAGCGCGGTGATGTCGGAAAAGCTGGTGTATTCGAGCGACTTGAGCGTAGAGCCGCTCGGCGCCTTCGGCGCGGCGAGAGTGCCCGGAACGATTCCAAGGAAATTATCACCCAGCGGGCTGACGCTCGTGATTTCGGCGGTGCTGTCCGTCTTTACGGGGACGGAGGGCTGCACGCTAAAGTCAACTTCCATGCGCGTGGGATTCTGAGGGTCGCTCTTCACTTCTTTCACGCGGCCCACCGCGGGCCCTCCGGCATAGCGGACTTCCGCGCCCGGACTCAGCCCGCCCGCATTTTTGAAATAGGTTCGGTAGGGGACGTTGCCACGGCCGAACGTTCCTGAAAGGAGAAACGCCGTCACCGTGAGCAGAGCAGCGGCTACTAAAACGAATATTCCGACGAGAGCCTGCTCCCGCTTCGATTCCACGGTTTCCTCAATATTTCCAGCCCGGTTCACGCACCCCTAATTCGAGCCGGCTGCTTGTAGAATGCCGGGGAGTATAACATGCAGCGCGCCATTCGCCAGTTTTAGCGCCGCTGGAAAGGGCCCTCCCCCGTTAGCATCTGCAGGTAATCGATTTCGCCGGCTACTTCGGGCTCGGGGACGCGGTCTAGAAATTGACGCACGCGCGGCTCCGTGCTTACGCGGAGTTCCTGCGGCGTATCGTTGGCCACGATTTTCCCCTTGTTGAGCAGGATCATCCGGTCGGCAATCAGGAATGCGCTGGCGAGTTCGTGCGTCACTACCAGAATGGTGATTCGGAATGCCTTCTTCAGTTTCAGGATCAGTTCATCGATCCCCGCCGCGATAATGGGGTCGAGGCCGGCCGAGGGCTCGTCGAAGAATAAAATTTCGGGTTCCATTGCCAGGGCGCGGGCAATGGCGGCGCGCTTTTTCATCCCTCCGCTCAATTGCGCCGGCATGTAGCCTTCAAAACCTGAAAGCCCTACTTGGTCGAGCTTTAAGCGCACCATTATTTCGATGGTGGACTCGTCGAGCGGCGTATGTTCGCGCAAGGGAAGGGCGACATTATCCCCCACGGTCATCGATCCGAACAGCGCTCCACCCTGGAATGACATTCCCATTTTCTTTCGCAGTTCGTCGCGGTCGCTCTCCGGCATGTTCGCGAAATTCCTTCCACGAATCCAGATTTCGCCGGCGCTCGGCCGTTCCAGGCCAACAAGCGTGCGAAGAAGCGTGCTCTTTCCAGAGCCCGAGCCACCTAGAATCACCAGCGTCTCGCCGTGTTGCACTTCGAAGTTAATACCGTGGAGGATTTCCTGCGTGCCATAGCGGACGCGAAGATCCCGCACCGAAATGACGGCCGATTCGCCGGACGCGTTTTCTTGGGGCATGATCCCGGCACAGCCTTTCTATCGTTATCGAGGCGCCGTGAAGTAAAAGATGCTCGTGAAAACCAAATCCACCGCGATGACCAGAAAAATAGACTTCACCACCGCCGAAGTTGTCGACCGGCCAACTTCCTCCGAGCCCAGGCCCGTGGAAAATCCCTCATGGCAGCCGACAGCGGTAATCACCAGCCCGAACATCACGCTCTTGATCAGGCCGGTAACCACGTCGCGCAAGGTCATGGCCTCGATCGTGGCATGGAGATATGTTGTCCACGTGAAGCCGGCGTTCGTCACGCCGAAGAGGCCTCCGCCCAGAATGCCCATGAAATCCGACCACGTGGTGAGGCACGGCATCATCAGTAGCATGGCCAGGAATTTCGGCGCCACCAGAAAGCGAGGCGGCTCGAGCGCCATGGTTTCCAGCGCGTCGATTTCCTCGTTGACCTTCATCGTGCCGATTTCCGCAGCGAACGCCGATCCGGAACGACCGATCACCATGATCGCCGTCATGAGCGGCCCCAGCTCCCGCGTCATCGAAATGGCCACGGCGCTCGCGACCAACTGCATTGCGCCGAGAGTGCGCAATTCGTAGGCTCCTTGCAGCGCCAGGATCATGCCCACGAAAAAGGAAATCAGAGAGACAATGGGGATCGCCTCTACGCCGATGGCCATGGCCTGATGCACCGCCCGATGCCACCGGAGCTTTCTGCTCCAAAAATGCCCGAAAAATACGGCTCGCGCCGCGCCGCCGGCAAGGCGCGCCAGTCCCCCGACGTAAGCCAACCCATCGATTGTGGCTTCGCCGATGGTTTCTACGAATGGCATCTGGACGTTTGGAGGTCCGCGCTACTGGGACGCGGCAGTACCGCCGCTTCCCGCGACCAAAGCTTCCTTTTCCGTATCGTGGACTTCAAAAACTTTCAGCAGGCGGGTGAGTTGGAGAACTTCGCGCGCCGTCGGGCTCAGGCCGTAGAGAGCGAATCCCTTCTTCAAGTCTCGCGAGACCTTCAAACCTTCCACGAGCGAGGCGATCCCTGCGCTATCGATATAGTTCACCCTTCCAAGATTCACGATTACGCGGCTCACGCCCTGGTCTTTCAGCGTGCCGAGCAGGCTCTTGCGCACTTCGGGAGAATTGTAGAGCGTGATGTCTCCGACCACGTCGACGATGGTGGCGTTCTCAACCTTGCGTGTGGAGATATTCATTAGCGCAGCCCGCGCTGCGTCACAGTGTTTTGCCAGAGATTGTGCCCGAATGCAATGCATTTTAAAGGCACTGGAGTGGCGAAGAGCGCGCGAACGCTGATCCGTGGAGGGGAGAAATTTCGCCGGCGGAGTCCCGCAAAAAACTCTTAGCCGCGGTGATCGGCGGGAATATAGCTGCGAAGATCGTAGCCCGTATAAACCTGGCGAGGCCGCGAAATCTTCTGCTCGGAATCGAGCAGCATCTCTTCCCATTGTGCGATCCATCCCGAAGTCCGCGGGATCGCGAAAAGCACGGGAAACATGGTCACCGGAAAGCCCATCGACTGGTAGATCAGTCCCGTATAAAAATCCACATTGGGATACAGCCGGCGTTTTACGAAATATTCGTCCTCGAGCGCAATCCGCTCGCATTCGAGCGCAATATCGATCAGCGGATTTCGGCCCATGATGTCGAAGACTTCGTATGCGATACGCTTCACGATTTTGGCGCGCGGATCGTAATTCTTGTACACCCGATGGCCGAATCCCATCAGCAATTTTTCACCCGCCTTCACACGCTTCACGTATGCCGGCACGTTGTTCACCGAACCGATTTCGAGCAGCATGCGCAGCACCGCTTCGTTCGCGCCTCCGTGCAGCGGTCCGTAAAGCGCAGCCGTCGCCGCAGCCGCCGCGGAATACGGATCCACATGCGAACTTCCTACGCCGCGCATCGCAGTGGACGAGCAATTCTGCTCGTGGTCTGCATGCAGGATGAACAAAATATCCAACGCTCGCTCGAGCGTCGGATTGGGGCGGTATTGCAGTTCGGTGGTGCGGAACAGCATGTTCAGGAAATTTCCGCAGTAACTGAGATCGTTGTCGGGATAAACGAAAGGCATGCCCAGGCTGTGCCGGTAGGCAAATGCGGCCAGCGTCGGCATCTTACCGATCAGCCGGTAGGTTTGCTTGCGCCGCGAGTCCGCGCTGAAAATATCCTTGGCGTCGGGATAAAAAGTCGAAAGGGCGGCCAAGGTCGAGATCAACATGCCCATGGGGTGAGCATCGTAGTGAAAACCGTCTAGAAATTTCTTGATGCTCTCGTGGATGAACGTATGGTGCGTAATGTGATAGTTCCAATCGGCTAGCTGGGATTTGGTGGGCAGCTCGCCGTGAAGAATCAAGTACGCCGTCTCGGGATAGGTGCTTTTTTCCGCAAGTTCTTCGATCGAATAACCGCGGTAGCGCAGAATGCCGTTGTCGCCGTCGATGAAGGTGATCTTGCTTGTGCAAGACGCTGTATTCGCGAACGAGGGATCGTAGCTCATCATCCCAAAATCGGATTCGCTGATCTTAATCGGCCGCAGATCGATCGCGCGGATCGTATCGTTCTTGATCGGCACTTCGTATTGACGTCCGTTGCGGTTATCGATGAGGGTTAGCGTGTCCCGGCGCGTAGCCGTCGGACTCTCGGCGCTAACCGTCGGCTCTGTTTTCGTCGGATTCATTCCCTAATTCCTTCCAAGAGGGAGCGGACCGCTGGCCAGCAAGGGCAGCATCAACAATGTACACTAAAACTCGACTCTGACGAACCGCTTTGCTTCTTGGGCGATCAAAGTGAGGTGGACTTCTCCAGATTCAATCCCGGGAACTACAGTCCACGCGATAGGCGCAAAAACGCCGATTTTCCCTCTCCTCACCGTAGACGATTTTTCTTTACACCAACAGGTACTTGCGCGAGACCACCCCCCGGTGTAAAGATTTTGTCTGTATCCTCGTACTGCGCCCATTCAGCCCTACCATCCCGTTGCCGCCCTAAAAAAACGCGGGCAAGCGCGTGCCGCCGCTGGCAAAACGTCCCGCCGGGAGGTAACATGGCGCAGTAGTCGCTGGCCTGCCAGATAGATTGGATTTCGCGTGTCGGTTCCCGTTTCATTACCTCAAATCATGGCGCATCGCCAAACAGGCCTTGAAGTGTGGATGGACCGCGTCCTGGAACTCGCGCCCAAGGTTGAACCAAAATGGCGAAAAGGTGAAGTACACGATTTGCGCGTCGCTCTCCGGAGATGCCGCACCATGGGCGAGGCTCTTAGGGAAGTAAGTCCTAGCTCGCGTTGGCGCAAGATCAAGAAAGTCAGCCGCAAATTATTTCATGCTTCGGGCGATTTGCACGATACGCAGGTGCAACGGAATTGGGTGAAGAAGTGCGGCCCCGCTGGCGACCCTGTGGGCAGGTACATGCTGCGGCTCCTTTCGTCGGAAGAAAAAAAAGCACCGCAAGAGTGCGGCCGCGGCGCTCACCGCATTCGACCAGAAGGAGTGGAAGAAACTGAAGCGGAAGTTGCAGCCCAAAGCCGAATTTTTCCCGTCCGGCAGCGTCGTTTTCCAGCGGCTTGCCATAGCAAGGCTAAACGAGGCCGCCAAGCTCTACGAAGAAGCCAAAAGAAAACGAAGCAGCGTGGCGTGGCACCGGGTGCGCATCGGCATCAAGAACTTTCGCTACGTGGTTGAAAACTTTTTGCCCGAACGCTACGAGGCATGGTCCGCTGACTTGAAGCAAATGCAGGATCAGCTAGGCGACGTTCACGATATCGATGTGCTTCGAAGCAAGCTCCGCAGGCACGCGTCCAAGTTGGATCCTCAGGCCTTGGAGAAGTGGCGGGAGAAACTCGCGATCGAACGCAAGTCCATCCTGCATGAGTTTCTTGCCAAATCCAGAGGACCGGATTCACCGTGGGCTGCCTGGCGCTCCGGTTTTCAGCAAGGGCACACCCTGGTCGCGGCTTCATTTCCGAGGCGTCCGATCGCTTTAGCAGCCGGCTAATCCGCAAGTTTCCGCAGCAATTTCGCCGTCAGAATCCAGCGTAATTCCCACCGGCCCCGCGGTTGCAGATGCTCGAAACAGCAGGCTCCTGCTTTCTTCAGTTCCGTGATTGGCCCGCGACCGCCAGCCAACTGAGCGATCGTCAAATCGAGGTGAGGCGCATGTCCAAAGCATGCGATCTCTTTTGCTCTCAGGTGTGATACTTCCTTCAGTATCTCCGCGGGATTGGCGGCGGGCTTCAGCGCATCGCTCACTCGTATCTTTTCCGGCGCGAATCCTAGCAGCCTCGGCAAAAATCTCCGCCGTCTGTGCCGCGCGAATGTAGGGACTGGTAATAATAATATCGGGTTTTGCGCCTGCTTCGCTAAAGCCAAGGGCCGCCGCCCGGGTCTTCTGCACACCTCTCGCCGTCAGCGGCCTTTCGGCTTCCGGCGGAGCCTCGGGATCCGCACGATCAATCGCGATGCCATGGCGAATCAAATAGAGAATCATTCTAGGCTACCTCGGCCCTGCGTTGCGCTCGCCGAAATTCGGCTTTCAAGTGAAATTCCTTCTGGAATAAGTCCAGTTTCCTGTTGAGTCCCGCTAAATCGAGGCGGGTTCCATCCGATGCGCGGACCAGAAAAACGGCCCGGTGCCCTGAAATCTGGACATCCACGCCGGAAATGCGCTGTGCGTGCTCCGACTCGAGCTTCTCCGCGATGCGTAAAAGCGAAGTGAGCAAACGCACATCATGTCTCTGCGGGCCATCCAGAGCCGCGTAGGAGGGATGCTCGATCTGAGGCTCCGACTTGGCGTTGTGATACCGCACCAGAGCCGCAACCATCTCCCTCCGCCATCCTCCGAGTCCGGGGATTTCTCCGTTGCGGACGAGGTATTCGCCGTGCCGGTGGTGCGCCTTTTCGCTGACGAAATGCCCCACGTCGTGCAAAAGAGCCGCCATTTCAAGGATATTACGCTGGTCGGGCCCCATTTCGTGAATGGGCCGCAACTGATCGAAAAGCGAAAGCGCGATCTTCGCCACCTGGTCCGCGTGCTGGGCATTGTAATTGAGACGCCGCGCGAACCATCGCGCCCCCGCCAGCAGACTCGCGGCGCGCCCCTTCTCTTCTTCCGTCACGGCTGCCGCCGAATACTGTTCCGCAACCAAATCCAGCAGAAGTCCTTCGCGGACACCGACTCCAGGCACCAGCATGGACCGCAGAGTCAGCCATTTCGCCACTGCCGTGATGACGATCGCGGCAATTCCCATCACCTCCGCGCGGTCTTTTCGCACGCCGAAGACGCGCATTCGCCCAGGGACGTCCAGCGTCAGCATTCGCCACGTCTGGTCCTTCAACAAACGCAGGTTGATTGTAGGTGTCCGGCCGGCGAGCGGGCCCGGGGCTAGGCGCACCAGCGCTTCGGCGTTTCCTCCGCAGGCCACGGCAACCGCGCGATCAAGCCTCGGAGGCGACGGCATTGCGCTATGCAAAAGAGCGAGCACGTGATGCCGTAACTTCCGCGCCTTGTCCTCGTCAATTGCGCCCTCGATGGAAAATGTCTCCATCAGGCGGATGGTGCCAAGTGGCAGCGCCACCCGTTTCCGCACCGCGCCGCGCTCCAAGAAAACTGAATTCGAGGCTCCCGCCGCCCAAATCGAAGATCAGCCGGGGCTGAGTGGTTTCGCCGAGCGCCCAGCTCACCGCGGTGCAAACCAGCCGCGCTTCTTCCGCGCTGCTGATCACCTGCAGTTCAATGCCTGACTTGCGGCGAATTCGCTCGATCAAGCGGTGGCAGTTGCGTACTTCACGCGCGGCGGATGTTGCTACCGCGCGGTATGCGGTCACGTGATAACTGTCCATGCGATCGCGAAAGTGGCGGAAGGCGCGCGCGGCGCGCGCGATCGTATCCTCATCCAGCAGGCGGCGGGTAAACGCATTGTGGCCCAAGCGCACTGTGGCGCGCTCTCCCTCCAAAATCTCTATGTGTTGGGGAGAAGTTGCGCGTGCGATGGCCAGCCGAATGGCGTTCGAACCGGCGTCGATTGAGGCGAGTTGTACCGGTGCTGCCACTCTTCAGCGCCAGAGATGCGCAAGGGCGTGCGAAGGCTTGTAGTTCGTGCCGCGTATGCCAAGATGCGAAGCGATTCGCTTGCGCAACAGTTGGTTGACCCGCGCCACGCTGCCCTCGCCATCCAATTCGATAAATTCGTGCCTCTTCGAAAGATATTCGAACTCGCGCTTGATCATGGATTGATAGCGGATAAAGGATTTGAATAAATCATTGGAAAGGGACATATCGCGGCCCGATTCCCAATAACTGATTGTCTGCGACTTCTTGAATTCGCGGTCGAAAGCAACCTCGGGCTTCACGTTGAGCCAGAACGTAAGATCAGGCCGTAGCGCGATTTCGTACACTCCGTGCAAGTAGTCGCGGCCAATACCTCGCACCGCAGCGCGCGCGATCAACGTGAAAATATACCGGTCGGCCAGCACGATCAAGCCCGACCGCAGCGCCGGCAGAATGCGCCGCTCGAGCTGGTCGAAGAAATCTGTGCCGTACATCAACGCGAGTGTCGTGCGCGTCACCGCGTTTTCGGCGAGCAGAGCGTCGATGTCTTCGCTCACCAGAAAAGACCGGCGCAGGCCCATCGTTTGCACCGCGAAGCCCTCGCCCTCAAGCCATTCCGTGAGCAGCGAAATCTGCGTGGAGCGCCCGGAACCGTCGGTTCCCTCCACCACAATCAGGCTTCCGCTCAACTCTTCCGGCCGGACTCCCGGCAACGGGTCGCCATAAAAGCGGATCGACGGGGCGTGGTTGTTGCCGGCTCTTGTCCGGGCTTTGACAGGATTCCCGTTGGACGGTGCCACTTGCGAACCTGCAGGGCGTAAGCGCCTCATTTTTTCTTGGGACCGAAATGCGCGAGATCGATTTTGTCGCCCAGGAGCTGGCGCATCAGCTTCTGCAGCTTGTTCACTCGGACGGTGCCATCCATAAGGACGAAGCGGTCCGTCTCAATCATCTGGTCGTAGTTACTCAAAATCTTTTCTTGGAAAATCCGGAAACTCTCCGCGCGGTCCAGCGAAAGTCCAAGATCCATCCCTGCCTCGTAATATTTCAGCTTCGGCCGGCCCGCCACGATCCGGGTCACCGCCACGTCGAGCGGCGCTCGAAAGTAGAACGTGATATCCGGAATGGGAGCGAAGCTGTACAGGTTACGTAGCCAGCGCGGCGAGCAGCCGCGCGCCGCGTCGCGTGCAAAGGCCGTATAAATGTACCGATCGGCAAGCACTAAGTAGCCGCCGTGCAGCAAAGGGAGGATTTGTCTTTCGCAGCGATCGGCAAAATCGGCCGCATGCAACATTGAAAAGGTGGTGGGCGTCAGCAGCCGCCGCTGCTTGCCGCGCCGCGTGGCCGATTTCACCAGTGGCGACGAATTCCATTCCGTGAAATGAATCCGGTAGCCGCCGATCTCCAGCCAGCGCTTCAGCAGGTAAAGCTGAGTGCTCTTTCCAGACCCGTCGATCCCCTCTACCACCACAAGCGCGCCGGGATATTGACGCTTCGCCGCCGATAACTTTTCCGGTGCCGGCTGTGGAGCTGCAGGCCGTTCCGCAATTTCAGGGGTGATTGTCGCCATCTAAGACACACCTAGCCGCAGTAATGATGATACGTCCGAACCTTTAACAGCGGATGAAAAAAGGGTGACTTCCGCATGATTTGCCTCGCGCTCGTAAATACTCGCACTTCAATGGGAAGGACGCGCTCCCCGCTTCTTTTCCACAGCTGCCGCGCCGCGTTGGGCTGCTTCGTTTACCAGAAAGCCCATTTTGGGGTGTTCCGGCTCAAAGTCGACGGAAAGCCCGTGTTCGCGCAGTTCTTCCGAGGTGATCGGCCCAATGGAACCGACCACAACCCGCTCGAAACCTTGGCGAAGCCGCGATTCGAGATTCATTTCTTCGGCCACACGCAAGAGATGTGACACCTGAACCGACGTGGTGAATAGCGCCATGTCGATCTCGCCGCTTGCAATTGCGTGTATCGCGTTTCGCAATGGTCCCGTGTCCTCCGGTAATGCCCACTGGTAGACCGGAACGCGCGTGATCGCCCCGCCGCGCTCTTGCAGCCCGGCAATCAGTTCCGCATTCGACGAGCCATATTCCTGCACCGCCACTCGCCGCCCCGCAACCGGAAGCGCATCGCGCTTTTCATCCAGCGCCCGCAACAGATCGCGCCACGTGTTCGGCTCAGGCACCGCAAGCGTCACCGGAACGCCCAACTCCTTCAGCGCCGCCACTGGTTTTGGCCCTCGCGCCACAATTGCCGCGCGCCGAAGCCCCGCCACAAACTGTTCTCGCAAACCAATCGACTCAGCTACTTTCACCAGAAAGCGCGCGCCCACGCCAGTGAGGAAGATCACCACGTCGAAGCCTTCACTGGATAACGTGCGAGCGAACTCCAGCGCTTCGGTATTCGATTCAAGGGGAACCTCGCGCATCGCAGGCGCAACGATCGCGCGGCCGCCGTAATTCTCGATCAGCTTCGCCATCTCTGCCGCGCGACGGCTCTCAAGCGAGAGCACGCGCAGCCCCGTCAATCCGCCCGATTTGGCTGGAGCCCCCATTTTTACTCGTTAATGCCGGAAGTGACGCACACCCGTAACCAACATGGCCATGCCCAGCTTATTCGCGGCGTCAATTACGTCTTGATCGCGCACCGATCCCCCCGGCTGAATCACCGCGGTCGCTCCAGCCTTCCCGGCCTCCTCAAGGCTGTCGGGAAACGGGAAAAACGCGTCCGATGCAAATACACTGCCCACCAGCGAAAGTCCGGCCGTCGCCGCCTTGATCACCGCGATTTTCACCGAGTCCACGCGACTCATCTGTCCCGCGCCCACCCCCAACGTGCGACCATCGCCCGTGAATACGATGGCGTTTGATTTCACGTGCTTCGCAACTTTCCACGCGAAAAGGAGTGCGCGGCGTTCCTCGTCAGTTGGGCTGCGCTGGCTCGCAACCGTTAGGTCTGCTTCGGCAAGCTCGATCCTGTCCGCCTCTTGCACCAAGATCCCGCCGGATATTCGTTTCAGTTCAAGCCCGCCCGGCGTCGGCTCGGATGGCATCTCCAGAAGCCGCAGATTCTTCTTGGACGCAAACTTGTCGCGCGCCGCGGGTTCGTAGCCCGGCGCCACAATGCACTCAACGAACAATTTTGCTACTTCTCCCGCCGTCGCGGCGTCGAGGATCTTGTTGAACGCCAGCACGCCGCCAAAAGCCGAAACGGGATCGCACGCGAGCGCTTTCAAATACGCATCCAGCAGCGATTCTTGCTCCGCCGCGCCGCACGGAGTGTTGTGCTTGATGATCGCCACGGCTGGCCGGCGAAATTCCGACACCAAATTCCACGCGGCATCGAGGTCCACCAGATTGTTGTAGGAAAGCTCTCTGCCCTGAACCTGTTTAGCCGCGGCCAGGCCGCTGATCGGCTGGCCAGCGGCCACGTATAACGCCGCCGCCTGATGCGGATTTTCGCCGTAGCGCAGGGACTGCCGCCGTTCGAGCGCCACGTGAATTCGCTCCGGCAATTTCTCCGGGGAATGTATCGACACATTCCCGTTCGCCGCCAGGCGTTCCATTTCCGTGGAAATTTCTCCGTCGTAGCGGGCGGTGCGCGCAAACGCTTTCCGCGCTAATGCGAGCCGTTTAGCCAGGCTAAGCTCGCGTTTTTCACGCAACTCCGCTGCGATCGCCTGGTAGTCTTCGGGATCGGTGATCACTCCCACGCTCTGAAAATTTTTGGCCGCCGACCGAATCATTGCCGGTCCGCCGATGTCGATATTTTCGATCAGCTCCTCCGGCGTCACGCCGGTCTTCGCCGCCGTGGCCGAAAACGGATACAGATTCACCACCACCAAATCGATCGCAACGATGGAATGATCCGCGGCTTGCTTGCGATCTTCCGCTTTCGTCCGTTGAAATAAAATACCGCCGTGTACTTTTGGATGTAGCGTTTTCACGCGGCCGCCCAGCATTTCCGGCCAGCCGGTGAGTTCGGCGACATCGCGCACCGCAATCCCCGCGTCCCGCAGCAGCTTCGACGTCCCGCCCGTCGAGACCACTTCGATTCCGAGCGACGCGAGTTCGCGCGCGAAATCCACAATCCCGGTCTTATCGTAAACGCTGATCAGCGCGCGCTGGACCAATGAACATCCTCCCGAAGGCACGAAAACGGCGAGCCGCCAGTTTAAGCATTTCTAGAAAATTTCGGAAGAGGTATCAGCCTAACGCCGCGTCCGAATTTACGCCTGGGCCAGCGGAGCGCGGCCCGCAGATTCGAGCTCGATCCGCAACAGCCAGTCAAAATGAAATTTCTCCGTCGCCAGCCATTCTTCGAGCTCCTCGCGCCCCGGGGCGTCGAATTCCACCAGCATCTTGCCCTCCTGCATGTTCACTAGGACGCGGCGCGCCGAAACCGGCCCCTCTTTTTGTAGCCGCGAAGAAAGTTGCTCGGCGCCCTGGCGTGTGAGGCACGCGAGCGTGTGCTGCGAAATGTAGCGCGGCATCCCGTCTCCTCTTCCATTCCAGCGATTGAGTGTGAATCGTAGCAGAGAGGGAAAGCGTTGCGTCCGCAAAAAAATAGGTCGTCCCGCACATCCCGCCGGCGAATCTTCAAAAAAGCATACTGAACCAACGGACAGGTGACCGAGCTGAAACCCGGCCCTTGAAATCAGCCCTTGAAACTCGAACTCCTCCATAAAATGGATCGCGGCAATCTCGAAGTCCAGAGGCAGACATGACCAAACCCCGCACACTCGCGATGCTTTTGTTCCTGGCGGCAATTCTCGGAACCGCAGGGATCGCACAAGCCAGAGCACCGATCGGCACCATGGAGGGCACGGTAGTTGATTCGCACGGCAAACCCGTGGCCGATGCGACCGTCACCATGCAGACCTCGGACGGCTCACGTCCCTATGCAACGCACACCGATGCCAACGGCCATTTCGAGTTTTTGCGGTTCGAAACAGGTCAATACGATTTGCAGGCTTATTCGCACGGCATGTTTTCCGAATGGACCAAGCGCATCTCAATTCACCGAGGCAAAAAGACGGCCGTCACGTTGCGCCTCCCACCCGTTGCGGACATTTCCGTTACAGTGAAGAATTAAAGGATCCGCGTTCCCGGCAGAACCAGCCACGAGTCGCTGTAGTACTAATACTCCGGTACTGCTGGAATGAGCCGCGTGACCTATGGTTTGCTCCCGCGCCGCTTCGTAACCTAAGTCAGCGGGTTGGGAGCTGCGTTGCGGGGACAACGGTTCCAAAAGAGCCGTAGCACGCTAACCAACCCGTCTTCTTTCCGACCTTTCCCTAAGCCCTGAGCATCCGCCTATTTGGGCGATATGCCGCAAATCGCGCCCGAAGCTGATCCGAAACAAATCCTTCTAGTGGAAAGTAGCGGTGGCGGTGTTGTCCTGAATCTCGGAGAAAGTGCAAGTTCCGCTCGTGGTCGTGCCCGTGGTGACGCTGCAGCTTGCATCGGTCACGCTGGTAGCGCTGCCGCCCCAGGCCGTGAAGGTTGACGAAGCCCCAGCCGTGGCCGTTAGGCTAACCGAGGTTCCGCTCGCGTAGCGCCCCATACACGTGCCGGATTCAGTGAGCGGCGTGGTGGACGTTGCCGCCGTCTGTACGCAGCTGATTTGGCCGGTGCCGTCCGACACCGTTCCCGATCCCGTTCCGTTCAAGGTCACCGTGAGATTGAAGGTGAGATTCGCGCCAGC
Organism: uncultured Acidobacteriota bacterium; assembly: GCA_963723845.1. GTDB lineage: Bacteria > Acidobacteriota > Terriglobia > Acidiferrales > UBA7541 > Palsa-295. Next base: position 27,938 of record CAVRSO010000018.1, read on the forward strand.
CAGGAAAACATCCTGAAGGGCGTTCGTGTCGCGCGCCACCAGGTTATCGGCAGACGAGATAAAGCTCACGGTTGCGCCGTCGCCGCTGATAGCGGGAACGATGCTGTTGCCATCGGCGGGGGGAGGCGTCGCGCCACCCGCCTGGCTGGCCAGGAACGTATACGGCACGCAGAGCGTCGTAGTAGTCGGCAGGACGTCACAGGTATCCCGCACGAAAACGTTCTCGATGCCATTCGCGGTATTGGCGCCGAAATTAGACCCCTGCGAAGCGAAGGCGACGTATTGGCCCGAGGAACAAGTCGCGGTCGAGGTACCGCACTTATTGATGCTGGGATGTTCGCTCAACGCGTTTGCCGGCGTCGTACCGTTCGGCGTGGAAATAAGATGCGTTGAGGGGACGCAAGCGGGCGTCGTAGCAGCTCCGGTGCACGCGTCCCGCACGTAAACCTCTTGCGTGGGCCCAACGCCCGCGATCAGCGTGGTCGCCGTGGAATCGAAAGCTACGAACCGGCCGTCGCTCGAAATCGCAGCCTCAGCACTCGCGCCATCCGCTGGCGTCACGCCGTCCGGCGTGGAAACAAGATTCGTCCCTGTCACGCAGGTGTTGGTACTCGTGGCGATTGTGGTCACGCAGGTGGATCGCTCGAAGATTTCGTCGGCTCCGCCCGGATTGGGCGCGGTCGCGCCCAGATTGCTTGCGGAAGATTCGAATGCTACGAAAAGTCCAGTGTTGGCAATCGCTGGGTTCGAGCTGGCTGCATTCCCCGGCGTGGTGCCATCGGCGGTCGAAACCAGATACGTGGTGGGAACACATCCGGTCGACGCGGGAGGTACTAAGTTACATGTGTTACGAATATAGATCTGCGGCGTCACGCCGTCAGCGACCACATTCTGCACCAGATTCGTAGCCAGGGAAACGAAAGCCACGTATTGGCCGTCCGTGCTGATCACTGGATTATAGCTGTCACCATTCCCAGGCGTGGACCCGTCCGCTGAGATCGAGACCAATGCCGCTGTCCCGGTGGCTGTGCCAGTACAGCTCGTAGTGGCACCGCTGGCCGTTGTACAGGTCGGCTGCCAGTAGATTTGCCGAGTGCCTCCGGAAACCGAGACATAGTTGACGAGATTGCTCGCCGTGGATGTGTAAGCAACATGAGCCCCCGTGCTGTCGAGTGAAGGCTCCGAGCTCGAACCGTTGGGAGCCGCTCCACCGGGCGTCAGACTCACCTCTGAAGTGCTTGGCGTGCAGCTTGAGCTTGCCGTGGTGGTCGTAGACAGACACGTGTTGCGCACATAAATGCCGCTTAAACCGGTTGTGGGATTTGCGAGCAGATTTGTGGAATCCGAAGCAAAAGCCACCAGCTCACCCGTCTGCGTGGCGGCCGGGCCGGCGGTCGAAAGAGTTGGAATCGTGCCGGAGCAGGTCGCGCCGCAAATTCCGTTGTCAGCCTGGCTCCCGTCCCGCGCGAGATCGACGAGCATCGGCAGCCCGAACAAATTCGTGGGATTCACGGCAAATATAACAATATTCGACGTACCGCCCCCGGGCGCGGGACTCACCACTTGCACTTGGCTGACACCCGCCGATGCCAAATCTCCCGCGGTCAGCAAGGCCTCCAAACTCGTCGAGTTCACAAAAGTGGTGGTCCGCGCCGCGCCATTGATCGCCACTGTGGAATTGGGAACGAAGCCCACGCCGGTCAGCGCGATTGCGGTGGCTGCACTTCCTGCGGTCGCGGAAGCGGGGGTCAAGGAAGTCAGGCTCGGTGTCTGGTTCTTTACGGAGAGCGGAAGGCTGTTGGATGATCCCCCATTTGGCGCTGGATTCACCACGGCAATCTCTAACGTCCCAGACGTACTCAGATCCGCGGCAAATATCGAAGCTTGCAGCGAAGTTGAGTTGATGAAAGTGGTCGAGTGATTGTTTCCGTTGACGGTAACTGTCGATTGCGAGACGAAATTCTTGCCGGCTACCATCAGCGTGAAGCCCGCACCTCCAGTGAACGCTCCCGCCGGAGAAAGGGAAGTAATTTGCGGCACGGAGCTGGCGTTGGGGTTGATCGTGAAGGGAAGCGGAAGCGTCACGCCGCCACCAGGTTGCGGCGTCGACACTTGGACCTGCACCACGCCCCCATCCTGGATAAGCGTGGCCGGCACCAGCGCGGTCAGCGTCGTGGAGCTGACGAACACGGTAGACGGCAGGCCCGGATTGCTTGGCGAGGCAAGGGTTTGGCCGTTCCAGCTAATGGTCGATGATGGCGTGAAGGACTTTCCGGTCACGGTTAAAGTAAAGCTCGGCCCGCCCGCCTGGATACTGGTTGGCGAGAGAGCCTTAATGGAGGGCGCTGGAAAATTGATCTGCTGCTGACAGTCCGCGAGCGCCACGGCCAATACGACCATCAGCAATAGTGAAAGGCGAGACCTACTCCCCAAGCTTGTCACCCCTGAATCCGCGGGCTGGAACCAACCGCCAAAAGCAATCGTAGAGACTACTAGAGATGACCCTAACGGGCAATCAGGATGCCTCCCGAAACGCCGCCTTGGGGGACCTCCGGTCATTTGCTGCCCGGATCGTATGGGCGAGCTTTATCCAAAGGGGCATCGGACTGGACTATTGTTTTGCTTGATTGGTATTGTTCTTCGCCCCGGCGGCCAACTCGGCCTCGTAATCGTGGTGCAAAATGGCTCTCGGATCAGACGGCGACACGTGGTGCCATCGCCGGTCAGGACCTTCTAGGCACTCGTCTTCCGTAATCCTGGCCCCCGGCTTTGTATCCCGATAGAGAAGCAATCGAATGCTCCACGGCTTCGAATAAACTTTCGGATCCTCCAGCCGCGCCTCGTACCGCATTGTATTGGGACCAAGAAGCGTATAGCGCTCGATCACATGCAACTGGTCGCTATGATAATTCCCAGCTTCATCGAGCCAAGTCTGGTCGCCCAAATCGGCCACGTCGACCACCAGCGTATTTCCCTCCCAATGGCTGCGCGAATCTCCCATGAAGTAGTCGATGCCATCGTCATGCGGCACCGTTGATGGATCGACGATCCGATAGGCGTGCGCGTCCGTATACACGATTGCCAGATTCCCCGGGCTTTGAACGATCTGGAATGGCGTCGGCAGATAAACCGCGCGCGGCACGCCCGCCTGAAAGCAATTCGAAGCAGGATCGGCGCTTTCGCGCTTCGCGAAATTGTCGTCGCGTTGTTTCTTCGCATCAGGCAAGTACGGAATCTTTCCGTCAGGAGTGTCCATCACAAGGCTCTTCGACGGCGCAATTCCCTTCCCTTGGGCATGGCCTTCAATGTTGACATACGCGGTCGTTCGAGCTTCCCAGATGCCGCGAAAATCCGGAGTTCCATCCGAGAGACGCGGTGGAGAGTACGCTCCGCTCTGTCGCGGAGGATTTCCCCCGGCGACTGCTGGAATCGTATAGCCGATGCACATCGCCGCCCCAGCAGCCCAAATCGCGAACGAAAGTCTCCTATTCATGTTTGCCCGATGGATTGCCTTCCGACTGAAGATAGTGGTCCACGTCGCGTTCGCCCTCGTGGCAGTCGTACTCCACCAGATGCTCCTTGGCAGGATTCCTCTTCAGCGTCAAGTGCATCGTCCACGGCCGTGAAAATACGGTGGCATCCTCAACCGTCGCCGCAAGGGCAATCGAATTCGGACCAGTCATCGTGTACCGCTCCACCACGTGCTCGTTTTCGTCCACGAAATTCGCGTCCATGTCGAGCCACGTCCGGCCGTTGAAATTCGCCACGTCAACCACGAAGGTGTCGCCATCCCAGTGCCCGCGCGAGTCTCCGTCCCAAGCCGCATAGTGGCTCGGATGAGGGCTTGCATCCTCGGGGATGATGCGAACGTCGTGCGTGTACTCGAACAGGATGACGATGTATTTCTCATCCTGAATGATTTTGAATGGGAAAATTCCCGAGGGCTGCTCGGTTTCCCGTGGCACACCGGGAAGATGGCAGTGTGCCTCGGGATCGGCGTAAAGATCGTGAGTGAAACGGTAATCTTTGATTTTCTGTGTGATCGGCAAATACGGATACGGGAGCGGCACGCCCGGGCTGTGATAGTCGCCGAAAGGTCCTGCTTTGCGTAGCGCCGCCGCGCCGACTTCGTTGTGCCAGATCCCCTGGAGATTGGGATGGCCGTCAGCCAGCCGGGGTATCGCGGTCTGCTCGGGTTTGTCAGCCGCGCTTTCGGTAGTCTGCGGAGCAACTTGCGCGCCCGCCGGCGCAATCGCAATGAATACCAGCGCCGCCGCCGCGAAGATAGCGTTCCTAACCCTCACGAATCCTCACTGACCGCCGATCACGGTCCCGATTTCTTCTCGGGCGCCGCCGGATCCCCAGGCGTTGATGAAGCGTTTGGAGCCGGTCCTCCCAGAACTCGCCGTCCGTCAGGGAGGCGCGCGGTCAATCCAAACATCGTGCGCGACCCGTCCTTGGCCAAATAGCCATTGATCGTGAGCTCATCGCCCGGCTTCACCGAATCCTTCCTCCAGCCGTTTCGGTAAAGGAAGCTCGGAGCCCCGAATTGCACGCTCCACCGCGTCACAGTCCCGTCGTCATTTTTCACTTCCACGGTGATGTAGCTGTGTGGATTGATCATTTCCCATTTCACGACGGTCCCATGCAGGGTGATTGGTTTGGCGAGGTCGTACTCCGCGCCGAAGGAATGGTGCGCGGAAATCGCTGGCGCCCACGCGAGCGAAATAAGAATCCCCGCGACGATCCAGAACCAGGCGCTTTTGACTTTCATGGGTCCCCCTGGCTGAAGCAGGTTCCCCGATGGTTCGGGCATTGTATACCCGTCTCGCCGCACGCACACGCTCAGTGCTTCGCGTGCTCGAAGGATAGATTCTCCGAGAAAAATGGCATCACCTGTTTCTCCAACCGCACCTGGATTCCGCTCACGTGCGTCCCCTCGTACGTCTCGAATGTGTGATGAATTCCAAAAGTCGTCATATCACGATCCAGTTCCTCGATCGACTGCATCAGCCCGTCCTTCGTGCCCACGTCCAGCGCAATAGCGTGGAATTCTTTCAGGTTGGGGACATACTGATCGAGCATCGCCAGCGGCGCGTTGGCATCCCATTTTGCTTCGATCAATGGCTGCGGCTTGCCATCTTTCACCGGAAGATCGAGGTACAGCGGCGGCTTCTCCGGATCGGGCGACCACGCCGCCGCTGACGCGATCATGGCCCGCGTGCCGAAATCCATCTTGGCCAGTTCGGCCGCGCTACGAATCGCTTCGGCCTTTTCCATCGCCGTGCCTTGCGTATTCCGGTTCGGCGCAAGACAGCACGCGCTCAGGGCATAAAGGCTCGAAAAAACTTCGGGATACTTCATGCCGATGCGAATCGTCCCATATCCGCCCATTGAGTGCCCCGCCAGGCCGCGGCTCGCGCGCTGCGGAATCGTTCGGTAGTGGCTGTCAACATACGACACCAGATCCTGCGTGATGAACGCTTCCCAATTTCCCGTGGTCACCGAATTCGAATACATGCTGCCCATGTAAACAGTGTAGGCGCTGGGCATTACCACAATCATTTCGCGCGAACCTGCGGCGATGGCTCGGTCTATTGCCAGCGGCGCGTCGACAAAAAGGTGCTTCTCACCGAACCAGTACACATCATTGTCCGTATAGCCGTGGAGGAGATACAGCACCGGATAGCGCTGCTTCTTGTGTGTCTTGTAGCCGGGCGGGAGGTAGACCGAAACATCACGATCTGGCGAATCGCCCTCGAGATTTCCCTCCAGCGATTTACCGTGCACTTTGATGTGCTCGACAGTGCCACGCTTGGATGGCGCCGGCGGATACGACACCGGTGGAAACGTTGGCGTCTGTGCAAGCGCAATCGCCGACGCCATCATCGTTAACGCCAAAGCCTGCGCGAAGCGAGCGACGAATACCGGATGCGATATCGAAATTCTCATGTAACTCGAACCCCCTGCGACAAGTCCAGATTTCGTCGCCGAACCTACAACACTGCGTAATACGTAAAAACCGTGTGGTCTGGGTTGGCGTACCGCTTTCCGCTCCCCACAATCACCGTGCGCGTGAGCCAATCGTGAGGACCCACCGGCGTATCGAACACCGGTGTAACGCGAAAGTAGAAATCTGAATCGCCGCCCCAGCTTGGGTCGTTGCGGTCGATTGTCTTGCCATTCTTCAGGTAGATGTATCCCGTGTTGTTGATGTAGATCATCGTGCCGTCCGAAGCTTGAAGCATGTAGTGCGCATCGAGCCGGCCATTGCCCGCATAATCGGCGCCGCTGCGCGGAACCACGCGTCCCTGCAACCGCGGACCCTCGATGACTCCCGAAACTGCCGGGACGTACGCGCGCCGGCCATTGGGCGTCTTGAACGAAACGCGCTCGCTGAATTCGATTCGGATCTGAAAAATGTATTCGAGCTTGATTTGCTCGATTTCTCCCAACGGTTTCCCGCTGGTGTTTCCCGCAGCACTCGTCGCGTTCGCCTCCTGCCCCAAATCGCGCGCGTCCGCACGCGCTGGATTCGGAAGCAGTCCGGCAAGCAGCCCTTCCGCAAGTACAGCGCTGCCGCCCAGCATCGACCCTTTGAGGACGGCGCGCCGCCCAATTGCATCAGCCGAAAAATCGCACGAAGAAACGCGGCGTTTGGAATTCATCGGATAGCCTCCTGTGCTGCCTCGCGAAATGCGACACGAAAGCGGAAACGTTCTACCTCACACACTCGAAGCTGCCGGCGTCTCTGCGAATCGCCCTGACCCTTGTACTGCGCGTGCTTCGGATACGCGCAAAGTGGCCGCGTGCGCCCCGGGAACGCCTTCCCTTTCGCAACCACAGAATCTGGAGCCACGCCGTTCTCGACCCAATTCACAACCGCCCCGAGCATATCGAAGCTATCCAAGGCCGCTGGCCCGCCCGCGCAGTGGTTCATCCCGGGCACGAAAAAGAAGCGGCTCCAATTCTCAACTTGATCGAGGCCGCCATTGTTTTTGGCCATGCGCTCGTAGTAAGCGAGCGTGTCGAACGGCGAAAATACGGGATCGCTCGTGCCATGATAGAAAATCAGCTTCCCACCATGACCTGAAAAGGTGCTCAGATTGGTCCAAGTCGTGTCGGTGAGAGTCTGACTTTCGTTTGCCTCCACCCCTGCGACCATTTGATCGATGGTGAGGTCTGCCCGCGGCTGCACCGCAGCGATGACGCTGGGCCCTTCCGTCGGCAGGAAGCTTGAGAATACGGCGAACGGCCCACCGCCCGCGCTGAGGATGTAACCCGTGTCCCATGGGAACCGGGCATACACTGGGTTTCCTTGCGAATCCTTCGGTCCGCTGAAGGCTTTTCCTAGAGCGCTGACCTGCTGAACGGTGAGACAGCTATCCGTTTTCGCGCCTTTGCATTTCAGAACCGCAGGATCGAATTCGCACGCTTTCACGTTGAAGATCATTCCGTCTTTCAGGCCATCTTTTTCGTCGCACGATTTCATGATGGCATCGGCCAGCAGTTTTTTATCGCCGGACGAGAAATCCTTGGCGGGTTCCGGCTTGCCGGAAGCATCTTTCGGAGCGATCTGCCCGAATTCATTCCGCGCATAAGTGAGCCCGATATTCGAATAGCCGGTCCGCATTGCCGGATCGCCGACAACGACGCCATCAAAATACGTAGGATAGCGCTGCGACATCAGCATGCCTTCACGCCCGCCGGTCGAGCAGCCGTCGTAATAAGAATGCTTCGCGGGCTGCCCGTAATATTGCGTGATGATTTCCTTCGAGAGGACTGCCACGCGCCCAACAGCGACGTAGGCGAAATTAAGGTCGGCGAGTTGATCCTTCATGAAAGCTGCATCGAATACCGCACCCTTGTGCCCCGTGTCGGTCGAGACCACGGCGAACCCCCGCGCGAGCGCCGGTGCATCGCCGGCCGCTTGCCCTCCTAGCGGCGGAGTGATGGAGCCGTTCAGGCCGCCGCCACCCTGAAATAGAAATCGCCCATTCCAGTTATCCGGCAACGCAATCGCAAAACCGATCGCGTAGGGCTTGTTGTCGAAGCCAGTGCGCTGATCGATCACGCCCTCCGCCCGGCAATAAGGCGGAATCGCAACCGGGATCGCGGCACCCGTGATGCTCGCAGCGTGTAGCGTTCCCGGCGGCGTCGTGGGCACGGCCTCGGCCTTCGTGATGATCATCTTCGTGCCGGGAATGTGGAGGTTCACCAGGTCAGCGCATTTTTGAACCGGTGCAATTGCGGCGCCGGTGCCGTCCTGCGCCCGCGCCACCGTTCCAGCCATTAGAAACAGACAGATTGAAGCAAGCACTAGCGATATTTTCTTCTCAGGTATCATGGCGGAGCCTCCGTCGGGTGCCAAAAGCTAGGCCATTGTAATCACCGCGCGTCGGGATGCAACAAGATGTTGGCGCGCGTCAGCTGGAACTTTGGATTCGGGGCTGATTGGAGGCGCAGGCTTAGTTGGCGGATTCGGCAGGCGGATTTTGCGAGTCGGCGTGCCAGTCTCGCTGCGCGAATTCTACGCCCCAGAAATGGGGGCTGGGCGACAAGAATTCCACGCCGATGCGCGTCCCTTTTTCAGACGTGTCGCCCACGTAGACGACGCGGCACTCTTGCTCTTCCTCTGTGGCGGGATTCACCAAAGTGATTTCCGCCCCCAGACTCAGCGATTCGTTCACATACAGCAAGCCGCCATGCGCGTTGATCACAATCGTCTGGCTCTTGCTCCGGAACCGTCGTCCGTGGTCGTTTTTGCCTTTTGCTTGGATCGCAATTCGCGTGAAAACGCGCGAGCTGCGGCGTTGCATGGTCGTTTGCGTTTCCGGCGTCATAACGCTATCGTGCAACGCCGCTCCAGCCGAGTCAATTCGAGCGCATCGCCCGCGTGCCTAAAGCGGCAGTTAGCAAAAAGTCGCCCGAAACGCGCTCGGTCGGATAAGATGGCGGCGTGCGAATTAGCGCGAAAAGTTCGCTACAGGAGTCCTGAATGGGCCTGATCGAGCACATCGAATCGAAGCAATCCGAGCATCTGGAAGAGCTGAAGGGGCTGCTCCGCATCCCCAGCGTCAGCGCGAAGACCGAGCATAGGCCCGATATCGAGCGCGCCGCCCGATGGGTCGCCGAGAAGCTCCGCGCTGCGGGCCTGGATCGCGTGGAAATGGTTGCAACCAAGGTACATCCCCTCGTGTACGGCGAATCCCTTCAAGCGCCCGGCAAGCCCACAGTGTTGATTTACGGACATTACGACGTGCAGCCCGCCGAGCCTCTCGATTTGTGGACTACTCCCGCGTTCGAGCCTACCGTCCGCGGAGAAAATCTCTACGGTCGCGGCACAGCCGACGACAAAGGGCAGGTCCACATCCACCTGAAAGCCCTCGAGTCCCTGCGGCAAGCATCTGGCAAACTCCCCGTCAACGTGAAAGTTATGATCGAGGGCGAAGAGGAAATCGGCAGCATTAGCTTGTGGGATTTTGTGCAGCAGAATCGCCAACGCCTCAAGGCGGACGCGCTTATTGTCTCTGATACCTCCATGCTGGCCAAAGGCGTTCCTTCGATCACCTATGGCCTCCGGGGTTTGAACTATTACGAGTTGGAGATTACCGGACCGGCGCAGGACCTGCACTCTGGAGCTTTCGGCGGCGCCGTTCCCAACCCCATCACAATTTTGGCCGAAATGATCGCCAAGCTTCACGACCGCAATTTTCGCGTGGCCATTCCAGGTTTCTACAAGGATGTTGCCGCGCTCTCGCGCCAGGAAAAGAAGGCACTCCATTCGCTGCCGTGGAAAGAAGCGAAATTCCGCCAGACCGTCGGCTCACCGGGCCTCTGCGGAGAAAGAGGTTTTTCGATCATCGAACGCCTCTGGACTCGGCCGACGCTCGAGATCAATGGAAGCTGGGGAGGATATATCGGCGAAGGCGCGAAGACGGTAATTCCCTCCAAAGCCTATGCCAAGCTCTCCACGCGGTTGGTTCCCGATCAGGATCCCGCGAAAATTGCCAAGCTCGTCGAACGCCACATCGCCAAGCTGTTGCCAAAAACCGTGAAGCATAAATTCGAAGTGCTCAGCACTGGCAAACCTTGGGTGGCGCCTTACTCGCATCCGATTTTTCAAAAGGCCATTCACGCTCTGGAGACGGGTTTCGGCAAGAAGGCGGTGTTCATCCGCGAGGGCGGATCGATTCCTTTCGTCACTCAGATGCACGATACCTTTAAGGTTCCGTGCGTGCTCCTCGGATTCGGATTGCCGGATGAAAATGCCCACGCGCCCGACGAACACATCGCCCTCGAAAATTATTTTGGCGGCATCAAGTCCGTCGCTCTGTTCTACGAAAATCTCGCCGCTCTTTGACCGCCAACCGCGCTCAATCTGCGAGACGCATAAAAGGCCGATTTTGCTGGCTTTTTTTCAGCTAGTGCTTGCGTTCGCAGAGAAGGACGGCTATAGTTCCGGCGGCCCCTAACCCGGGAACCACTCGCAATTCACTTTTAGGAGGAAATTGAAATCGATGGCCACACCGTTGAGCAAGTCCAAGATCATCGCCCACATCGCCGATAAGGTGAGCACCACCGAGAAGCCAATCTCGAAGAAGCAGACAGTCGCCTTCTTCGACGAATTGTTCAAGCTCGCGGTGAAAGAAGCCAAGAGCTCGGGCAAGTTCGTCATCCCAGGAATCGGACGCGCCGTAAAGGCGCACCGCAAGGCTCGCATGGGCCGCAACCCCGCCACTGGCGAGGCAATCAAGATTAAGGCGAAGACAGTTGTGCGTCTGCGCGCCGCGAAGGCGTTCAAAGACGCTGTGTTGAAGTAACTCATTTCGGGCCCCAATCCGGCCAAAGGCTTCGATGACGGAACCCCCACGTGTGTCCTCCCGCTGAGAGGGCCTTGGGGGTTTTGTCTTTCCGTGTCGCTGTGATTCTTCGTATGCCTTGCTTGACCCGCTCTTCCGCTGGAATCGTTGCCCCATTCCGACTCTCCCCGGAGAGAATTGCACATCATGCATGAGCACTCGGGCCTTCTAACCGACCTCTACGAATTGACGATGGCTGCCGGGTATCTGCAGACGCGATTCGAGGGCACCGCCACATTCGAGCTGTTTGTGCGCCACCTGCCGCCGAAACGGAATTACCTAGTCGCGGCCGGGCTCGAGCAGGCCATCGAGTTCCTCGAAAACGTCCGATTCACGCCCGAGGACATCGCCTATCTGCGGCGCAACAACGTGTTTCAACACGTCGGCGCCGATTTTTTTGACTATCTTGCGAAATTCCGCTTTACCGGTGACGTTTGGGCCATGCCCGAGGGCACATTGGTCTTCGCGGGCGAGCCGCTGCTGCGCGTGACCGCCCCGATCATCCAAGGGCAAATTCTGGAAACGTATCTTCTAGCCACGCTCGGTTACCAGACCATGGTTGCCAGCAAAGCTGCACGCATTGTCACCGCTGCCAAAGGCCGTCGAATTGTGGATTTCGGCGCGAGGCGGGCTCACGGAAGCGAAGCCAGTCTGCTTGCGGCTCGCGCATCCGTCATCGGCGGTTGTCAGGGCACCTCCAACGTTCTCGCCGGCCAACAATTTGGAATAAATACCTATGGCACGCAGGCGCACTCCTGGGTTATGGCCCATGAAGACGAAGGCGACTCCTTCCGTAATTTCCTCAATGTATTTCCAGACGAGGCTGTCTTGCTACTCGATACCTACGATGTCCGCCAAGCCACCAAGAAAATCATCGCCATGGGACGCAAGCCTGCCGGCGTCCGCCTCGATAGCGGCGATCTGGTCAAAGATAGCCGTTGGGTGCGCCGCGAACTCGATCGCGCCGCGTGGAACGATGTGAAGGTATTCGCTTCGGGCGATCTCGACGAATACAAAATCGCGGCGCTGCTATCCAAAGGCGCGGCGATTGATGCTTTCGGCGTGGGCACCGCGCTGGCCTCGCCCGGCGATTCGGCTCACCTCAGCATGATTTACAAACTCGTGGAAGTGGAACGAGGCGGAAAAGCCCGCGAAGCTGCGAAATTGACGCGCGCGAAAGCCACCTATCCGGGACGCAAACAAGTTTTCCGCCATTCGTCTCCCGCCGGCAAATTCGCCGCCGACAAAATTGCCCTCGAGAACGAGCCGGAAAACGGCCAACCGCTCCTCATCGAAATCATGCGCGACGGCCGCCGTGTCGTTCCGCCCGAGCCGCTCAGCGTCCTCCGTGACCGCTGCATGGCCGGCCTCGCGCAACTTCCGGAACGCTACCGACAGATCACCCGCGCCGCAAATTATCCCGTCCGCTACAGCAAGGGACTCAAAGCCTCCCTCGAAAACCTCCGCAAACGCGTCCAGCGCTCCGCGTTAAAATAGGTTTGGAAACCGATGGCGCAAAAGAAAACAATTCTCTGGCAAGTAGACGCGCAAGCCGATTTCATGCTGCCGGGAGGAAAACTCTACGTTCCCGGCGCCGAGAAAATCATCCCCAACCTCGCGCGCCTGATAAAAACCGCGACCGAAACAGGCACCCTCATCGTCTCAAGCCGCGACGCTCACACCCCGAACGATCCGGAATTTCAAAGGTTCCCTCCGCACTGCATCGCTGGCACTCCCGGCGCCGAAATCATCCCCGAGGGATTAGCCAAGGGATTCCGCACCATTCCAAACGACGCCTCTCGCGAATTGCCCAAGGACGTTCTGAATTTCCCGCAGCTGATTCTCGAAAAGCAAACGCTCGACATTTTCGATAATCCGAAAGCAGCCGCACTAGTCGAAAGCTTGCCCGCCGATGCGGAATACATCGTCTTCGGCGTGGCCACCGATTATTGTGTGCAAATCGCCGCCAAAGGTTTGCTCGACCGCCGCCGCAAAGTCTCAATCGTGAAGGACGCGATCGAGGCCCTCTCTCTCGAAGCCGGCCGCCAATCCCTGAACGAATTGCAATCCCAGGGCGCCCGCCTCATCACCACCGGCGAAGCCCTCGCCCGGCTCCAAGCAACCGTGTAGCGCCACGGCTTCAGCCCGGCATCTTCTGCGCAACTTCTGCCGCTGAATTCTTGGCCCCGTTTTCCGTCGGCTGCATCGTGAAATAGAACGCAGCGCCTTTTCCAAACTCTGCTTCGGCCCAGATCGTTCCCCCGTGCCTTTTCACAATACGCTGCACAGTTGCCAGCCCGATGCCGGTCCCCTCGAATTCCTCTTTTCGGTGCAGGCGTTGGAACACGCCGAATAGTTTGTCAGAGTACTTTGGATCAAAGCCCACGCCGTTGTCGCGCACGAAGATCGTGCTGATGCCGTCCCGCGATCCCGTCCCCACTTCGATCACAGCTGGTTCTCTGCCCCGAGTGTACTTCACAGCGTTTGAAAGCAAGTTTGCGAACACGATTTTCATCAAGCCCGCATCGCAATCCAGCGTCGGCAGACTCGTCACGCGCCAATCGATTGCCCGCCCCGTCTCGTCCATTCTGAGGTCCTCGATAGCCCCTTCCACCACGGCGTTGAGGTCCGTCGCATTGCGCCGCATGTCCTGCCGGCCGATTCGCGCCAGGTTCAACAAGTCGTCGATCAGTTCGCCCATGTTTTCGGTGGCCTCCTGGATTCGAGTCAGGTAGCTCTGCGCTGCCGGAACCAGCTGCGCGCCATAGTCCTCCATTAGGATTGAGGAAAACCCGGAGATGTGCCGCAACGGCGCGCGGAGGTCGTGCGACACCGAGTAGGAAAATGCCGCAAGCTCTTGATTGGCCGCCGTCAACTGCGCCGTGCGCTGCTCCACCTGCTGTTCCAATCCATCGCGCGCTTTTTTCAGTGCCGCATCGCGCTCCTGTATCTGCACCAGCATTTCGTTGAAAGCATCAATCAGCGTCTTGAGTTCATCGTCAGTACTTGCAGAAGACGCGCGCAGCGAGTAGTTCTTGTCGCGCGATACCACTCGCGCAATCTCCGCCAAACGCACGATGGGTTCTGCCGTGGACTTCCCGAAAACCGACGATACGAGAAAGGCTGCGATCAGAGACGCCGCCAATACCACCGCGGCGATGAATCCAAACCGTCTCAGCCGCATGTACAGTGATTGCAAGTCAGACCGGATGCGCACCGTCCCCGCCTGCTTGCCTCCGAACACGATCGCTCGCGTCAGCAGCACCTCGTTTGCTCCGAACGAGTGGCTTTCCCTTTCACTTCCGAGCGCTGCGGGCGGCGGCGCTTCCACGCCATCGCGTGAATACGCTGCGAACAGCCGGCCGTTCGGCTCGTAAATTCCGGCTGACACGATGTTCGGCGAGGCGCTCAATGCCGACAATGTTTTCCCCGCTGTGCCCGGATCGTCGAACTCCAGCGCCGCGACGCTGTTCGCGCCTATGACCTCCGCCTCCACCGAAAGGTTCCGGACCAGGGTTTCTCGAAACGTGGCCAGGTCGTACCCCACAAAAGCCGCGCAGGCTGTCAACAACGCCGTGCCGCTCACCAGCAAGTTCATCCGAGTGAGCTTCTTCGCAAGCGAATGGCTGCGTGCTGTCGACACGTGTGTCATTCTCCCGGCTGAGAATTTCTAATGCTGACCGCAACCTTCAGAAGTTCGGAACTTAACATCAAGCCCGCCTCGCCTGTGGTCTGCAGGTTGACCTCGAAACGCACCTTGTCCCGCTCCACCACAAACTCGATCATTCCGCCGTGCACGGAAAAGTCCGGAATGTCGCTCACCGTTAGCGCGCTCGTTCCTTCTAGAACTGCGAGCGTTTCCTTCAGCCGGCTTTTCTCCGAGGCACTGATGAAGACGATGCGGCAATTCCCGGCGTCCTGAGCGGATGAAATTCGTCTGTGCACCATCTGTTTTCCGCCGATGGCCTCGCCTGCCAAGATTGTGTCGAGGATCGAGCCAAAGGGATCCCGCCCCAGCACGCAAACGGCGAACGAGTTGTCCTTCGCGCCCGCGTCCTTCGCGGGCCATTCGGTGAATCTCGCAAAATTGTACAGATACGTCGCCTTCACCTCATATTCGCTTGCCGCCGGCTGTTGGCCGTGCAGATTTGGAGCCGCAAGCAAGGCGCAGAGGGCGCCTGCAATCGCCAGGCGGCAAAGGTGCCGCGCACTATCTTTCAGCGCCAATCTCCCCGTATGAATTTGTCCAACATATTTCATCGACATCGGTCTTTCTTATCTCCTCCAAGTGATCTTCCCGTAGGCGCTTCTCTTAATACCGACCAGAGGACCCGGATTCCCTCCAAATTCCACGTGGGCTGGTTGGAGAAGATTCTGGCCAACAACCGAAAACTCCAAACCCTCCGCCAACCGCCATCCCAACCCCACATCTCCGGTCTGGTAAGCGCTCACGCCTTCCGCGGGCACCGCGCTCACGTAGCGATAGGATGCGTCGAGGTCAAATCGTTTCGGCAAGCTCAAGAGAGATTGGAAGACCACGGAGTTCCGCGGGCTCGACCCTAGATAGGCCTCGAGCAACATTCCAGTGTCCTCCGTGAACCCGGGCGCATCTTTCAATGCCATGTGCAAGTAGGAATAGGAGCCCCGCACCTGCCACCAGTGCGTGATCTGCCAATTCGGTGCGATTTCTGCTCCGATGGTGTGGCCCTCGACGCCGTTGGCGTAGGGAATTATGATGTTCGCGTGCAATGGAGGGGGCGTCGCCGTTACAACCAGTCCAAGCGCCCCGTAACTCTGCAAGTCGTGATAGATGTTGTAAAAAGAAGCGACGTCTAGGTAAACGTGCGGCGTGATTGTCACCCGGTATCCCGCTTCGTAGCCCAGCAAGCGCTCCGCTTTAAGAGTCGGCGAGCCCTGGATATCGAAATAAACTGGAGGAGGCAAATTTTCCACGAAGATCTCAAACTGCACGTGCTTGTCCACCTCCGAAGGCGTTCGCACCGCCCGCGTCACCGCCGCCCAAAAAGACTGTTTGTCGGTCGGTGTCCACAGCAGGCGAACGCTAGGCTGGTAGTCGAAGCCGCTGAAATTGTTGTGCTCCAGCTTGGTTCCAGCCGTAAGCGTCAGCTTGTCGGGTATGATCGGCGTCTCATATTGCGCGAACCCGCTGTAAATGCTGTCCGTTTCTTTGTGCGGTAGAAAATTGACGGCGGCGGATGTTTGGATGAAATTGCTCGGACTTACCCGCGCTCCAAGTCCCCATGTTAGCTTTTGGTCGCGGCGGATCGTCTTGTGCTGGATGAAGTCGAAATCGAAGGTGTCCCGCGTTTCGCCGAATTCCAGACCTTGACGGTTGGTCCGGTCGAAATATGTTTGGAACTGGATGTCAGAGCCTTCGCCGGTGTTGTGCTGCCAGCGCGCCACGATATTGCCGCCGGAAACAAACGCATAGTCGTCCGGCGTGGTTTGCGATGGCGGGGTGAACGTGGCGATCACAACCCGCTCTCCGCTCTCACCGCGATAGATGTCGCCCTGCACAGTAAACGTATCGCGCTCGCCCCGCTTCCAATCGGTGCGGAAGCCCATCTGCCCCATCCGCCAGTCGTCGAATCCGTCGTGGTCGGCGTGCAATTCAGGGCCGTCAATAAATCCCATGCCGTAAATCCGATAGTTGAAATCTTTGCCTACCGAGCCGCCATAGCGCGCGGCGCCCGTGCCTTGGTCCACGCTGCCGCCACCGAGCCTGGCCAGCGTCCCTTTGGTGTCGTTTGCGCTCTTGGTGATGATGTTGATCACGCCGTTGACCGCGTTGGAGCCCCAGATGGTGCCCGCCCGGTCCGCGAATCACCTCGATTCGATCCACATCCTCGAGCACCAGGTTTTGCACGTCCCAATAGACGCCTGAAAACAGCGGCGTGTACACGCTGCGCCCGTCGATTAAAACCAGCAGTGATCTGGCAAATTGCCCAGCAAACCCGCGAATGGCGATCGACCAGTGATCCGAATCAACCTGAGCCACCTCCACCCCCGGCGCCAGCCGCAGCGCTTCCGGGATGCTCGTGGCGCCCGACCGCCGAATATCTTCCTGCGTAATCACGTAGATTGCCGTGGGAGTCTGGCTGACTTTTACTGGCCCCTTGGATACGCTAGTTACTTCGATATCCCCGAGCTGTTCCAGGCTCAGTTTCTTCAGAGTGCCAGGAACGTCCTGGCTCACTTGGGTGTCGTCGGCCAAGAGTCCCGTAACGGGAAGCCCGAGCAGGAGTAGCCAACAAGTCATCGCCAGAACCGTCCGTCCTATAGCGAACTGCCCTTGCTGTTGCGTTGACGCCCGGATGCTCGTGGCGCCTTTTCTCGCGTCTGTCCAAACGATTGGTGCTGGAAGATAAGAATTGGTGAACAAATTGTCCCTCTCTGGCCCGTGAAGCAAGGCTTTCCCCGGAAAAGCCGCGAGCAAACGCCAACCGAGCACGCGCGTTCAAGAGGGACACAAAACCCGCACATGTTCCAATGGGATACGATTCAGGAAGGGGTAATTTCATCCTACCGGAGGCCCAAACCCTGTCAACTCAATTGCGTCAGACCGTGGCGGAAAGACAACATCTCGCCCACTCAGCGCGCTGCCGTGCTGCGCA
>CAVRSO010000019.1:0-9850 GCA_963723845.1 uncultured Acidobacteriota bacterium
ACCGCCTTCTGGCCGGAGCCTGGAATGTACAGCCCCCATTTACGAGGATTGACATCCACAATGTATTCGAGCGAACCGATATCGCGAAAGGTGTTCAGGAACAGTGTTCCCTTGGTCCCAGCTCCCCACAATACGATCCGTTTGCCTTCCGAGGCGAAATGCTTCAGCCTCTTTTTCCAATCAGAGCAATCATGACGAAACGCGTTCGCGAACTTCTGAATGTCGCGCCGCATTGAGCATAGGTCATCTCCTGCATCGTTCATCGAGCCAATAGAACTGCGGCACGGTCGCGCTTCCAGGCAAACATATTGACCGCCGAACGTTTCGGAGACTCGCAGCACCTCAAATCCACAAGAGGAAAACAGCCTGGCCATCGCGCTCGAGCTGTAATAGAAGCAGTGTTCATACAGGATGTCCCAGAAACCTTGTTTTTGGAAGACGAACGAAGCACTGGGCACCTCGAAGAATAGCGCCCCATGTGAATTGCGTGCGAACGCACGTCGCACACTCTTCAGAAGCGGTCGCGGATCGGGAATATGCTCGAGCACCTGGCGGCAGATTATGAAGTCGGCGGCACAATGCGCGTACTGTTCGGAGTAGAAGTTCGGGATAACGGAAATCCCCAGCCCGGCCTCTAGATTGGTGTTGCCCGCCACAAAGCTGGGATCGAAACCTGTGCCGCGGTTATTCCCCAGGGCACATACTTGCGCCAGGAATTCGGCCTTTCCGCAACCTATTTCAATGATTTCCTTGCCGTGCAGATCGTACCGCTCAACAAGGTCGCGCGCGACTCCTTCAGAATACTTCTGAAAGGTCGGGGAGAAGCACAGCGAGTTATCGTAGATTGGATCGTAATCCACCTGCGCGGGATCGAACGCCATGTTACTGATCGCCCCACAGGCTACGCAGAATCCGAGCTCAATTCTGCCGGTCCTGCAGTTCAGTGCAGCCTCTCGGGTGGCCCTCAGAGTCACCCGATTCGTCGGTGTTTCCGGCATATCGAGGAAGCGTACCAATTCACCGCCGTGGCACGCCGAACAAACAGCCAGAGGGATCTCTATCGCTGCCCTCGTCAGCCCTTGCTGTAGACTCATTTTTCGCTTTTGACTCCTGGTCTCTCTCGTTCCGGAGCCGAAGGCAACATCGTTGAGCACGACGGTGCCTGACCACATGCGCGAAAAACCTAGAGGTGCTCCGAGGTAAAGGGTTCATAAGAACCTCAATCAGTGCGGAACCGGATGAGCGGGCCGCACACACCTTGCTTAAATTCTCAGGCCCTTAGAGATGGAGTGTTTCGGAGGGAGGCGCTCGGCCGAAGAAGGAATCGCCGACCGACCAGGGGACCACGTGGAAACTATCTGTTACTACAAATCCGACGACGCCCGGCACCGAAGGCGTGCCAGCGCGTTTCTCCTTCCATTCCGGGAACCCATGGGAGAGTAGCGCTGCAGTCAAATCGTTAGGATCTTCGGATTTCGAGTTTAGAGAGTTTTCCGCAGATACAAACGCCCCTGGAAAGCTAGAAGGTTCAAACCGAGCAAAGACTCCGTGTTTGTCGTTTAGAAAGACCGTCACGGGCTGGTCCGTCCAGAAACTGGTGACCACCACGTCAGGATATTCGTTGTGGTTTACATCCATTGACCGAAGTCGGAGTCCACCCAAATCTGCTGTAACAGGGACGGAGTAGTGCAGCCCACTCGACAATTGGAAATTGATCAGATATTGCGAACCGGAGGGGCTCGTTCGCACCGTTTGAACGCTGGCGGAGTCAGGCCTGCCGTCGCCGTCAAAGTCCGCGATGATGAATTGCAACCTGGATTTTATGGAGAAATCGCGGTTATGGACCGGACAAGCAGTAGTTCTCCCACAGTGTGCAAACGTGCTGAGAACAGAGAAGAAGATTAGAAGGGGTACGCCTAGCGAGGGATACCAGCGACAAACCTTGTGGCGACCATGGGGCAACCCAGGGGGCTTCTTTCTAGGCTCCGAAGTGTTGAGCATTCGGTCTTTCATGCTCAGTCCCTATCCGCGGCTCTGCCCGACATCTACATTGCTTGCCGTTGGGTTTACCCCTCAGACAACGCATTCATAGCGCTCGAGGTGATCCCTTCTCTATTCCAGCACGGGAGGGTCCAATCACGGGCCGCTGGGCCGATTGGGAAGTCGAAACTACGCTGCTAAAAGTAGGTGACTTAAGTCGCCGCTAGTCGCCTGGCTGCTTAATTTTGCACCCGCTCTGGGGCAGAATCATTCCCATTTTTACAATTTCACATACATACTATGATTCCTGTATGAATGAATTTCGGCATCCCGGCCCAGCGCTGATCGTGATTGATGTGCAGCGTGCCTTCGACGAATGGGAGGCGGCAGGCCAACGGCGTAACAACCCAGACGCCATTCGGCGTATCGCGGAACTGCTTGCAGCATTCAGAGCGGCTGGTGCCCCGATATTCCATGTCCGGCACCAAGGTACTCATCCCAGCTCCTCCTTCTTGCCTGATAGCCCGGGCTATTCAGTCAAGGACGAGGCTCTCGAGCGGGAAGGCGAGCCGGTCATCACCAAGCGGGTCAACAGCTCCTTCATAGGCACGGATCTTGAACGACGGCTCCATTCGGCCGCTGTCCGAACCGTAGTGCTCGTCGGAGCAACGACGAATCATTGTGTCGAGACCACCGCCCGCATGGCTGGAAACCTTGGTTTTGACACGCTGCTCGTGCGCGACGCCACCTGGACATACGATCGAGTTGGACCCGACGGCGACAAACATCCGGCTGAAGAGATTCATGCCATGACGCTGTCAAATCTCAACGACGAGTTCGCGCGTATCGTCACCACAGTGGATGTGATTGCGGCGCTGGAGCCCAGTAGCCCAAAATAGAGAGCGTTCGTGCGCTTGCTGCGAAATTTCGGGGCAAAAGGCCGCTAAATGTTCACGCCACAGCCGATTGGATTTGTAAGAAGCCCTTACACGGGCACCAAGCAGATTCCGAAAGGCCTGGGCACGAAGCATGAAGCCGAGGGCGTGCTGGAAATCCAGCCGGAATTTGAGCGCGGCCTGGCTGACATTGAAGGCTTCTCGCACCTCTTCGTCATCTGGGTGTTCGACCGCTCCCAAGGAGTCGAGTTGGTCGGCACGCCGCCTTTCGATAACCGGCCGCACGGAGTCTTCGCTACACGCTCCCCGCTACGTCCCAACCCGATCGGCCTCACCGTCGTCGAGCTGCTTCGCCAAGACGGCCGAATGCTGCACGTTCGAGGCGTCGACATGCTCGATGGCACGCCCATCCTCGATGTCAAGCCCTACATGTCCAGCGTCCCGCCGGAGAAATTAAGAAGAGGCTGGCTGACAGAAGCCGAAGCACGCAGCAGCCGAAAATGATTCCGGCAGCCGCAACGCATGCTCGGAGCGCCACAGAAAACTTGCCAAACCGCTCGCCCAATTTCTTTACACCAAGAGGGTACTTGCATCGTGTCCCGCCGGGTGTCAGGCTAGAATTGGAAGCATGTGCGGTCAGAAAAATCTGAGAGAGGAGAGCCGAAGGATGCGAGAAAGCAGAGCAACCGCAGTCGGCATGATGCCCTTGCAAGACGCTGCCGAGCTTACGCCGCGTCCTCGCAGAGTTTCCGGCCTCCGCGCCCGGTTCGCGCAAAGTTCGACCCCCGCTTTCTCCAAAGTCAGCTCGTCACACGGGACGAGTAGAATCACGCGTAAGTCATTGAAACTAAACGATCGCGTGTACACTCTACTCGTCACAAAACCGCGAGGACCTTTTCTCGCTTGAACCTCGTAATCGGTGCCCGCTGCTCTCATCAGCGGAAAGTACTTCGCGTGGTTTCCTGAGCCGGAAAGAGTTAGAATGCACCGATCAATCGGAATCACAGATTTGCAACTCTGAGGGAGGTTTCTCGTGGCAACTCATTTTACTCTGAACGGCAAGCCGAAAACGGTCGACGTGGTTCCGGCCATGCCGCTACTTTGGGTTTTGCGCGACACACTTAATATGACGGGCACTAAGTTTGGCTGCGGGAGGGCGCTGTGCGGCGCCTGTACTGTCCATATCAATGGCGAGGCGACGCGTTCCTGCATCACTCCAATTTCCAGCGTCGCCGGAAAGCAAGTGACGACCATCGAAGGACTTTCTCCTGATCGCAGCCACCCTGTCCAGCGCGCGTGGATGGAATTCGATGTTCCGCAGTGCGGCTACTGCCAGTCCGGACAGATCATGCAGGCCGCTTCGCTCCTTGCGAAAACTCCGAATCCCACCAATGCGCAGATTGACGACTCCATGAGCGGCAACATCTGCCGCTGCGGCACCTACCAACAAATTCGAGAAGCGATTCATCGCGCGGCGCGGCTCGCGGGCGCTCCAGCCCAATCGGGCGGCGCCCTGCTTGAACCCGAACCTACGGAAGCGGTGATGACCGGAGGTGCGGAATGAGCGCCATCACCACTGCACTGGATCGCCGTAATTTCCTGAAGACCAGCCTCGCCGGCGCCACCGGCCTGATCGTTGGTTTCTATCTCCCCGGCAGACGCGAAGTGCTCGCGGCCGAAGCGACGCCGGCAGTTCTCAACGCATTCGTCCACGTTAGCCCGGAAAACGTGGTCACCATTCTCATTGGCAAGTCCGAGATGGGCCAGGGCGTGATCACCTCGCTTTCAATGCTGGCCGCTGAAGAACTCGAGTGCGACTGGAAGAGGATCCGTTTCGAATTTGCGCCGGCGGCTACCGTCTATTTCGATCCCGCATTCCACATGCAAGGAACCGGTGGCAGTCAAACCATTCATTCCGGCTGGGTGCCCATGCGGCAAGCCGGCGCCGCTGCTCGCGAGATGCTGATCGCGGCTGCTGCGCAGAAGTGGGGCGTGGACGCGTCGGAATGCCACGCGGAAATGGGCGAAGTCGTTCACACCAGCTCGAAGCGCCGCCTCAGCTACGGAAGCGTTGCCGAAGCGGCCGCGAAGATTGCGCCGCCGACGGATGTAAAACTGAAGGATCCAAGCCAATTCAAGGTGATTGGAAAGCCGACGAAACGCCTCGACACGGCGGACAAGGTCAACGGCAAGGCAGGATTTGGAATCGACGCGCGCTGTCCGGGGATGCTCCACGCTGCCGTCCTGCGCTGCCCGGTTTTTGGCGGCAAAGTCGCTAGTTTCGACGCGACGAAAGCCAAAACCATGCCGGGCGTAAAAGACGTGATCCAGATTTCGACTGGCATCGCAGTCGTCGCCGATAACACCTGGAACGCCTTCCAAGCCCGCAATGCGGTGGAGGTCAAATGGGATGAGGGCCCGACTGCGGCTATGTCCACCGATAGCATCTGGAAAATGTACGCCGCAGCGACAGAAGCTCCTGGCGTAGTGGCCAAGAAAGTGGGCGATGCTGATTCGGCGCTGCCCGGCGCCGCCCAAAAAGTGGAAGCCATCTACCAAGCGCCTTTTGCGGCCCACTGTACGATGGAGCCGATGAACTGCACGGCGGACGTCCGGGAAGATCGTGTTGATATCTGGGCGCCGACTCAATTTCAAACGCCGGCGCAGGGGATTGCGGCTCACATCGCCGGAGTGAAGCCGGAACAATCCTTCGTTCACACCACATATCTCGGCGGCGGATTCGGCCGTCGCGGATGGTCGGACTTCGTTACCGACGCTTGCGAGACTTCCAAAGCGATGAAGGCGCCGGTCCAGGTGACGTGGTCGCGTGAAGACGACATGCAGCACGATTATTATCGGCCCGCTTCCTACGTGAAGCTTGCGGCGGGGCTTGGCGCCGACGGCAATCCTGTGGCCTTCACGGCTCGCGTCGCATGCGATTCCATCAACAATTGGTTTTTCCCTGGTTCCGTCAAGAACGGCATGGACCAAAGCAGCGTCGAGGGACTTGACGATATGCCCTACGACGTACCCAATATTCTGGTCGACTACAAAATGACTACCCCCGGAATCCCCACGGGATTCTGGCGCTCGGTGGGAGCCTCACAGAACGGGTTCTTCGAGGAGAGCTTCATCGATGAACTCGCAGCGGCGGCCAAGAAAGATCCCTACGAATATCGCAAGGCCCTACTTTCAAAGCAACCGCGTCATCTCGGTGTCTTGAACCTGGCCGCCGAGAAGGCGGGATGGGGCAAGCCGCTGCCGAAGGGCGTGTTTCGAGGTATCGCGATAGTCGAAGCCTTTGATACCTACGTGGCTGAAGTCGCCGAGGTTTCGGTAGGCAAAGACGGCACGGTAAAGGTCCACCGCGTTGTTTGCGCGCTGGATTGCGGGCAGGCCGTCAACCCACACATCATCGAGCAGCAGGCGATTGGCGGCATCGTCTTCGGGCTCACGCAGACGCTCAAGGACGAAATCACCATCGACAAAGGCCGCGTGGTGCAAGCGAACTTCGATAGCTACGATATGCTGCGCATGAACGAAATGCCCAAGGTCGAGGTCTACATCGTTGCGAGCACGGAGGTTCCCAGAGGCATGGGAGAGCCGGCCGTGCCGCCCGTTGCGCCCGCTGTCTGCAATGCCATCTTCGCGGCCACAGGCAAGCGCATTCGCAAAATCCCCGTGCGCCCCGAGGATTTAACCTAACACCTACCTGAAAATCGAAAGGGCGGAGTTTCGTCTCCGCCCTTTTTGTACGCCACGAGTCGCCCCGATCATCGCTCAGGCGAGCAGTGCGAGGATTTCATTCTGAATCGCGCCGGTCACGCGCGCTTCGCTTTCGCCTACGAACACGTCCACTTCGCTGCGGATCCCAAATTCCGGAAGATAGATGCCGGGCTCGATGGAAAAGCACGTTCGCGGGACGATTTCCCGATCGTCCCGCGTCTCGAGCCCGTCCATATTCGCGCCATTGCCGTGAACGTCTTGCCCGATGCTATGACCCGTGCGATGCACAAAATATTTGCCGTAGCCGGCTTTACGAATGCTGTCTCGCGCTACTCGATCCACTTCCCATCCGTGAATCGCGCGCCCGTGCGCCACTGCTTCGCTTACGAACTCGATAGCGCGGTTTCTCGCGTCCCGCACGATACGAAAAATTCTCGCGTACGCATCCGGCACGCGCTCGCCCAAATATCCTGTCCAAGTGATGTCGTAGTAGACGCTGCCCGGCCGGTCGCATTTGGCCCAGATGTCGAGCAGCAACAGGTCGCCCGCGCGAATCGGCCGCGAAGCGCCGGCTGTCGGCTCGTAGTGAGGATTCCCGTTATTTGGTTGCACGGCGGCGATGGGAGGTTCGGCGGTGGCGAGTCCGTTCGCGTGAAAGCGTTCGAGCATCCACTGTTGCAGCTCGTATTCTGTGATCGGGCGCCCATCGCGCACAAAGGACGCCGCGCGTTCAAAGGCAGCCTGCACGATGCGGTCCAGAATTGCGCCGGCCTCCAGATGCGATGCCAGTTGCTCCGCAGTCCACGCCGCTTCGAACTTCTGCACCAGGTCCGCCGAAGTCACTACTTTTTTCTTCAGCTTGCGCACCAGTTCGATCGTGCCCGCATCCACCAAGCCGATATACGGGATGTTGTTTTCAGGCGAATACTGCATGGCAATCGTGCGGCTTGCACCGAGCAATTTGCCCAGACCTTTGTGCAGCTCTTCCCAACCCGAATATACCTGCGCGCTTCCGGCCAGCGAATCGAGTGCGCCACGCTCGATCCGATGTACCAATTTGCGTGGCTCTCCACGCGAAGGGATGAAATAAAACCAGCGCCGCGTCGACATTCCGTGTCCATCGAGGCCAAGGATTCGCGCCGCGATGGGATCGCGATGGTGATGGTCGCAGAAGAGCCAACCATCAATCTTGCTGGCTCTCATCTCGGCCTGGATCGCTTTGATATCAAGCATGAAATATTTTCGCCGGCCACGATTCTAACAGCCGATAAGAGCATTCTCAAACCGTGACCCAACAAAACGCCGAAGCGCGCACGGAAAACGCCTTGCAACCACCACGCGCTGTTCGTAAAATGCGTGGCCTTGCCTTCCGATACCACGCCAATCGCCGCAACTGTACGCCTTACACCGAACCAGGTGCGCGGGTTCTGGGCTTCCTGGGGAGGCTGGGCGCTGGACGGCATGGACTCGTTCATCTACGCACTCGTCCTCGTGCCCGCGCTTCGCGAACTTCTTCCTAAATCCGGAATTCCCGCCACTGGAGGCAACGTCGGCTTCTATGGCGGCCTTCTTTTCGCGCTATTCCTCGTCGGCTGGGGAATGGCGCTTCTTTGGGGACCTGTTGCCGATAAATTCGGCCGTGTGCGCACCCTGATGTTTACCATTCTCTGCTACTCGCTTTTCACTTTTCTCGCCGCATTCGGGCAAAATGTCTGGCAGGTTGCGATTTGCCGCCTGCTCGCCGGCGTCGGCATCGGCGGAGAATGGGCGATGGGTGGGACGTTCGTCGCCGAGGAATGGCCCGAATCACGCCGCAAGATGGGCGCGGCGCTGATGCACACCGGCTACTACTTCGGTTTTTTTCTTGCGGCGATCGCGAACCACTTCATTGGCGAAACCCACGGCTGGCGCCCGATGTTCGCCCTCGGAGGCGCGCCTGCGCTGCTCGTCGGTTTCATTCTTTACAGCGTCAAGGAATCGGACCGTTGGAAATCGCAGGTGCGCAAAGTATCGAGGCCCTTCGCTGAGTTGTTCAAGCCTGAATTTCGGCGCCGTACGCTGCTGAACTCCGCGTACGTGCTGATTTCGATCATCGGTCTTTGGGCCGGCACGGTCTATGTTCCAGCGTCGGTGACAGAAATCGCCGCGCGCCAACACATGTCGGGCGTTCTCGCCGCCCATCTCGCAACTTACGCGACCATGATCCTATCCCTCGGCACAATTCTTGGGTGCCTTCCTTTGCCTTGGATCGCGGAAAGAATCGGGCGTCGCGCCACTCTCGCCGTTTATTTTGTCCTGATGGCGGTATCGGTCGGAGGCAGCTTCGGCTTCGCCTTTTATCTGCCGCAGAACGCAATGAACTGGTTTTTTTTCGGATTGTTCTTTCTGGGCGTCGGCGGCGCGAATTTCGCCGTGTACACGCTCTGGCTCCCCGAACAGTACCCGACGGAATGCCGCGGCAGCGCTTTTGCGTTCGCCACCTCGGTCGGCCGCTTCATCGGCGCCGGCTTTACATTTCTGGTGGGCGCAGGGGTATCGCACTTCCACACCATTGGCATCCCCGTGGCGCTAACGGCAATTCCCTTTATCCTCGGCCTGTTCCTGATCCCGTTCGGCTTTGAGACCACCGGTCAACCCCTCCCCGATTAGGTTTGGCTCTCGTTCCGCGGTTTCATAGCATCGGCGAGTAACATTATCTTCACGTGGCACGTAGCATTCAGTTAAAGTTTCATGTCAGGGAAACGAAGGGTGGATCAGTGGACGCCATCAGTCTAGAAAACGTCACCAAGTCATACGACTCCGTCACCGCCGTCAGCGGCGTGAACCTGCGAGTACGCGAGGGAGCCGTTTTGGGTCTCCTGGGCCCGAACGGCGCCGGCAAGACCACCACCATCCGAATGGTGATGAACATCCTTGTGCCTGACGAAGGCTCGATTCGCGTTCTAGGCCGGCCTGTAACCGACAAAACGCGGGAGTCCATCGGTTATCTCCCGGAAGAGCGCGGGCTCTATCAGCGCATGCAGGTGCGGGATTTGATAGTGTTTCTCGGGGCTTTGCGCGGCCTTTCCGAGGCCGAAGCCAAGCGCCGCGCCGGCGAATGGCTCGAGCGTTTCGCACTCGGCGACTGGTCCGACAAAAAGGTGGCAGACCTCTCCAAAGGCATGCAGCAGAAAGTGCAATTCATCAATGCGGTTATCCACCAGCCGCCGTTGATCATTTTGGACGAGCCGTTTTCCGGGCTTGACCGC
>CAVRSO010000020.1:0-38144 GCA_963723845.1 uncultured Acidobacteriota bacterium
TTCATCTGCCGCCGGGAGTGAAGGCCAAAGATTTTAGCGACGCCCTCAAACATTTCGAGGAGCTAGTCGGCAAAGAGTGGGTGTTCACGTCCGACGAGGATGTGGCGCTCTATCGCGATGCGTATTCTCCGCTGTGGGGCGAGGCGGAGGATCGTGTTCCCTCGGCTGCGGTGGCTCCTGACACGGTGGCGCACGTGCAAGAGATCGTCCGCACTGCCAATCGGTACTCCATTCCTCTCTATACCATCTCGACAGGGCGCAACCTCGCTATGGCGGCTCCGCGCCCGTGCTTTCCGGCAGCGTTGTCCTCGATCTCAAGCGGATGAATCGCGTCCTCGAGGTGAGCGAGCAGAACGCCTTCGCTCTGGTAGAGCCCGGCGTGAGTTACTTCGACCTCTACCGCCATATCCGCGAAAAGAGGCTGAAGCTCTGGATTGATTGCCCCGAGCCAGGGTGGGGCAGTCCAGTCGGCAACGCCCTCGACCGCGGCGCCGGCAGTACACCATTGCCCTATCGCGACCACTTCTCTGCGCACCGTGGGATGGAGGTCGTGCTGGCCAACGGCGAGGTAGTGCGCACCGGCATGGGAGCCTTTCCGACTGCCCAGACGTGGCAGCAGTTCAAGTATGGCGTCGGGCCGTTCATGGACGGCATCTTCTCCCAGTCGAACTTCGGCGTTGTCGCCAAGATGGGATTCTGCCTGTTCCCCGAGCCGGAGGCGTGCCTGTCGGCCGCGCTCGCGTTCAGCGTCACGACGACATCATTCCCTTCGTCGACATCCTGGCTAACTTGATGTACTCCGGCGTGATCAACGCGCACTTCGCGATCAGAAGCCCGGTGTTCAACGGCCCTCCCGACCCCGAAAAAACCGCCTTGGACACCAAGCCGCGATGGCGGTTCGGCCGAGGAATGGAACCGCTACGCGGCCTCAAAGGGTCTGCACTTCTGGCGAACGGATTTGCACTTCTACGGCCCAGCAAAAGTGGTGGCGGCGCAGTGGGAGCACGTGAAAGAGCGCCTCTCGGCGATCAGCGGCGCGACCTCGAAGATGGACCTAGCTACCGCTTCCCGCTAACCGACGCGGAGATCGAGAATCTCGCGGACCGAGGCGCACTCGGCATTCCGAGCCTCGCTGTCTTCGGGGGCCTGCTCCCCAGAAGGCGACGCTCCGGTCACCGGCCACCTGGATGTTTCTCCAATCATACCGGTTTCGGCGAGGCGATCCTCGAGGCGCGCAGGGTCTTCGCCCGCACCTTCCGCGAGATGGGCATCGTGCCGCAAAACGGCTACGCGGAGACGTTCCACTGGCGCTCGTTCATCATGTTCCACGGCTTGCCTGTGACTCGTGATCCCAAGGTGAATGCCGAGCGCGAGCCGCCTACGAACGCGTGCTCGAAGTGGCCGCCGAACATGGTTGGGGATTCTACCGTACGCACATCGCCTTCATGGACAAGGTGGTGGACCCTTATTCCTACAACAACCATGCCCTCCACCGCCTGCATGAAACAGTGAAGGATGCCCTCGATCCGAACGGGATACTATCGGCTGGCCGCTATGGCATCTGGCCGAAGCACTCAGGCCGCGCAGGTCATAAGCTGGACTCGCCGAACCGTCATAGCGAAATCGAAGAGAGGTCCTTCGACTGCGTCCGGCGCCGCGCACACACCGACGCGGAGGAAAAACGCGCCGGACTCGCTCAGGATAACGACGCCCGCTACACTGAAGCACATCGCGAACGTTACGCCAAGCATGTGCGCCGGGCACGACATGTCGTGCCCCTACAATAACGGCCGAACCCGCTGCCTTCTCAGTTCCACACGCGGCGGGCGGTATCGACCACCAATTTCAGCTTGGCCCATTGCTCGTCTTCGGTCAGCAGGTTGCCCTCTGACGTCGAGGCGAAGCCGCACTGAGGGCTGAGAGCAAGATTTTCGAGCGGAAGGTATTTTGCGGCTTCGTGAATTCGCTTTACGAGCAAGTCTTCACTTTCGAGCTGCGGCTTTTTTGAAGTGATGAGTCCGAGGATGGCGATTTTGTCCTTGGGAATGAAACGCAGCGGCTCGAACGTCCCGGACCGCTCGTCATCGTATTCCAGTGAGAACCGATCCACTTTCAGAGTCCCGAAGAGCTTTTCCGCGATCGCAGCGTATCCGCCCGCGGCATACCAGTGGCTCCGATTGTTTCCGCGGCACAGGTGGATCGCCAGCACCACGCCTGGTTTTCGCGCGGCCTCAAAGCAGGCATTGTCCGCCGCGATCGCTTCGTCGAGAGCGTGTTCAGGGTCCATCTTCATTTCGTCTTTGATCCAAGCGCGCCACTTTCGGGTCCAGTAGTAGCTGTAGCGCGGAGCGTCAATCTGGATGTACTGCACGCCCTCCGTCGCGAGAGCTGCGACGTCCTTCTTCATGATCTCGACGATGTCCCACAGCAGCGCGGAGTGGTCCTTGTAAACTTTGTCCGTAACACCCCGCTTGAACGAGATCGCGGGAAACTGGGTGGCACTTGGGAGCAACATCTTAATATTGCCCGGGCTGTTTTTTTTCAAGAATGGGAGTTCGTTCGCCGTCACGGGACGCAGCGGGCGAAGTTTCGCATTGACGATTCCCGTTACGTGGCTGACGTGCGCCTCTTTCTCCTGCCCCTTGGCACCCCAGACTTCAGTACTGCGCGTGATTTCGGCGCCGATGTCGAAGCCCTGGACAGCGTCGGTGAAATTGCTCATGAAATTCCTGCGCCGGAGCTCGCCATCGGTGAAGATCTCGAAACCAAGCTCCTTCTGCTTCGTGAGCACCCGGAGGATGTGCTTGTCCTCCATGGCCTTCAAGGTCGCACCATCGGAATTCTCGCGCGCTGCGAGCAACTCCAGCGGCCGCAGAAAACTTCCTACTTGGTCAGCTCTAAGCGATTCTGGCATATAGTCATCTCTCTTGGTGTTGGGATCATTTCACACATTCTGCTCGCCATTATTCTCTCGCTGTTTCCTTCGATTGGGCAAGGCTTTCGAGCCGCGCGATTTCCTAGCTCCGTTCAGCGGCCGTCCTTGGGCGAGATTTGCACGTGAAAGCCATCGGGATCGATGAGATTGACCGTGGAGACTCCGTCATTCGGCTGAAAAGCAGCTTTCGCTTTGGCATCCGGGAATTCGCTATTGATTTTATCCGCCAGGCGTTTTGCAGAATCTTGATCGATATGGTCTATCGAGATGGAGAAATGCGTGATCACGCCTTTTTTTTCGGCGACTGAATCGACGCTGATATACCCGACCGGGAAATCCAGGTGAATGCCCGTCCCGGCGTTCGTCGCCGGCCAGCCTTTTTTGACTCCGAATAATTTTTGGTAAAAGACGAAGGAACGCTCGATGTCGCTAACCGTGAGCCCGACGTGGTTGACGCCCACGCCGCGGACAATCGGAGCCGGGGCGGCATCCTGCGCCAGGGCTGTCGCCGGCAAGACCAATGCGGCCAGCGCTTGGACAAGATGCCGCCGTGTCATCGTGCCGCGTTCATAGCCATCGAATAACGAATCAATCATGGAATCCATTGGCGTTTCCTCCGTTCGCAGTCAGCCGGGATTTTCATTCTGACCTGGCTGATAGGCAGCCTTTATACACCACGCGGCCATTGCAGAGACAGGGTAGGTCATGGCGAGATCGAAGAGAGATTCCTCGACTGCGTCCCGCCCGCGCACAAACCGCGCGAAGAAAAAGGGGCGGGACTTCGCTCGGAATGACAACGAGAGACAAAGGGCCCACCTAAGTGACGTCCTGTAATCGGCTGCGCTAATTGTGCTGGGGCTTGAAGTACATGACGGCGAGCGGGGGGAGGCGGAGATTCAGGGAATAGGGGCGGTCGTTCCATGGAATTGGTTCGGCTTGCACACCACCTGAGTTGCCCACATCGGAACCGCCGTAATAGTTGGAATCGGTGTTGAGGATTTCGCGGTAGAAACCGGGGCGCGGAACGCCTACGCGATAACTTTCGCGCATCACGGGCGTGAAGTTGCAAACCGCGACGATAGACTTTTCGGGATCGCTTCCTTTCCGCAGGTAGGAAAGAACGCTGGCGGCAGCGTCATTCGGCTCAATCCATTCGAAGCCGGACCATTCGAAATCGATCTGATGCAGGGCATCCTCGCTCATGTGAAGGCCGTTCAGATCGGCGAGCAGCCGCTGGATGCCGCGATGCGGTGGCGAGGATTCGAGATTCCAATCCAGCGCGGCGCCTTCCCAGAACTCATTCCGCTGCGCTAGCTCGCTACCCATGAAGAGGAGCTTCTTCCCCGGATGCGAGTACATGAAGCCGAAGAGCAGGCGCAAATTCGCGAATTTCTGCCAATCGTCGCCGGGCATTTTTTCGAGCAAGGCTCGCTTGCCATGCACTACTTCATCGTGTGAAAGCGGCAAGACGAAATTTTCGTGGAAAGCGTAGAGCATGGAAAATGTGAGCTCGTTGTGGTGATGTTGCCGATGGATGGGATCGAGTGACATGTATTTAAGCACGTCGTTCATCCAGCCCATGTTCCATTTCAGATCGAACCCCAGGCCACCCACGTAGGTGGGGCGTGAGACGGCGGGCCAAGATGTTGATTCCTCGGCAATCGTGAGCGCGCCCGGATGGCGCGTGTGCAGGACTTCATTCAGGCGTCGCAAGAGCGCAATCGCTTCCAAATTTTCGCGTCCGCCATACTGGTTGGGAATCCACTCACCGGGCTGCCGCGAATAATCGAGATAGAGCATCGAAGCGACCGCGTCCACGCGGAGGCCATCGATGTGGTATTTGTCCATCCAGAAGAGAGCGTTGGCGATGAGGAAATTCTGCACTTCGTTGCGTCCGTAATTGAACACCAGAGTTCCCCAGTCGGGATGAGCGCCCTTCTTCGGATCTTCGTGCTCATAAAGGTGAGTGCCATCGAAGAAAGCCAGACCGTGGGCGTCACGCGGGAAATGCGCGGGCGTCCAATCGAGGATTACGCCGAGATTCGCCTGGTGACAGCGGTCAACGAAATACATGAAATCGGAAGGCGAGCCGAAGCGGCTGGTCACGGCGTAGTAGCCAACTGTTTGGTAGCCCCAGGAAGCGTCGAAAGGATGTTCCATGACGGGCATGAACTCAATGTGCGTGTAGTTCATCTTCTTGACGTAGGGGATGAGTTCATCAGCCAGTTCGCGGTAGGTGAGCCAGCGATAGCCTTCAGCGCTCTTATGCCGCCAGGAGCCGGCATGGACTTCATAAATGGAGAGCGGAGAATGCCCCCAGTCGCGAGAGGCGCGCGCTTTGAGCCACTCGGAATCGTTCCAAGCGTACGCGTCCAGATTAGCGACGATGGAGGCTGTGTTGGGGCGAAGTTCGGCGGCGACTGCGTAAGGATCCGACTTGACCGCGAGGCGATCTCCTACGCGTGAGAAAATTTCGAATTTGTACAACGAGCCTTCCGCGAGTTCGGGAATAAAAATTTCCCAGATACCGCTTTCGCCGCGCGTGCGCATGGGGTTTACGCGCCCGTCCCATGAATTGAAGTCGCCAACAACGCTGACTCGCCGGGCGTTTGGAGCCCAGACGGCGAAATGAACTCCTCGCACTCCCGCTACTTCGCGCAGGTGCGCACCCAACTTTTGATATTTCTGGTAATCGGTCCCCTCGCCGGAAAGGTAAAGATCGAAATCGGTGAGGACCGGAGGAAAGGCGTATGGATCGTAGGTCTCCACGTCGCTTCCGCCGGTAAAGTAGAAACGCAGGCGATAGGAAGAAGGCGGGATGGCCTCTTCGTCGCGCAAGCCGGTTGTGCTCAACGGGAGGATCGCTTCAAACACTCCGTCCGCGTGGATTCGCTCGGCTGGATGGACGGACCTATTCTTTCCCCAGACGATATCTACGCGATCGGCAGTGGGGCGAAAAGTTCGGATTGCGAGTGCCGGACTGCCGGCCCGGCCAACTCGATGTGGGCCGAGAAGGCGAAAAGGGTCGGAATCCTCCGCGTGCACGAGGCTCCGCAAGTCTTCTCTGCCTTGACTCGGGGCCGCGGCTGCGGCCGCCATATCCGTGGATTTTCGTCTATCGACCATGCGCTTGGGGCCAGTTCGAGGCCCTTGTTTATTTTACCGAAGCATCGGCGGGATGCAAACCGGTGGTTGGTGTAAAGAAGAAAGGCCTCAAGTAGAATGCGCGGACTGCCCTAGTACCGAGGATTAGGCCGATGGTCGGGCCCGTATCTAATTGGAAACGTTATGTGATATCTCGGGTCCCTCGACCGTCGTCCATTGTCGGTCACCCATGCCGGCGGCTATAAAGAGGTGGAGGGTCGGTCTCCGGAAGTGCGCCTACGCGGATGGGAGCAGACCGCCTAACCTATGCCGACTAAGACGCCACAGTGCGTTCCGAGAGGCCAGTCTCCGGTCTGAACCGTGGGCCGCGCGAGCGCAAACCCGGGGTGATGGCGAGTGATCCCTCCAAGAACGGCCTTCTAGGCGATTGCGAACCAATTCCCATCTCTTTTTTTCTCACCAACCCCCTAGCAATGTACGTGTGCGACCGCGAGATCGCAGAGTTCCTGGAAGTGAACGCTCTGCGGAAAGGCAGTACGGCTACGCGGCAAGAATTCCTGAAAATGGCGATTTGGCAAGTGGTTTTTGCCTGTCTCTCGCTTCGTTCAGGTTGGTCTTTTTGCTGTTTTCAGATTGTTACCACGTAGCCGTACTGCCTTTCCGCAGACACGTTCGCTTCCAGGAACTCTAACGTCTCGCAGTCGCATCGTTGCATTTGCTAGGGGGTTGGTCGAAAAACAGGAGCTGGAAATTCGGTTGGCGATGGCCTCAGAAGGCCGATTTCTTGGAGGGATCACTCGCCATCACCCATTTGGCTGGACGGCCCACGGTTCAAGCCGGAGACTGGCCTCTCGGAACGCACTGTGAGTGATTTCGTCGGCATAGGTTAGGCGGTCTGCTCCCATCCGCGTAGGCGCAGTTCTCGGAGACCGACCCTCCACCTCTTTCTCGGAGCCGGCATGGGTGACCCACAATGACGATAATACAGGAACCCGAGATATCACATAACGGTTCCGATTCTGGGTGCGGGCCCGACCATCGGCCTAATCCTCGGTACTAAGGGCAGTCCCGCATTCTACTTGAGGCCTTTCTACCCCAACCACAGCTTTCCATCCCGCCGATGCTTCGGTAAAATAAACAAGGGCCTGGGGACTGGCCCCAAGCGCATGGTCGATAGACGAAAATCCACGGATATGGCGGCCGCAGCCGCGGCCCCGAGTAGAGGCAGAGGAACTCTTCTTGCGGAGCCTGGTGCACGCGGAGGATTCCGACCCTTTTCACCTCTCGGCCCACATCGAGTTGGCCAAGGAAGCAGTCCGGCACTCGCAATGCAACTTTTCGCCCCACTGCCGATCGCGTAGATATCGTCTGGGGAAAGGATCGGTCCGTCCATCCAGCCGAGCGAATCCACGCGGACGAGTGTTGAAGCGATCCTCCCGTTGAGCACGGACCCGGCTCTGCGCGACGAAGAGGCATGCCGCCTTCTCCTATCGCCTGCGTTACCCGGCGGAAGCTGGGTGGAGACCTACGATCCATACGCCTTTCCTTCGGTCCTCACCGATTTCGATCTTTACCTTTCCGGCGAGGGGACCGATTACCAGAAATATCAAAAGTTGGGTCCGCACCTCGCGAAGTAGCGGGAGTGCGAGGAGTTCACTTCGCCGTCTGGGTTCCCAACGCCCGGCGAGTCAGCGTGTTGGCGACTTCAATTCATGGGACGGGCGCGTAAACCCCATGCGCACTCGCGGCGAAAGCGGGATCTGGGAAATTTTCATTCCCGAACTCGCGGAAGGCTCCTTGTACAAATTCGAAATTTTCTCACGCGTAGGAGATCGCCTCGCGGTCAAGTCGGATCCTTACGCAGTCGCTGCCGAACTTCGTCCCAATACCGCCTCCATCGTCGCTAATCTGGATGCGTACGCTTGGAACGATTCCGAGTGGCTCAAGGCGCGCGCCTCTCGCGACTGGGGGCATTCTCCCTCTCCATTTATGAAGTCCATGCGGCTCCTGGCGGCATAAGAGCGATGAAGGCTATCGTTGGCTCACCTACCGCGAACTGGCTGATGAACTCATCCCTATGTCAAAAAGATGAACTACCCACATTGAGTTCATGCCCGTCATGGAACATCCTTTCGACGCTCCTGGGGCTACCAAACCGTTGGCTACTACGCCGTGACCAGCCGCTTCGGCTCGCCTTCCGATTTCATGTATTTCGTTGACCGCTGTCACCAAGCGAATCTCGGCGTAATCCTCGATTGGACGCCCGCGCATTTCCCGCGCGACGCTCACGGTCTGGCTTTCTTCGATGGCACTCACCTTTATGAGCACGAAGTCCGAGAAGGGCGCTCATCCCGACTGGGGAACTCTGGTTTTCAATTACGGACGCAACGAAGTGCAGAATTTCCTCATCGCCAACGCTCTCTTCTGGATGGACAAATACCACATCGATGGCCTCCGCGTGGACGCGGTCGCTTCGATGCTCTATCTCGATTATTCGCGGCAGCCCGGTGAGTGGATTCCCAACCAGTATGGCGGACGCGAAAATTTGGAAGCGATTGCGCTCTTGCGACGCCTGAATGAAGTCCTGCACACGCGCCATGGGGCGCGCTCACGATTGCCGAGGAATCAACATCTTGGCCCGCCGTCTCACGGCCACCTCGTGGGTGGCCTGGGGTTCGATCTGAAATGGAACATGGGCTGGATAAACGATGTGCTCAAATACATGTCACTCGATCCCATCCATCGGCAACATCACCACAACGAGCTCACATTTTCCATCCTCTACACTTTCCACGAAAATTTCGTCTTGCCGCTTTCACACGATGAAGTAGTGCATGGCAAGCGCCCTGCTCGAAAAAATGCCCGGTGACGATTGGCAGAGATTCGCGAATTGCGCCTGCTCTTCGGCTTCATGTACTCGCATCCGGGCAAGAAGCTTCTCTTCATGGGTAGCGAGCTAGCGCAGCGGAATGAGTTCTGGGAAGGCGCCGCGCTGGATTGGAATCTCGAATCCTCGCCACCGCATCGCGGCATCCAGCGGCTGCTCGCTGATCTGAACGGCCTTCACATGAGCGAGGATGCCCTGCATCAGATCGATTTCGAATGGTCCGGCTTCGAATGGATTGAGCCGAATGACGCTGCCGCCAGCGTTTTTCCTACCTGCGGAAAGGAAGCGATCCCGAAAAGTCTATCGTCGCCGTTTGCAACTTCACGCCCGTGATGCGCGAAAGTTATCGCGTAGGCGTTCCGCGCCCCGGTTTCTACCGTGAAATCCTCAACACCGATTCCAACTATTACGGCGGTTCCGATGTGGGCAACTCAGGTGGCGTGCAAGCCGAACCAATTCCATGGAACGACCGCCCTTATTCGCTGAATCTGCGCCTCCCCCTGCTCGCCGCCATGTACTTCAAGCCCCAGCACAATTAGCGCGGCCGATTACAGGACGTCGCTTAGGTGGGCCCTTTGTCTTTCGTTGTCATTCCGAGCGAAGTCCCGCCCCTTTTTCTTCGCGCGGTTTGTGCGCGGGCGGGGACGCAGTCGAGGAATCTCTCTTCGATTTCGCCATGACCTACCCTGTCCTGGGATGGCCGCGTGGTGTATAAAGACTGCCTATCAGCCAGGTCAGAATGAAAATCCCGGCTTACTGCGAACGGAGGAAACGCCAATGGATTCCATGATTGATTCGCTATTCGATCGCTATGAACGCGGCACGATGACACGGCGGCATCTTGTCCAAGCGCTGGCCGCATTGGTCTTGCCGGCGACGGTCCTGGCGCAGGATGCCGCCCCGGCTCCGATTGTTCGCGGCTTGGGCGTCAACCACGTCGGGCTCACGGTCAGCGATATCGAGCGTTCCTTCGTCTTTTACCAAAAATTATTCGGGGTCAAAAAAGGCTGGCCGGCAACGAACGCAGGGACGGGCATTCACCTGGATTTCCCGGTCGGGTATATCAGCGTCGATTCAGTCGCCGAAAAAAAAGGCGTGATCACGCATTTCTCCATCTCCATAGACCATATCGATCAAGATTCTGCAAAACGCCTGGCGGATAAAATCAATAGCGAACTCCCGGATGCCAAAGCGAAAGCTGCTTTTCAGCCGAATGACGGAGTCTCCACGGTCAATCTTATCGATCCCGATGGCTTTCACGTGCAAATCTCGCCCAAAGACGGCCGCTGAGCGGAGCTGGGAAATCGCTCAGCTCGAAAGCCTTGCCCAATCGAAGGAAACAGCGAGAGAATAATGGCGAGCAGAAGCGTGAAACGATCCCAACACCAAGAGAGATGACTATATGCCAGAATCGCTTAGAGCTGACCAAGTAGGAAGTTTTCTGCGGCCGCTGGAGTTGCTCGCAGCGCGCGAGAATTCCGATGGTGCGACCTGAAGGCCATGGAGGACAAGCACATCCTCCGGGTGCTCACGAAGCAGAAGGAGCTTGGTTTCGAGATCTTCACCGATGGCGAGCTCCGGCGCAGGAATTTCATGAGCAATTTCACCGACGCTGTCCAGGGCTTCGACATCGGCGCCGAAATCACGCGCAGTACTGAAGTCTGGGGAGCGAAGGGGCAGGAGAAAGAGGCGCACGTCAGCCACGTAACGGGAATCGTCAATGCGAAACTTCGCCCGCTGCGTCCCGTGACGGCGAACGAACTCCCATTCTTGAAAAAAAACAGCCCGGGCAATATCAAGATGTTGCTCCCAAGTGCCACCCAGTTTCCCGCGATCTCGTTCAAGCGCGGTATTACGGACAAAGTTTACAAGGACCACTCCGCGCTGCTGTGGGACATCGTCGAAATCATGAAGAAGGACGTCGCCAGCTCTCGCAACGGAGGGCGTGAAGTACATCCAGATTGATGCTCCGCGCTACAGCTACTACATGGACCCAAAGTGGCGCGCTTGGATCAAAGACGAAATGAAGATGGACCCCGAACACGCTCTCGATGAAGCGATCGCGGCGGACAATGCCTGCTTTGAGGCGCGCGCGGCGACCAGGCGTCACGCTGGCAATCCACTTGTGCCGCGGAAACAACCGGAGCCACTGGTATGCCGCGGGCGGATACGATGCGATCGCGGAAAAGCTCTTTCGGGACACTGGAGGTGGACCGGTTCTCGCTGGAATACGATGACGAGCGGTCCGGGACGTTCGAGCCGCTGCGTTTCATCCCCAAGGACAAAATCGCCATCCTCGGACTGGTCAGTTCAAAAAAGCCGCGGCTCGAAAGTGAAGACGTGCTCGTGAAGCGAATTCACGAAGCCGCAAAATACCTTCCGCTCGAAAATCTTGCTCTCAGCCCTCAGTGCGGCTTCGCCTCGACGTCAGAGGGCAACCTGCTGACCGAAGACGAGCAATGGGCCAAGCTGAAATTGGTGGTGGATACCGCCCGCCGCGTGTGGAACTGAGAAGGCAGCGGGCTCGGCCGTTATTTGTAGGGGCACGACATGTCGTGCCCGGCGCACATGCTTGGCGTAACGTTCGCGATGTGCTTCAGTGTAGCGGGCGTCGTCATCCTGAGCGAGTCCGGCGCTTTTTTTCCTCCGCGCGGTGTGTGCGCGGCGCCGGAAGCAGTCGAAGGACCTCTCTTCGATTTCGCTATGACGGTTCGGCGAGTCCAGCTTATGACCTGCGCGGCCTGAGGTGCTTCGGCCAGATGCCATAGCGCCCAGCCGATAGTATCCCGTTCGGATCGAGGGCATCCTTCACTGTTTCATGCAGGCGGTGGAGGGCATGGTTGTTGTAGGAATAAGTGTCCACCACCTTGTCCATGAAGGCGATGTGCGTACGGTAGAATCCCCAACCATGTTCGGCGGCCACTTCGAGCACGCGTTCGTAGGCGGCTCGTGTCTTGGCATTCACCTTGGGATCACGAGTCACAGGCAAGCCGTGGAACATGATGAACGAGCGCCAGTGGAACGTCTCCGCGTAGCCGTTTTGCGGCACGATGCCCATCTCGCGGAAGGTGCGGGCGAAGACCCTGCGCGCCTCGAGGATCGCCTCGCCTGAAACCGGTATGATTGGAGAAACATCCAGGTGGCCGGTGACCGGAGCGTCCGCCTTCTGGGAGAGCAGGCCCCCGAAGACAGCTAGGCTCGGAATGCCGAGTGCGCCTCGGTCCGCGAGATTCTCGATCTCCGCGTCGGTTAGCGGGAAGCGGTAGCTAGGTCCATCTTCGAAGGTCGCGCCGCCGATCGCCGAGAGGCGCTCTTTCACGTGCTCCCACTGCGCCGCCACCACTTTTGCTGGGCCGTAGAAGTGCAAATCCGTTTGCCAGAAGTGCAGACCCTTTGAGGCCGCGTAGCGGTTCCATTCCTCTGCCGAACCGCCATCGCTCTTGGTGTCCAAGGCGGTTTTTTCCGCGTCGGGAGGGCCATTGAACACCGGGCTTCTGATCGCGAAGTGGGCATTGATCACGCCGGCGTACATCAAGTTAGCCAGGATGTCGACGAAGGGAATGATGTCGTCGTGATGCTGAACGCGCGCGCGGCCGATCAGGCACGCCTCCGGCTCGGGGTACAGCCAGAATCCCATCTTGGTGACAACGCCGAAGTTCGACTGGGAGAAAATGCCGTCCATAAGCGGCCCGACCCCATACTTGAACTGCTGCCAGGTCTGGGCAGTCGGAAGGGCCCCCATGCCGGTGCGCACTACCTCGCCGTTGGCCAGCACGACCTCCATCCCACAGTGCGCAGAGAAGTGGTCGCGATAGGGCAATGGTGTACTGCCGGCGCCGCGGTCGAGGGCGTTGCCTACTGGACTGCCCCACCCTGGCTCGGGGCAATCAATCCAGAGCTTCAGCCTCTTTTCGCGGATATGGCGGTAGAGGTCGAAGTAACTCACGCCGGGCTCTACCAGAGCAAAAGCGTTCTGTTCGCTCACCTCGAGGACGCGATTCATCCGTTTGAGATCGAGGACAACGCTGCCGGAAAGCACGGGTGCGGAGCCGCCATACGCGAGGTTGCGCCCTGTCGAGATGGTATAGAGAGGAATGGAGAACCGATTGGCAGTGCGGACGATCTCTTGAACGTGCTCCACCGTGTCAGGAGCCACCGCAGCCGAGGGAACACTATCCTCCGCCTCGCCCCACAGCGGAGAATACGCATCGCGATAGAGCGCCACATCCTCGTCGGACGTGAACACCCACTCTTTGCCGACTAGCTCCTCGAAATGTTTGAGGGCGTCGCTAAAATCTTTGGCCTTCACTCCCGGCGGCAGATGAATCGTTTCACCCCCGTGCACTCAATCCGATTGGAGGCCACCTGTATAATGCCGTAGCTCCGTTGTCAAGCCGCTGTTTCCCGAACGCGCCTCGCACCGCTGCTGTCGGCTTTCGAACAAACAGGAGTGGCAAGTAAGCGAGTATCTGGCGACAGGATCATCCGAGAAATGTCTCGTTCGGCGACTACCATGACAGCGGATTTGATCCAGCTATTTTCGAGTCGTTTGATAATTCCGATTTCATTTGGTTGAACGACTCGGACTGGCACGAAGCAACGACAAGATTTTGGTATCACAAGTTCTAAAATCGGCATTTCTTGCTGTTAGCTATCGTCCATGGCCAAACGACCATCGTGCGCGCGTGTCGAGGCGCCAGTTCTCAGCGTTGGGGAAGCCCCCGGCCTGTGCCGGGGGCTCTTGCTCATACTGCAGGTTCCCGCTTACCGGCTGACCTGGAGGCTGGTTCCACCAGGCGCCAGGGCCGCTGCTGCAAGCGCCGTCACCGTTGGAGACAACCTTGACCCAGAGCGAATCCTTGCCCTTGTAGTACGAGGTGGCGCTGGCCTTGCGCAGCGCATCCAGGCTGTCCTGCGCCGTACCCGAGGCTGCGGTGGTGAATCCCGGCAGCTCGAAGATCACCCACGAGCCGCTATCCAGTTCCGTCACGCTGAGGGCCACGGACGGCCTTTCGGTGGTCACCTTGATCTCGGTGCCGGCTCGTACGTTGGTTGCCCGGTTAGCGGTGAACTCCTTGCCATTGCGGCTGAGAACGACTGGCGGCTGAGCAGGTCCAGCGGGCCGCCTGACCGACCGACCGCCTGCGCTGGCCGACCAGCGAGCCGGACCGGCAGCCGGGACCGGCAGCTGCGCCAGGACCGGCAGCTGCGCCGGCAGGACCGCGCCGCGCCGGACCGGCAGCTGCCGCCGCGGTGCGGCGCCAGCACCTGGACCGCCGCGCCGCGACCGCCGACCGACCGCCGCCGCCGCCGGCCGCCAACAGTCATGCGCCCGACATCGCCCTTGCACACCGCAGCGTTCCAGGTGGGCTTGATCTCACAGGCGTCGTCGACTGCGATTGCGTCGTTCGCGTCGTTGATGAGAATGTAGGAATTCGGGACACCGCCGACCGAGCCGTCCTTGTCGTGGAACACCGCGGTCTTGTAGCTCCCATTGCCGTAATCATCGTTGCTCCACTTGCTGCTCCATCGGCGGGAAATACACCGGCTTGGCGTTGATGAATTTCGCGCGCTCGCACGGTGTTGTTGGAGCTCATCCCGAAGCTGGTAAACAGCAGGTAAGAGATCGCTCCCGTCTTGCGGGTGGCGTTGTCCTGGTAATTCACGAAGGTGACATTGTCCAGTTCATGACGGTAATCGTAGAACTCGTAGCCGCGGATCGGGAAATCCGCGACTTCGGGCTCCGGCAAGCTGCGGCCGTAAGCCTTTTCCGCCGGCGTCCTGGGGTTGCCGATGTTCTCGGTTTCGCCCACGAACAGCGAGTCAACCACCCGTGACGTAAAGGCGGAACGACCGAAGTTGCCGGACGCATGCGTGTAGCCGATGGCGTTGTCGGCCAGCTTCAGGTTCTTGAAGACGTGCATCTCACCGCGGGCCCAGATGCCGCCATTGCGGTTCTTGTAGCTGGTGA
Organism: uncultured Acidobacteriota bacterium; assembly: GCA_963723845.1. GTDB lineage: Bacteria > Acidobacteriota > Terriglobia > Acidiferrales > UBA7541 > Palsa-295. The sequence goes on from CAVRSO010000020.1 coordinate 14,899, forward strand.
AATCCTCGAAGACCGACTCCACGTGAGGGCTGTTCGCGTCAGCGGGATTGGCAAGGGCAATATGCCCGCCGGCGGCTGAAATGGCCATCGGGCCTGAGGGCCGCGGTCGAACATGAAACCGTCAAAGTTCGAATGGGCGGCGTTGCCCTTGAACTCCCGCACCCGGGTTCGACGTGGCCAGGTGGCCTTGCTGATCTCCGTGCCTTCGAACTTACCCGTCGGATGCTCCGGCAAGGCGAACCAGAAACCTGTCGCGTCGGACCCCGCGGCCACGTTGTCCCGGTAAATATTGTCCGGATTGGTGATCCAGAAAGTCGACGCCGTGTTGTCGGAAGGGATCAGGATATCCTTGGCGTTCTGGCCAGTCCGTATTGAAGTTCGTGCCGCCCTCCGCTCCGAACGGGGCGAGGTTTGTCGGGACGCACGGCTTGCCGTCCGGATGACACTTGGTCAGGATCCCCAGGTTGTGCACGAACTGGTTGCCGTGCTCGACGCCGTCTTCCAGGAAGAAGCAGTGACCAATGTTGTTGTAGGTCACGTTGTTTTCAACGTCGCAGGTAATTGGTGCCATGCACGGTCACGCAGCGGCTGTAGGTGTCGTGAATCGCGGAGTTCTTGATGTACTGCCCCTGCGCATCGCCGACCAGATGCCAGTGGATCGGATACCGGGCCAGATGCATGTTCTGACCCATGCGATTGAGTTCGACGCCGTCGACAAACATCTTGCTCCCGGCCATCGCCATGATGTGGCCGCCAAAGAGGCGTCTTGTCTGCGTCAGGCGAAGCCTGGATCAGGATATTGCGCGACAGCATGCCGACTTCGCCGCGTTCATCCACGTCGAAGGTGATCTTGCCGAAGTGCATGTAGTCCAGTTTCTTGTCGAGCGTGATCGTATTGCCACGGATGGCGGCAATGGTTCGCCGCTCTGCCTGATGGGGATCGAAATCCGTCGACGCGAGGACAATCACGTCGCCGTTCCGCCAGCCACGCGGCATTCAGGACTTCGATCGAGTTGCTGCCTGCTTCGGCGGTCCTGGACAGCTTGGTCCAGGAGTTCGTCCGGTTACCGTGCAGGTTCAGGGTTCCGCCCATCGATCATGATCCCGCGGTCACTGCGGTCATTCGTTCCACCGTCCACTCATATCTTCGTCTTTGACGTTGTCGGTGAGGGTGATGGTCGCCTTGCGCGTGTGGGGTTTGGCTTCGGTGCCGATTTCCAGTTCCCCGTGCACCATGATCCACTCGGTGGTCAGTTCGAGATCGCTTTGTCCGCGAAGCTGAGTTTGCCTTTGATGTCAAGCCGCGCAGCGCCGGCGGACTGACGTCGAGGACCACATCCTTGCCTTTTTCAATGGTGACCGTGTCCCCTGCGCCGGGCACCTTCCGGTCTGGCCAGGTGGCGGGATCGGACCAGCGCTCCTGCTTGACCGCCTGCGATCCTTGTTCCTGAGCCGCCACAACGACGCCGAATGCGCTGACGAGCAGGAATGCTGGAACGAGCAACGCAAAAAGGAACGAGCGATATCGTCTTCTCATGTCATCAATCCCTCGTATGCAAAGGTGACCCCGCATCTTCCCGGCGCGCGGACCTTCGCGCGATTCCGCTCTCCTCGGGGCTCATGAGGCGGCATTATAGCTCGTCTGTCGACTACTGAGCGAAGCGTTTTGGGTCGATATACCCTGTTGGCGTCTTAACAATCGTAAGTGGATTATTTCTTGTGGCGCGATTAGTAAGGAAGTTCGGTTTACATATCGATGATCGTGCGCGGAGCAAGGTGTAGGTTGAATCTGATTTCTCCGTAAAGATCCGCAGTCGACGTAGCACTTTAACAGTAACGCTTGGTAAGTCGGCTAACCGGACATTTCAAGTAAAACTTAACTTCTCCGGTAAGGGCGTCACTAAAATCTTTGGCCTTCACTCCCGGCGGCAGATGAATCGTTTCACCCCCGTACGCTCAATCCGATTGGAACTGCTACGTGTAGACGCTAGACCTTGTTAATGTCCTGCTTGTCCTGCAACTTCTTGATGAATCCCTGCAGGACTGGCTTGATCGAATCGGGAGCGCCCGGCATCGCGGCGTTGGCTTCCTTCAGGGCGCTCGCGAAATCTCCCTGCCCGCTGTACACGCGGGCCATGGCGGCGTGGGCGCGCCAGTGTTCGGGGTACTTCTTCGCCAGGCTTCGATAGACGTCGAAAGCCTGGTCCTGTTTCTTTTGCGCCTGAAGAAGTAGAGCGAAGGCGTAGAGCTGATTCACATCCGCTTTGTCGAGGGCCTGATTGCGCGCGACGGTCGCTTCGTCCTTGCGGCCAAGGGCGTCAAGAACCTGCGACTTGGTCATCAAGTTGTCGTAACGTTCTTCGACCTGAAGGGACTGATTCGAGTATTTCAAGGCTTCGTCGAGGTCCGTTTTTTCCGAGAGAAGATAATTAGCGGAGTCGTCCCAGCCTTCCCAGGTGTATTGCGAGAGGCCGCGAAGTTGTTTGTGGAGGCTGTCTTCGACGACTTGGTGGACGTTTACGCCGACCGTGAACGGCACGGCGAGCTTTTCCCAGCGGAGAGTAACGACGGCCGAATCGGCCTTGAGATTATCGAAGTCATACGTCAACGCCTCGTGGAAATCGGTTGGCGCGGGCTTTACTGTGACGCGCAACGCATCTTCGGCCTGATTGTAGGTGAAGCTTCCCCACGCGTCGCTCATCTTCGAGAAGGCGATCGTCCATTCATTTTCCGACGGAACCATGTGCACGCCGTAGGTGCCGGCCGCGAGCGGCTGCCCTTCGATGGTTACCGGATCACTGAAGGAAATAGTGGTGTTCTCGTTCGCGCCCGCGCGCCACGGCTGGCCGTAAGGAACCAGGCCGCCCCACACCTTCCGCCCGTTTACCAGAGGGCGGTGATAGTTAATCGTGATATCCGTGATGCCGATTCGCTGCGTGAGCACGGCATGCTGGCTGGGGCGCGGAAGATTCATCACTGTTGATTGCGCCCTCGCTAATCCTGCTGTGGCGAACAGCAACAAGACGGCGGCCATCATTCGAAGTTTTTTCATGTTGGCTCCTATCGTCGAACTGAATTGCGCGATCATGCGGTTGCGGTGGCGTCAGGCCCGCAAGCGGGACTCCAACTGGTTGACGCGTTCACTCCGGAATCCTTGTTGCAAACCCACCACCCGAGATTTCCGATTTGGACCGCAGTGCGGACATGGTATGCCTCTCCCGCCGCGGAGGCAACAAGGTTGGCTGGCTGAGAGGCCCCGCCACCGCCGTCTTGATTTTAGGTGGGCGCCTCTGCCTTGCGCCGTCATCCTGAGCGGAGTCCGGCGCCGTTTTTTTCTTCGCGCGGTATGTGCGCGGCACCGGACGCAGTCGAAGGACCTCTCTTCGATTTAGCAATGAGGCTGGATCTGTAAGGGCTCGCATTCGTGGCGGCGGTAGGGGGCGCTTCGCTTTCGCTGTCATTCCGAGCGGAGTCCAGCCCCGTTTTTTTCTTCGCGCGGTGTGTGCGCGGCGCGGGCGCAGCCGAAGGACCTCTCTTCGATTTCGCTATGACCGTCGGCGAGACACGAGGAGGAAAAGGCGTGGCGCGATTGCAGGTTTGCCTATATTCGCTAGTTCTCGCCAGATCTACGCGACGGTGAGCTCCGCCGGTTCAGTCAACGAGGCCGCGGGCCAGCTCTTCAGTTCCGGTAGGCAGTGCTTCACGAAACAATTGATATTTCGCGTGGATTCCTGGTACGGCATCCCGCCGAAATAAAGATTTGGCATGATTCCCTGCATGTCGGTCAGGTCTTTCATCTTTGAGAATTTATCAAGCACCTGCTGCGGAGTGCCCCAAGGCATGAGCTGAATGTAATCTTCCACGGCCTTTTCCTGCCCGATCGAATTCAGATACTTGCTCATATCTGCGTAGCGCTCATAACCCTTGGTCGCATCGAAGTGCTTGCCAAACATTTCGTAGTGGTCCAGCGCCTCGCGATAATTCGCCGCCAAAAACTTCCGCGCAAGTTCCTCGGCACGGTCCGCGCTTTCATCCACAAAGCAAAAGCCCGAGCAAAATGGCTTCGGCGGCTCGGTGTTGGGATGAAACTCGGACCAATACTTATGGTAGGTATCCAAATCCGCCTTCACCTGTTCCCAGGGCTTCTGGAGAATCACCAGCAGACCCAATCCAAGCTTCGCGCATATCGGCACCGAATCCCGTGATGCAGCGGCCGCAAAAGACCTTCCCTTGAATGACTTGTATGGCCGCGGCCGGATCTCGCGACGCGGCTGGTTCAGAGTCGCGCCGCCTTCCACAAACCCGCTTTCGAGCGCATCCAGCACCATTTTCGTGTACTCATCGAAGCGCTGCCGCCCTTCATTTTGATCGATGCGCAGCCCCTCGAACTCCCTCCGCGCCAGTCCCCGACCAACCCCCAGGATGTAGCGGCCTTCCGAAAGATGATCGAGCAGCGAAATCTGCTCCGTCAGCCGCACCGGGTCATGCCATGGCACCACGATCACCATTGAACCCAGCTTGATTCGCTTGGTCTTACCGGCCACATAGGATAGCAATTGGCAAACATCCGGGCTGATCGAGTAGTTATCGAAATGATGCTCGGTCACCCAAACGGAATCGAACCCCCGCGATTCTGCCAACTCGCAATTTCCCAACTCCTCGCGCAAGAATTTCGTGTCCGAATACCCCCCCAAATGCTGGAAACCGGTTCCGTAGCCTACATGCATGATTTCGCCCTTCCTGGCCCCTGTCCTGCGGACTCTCGCAGGCTCGCCAAAGCGGTGTTTTCAACGGCGGGGACTATATCAGATTACCCCAGACCTGGTTATCCGCGTCAAGCTGGCAAAAGACGACGAAAGTGGACCGCTAAGAGCCGTCATTTGTTTCGAGTTTGAAGGTTTCCGTGTGACAAACTCGAAACTTTTCCGGCACGAAACTTTGGGAAAAAATCGCGACACGAAAGCGCTATGCCGCCGTAAAATCGTGGTATGGCGAAGGGATGGGAGAGCAAATCAGTCGAGGATCAGATCCAGAATTCGGAAGAGAGAGAATCCGGGCAAGGTCGCGCCCAAGTAACTCCGGCACAGGCTGAACTGCGGCGCCGCAGGAACCTGCTGCTTCTTTCGCGAACGCGCGTACAGACGGAATTAAGCACGGCCACCGATCAACGCTACCGCGACCAACTAAGCCGCGCGCTCACCGACATCGAGGCGCAGATTTCAGCTTTGGAAAAAGCGCCGCAAGTTTGAGCGCCGTCTCCGCAGCACTCGCGCTCAGTCGCGAGGCGGTTCTGGCTCCGTATCCTCGATAAAAAACACGCCCACGCCGTTCTCTTCTTTTCCGCGGAGCGCTTCGCAGTGAACGACCGTGGCTCGCAGCGAGATTGCGCTCGCCTGGTTCGGCTCCGCTGTGGATTCGATCATCACTCGCAATTCCGATTGCAAACGGGGCCGCTTCTTCAAGAATAGATAGGCGCCCTGCAGGCTGACCTCGCGCAGAGTGGCCTTTTCCTCGAATGCGGTTCCGTCCTCCGCCTGCCCGCATACGGTGGCGGAGAGGCGCATCCTGCGGCGCTGCCCGAGGCGCGATTCCGGCAGCGAGATGTCCGCGCCGTGCCCGTTCAACGTCACCGTCATGCCCTCCATCGCCGCCCAAGTGGATGGAAATTCCTGGCGTGCAGCTGAAAGAAAGCCGTCCACGGTGTTGCTCGATGAATCCGGATCGTGATGGAAGAGAATCAAATTTCGCACTTTGCATTCGCGCGCGATTTTGACGCCCTCAAGCCAGCAGGAATGCCCCCAGCCCTTCCTCACGGAAGCCATTTGTTCGGGAGAATATTGCGCGTCGTAGACCAGGACGTCCGCTCCCTGGGCGAGCAGGCGCAAGTTGCTGTCGCAGGCACCATCGCCGGGTTCGTTATCCGTGGCGTAGACAACCGAACCCATCGCGGTATCCAACCTGTAGCCCAAGCAGCCTTGCGGATGATTCAACCACGCCGTCGTAACTTGGGTTCCCTCGATTTCCCATTTCTCGCCGCCCTCGACCTCGCGGAAAAGGCGCGACGCGGCCATCGAGTTCACATCCACCGGGAAATAGGGACTTGCCACTTGCGATTCCAGCACTTGTCGCAAGCTGTTGCGGCCCAAGTGCTTCGATTGAAAGCTATAAAAGTGAAAGCGATTATGCGCCTCGAAGAATGGATGGAAAAATGGAATGCCCTGAATGTGGTCCCAGTGATAGTGCGTCACGAGAACGTGAGCTTCCATTCCACCGTCGCCGCGCCATCTCGACCAACGGTTATGCCGCGTCTGCAAATGATTCCCGAGCATTCGCAAGCCGGTGCCGCAATCCAGAATGAAATGTGTGTCGCCGGGTGCCGTGAACTCGAGGCAGGGCGTGTTTCCGCCGTAGCGCCAAGTATCGCGCTCGACCGTCGGTGTGGAACCGCGCACTCCCCAGAAGACTAATTTCGCGCTGTTTTGCGTCATGCCTTGGCAGATTGCCTAACTGCGTGCAAATGCTCCTTCGATTTTGCGAAAGGGATACACTCGATGGTAGGTACCGCCAACAAAACAAGTCAATTGAGTTTATGAACTGCGCTGCCTGAAGTACACGACCTCCGATGGAGCGCATCGATGCAGTGTGCGATCTCAGATCTGAAATTTCAGATTGGAGATCTGAAATTTCAGATTTGAAATCACTGTGTGCGGCGGACGCTTCTGCGCGTAAAATTCCGTCAATGCACTCCGACGGTAAGAGCTCTGCGGCTCATCACGGCCATGACCATGGCCATGCTCACGGATTGGGCCTTACCGAAGCGGTGACCGGTATTTTAGGCGCGGCGGTCGTGGCAACTCTTGTTCTCGTAGCCGTCGAATTGACCGCATCCTACGTGGGACATTCCATCGCGCTGGCGAGCGACGCGGTCCACAATCTTACGGACGTTCCCACGCTGGTGATTTCCTGGCTGGCGATTCGGTGGGCCCGCCGCCCACCCACGCGTGAGAAGACTTTCGGGTATCACCGGGCCGGCATTCTCGCGGCGTTTGTGAATGCCATGGTGCTCGCGCTGGCGGCGATTTTTCTGATCGGTGAATCGCTGGCGCGCCTGCGTCATCCGGTCGCGGTGGGCACAGGGCTGATGATGTGGGTTTCTCTTCTGGCCCTGGCGATCAACGGAGGCATCACTGTGGCCGTCCACCGCGGGCGGCGCGATTTGAATGTCCGCACCGTGTGGCTGCACAATTTGGGCGACGCCCTTTCGAATATCGCGATTTTTGCCGGCGCGATTGCCATCCGCTCAACGGGTGCGCAATGGGTAGACCCGGCGCTGGGCATCGCCATAGGGGCGATGGTTCTCTGGTCCGGCACGGGGATTTTGCGCGAGAGCGGGCACATCCTGCTCGAGGGCCTGCCGCGCAATCTTCGACTGGAGGACGTCGCCGCGGTGATCCTGCGCGTTGAAGGCGTCCAAGAAGCCCATGATATTCATATTTGGACGCTCGGTACCGATCTCCATGCGCTTTCCTGCCATGTCCGCATCCCGGACATGCACATGGACGCGAGCGAGAGAGTTCTCGCAAATATTCGGGACGCGCTGGCGCGCGACTTTAATATCACGCACACAACGATTCAATTCGAGCGCGCCGGACTGCCAGCGCATGCCGGCTTGTATATGCCGGCCCCGGCGCACCGTCGCATCGAATAGTCTACATGCTGCGTTCTCATGATTGTCGGCCTGGGTTCAAAGTGGAATTGTTCCGGCACATGAACATTCGACTTGTCCCATGGCTCTGCTTCGCATTGCTACCGATCCCACTCTGCGCGCAGACCAACAACGATCAACCGTCCATCACCTACACCGATATACGTGGCAGCGTCCCAGCTCAAAACGCGCATATCGTCAAATACTATGTGGACCCGCCTTCTTCGAGTTCCGGGGATGAAACCGGTAATCTCCATATCCTTTACACCGACAAGACAGAGGTCTCTGATACCTTCCGTCCCAAGAGACAGATCACTGACGACAGCAACGACGTCGTGTACAACCAGCGAGGCATCACCGACGTTAAAATGACATCCGACGCACGAATCATCGGCTGGGCCGAGACCATTGAAAACGGCGGTACGTCGTATGCCATTCCATACGCTCTAGCAATTTACCAGTCTGGTAAAACCATATTTCACATAGAGCAGGGCCAGATGCTGTGGTTTTGGACCTTCCGGGATGGCGGGAAGCACATCGCCGCGGTATGGGGGCCGACTCATGGTCCGGAGGTGGGTGACTATCAGCTCTACGATTCAAGAACCGGTCGCCTGCTTTCTGAAGTCTTTGGTGATCCGAAGACCCAGTCATTGGGCGCCGATGCCCCCGAATGGGCCAAAGAGGCCGAGCGAGAGAAATAGTTTTTCCTCGTCATGCTTTGCCATCCAAAATCGCAATTTGACACCTACAATTTTTCCGCCGATAATACTTCGTACGCCGACTCCACCCGGAGGATTTTTAGCGCCTTGCCGATCGGCCCGAAGTACGTGTTCGTTACCGGCGGCGTGGTTTCTTCTCTCGGCAAAGGCGTAGCAGCGGCTTCGATGGGCTGCCTTCTTGAAAGCCGCGGCCTCCGCGTTACCCTCCAGAAGTGCGATCCGTACCTCAATGTCGATCCCGGCACGATGTCGCCGTACCAGCACGGAGAGGTTTTCGTTACCGACGACGGCGCCGAAACCGATCTCGATCTCGGCCACTACGAGCGCTTTACCTCCGCGCATCTCACGCGCGACCATAACTGGACCACCGGGCGCATTTACGAATCCATCATCGCCAAAGAGCGCCGTGGCGATTATCTCGGCAAGACTGTGCAGGTAATTCCGCACGTGACCGATGAAATCAAGGCCGCCTTCCGCAAAGTGGCCGTCGGAGTGGACATCGTGCTCGTTGAAATTGGCGGCACGGTGGGCGACATCGAATCTCTTCCGTTCATGGAAGCGATTCGCCAGATGCGCCTGGAGCTTGGCGCGGAAAACGTGGTTTTCGCGCACCTCACGCTGGTGCCCTTCATCGCCACCGCCGGCGAACTGAAGACCAAGCCCACGCAGCACAGCGTGAAGGAAATGCTCAGCATCGGAATTCAGCCGGATATTTTAATTTGCCGCAGCGACCGTCCGCTGGATGTCGATCTGAAATCCAAAATCGCGCTCTTTTGCAACGTCGCCGAATCGTGCGTTATTTCCGCTCCCGATGTCGGCAACATCTACGAAGTTCCCATGACGCTCGCTTCCGAGGGGCTGGACGATCAGCTTCTCCGCCTGCTGCATCTCGAAGCGCCGCCGCGCAACCTGAGCCGCTGGCTGGCCATGCTCGAAAATCTGCGAGGATCCGCAGAGTGAAGTGCGCATTGGAGTGGTGGGCAAATACGTTGCAACTCGAGGACGCTTACAAGAGCCTTCGCGAAGCGCTGGTCCACGGCGGCCTGGCGAACCGGCAGCGCGTGATCATCGAATGGATCGAGGCGGAAGATATCGATTCCGTGGCAGCGGCCGAGCGGCTGTTGCGCCATGTGGACGGCATTCTGGTTCCCGGCGGCTTCGGCAAGCGCGGCATCGCCGGGATGGTTCACGCCATCACTTACGCGCGCGAGCACAAGATCCCGTTCTTTGGCATCTGCCTCGGCATGCAGTGCGCCACGATCGAGTATGCGCGGCAGGTTTCGAAGCTCGAACGCGCCGATAGCACCGAGTTCGACGCCTCCACGCCCAACCGCGTGATTTACAAATTGCGCGAGCTTCTCGGTGTGGACGAAATGGGCGGCACCATGCGCCTGGGCGCGTGGCCGTGCAAACTCGAGCCCGGCTCATTCGCCGCCAAGGCTTACGGCGCTACTGAAATTTCCGAACGCCATCGCCATCGCTACGAATTCAATTGCGATTACGAGAAAACTCTAACCGATGCCGGCTTCCGCATTACCGGCCGCACGCCCGATGGTATCTATGTGGAGATCATCGAGATTCCGGATCATCCGTGGTTCGTCGGCTGCCAGTTCCATCCGGAATTCAAATCCAAACCTCTTGCGCCGCACCCGCTTTTCGCCGCCTTCATTCGCGCCAGCGTGGGGAACCGGCAGAAACGTCTCGGGTATCCTGTGGAAACTCGCGCGGCTGAGGTCCACGCTGAGTCCCGCGCCCACGCTTCCGATCCCGCATCCGGATCTCGCGCCTCGGCTGCTTCTTCCTAATCCGTCACGCCACAGTCTTTGCAAAAAGAGCTTTTGGCCCCTTTTGCGATGGCAATCGGCGCCTTGACACTCCGCTGACCTAACCCTTAGCATCGATAATCGTTTACGTGAATCGTCAACGTGCCGGCGTGGCTCAGTGGTAGAGCGAGGGTCTCATAATCCCTAGGTCGTGGGTTCGATTCCCGCCGCCGGCACCACCTTACGACTTTGGAGTGGGGAAAAAAGTTGTCTTGATCCCAAAGCGCTCCAAATCGTCGCCACAAACCCGAATCCACGATGCGTCTGCTATGCACTGCCGCTCCAGGACCAAACGCCAGAAAGTCCTTTAGTGCCGACTTTAAGCGCCGATGGAACAAAAGAAATAGGGACCGAAGGCTCCCGCCGAAGCGGGGATTGATCTCGAGTATGAAAGGCTGACCGCAAGCAACCTTGTAATTCACGCAACACAACCCTTGAAAGCCAATCGCGCTCAATACGATGCGAAACAAATCAAGATACGCACATCGGTGAATGATCTTATAGAGGGTAGGGTCTCGGCCCTTTATAGGAGTTTCGTTCTCAAACTCATACATGATATTCAGAGATCTGACGATCTTGCCGTTCTAAACAGGATGTGCGTGGCGAATTCAAATGGGCCGGCTATAATCTCCTGGCAAAAAAAATGCCGAATCATTTACTTGCTCGCCGGCGATCTTTTCGTCATCGCGGTCGCGGATTATACGGCAGCCTTCCCCCGACGTCCCCCTTCGTTTCTTCCTTTTTTATATGTATGGCGGATCCAGCGGGATCCTAGCCCCATCCTGGAAATATATCTCCCGAATCCTGCGTCGATAAGCGCTTGGTTACACTGATACTCATCATCACAAAGCTGCACGCATTCCTCGGACGGAACTGGAATCGGGTTCTTGTCAAGAAACGCCGCACATCGGTCGGACAAACTTGGATCAAATCCGAAATCGTCAGGGGCACCACCAAATCAAACTCACCAAAACTCTCGGGCGTGATGGATCCAAACTCAACTTTGTGGCGTGTGCGATGAAATCCTGTCCTGAAGGTCCTGCTGCCAGTCCCGCATTTCGGACATCAGGACCCGCTGGCCTCTTCCGGAGAAATTGCTGCGAAGAATTTCTCGCATCTTGTGTAAAAGCGATTCCTGTGTCTAGCTAAGGACTCCTCGCGTATCGGACAAGAGACCGCGTAGAAAAGAGAATGGAAAACGCATCAAGCGACGCCAGCCAAGAGGTTTCATACCGGTGTCGGCCGCTCGCAAACTCAACTCATCACCTTAAAAGCTTATTGCGGCACCCCACCTCTCCGCCGACAGGCACGGACTGCCTATGTTCGCCCCCACGAGGGCAGGGTTGCTGCGAGGAACGCACCAAAGAGCCGCAGCATAAGAATTGCCCATTCGTCGTTACAAGTGATCTAGCTTACAGTTTCCTAAAATTTAGTGTAATACTCTTCGACTTGCGCCAATCCTCACCTTGCGCGCTTTTGACGAGATGGTTACTGAGTTCAATTGTTCGCGTGCCGGCGTGGCTCAGTGGTAGAGCGAAGGTCTCATAATCCCTAGGTCGTGGGTTCGATTCCCGCCGCCGGCACCATTCCTGATTGGGTCCGGCCCGGAGACATGGGTTACACAACGTACCGGAGACATAGGTAACACTTTCGGGCCGAACGGATTTTCGAGCGGTTCGAGCACTCGCGTCTCCAGATCGAAGTATCCCAGATCATAATCCATAAAGCTCACCAGCCAGATATCGTCGTGCACTTCCTTGATGCCGACGGCCTGACCGGCGAAGACCTGGCTGAAATTGATTTTCTTGTTCCCTAAACAGATACGACCGCAACGGGTGACCACGATGGTTTTGTCGTGGAGGGGATAGTCGATGTCCGGAATCCGGTGTAGGGGCGGGGAGAAGGCTGGTAGACCTCGGCCGGGACATTTCATGTCCAGAGCTTCGTGCGGACGTTCGTCGTTAAAGACATCCATGAAATGGTCGAAGCAGGCCTGCTGCTGAAGGAAGTTGGCGGCAGCGGGCTTGGTGGCTTCTTTTTTCAAAGTGAGATGCATGCGTTCATGACGGCCGTTTTGCTGCGGATGGCCTGGCTGGATGCGTTCGATGCCAATGCCCAGGCGAAGCCACCAGACGGCCAGCTTGCTCAGGTTGAATAAGGCGTGGGCGGAAGCGAAGGGAACACCGTTGTCGCTGCGGATGTTGGCCGGCAGGCCGCGCTCTTGAAAAGCCGTTCAAACACAGTGAAAGCGTAATCTTCCCGGGTAGAAGAAAGCGCCTCACAAGTCAGAAGAAAACGGCTGGCATGGTCGGTGACGGTGAGCGGATAGCAGTACTGGTGATTTCCCAGCAAGAACTCGCCCTTGTAGTCGGTGCACCAGAGTTCATTGGGCCGCTGTCCCAGAGATAGCGGAGTGCCTTGGGCACGACGACGCAGGCGGCCGCGCCGCTGGACCAGGCCATGGCGATCGAGCACGGCATGGATGGTGCTTTTGGCCGGGAATGGGAATTCCGGAGAATCTGCGGAGTCAGGCGCTCGCGAATTTTGCGAGCACCCCAACTGGGGTGCTCGCTGCTTCACGTTCAGGATGTAGTTTTCGACCTGGAACGGAAGCTGGTTGGCGTAGCGATAGGGGCGGCGGCTTCGGTCGGTGAGTCCTTGAACGCCGCATTCCTGATAGCGATCGAAGATCTTGTAGCCGGTCTTGCGGGAGATGCCGAACTCTCTGCAAAGTTCCGCCATCGGCTCGCCGTCTAGCCGGCGAGCCACAAACTGCAGTCTTTCATCCATCACCGAACACTCCTTCCAAGGCATCGTTCCCTCCCTCCTCAGGGGAGGAAGTGTAACCCATGTGTCCGGTACAATGTGTTACCTATGTCTCAGGCCGCTCACAATCCGATGAAGAACTGGAAACGGGCGAACTGAAGCTTTCCAGCCCCGTCTTTGACTACAACGGTGGTATGTACGGAGTGCTGCTGGCTGCCTTGCCTCTCAAGGAAGGACTCAAGGCCTCACTGCCTACGCTCTCCGAAGATCGCGACGAACAAGAATGGGTGACGGTGACAGTTGGCAAACCGGAACTCGTTGATGCCGGACCAGGCAAACAAGTAATGGCCTGGCCAATTGATACCGAAGCGAACTATGCGAATCAAAGCCACAGCATCTTTTGGGTTACCAAAGAATCTCCCTACGTCATCAAGCTTGTGACCATCATACCCGGGGCGAACCGGGTCACAGTCACGCTCAGCATGATTTGAGAGCACAGCTTGATCATGTTTGAAGATGTCTGATCGGCACGCTAGGGCAGCCGGTTCAGGAACAATTCAAGAACGTGAGAGAATCCAAAAAAACCGTGCGCAGCATTAAAGATATCGAGAGTGCCATCGCCATTCAGATCGCCAAGCACAAGATTGTGACCGGTTCTCGTTGATAGCACTAGATCGCTGAAATTACCCGCACCGTCGTTCAGGAATACCGAGACGCGCTGTTGGATCGATTGCTCCTGTTCGCCCGTAACGATATCAGGCGTGCCGTTGCCATCCATGTCGGCAACCCAGATTCTATGTGTCCACTGGTAGTTGGGATCAATCGTGTGTTGAATCCACATGCCGTTCCGACGATCGACCGGCGCCTCCCACAAGATCAGGCCACCCGGTGGCGGCGGAAGGTTTCCTTCCGACTGACCAGTCACTAAATCCATCCTCCCATCTCCATTAAGATCTGCTGTGACCATAGCCGCACTTCCCTCGATCGTGAAAGGTGCTGGTCCGATGGAATGCATGATCCACGTGCCCGTACGTGCCGCCCCGCCCGTCTCGCGCGGATTTTCAAACCATGCAACAGTGAACGGCGAAGGCGTCAGGGCGGTCAAGTTGATTGAGCCCTTGCCGGACCCGATGTCAAGCAGCGCTACGCCACCTGCGACGCCTCCGAAGGGGACTTTCGTCCAGGAGTCAGGATTGTTCTGGAAGAAAATATAGGGACTCGTGACAATGTCGGTCCTGCCATCTCCGTCGATGTCCGCGAAAACCATGGGGTTCTCGCCACCCCCGCCTGCGCCGATGAAGTGGACCTTCCATGGGCTGGTTGCGGGATCTAAACCGCTGCCCCTCGGATTCTCAAACCACTCCAGTGCGCCACCGATGCTAGCGATCACATCGACCGCCCCGTCCCCATTTACGTCGTATGGTTCAAGAGCCTCGTATGCGTCCCCGCTGGCGACAATAGTGTGTTTCAACCACGGATCGGTTAGCACCCCTGAATGGGGATTCTGGTACCAATAAATGCCTCCGGGAGAGCTGAGTCCGTAAAGGGTTACTTGGCCAAACCCCACGATGGCGTCCAGGCGGCCGTCGCCGTCGATGTCGGCGAGTCCCTTCTCTAAGACGCTGGCTGGTGCCGTCGCGTCGATCACGATGCGGTCGAACTTAGGGGAGAGGATCACGCCGTCTTCGGGCACGATTGGACTGGCAACATTAAAGAAATAGTCGATCAAAGCGGTGAAGGCGGGAGCTGGCCCGCCATTGTAGCCCGCATTCCCAGCGTCAGGACCTATACGAGCGACCTTAAGCGCGAACGTGTATGTCACCGCCGTATTGAAGGTGGTTCCGTCGTACGACCAGCTCAGGGTCCAGACATTGCCGGCACGACTCATTCGCAGCCAGTGAGGTACTTGTCCCGCAGGGAGGGTGGTGCTTAGTTGCACTGTAGGTGTGCCATTGAGGAAAGTAGCGGCAAACAAGGTCGGCGCCTGGCCAGTGCAGTCGATGTCGAAGCGCACAAAGTTAGTGCTATCCTGCTCGACAATAATTCCCTCGCTCTGGCTGCCATTGTAAAACAGGGGGAACGCTACGATCGAATCAAACTTAACTTCGACTTGAAAGTCACCGTCGGAAATGTTCTGCATCAGGCGGACCGTCGTGTTTCCGGACGTCCACGCATCGTGTGAAGGGCCGGGTGGGACCGTGAGAACAGCCTGGAAGCCATTCAAACTCACGCTGGCGTCACCAAGCGGATTCACGAAGGTCCATAGGCTGGTATTGAGGGTCATCGAATGAAAGTCGTCGGAAACCGGGCCGCCCGTGGTGCAGGCGGTTGTCGTGAAGGTGCTGTCGGTGGTGCTGCTGCTGTTTCCGCTGCCATCCACGGAAGTGATCTTGTAGTGATACAGAGTGGCGCAGGTCAGACCAGTCAGAGACAACGAGTGCGATGTGACCAGCGTTGAATTGGTGTTGGTGGTTCCGTAGGAAACCGTCGGTCCGTAATCGACTCGGCTGTTGGCGGAAACATTGGTGGTCCACGCCACGGTGGCCGAGATCGACCCCGGCGTGACCACGATGTTCGAGATCGTCGGCCCCGACCCTGTGCCGCAGGAGTTGGTGGTAAACGTGGCGTCCGTGGAGCTGGCCGACGCACCACCATAGGGGGCGGACGAAGTAACCTGATAGTGGTAGGTGGTGGCGCAAGTCAAACCCGAGAGACTTAGGGAGTGGCTGGTCACCAGGGCCGGGTTGCTGACGGCCGTTCCGTAGGAGCTTGTCAGGCCGTAGTTGACCTGGCTGTTACTCCAGTCCGCGGTCGTCCAACTGATGGTGGCTCCGGTAGTGCTGGGAACGGCGCTGATCGATGTCGGCGTCAGATCCGCCCCGCCATCTTCGGGAGTGATCGGGCTGGCCGTATTAAAGAAATAATCAATCGAGGCGGTGAAGGCCGGAGCGGGCCCGTTCGGGTCGCTCGCGTTGCCCACGTAGGGGCCAATCTGGCTCATGGTTAAGGCGTAGCTGAAGCTCGAAAGTATGGTGTAGGTGCTGCCGTCGGTCGACCAGCTCAAGGTCCAGTTGTTGCCGGACCGCTGGACACGGATCCAAACCGGCACCTGATTGTTGCCCAGCGAGATGGCCGCGTAGGTGACCGCGGTGGGTTGGCCGGCCGCAAAGGTGGCCACGAATACATAGTCAGAAGTCGGATTGGAGAACAGCGCGAAGCGGATAAAATTCTGGCCATCCTGCTCGGCCATGATGCCTTCTTCTTGGCTGCCATGGGCTTGAAAGGCCATCCCCAGATCGAACTTCGTTTCCACCTGGAAATTGACATTGCCGATGGTCTGCATCAACCGCGGGGCGGTCGTGACATTCGTCCACAGTTCGTGGTTGACGCCTCCGGGCACGCTGATCACGGCATTGGTGCCGTTCATGGTCAGGGTGGAATCCCCGCGCGGGTTCACATAGGTCCACAGGCTGGTATTGAGGGTCGTCGAATGAAAATCGTCGGAAACCGGGCCGCCCGTGGTGCAGGCAGTTGTCGTGAAGGTGCTGTCGGTGGTGCTGCTGCTGTTTCCGCTGCCATCCACGGAAGTGATCTTGTAGTGATACAGAGTGGCGCAGGTCAGACCAGTCAGAGACAACGAGTGCGATGTGACCAGCGTTGAATTGGTGTTGGTGGTTCCGTAGGAAACCGTCGGTCCGTAATCGACTCGGCTGTTGGCGGAAACATTGGTGGTCCACGCCACGGTGGCCGAGATCGACCCCGGCGTGACCACGATGTTCGAGATCGTCGGCCCCGACCCTGTGCCGCAGGAGTTGGTGGTAAACGTGGCGTCCGTGGAGCTGGCCGACGCACCACCATAGGGGGCGGACGAAGTAACCTGATAGTGGTAGGTGGTGGCGCAAGTCAAACCCGAGAGACTTAGGGAGTGGCTGGTCACCAGGGCCGGGTTGCTGACCGCCGTTCCGTAGGAGCTTGTCAGGCCGTAGTTGACCTGGCTGTTACTCCAGTCCGCGGTCGTCCAACTGATGGTGGCTCCGGTAGTGCTGGGAACGGCGCTGATCGATGTCGGCGTCAGATCCGCTCCGCCATCTTCGGGAGTGATCGGGCTGGCCGTATTAAAGAAATAATCAATCGAGGCCGTGAAGGCCGGAGCGGGCCCATTCGGGTCGCTCGCGTTGCCCACATAGGGGCCAATCTGGCTGATCGTTAAGGCGTAGCTGAAGCTCGAAAGTATGGTGTAGGTGCTGCCGTCGGTCGACCAGCTCAAGGTCCAGTTGTTGCCGGACCGCTGGACACGGATCCAAACCGGCACCTGATTGTTGCCCAGCGAGATGGCCGCGTAGGTGACCGCGGTGGGTTGGCCGGCCGCAAAGGTGGCCACGAATACATAGTCAGAAGTCGGATTGGAGAACAGCGCGAAGCGGATAAAGTTCTGGCCATCCTGCTCGGCCATGATGCCTTCTTCTTGGCTGCCATGGGCTTGAAAGGCCATCCCCAGATCGAACTTCGTTTCCACCTGGAAATTGACATTGCCGATGGTCTGCATCAACCGCGGGGCGGTCGTGACATTCGTCCACAGTTCGTGGTTGATGCCTCCGGGCACGCTGATCACGGCATTGGTGCCGTTCATGGTCAGGGTGGAATCCCCGCGCGGGTTCACATAGGTCCACAGGCTGGTATTGAGGGTCGTCGAATGAAAGTCGTCTGAAACAACGCCGCCGCCGGCGAGAGCGCCGGTGCCGGTTAAGCTGACACTTTGAGGACTGCCGGTGGCGTTGTCGGTGATCGAAAGGGTGCCCGTGCGAGTGCCGGTAGCTGTAGGAGTGAAGGTGACGCTGATGGTGCAGGGGGCGCCGGCGGCTAGCGAACTGCCGCAGGTGTTGGTCTCGGAATAATCGCCGCTGGCGGCAATGGCGCTGATCAAGAGAGCGGCCGTGCCAGTGTTGGTGAGAGTTACAGACTGAGCGGCGCTGCTGCTGCCGACCGTTTGGCTGCTGAAGCTGAGGCTGAGCGGGAGAGAGACTTCACAGCCGGGGCGCTGGCAGGAGCGCCAGTGCCGGTTAAGCTGACACTTTGAGGAGTGCCGGTGGCGGTCGGACGGAAGGTGACGCTGATGGTGCAGGGGGCGACCAGGCGGCCAGCGAGGTACCGCAGGTGTTGGTCTGCGAATAATCGCCGCTGGCGGCAATGGCGCTGATCTTTACGGTGGCGGTGCCAGTGTTGGTGAGAGTCACAGGCTGAGCGGCGCTGCTGGTGCCGATGGCCTGGCTGCTGAAGCTGAGGCTGGCAGAAGAGAGACCTAGCGCATGAGGAGACGCCCCATTTAATAAACTAGGTATCGTTAAGATCGCTGTTGCGAGGATGATCGCGGGCCCGAAGAACCTAGCCGTCGGCGGCTTGGGCGCGTCGGCGCGCGTCGCCGCGCAGCCATGGCAAAAAGATCTCGATCGCGCACGCTGGGCGGTTCGTGGCACGAGGCTCGAATGTCCTTCTGTTGTTACAGGCGGGAGACAGGCGTGACCTTAGCACAATCCGGAGTTGTAAGTAAATCTTGGTTGTGCAGGTTCCCCAACCAATGTCCTGCATGAACCGGATGTCGCCCGCCTGATTCAGCGCGTTCCGTGAACCCTCTTTCGGCGACTAAAACAAATAACTCGCTACATCCATTTATCGATCGAGACACTCTTTCCGTAGCTGAAGTTCGCCACTTGCGACACAGGATCCGTCGAGCCGCCGATCACCACCACGCTGATGCGGTTCGGGTGCGGAAATTTCGGGATCACCGCATCATCTGGCAGCTTGTACCATGTCGCGAAAGGCTCCACACCCCTCAGCGCCTGCCCGTACTCGAACAAGTACGACCAGTTCCTATCGCGGTATTCCTTGGCGGTTTGCGTCGCGTTCTTGTAAAAATAATCGATCAGCTTCTCCTGGGTGTCGTAGCCCTGTTCCTTCAGACTCTTGGCGCAGAGCGGCTCGCACAATAGCAGCGCGCCAAAGAAGCCCGTAAAGTTGTAGAACAGGTCGAGGTATTGCTTGTCGAAATACGGAGTGCCCGCCTACGCCGCTGCCTTTTCCGACCTGTCCCGCGGAGACGCCCAGGCCGCTGAACATGCTCACGACGTTCTCTTCTTTCTTGAAGCCGTGCTGCACGTGGAACGGCTCCCACGGGCTGGCTTCTTCGTTTTCGGCCATCGTGAGGTTCAAGTAATTGAGCGTGTTTCCCATGTCTCCCATATACGTTTCTCCGGGAATGCCGGCATTTCCCAGATTTTTGGAAACCAGGGTCCACGCCCGGCCGATCGCGGCATTCGCGTGTGCAAATGGGCCGAGCGCCCCGATGCCATAGTTCATGTTCAGCTTGTTGCGGATGGGCCCATTAACCAGAGCGCCGTACGCAAGGTCGTTTGTCGAGCTGATCAGCGAAATATATCCGGATGACGCAATGGCCAAAATGACCGGCAGATGTTCGGGTTTCGCGCCGGCCATCACCGCGTTGATCGCAGCGTGCTTTACCGTGAACGTCCAGGCAGCAAAAGCTTCCGTGCCACCTCCCGCCGCCAGTTTGCCGACCACTTCATCCGGATGATGGCTTGTGCCTTTTAGCATTTCGTCGACGGCTTCCTCCGTGGGAATGATGATGGGGAGGTAATCGGTATAGCCATTATTCCGGTAGAATTCCTGCAGATTCTTCGCCGTGTCCGGCTCAAATGTCGGCGGCCCGACTGAGGGCGTTTCCTTTCCTGTCTTCGTGTCCGCGGCGGTAAGAGGCCTCGTCAGCGCGCCGATAATCTCCTGCATCATCGGCTTTTCAGTGGCCGGATCGGGACCGTTCATGTAGCCCCAAAGCTCTTCCGGAGTTTTTCCCCACACGGGGTGCGGACTGAACACCAGGCGCAGGCGCGGCATTCCGCGCTTGGCGGCATTCGTTTTGCATTCCTGTTCAAACGCCACCGTCACGAGGGGTGACGTCGGGATACCCATTTTCTCAAGCGTTACACAGTGACCGACGGTCGCTGGCGCGCACGTGCTTCAATGGCCCACGCCCATGATGACGGCGGCGCCTGTAGACTTTACTTCCGCCCACAATTTCGGATCGTCCTGCGGGTAGTCGCCATCCTTGCGGCGGTAGATCGTCTTAACGCTGGGCATGTTTCCCTTGAACCACCGCTGCATCTCCTGGAAAAACACGTTGCCGTTATTGAAACCGATGTCCACCATATAAATGGTCTTGCCGTCGAGGGAGCTGAAGCGCGGCGCGAGAGACAGAAGCGTGATGGCCGGCGGCATGCCCTTGGGATTGAGTCCGACGAGCTTGGGTTCCGCGCTAGCTCCAGCCTCTTTTTTGTTCGTCTTACCTTCGGCAACAGCGGTCGATCCTGCTAAAAGTGCCGGCGACATTCCTAGTGCCTGCAAAAGTCTTCTTCTATTTATTTTCATCAGAGCCTCCTATGACGAGCCGAGTCGATTCCGGCGGCGGTCCACCTTCGGAATAGCCTCGGGTGGCACACGGCTCAGGACCGGCGCAGAGAGAGTGCCGCATTCTGGCCGTTCTTGCAAGGGTGCGCCTAGGGCTCACCGCGCAGACAGGCGAGGGCTATCTATTTTGTACTTGACAATATTGCGCGCATATTTTATGCTCCTGTTGTGCTAAGTATTATAAGGCCATTAGAATCAATGGGAGGTAGCTTAGATGAGCTCCACTGCCCGCTGGGACCAGTTCCACAACCTTTCAACCCTGCGCAGGTGAACCGGCTGTTTGAAGGGTCATTGCCGCGGCGTTCCGACCAATCAGCCTTAACTACTATGGGCTCCGGCTGTCGACATTTATGAGACGGAGAACGAGTTAGTGCTGAAAGCGGACCTTCCAGACGTCAACGAAAATGATCTAGATATACGGATCGAAAGCAACATACTCACCATAAAAGGCGAGCGAAAATTCGAGGAGAAGGTGAAAGAAGACAACTATCTTCGAGTCGAGCGGACCTATGGTTCATTCAGCCGTAGCTTCAGCCTGCCAAGCACGGTGGATAGCGGTTCTATCAAGGCAGACTACAAGAACGGCGTGCTCACAGTTGAGCTGCCGAAGCGGGCGGAGTCGAAGCCGAGACAGGTAAAAATCAACGTCACAAACAACAACTAGCTCGAAACACCGGACCAGAGGGCCAAACCACGCGTTCTGGCCCTTTGTTTCCGGAGAAACAAGGTGAGAAAATCACGTCATGCTGCGATTTGACAAACTAACGGTGAAGGCGCAGGAAGCGCTGCAAGCGGCGCAGGAGATGGCGGCGCGTTCCGGGCAGCAGCAGATTGAACCTTTGCACTTGCTCTGGGCTTTGATTGCGCAGGGCGACGGCGTGGTGCGGCCTCTGCTCGACAAGCTGGGGGCGGCACCGGCAATGCTGGGCGGCGAAGTTGAAAAACAGATCGACCGTTTGCCGAAAGTTTCAGGTGTAGCGGAACAGTCGCTGAGCCGTTCGTCGAATGAAATTCTGGAGAACGCTTTCAGCGAGGCCGAGCGACTGAAAGATGAATACGTCTCAACCGAGCACATCCTATTGGCCATTGCCGCGGCGCAGCGCGATGCTGCCGGCCAAATTCTTGCGCGCCATGGCGCGACGCACGACGCGATTCTGCAAGCGATGACGGCGATTCGCGGCAGCCATCGCGTGACTTCACAAAATCCAGAATCCACGTATCGCGCGATCGAGCAATACGCGCGCGATCTGACCGAACTCGCGCGAAGAAGCAAGCTCGATCCGGTGATCGGGCGCGATGAGGAGATTCGGCGCGTGATGCAGATTCTGGCGCGGCGCACGAAAAAAAATCCCGTGCTGATCGGCGAACCTGGAGTGGGGAAGACTGCGATAGTGGAAGGTTTCGCGCAGCGCATCGTTACCGGCGATGTGCCGGAAGTGCTGAAGAAGAAGCGAATCGTGGCTATCGACCTTGCGGCGATGGTGGCGGGCGCGAAATATCGCGGCGAATTTGAAGACCGGTTGAAAGCGCTGCTCAAAGAAGTGACGGAATCGGACGGGCAAATTATTCTCTTCATCGACAAACTTCACACACTGGTCGGAGCGGGCGCGGCCGAGGGCGCGATGGATGCTTCGAACATGCTGAAGCCGGCGCTCGCGCGGCGAATTGCGCGCAATCGGGGCGACCACGCTCAACGAATACCGAAAATACATCGAAAAGGATCCCGCGCTGGAGCGGCGCTTTCAGCCTGTGCAGGTCGGCGAACCGACCGTGGAAGACACGATCGCGATTTTGCGCGGTAAAAGAGCGCTACAAAGTCATCACGAAGTGCGAATAAGGATGTTGCCATTGTTACGGCGGCGATGCTCTCGCAACGATACATCACCGACCGCTTTTGCCGGACAAGGCGATTGACCTGGTTGACAAAGCCGCGGCGGGATTGCGCATGGAAATCGATTCGCTGCCGACGGAGATCGATGAAATCGAGCGCCGTATTTTGCAACTCGAAATCGAGCGGCAAGCACTGCGAAAGGAATCTGACGCGGCACTCGAAGGAAAGGCTCGGCGAGATCGAGAAGGAGTTGAGCACGCTGCGCGAGCAATCAAATGGTCTGAAAGCGCACTGGCAGACTGAAAAGGATGCCATTATGCGCATCCGCAAACAGAAGGAAGAAATCGAGCGCCTGAAGGCGGACGAACAACGCTATGAACGCACGGCAATATTTCGCACGTTGCGGAAATTCGGTACGGAAAGCTTTCGGCAGCCGAAAAGGAATTGAAAGCAGCGCAGGATCGGCTTGCGGACTTGCAGAAAGATCATCCGATGTTGAAGGAGGAGGTCGGCGAGGAAGAAATCGCCAAGATCGTGAGCAAGTGGACAGGGATTCCAGTGGGCCGATTGCTGGAAGGCGAGGTTCAGAAACTGATCCACATGGAGGAGCGTTTGCGGCTGCGCGTGGTGGGCCAGGACGCGGCGCTGAGCAGCGTGGCGAATGCAATCCGTCGGAGCCGGTCAGGCTGAGCGATCCGCATCGGCCTATCGGATCGTTTCTTTTCCTGGGACCGACTGGCGTCGGCAAGACGGAATTGGCGCGAGCGTTGGCCGAATTTTTGTTCGACGATGAACGTGCCATGGTGCGGCTCGATATGTCCGAGTACATGGAAAAACATTCCGTGGCGAGGATGATCGGCGCGCCTCCCGGATACGTGGGATACGAAGAGGGCGGCAACTGACGGAACAGGTGCGGCGACGAC
>CAVRSO010000021.1:0-44643 GCA_963723845.1 uncultured Acidobacteriota bacterium
GTATCGCTCGCCGCGCCACGTTTGGCATCTGTTGCTGAAAACCGCCGATTAATCGGCCTATCCGTTCTGGGGAAGGTTGTGTTCGAGCCTATGCAACTTCGCCGCGCTCTTCCTAAATAACGGAAAGCTGCTTTGGGGCCGCAGGGCCGCCACCGACTTCGGCTTGGGCTCTCGGGTTCAGCGCTGCGAGGGCCGAAAAACGGCAACCAATCTCCCGGCGGTGAATCGATGCCCCAGATATTGCCTGGTGAGTCGAGCTCATCGCGGTCAGTGGGAAGGCCGCCAGCTGTGAACCGGCCGCCGCACTCCCCTCCACGTGGCCGCGCGCAGAAAACTCGGCTTCGAATCCTTGCCGTTCAGTTGGAGCACCACGAACGCATTGCTCACCACCCTCGTGGTTTGATTTGTACACGCAGCCGTGCGCATTGACGGTTATGGTGTTTACTTCCTCCGTGGTAAAAAAAAAAGAACGCAGTCCACGCCTTCCACGGCGAGCTGAATAGCCCGGTCTCACGCGCGTGCTCCGTCGGGTCTTTGATCCAGAATGAACCTCAAGTGAGCTGTTTGACACGTTTTCCCTCTTTGTGCTGTTTGAAACACAATATAAAACGCGCCACCCCAGGGTACCCGCCAAATCATCAACCCTGCCTCAATCAGTTACTATCCAAGTCGGGGTGCTCTGGACATCCGGCTGTGTCTCGAGCCGGTAGCGGCCGCCTCAGGCGGGCGCGCTTCCGCCTTCGCGACCGTAGGGGCACAGGCACCCTGCCGTGCCCGGCACCCATGCTTGGCTCCTTGCTCACGGGTCGCGGGGTGCGTAGTGGCGCCCCCTGTGGAGCTGCCGGGGAGCTTGCTCCCCGCTGTTCGCCGCCCGGGCTTTCTTGCCCGTGCGCTCATGTGGCCGACACCTCCCGGCCGCCGCGTCTGCCTTTCCCTGGGAATGCGGCAATTTCCTGATTGGCGCCTTTGGTTTTCATGCATCTGACCTCGCCTTCACGGGGGCCAGGCCTTTCGCACCCTAGCGCTCAACGCTGTCATTCCGAGCGGAATGTCCGGCGCTTTTGGTTTGCGCGAAACGCCGGGACCACAATAAGGGGTCCCCAGGTCGACGCTGAAAGTCGAGCCTGGCAGATTGTTCGAGTCTCGCTTGGATGTAAATCCGGAGGCATCATCCCCAAACCGTATAGGTTTGAACTTTCCACCCTCGCCTGTTAATTTTTTTGTTTGCTCGTTTTTGCGCTTGGGGCCAAATGAACTGGCCGACATCGAATTTCATATAATCTCCGCCGGACACGTGCAGGCTCGACGGCGGCGCAATGTTCGGCGTGATCCCGCGCCCTCTATGGGAAAAAAAATCCCGCCCGACGCGCGCAACCGCATCACCCTAGCAATGAACTGCCTGCTCATTCGTGCGGCAGGGAAGCGCATCCTCGTAGAAACCGGCGCAGGAGACAAATGGGATGCCAAGCTTGCCGACATCTACGTCATCGAACCGCCCGCCTTGTCACGGCTTGCGCGAATACGATTTGCGCCCCGAGGATATCGACGTCGTCGTGAACACGCATCTCCACTTCGACCACTGCGGCGGCAACTCGTTCGAAGAAAAGGGAAAAAGCTGCCCGTCTTTCCCAACGCCCGCTACGTAGTGCAGCGCGGGGAATTCCAGCACGCGAAAAATCCCACCACGCGACCGCGCCAGCTATTTTGACGAAAACTACATCCCCTTGAATCCGCCGGGATGCTGTCGCTGCTCGAGGGCGACCAACCATCGTGCCGGGCGTCGAAGTCATCGTAGTCCCGGTCACACCGAGCACATGCAGTGCGTGAAACTCACCGGCGGCGGCAAGACCGCCTTCTTTTTCGCGGATTTAATCCCCACCACAGCCCACCTGCCTCTTCCGTGGATTATGAGTTACGATCTTTACCCCATGACGACGCTTGAGAATAAGAAGCGCTGGGTCCCTCAAGTCATTCGCGAAGGCTGGCTCGCGCTTTTCGGCCACGATGCCAAGGTACCGGCGGCATACTTCGCGAGCGCGATGGCAAGTGGGAAGCAGAACCTGCGCAAATCGACTGAAATTCAGGAGTGTGGATGCCGAAAACGAAGAAAGGGAAGAGAAGTGCCAAGAGGAGCCGGTCACCATAGGCATCATCGGCGGCAGCGGCCTCTATCACATGGCGGGTCTCACGGAGACGCAGGAAGTGCGCGTGAAAACGCCGTTCGGCGATCCATCTGACGCCATCGTGATCGGCACCTTGGAGGGACGCCGCGTAGCCTTCCTTTCGCGCCACGGACGCGGACATCGCTTGTCGCCCAGCGAGATCAATTACCGCGCCAACATCTGCGCCCTGAAAATGCTGGGCGTGGAGCGCATCATTTCCGTCAGCGCCGTGGGTTCTCTCCGCGAAGATTTTCCGCCGCTCGATTTCCTGATCCCCGATCAGTTTTTCGACCGCACCCGCGGGCGAACGGCCACATTTTTCGGCGGCGGCGTTGTCGCGCATGTGGGATTCGATAAGCCCACGTGCCCGCAGCTTTCCGCCCAACTAGCCGACGCCTGCGATCGCGCCGGAGTGAAAGTGCATCGCGGCGGTACCTACGTCTGCATGGAAGGGCCGCAGTTTTCGACGCTCGCCGAGTCGCATACTTACCGGCAGTTGCGTTTCGACGTAATCGGAATGACCGACGTAACCGAAGCCAAGCTCGCCCGCGAGGCCGAAATTTGCTACGCCACCTTCGCCTTGATCACCGATTATGATTGCTGGCACCCACAGCACGATTCGGTGACTCTCGAAGAAATACTTTCGAAACATGGCGAAAAATTCGGAAAACGTGCAGCGGACCATCCGAGAGGGGTCCGCGCTCTGGGAAGCGGCCGCGATTGTAAGTGCGGCGGTGCGCTCGCGCACGCGATCGTTACCGATCGAAAAGTGATTCCGGCGGCGGCAAAAAAGCGCCTGGCGCCGATTGCCGGGAAATACATTTCATAGGAGAATATACTCTACACTAGCTTGGAGCGGAACGCCTGTGCTTTGTCAAAATGCGGAACTGCTTCGAGCGGCCGCTAAAATCGGAGACCTCATGTCACTTTTGGTTGTCGGATCGGTCGCATTTGATGGAATCGAAACACCATTCGGCAAAGTTGATCGCACGCTCGGCGGCACGGCACGTATTTCGCGCTGGCGGCGAGCCATTTCGCTCCGGTGCGCCTCGTGGCGTAGTAGGCAAGGATTTCACGCCCAAGGAAGAGGCGATTTTTCGCGGCCGAAAAATCGATCTTCCCGGCTTGAGCACGCCAAGGGCAAATCGTTTTTTTGGGCCGGCAAGTACAGCCAGAACATGAACGAGCGCACCACGCTGGTAACCGAACTAAACGTCTTCGCCACATTCCACCCCACACTACCAAAATCTTTCTCGATTCACCCTACGTATTTCTCGGCAATATTGACCCGACGCTGCAGCGCTCGTCCTCGAGCAGGTGCGGCAAGCCGAAAATCGTGGGCCTCGATACCATGAACTACTGGATTTCCGGCACTCCGAGGAACTGCGCGAAACGCTGAAGCACCATCTCATGATCAACGAAGATGAGACCCGGCAGCTTGCCGGAGAACACAACCTTTTCCGGGCCGCCAAGCTCGTTTTCAAAATGGGCCCGAAGACAATGATTATCAAACGCGGTGAGAACGGCGCCATCATGGTGCACAAAGATTTTGTATTTTCGGTTCCCGCATATCCGCTCGAAGAAGTCTTTGATCCCACCGGCGCGGGCGATACCTTCGCCGGCGGATTCATGGGCTATATCGCGGCAAGGGCAAGATCAACGAGAAGACGCTGCGTTCGGCCATGGTGTATGGCTCGGTGCTGGCCAGCTTCACGGTCGGAACGCTTCGGCGTCGAGCGCCTCGCCAAGGTCAAGCGCAGCGAAATCACAACGGCGCATTTGTCGCCAAGCTAACGTCGTTCAAGCTATAGCGCCGCGCCGCTGATTCTGAATTCGTAGGGTTACCATATTTCGTGCCCGTAACAAATGCTTTGGCCGCAGGCGCTGGTCAACCGCCTCGCGCCCATCGGCGCCTCATGTGGAGTGCGGGAGCAAGCTCCCGCACTCCACATGAGGCGCCGATGGGCGCGAGGCGGATGGTAGGCGCCTCAGCCAAGCATTTGTGCCGGGCACGATATATCGTGCCCCTAGGACGGCAGAGGCCGCGGCGCGGCGCTATAGTTTGAACGACGTTAGCTCGGCGAACTTGCGGGCGCGCTCGGTGATTTCGCTGCGCTTGACCTTGGCGAGGCGCTCGACGCCGAAGCGTTCGACCGTGAAGCTTGCCAGCACCGAGCCATACACCATTGCCGAACGCAGCGTCTGCTCGTTGATCTTGCCCTTGCCCGCGATATAGCCCATGAATCCGCCGGCGAAGGTATCGCCCGCGCCGGTGGGATCGAAGACTTCTTCGAGCGGGTATGCGGGAACCGCAAATACGAAATCCTTGTGCACCATGATGGCGCCGTTCTCACCGCGTTTGATAATCATGGTCTTCGGGCCCATTTTGAAAACCAGCCTAGCGGCCCGGAATAGATTGTGTTCTCCGGCAAGCTGCCGCGTCTCATCTTCGTTGATCATGAGAATGCTCACGTGCTTTAGCGTCTCGCGCAGTTCCTCAGGAGTGCCGGAAATCCAGTAGTTCATGGTATCGAGGCCCACGATTTTCGGCTTGGGCCGCACTTGCTCGAGCACGGATCGCTGCAGCGTCGGGTCAATATTGCCGAGAAATACGTAGGGTGAATCGACGAAAGCTTTTGGCAGTGTGGGACGGAACGTGGCGAATACATTGAGATCGGTTACCAGTGTGGTGCGCTCGTTCATGTTCTGGCTATACTTGCCGGACCAAAAAAAAGATTTACCTTTGGCGCGCTCGAGGCCCGAGAGATCGATCTTTCGGCCGCGAAAAATCGCCTCTTCCTTGGGCGTGAAATCCTCGCCCACTACTCCGACGAGGCGCACAGGCGCAAAATGGCTGGCCGCAAGCGCGAAATAGGTGCCGGTGCCGCCGAGCGTCCGATCAACCTTGCCGAATGGTGTTTCTATTCCATCAAACGCGACCGATCCTACGATCAGAAGTGACATGAGGTCTCCGATTTTAGCGGGCTGCACGAAGCAGTTCCGCGATTCGAGAAAGCACAGGCGTTCGCTCTAGGCAAGTGTGAGGCAGGTTCCCCTATGAAATGTATTTGCCGGCAATCGGCGCGAGGCGCTTTTTTGCCGCCGCCGGAATCGCCTTCCGGTCGGTGACAATCGCGTGCGCGAGGGCAGAGCCGCACTTACAATCGCGGCTGCTTCCCAGAGCACGGACGGCCTCTCGGATGGTGCGCTGCACGTTGTCCGAATTTTTCGCCATGTTCGAAAGTATTTCTTCGAGCGTCACCGAGTCGTGTTCCGGGTGCCAGCAATCATAATCGGTGATCAACGCGAAGGTAGCGTAGCAAAGTTCGGCTTCCCGAGCGAGCTTGGCTTCGGTTACACCGGTCATTCCAATTACGTCAAAACGGAGCTGCCGGTAGGTATGCGACTCGGCTAAGGTTGAAAACTGCGGCCCTTCCATGCATACGTACGTACCGCCACGATGGACTTTCACTCCGGCGCGATCGCAGGCGTCGGCTAGTTGCGCGGAAAGCTGCGGGCAGGTGGGCTTGTCAAAGCCCACATGAGCGACAACGCCACCACCGAAAAATGTGGACGTTCGCCCGCGGGTGCGATCGAAAAACTGATTGGGAATTAGAAAATCGAGAGGGGGAAGATCTTCGCGAAGAGAGCCCACGGCGCTTACGGAAATGATGCGCTCCACGCCGAGCATTTTCAGGGCGCAGATGTTGGCGCGGTAATTGATCTCGCTGGGCGACAAGCGATGTCCGCGTCCGTGGCGCGAAAGGAAGGCTACGCGGCGTCCCTCCAAGGTGCCGATCACGATGGCGTCAGATGGGTCGCCAAACGGCGTTTTCACGCGCACTTCCTGCGTCTCCGTGAGACCCGCCATGTGATAGAGGCCGCTGCCGCCGATGATACCTATGGTGACCGGCTCCCTCTTGGCACTTCTCTTCCCTTTCTTCGCTTTCGGCATCCACACTCCTGAATTTCAGTCGAGTTGCGCAGGTTCTGCTTCCCACTTGCCATCGCGCTCGCGAAGGTGCGCGGCCGGTATCTTAGGATCGTGACCGAAAAGCGCGAGCCAGCCTTCGCGAATGACTTGAGGGACCCAGCGCTTCTTATTCTCAAGCGTCGTCATGGGGTAAAGATCGTAACTCATAATCCACGGAAGAGGCAGGTGGGCTGTGGTGGGGATTAAATCCGCGAAAAAGAAGGCGGTCTTGCCGCCGCCGGTGAGTTTCACGCACTGCATGTGCTTGGTGTGACCAGGGACCACGATGACTTCGACGCCCGGCACGATGCTATGGTCGCCCTCGAGGAGCGACAGCATCCCGGCGGATTCCAAGGGGATGTAGTTTTCGTCAAAATAGCTGGCACGGTCGCGTTCGGTGGGATTTTTCGCGTGCTCGAATTCCCCGCTCTGCACCACGTAGCGGGCGTTGGGGAAGACGGGCAGCATTTTTCCTTTTTCCTCGAGCGTGTTGCCGCCGCAGTGGTCGAAGTGGAGATGCGTGTTCACCACCACGTCGATATCCTCGGGGCGCAAATCGTATTCGCGCAAGCCATCGACAAGGCGGGACGGCTCGATGGCGTAGATATCGCTCAGCTTGGCATCCCATTTGTCACCTGCGCCGGTTTCTACGAGGATGCGCTTCCCCGCCGCACGAATCAGCAGGCAGTTCATGGCTAGGGTGATGCGATTGCGCGCGTCGGGCGGGATTTTTTTCTCCCATAGAGGGCGCGGGATCACGCCGAACATTGCGCCGCCGTCGAGCCGCACGTGTCCGGCGGAAACGATGTGAAATTCGATGTCGCCTAGATTCATTTGGCCCCCGCGCAAAAACGAGCAAACAAAATTAACAGGCGAGGGTGGAAAGTTCAAACCTGCTCGGGTTCTGATGATGCCTCCGGATTTACATCCAAGAGAGATTCCTCGACGATCTCCCAGGCTCGACTAACCGTCGACCTGGGAGCCCTTTATTGTGTCCCGGCGTTTCGCGCAAACCAAAAGCGCGGGACACTCCGCTCGGAATGACAGCGTTGGGGCGGCGTTGGACAGCGCTGGGTGCGAAAGGCCTCACCCCGTGAAGGCGGGGTGAGCTACATGAAAACCAAAGGCGCCAATCAGGAGATTGGCGTTCCCAGGGAAAGGCAGACACGGCAGCAGGGCGCCGTCGGCCGCATGCGAGGAGCACGCCCGGGCAAGCCCGGGCGGCAAACAGCGGGAGCAAGCTCCCGCACTCCACAGGGGGCGCCGCTTCGCACCCGGCGAATAGTGAGCAAGGAGCCAAGCATGGGTGCCGGGCACAGCATGCTGTGCCCCTACGGTCGCGAAGGCGGAAGCGCCCGCCTGAGGCGGCCGCTACGCTCGAGACGCCGCCGGAGGTCCAAGCGCCGCGAAGTGGATAGTAACTGATTGAGGCAGGGTTGATGATTTGGCGGGTACTGCTCGGGGTGGCGCGTTTTATATTGTGTTTCAAACAGCACACAGAGGGAAAACGTGTCAAACAGCTCACTTGCGGTTCATTCTGGATCAAAAACCCGACGGAGCACGCGCGTCAACCGGGCTATTCAGCTCGCCGTGGAAGGCGTGGACTCGTTCCGCGGCCCTTACCACGAGGAAGTAAACACCATAACCGTCAATGCGCACGGCTGCATGTACGAATCGAACCACGAGGTGCTGAGCAATGCGTTCGTGGTGCTCCAACTGAACGGCAAGGATTCGAAGCCGGTTTCTGCGCGCGGCCACGTGAAATGGACGCAGCGGCCGGTTCAGACTGGCGGCCTTCACCTGACCGCGATCGAACTCGACTCACCCGGCAATATCTGGGGCATCGATTCGCCGCCGGGAGATTGGTTGCCGTTTTGCGGCCCTCGCAGCGCTGAACCCGAGCCCAAGCCGAAGTCGGTGGCGGTTCTGCGGCCCGAGGCGGCTTCCGTCGCCAAGGAAGAGCGCAGCAAAGGTGCATCCAACTCGACGCAACCTTCCGGAGAGCGGGTGGGCCAATTAATCGGCGGTTTTCAGCAACAGATGGAAGCGATGCTATCCGGCGCGGCGGAAGCCGTGGTTCGGGAGAAAGCGGCGATGCTGCTCAGCGGCATGCGCTCTGGACTCCAAGAAGAAGCCGAGCGAATTATCGGCGAAGTGATTGCCTCGCAGACCGGGCCGTGGATCGAAAAATCGCTGAGGCACTTGAGCCAGGCTGGAGAACGAACGGCGCAAACGCGTCACGCCGAATGGACCAAGAAGATCGAAGCCGACCTACAGGAGGCGCTTGCCATCGTGGAAACGCGCCATCGCGAACTCCAGGAGGTTTCCACGACTCTGACGACCATGGCTCAGGGCCGCCTTCAGGGATTTCTCGATAGTTCCCGCAAGGATGCAGTGGATCGCATCGTGAACCGCCTGAAGCAGGAGTCGGCGCCGGTGATCGAACATGCCCGCCAGACCGTAGCGGATCTGACCAAGCGCCAGGGTGAGTTGGAAACGCTCTGCCGCCAATCTGTGGAGCAGACCACGGCCCGGCTGGAAGAAACCGCCGCGCGGCTGGACAAGCAGTTCGAAACCACGATGCAAGAGCGGCTCGACAACGCGCGGAAGGAAATCGAGCGCGTCGCAAAGGCCGCCGCAGACTCGGCCCTGCAGGCCGTTCAGGCTTCCGCCAAGCAGGAGGAGATGGAGACGCAAACCCGACTGCATGACGCGCTGGAGCCTGTGGCCGAAAGCACTATTGCCGCTTTGAAAGAAAAGGCGGGGGAGATATCGCGTCAATTTGCCGGGGAGATGTCGCGCCACAGCCGCAGCCATCTGGAATTCGTGAGCGGCGCGATTTCGCAACTGGCTCAGGGAATCGGGAAACTGTCCAAGGATTAGCGGGCCCTCCCAGGACCGTTGCACGGCGGAGCGATGGAAACCCAGATCGAATCGGTGAGCCTCCTACTGACGGCCGGCGATATTTCATGCAGCGTGGAATCGTGCGCGGACGTTGTCTCCACAGAAGTTGATTCGCGCCTCTTTTGCATGAATCATTTCCTTTCTGTTTCGTTCCAGGAACTTCAAGGGCGCCACAAGCGTTTGCTGCAAAAGCCTGATGCCGCGGCCGCTGCCGCGTTCAAGGAATTCTTAGCCACGTGGGCGCGCCAAGCCGAGGAACTTGCGGACGATGCGCGCATCGAGGATCAGCAGACGAAAGCGCGGCTGCTGGAGGTTCTCGCGTGGATATCGTCTACCGGCAAGTCTCTGAGGCGAAGCCCGCGAACTGCCACGGCGGTGCCGGTGTGGCTGCGGCGGGAAGATCCACGGCGGACCTGGGAAGAAGATACGTGGACTTCCACGGTGAGCCGCCACGGAGCCGGTTTCGTGTGCCGGCATCCGGTGGAAAAGGGTGGAATGGTGATACTGACGCGCAAGGATAAGGGCCATCGCGCGTCTGCTCGCGTGATCTATTCTCGCATCGACTCCGAGGGGCAACGGCAAATCGGCGTGGAGCTCGTCGATCGCGACGATTTCTGGGATTAGCTGGTTCTGGTCGAGCCTGCGCGGGCTAGAATCTCGCTGGCGGCGGCGTATGGGTCTTTTTTCCGCGCTGCTACTTGCGAGGCCAAGGCTTCGAACTTCGCGTCCGTCATCCCGGCGGCTGCAACTTGTTCGAGCAATCGCGACCGGACCAATCGCATCAGCCATTCCTTCCAGTAGTCCACTTCCCGCTTGCCGCGGCTCGGCGCGCGCGACGAATGCTCGCGGAAAAGCGCGATTTGGCGTGCCAATTCATCGACGCCCGTATTTTCAGTCGCTACGGTGCGGACCACAGGCGGGCGCCAGCCGTCTCGATCGGGCATCATCTGCAAGATGGCACGAAGGCGCTCTTCGAATTGGCCCGCGCCTTCGCGGTCACTCTTATTCAGGACAAAAATATCAGCGATTTCCATCAGGCCGGCCTTGAGGCTTTGCACGTCGTCGCCCATGCCGGGGACGAGCACGACTATCGTGCAATCCGCGAGACGGACAATTTCAATCTCGCCTTGGCCGACGCCGACGGTCTCCACGAGAATCATGTCCTTGCCGGCGGCGTCCAATAGCAACATCACGTCACCCGTGGATTGCGCGAGGCCACCCAATTGCCCGCGCGTGGCCATCGAACGAATGAAGACGCCCTCGTCCGATGAGTGGCGTTGCATGCGGATGCGATCGCCGAGAATCGCGCCTCCGGTAAACGGGCTGGAGGGATCGACGGCGATGATGCCCACACCTTTTGATTGCGCGCGGTAGTGGGCGGCTAGGCGATCAGCGAGAGTGCTCTTGCCTGTTCCGGGGGCACCGGTGATGCCCACCCGAAAGGCTTTTCCGGTGAAAGGAAAAAGGGATCGCAGCAGGGTTTCGGCTTCGCTTGTCCGATTCTCGATGGCGGAGACGGCGCGCGAGATAGCGCGCACATCGCCCGCGCGAATTTGCGCCACCCAGTTTTCAATCGGTGTCATGGAGATTGGAGCGCTGGAGTTGCAGCGGCTCTCGCCTCAATCGTGAGGAACATTTTCCCGGCTGGGATTGGGACGGCTGGAGCCCGCTGCCGATGCGTTTCGCCCAGAGCTTCCCCCGGTGTGGCTGCCGGAGTATTCATCGTAGGCTTTGATGATCCGCTGGACCAAGCTGTGGCGGACCACGTCGCGCTCGTCGAAATAGACCAGCTCGATGCCTTCGATCTTGCCGACAACTTCGATCGCCTCGATAAGGCCCGAACGGCGCGTGTCCGGCAAGTCGATTTGTGTAATGTCGCCGGTAATTACCGCCTTGGAATTGAATCCCAGGCGGGTGAGAAACATTTTCATCTGCTCGCCGGTGGTGTTCTGCGCTTCGTCCAGAATCACGAATGAATCGTTGAGCGTGCGGCCGCGCATGAACGCCAGCGGAGCTACTTCGATGATGTCCTTTTCGAGGAAGCGCTCGAGTTTATCGGCTTCGACGAGATCGTGCAGCGCGTCGTAAAGCGGCCGCATGTATGGATCGACTTTTTCTTGCAGAGTGCCGGGCAAAAATCCCAAGCGCTCTCCGGCTTCCACGGCCGGCCGCGCCAGAATAATGCGATTCACTTGCTTGGAGAGAAGCGCCGAAACGGCCATGGCGACGGCGAGATAGGTTTTGCCGGTGCCGCCGGGGCCGATGGCGAAAACCATGTCGTAGGTTTCAAGGGCCTCGATGTAGCGCCGCTGGTTGGGGCTTTTCGGTGCGATGCTCTTTCGGCCTAGCGTTCGCGTGCGAGTGGGAGAGAAAGTGCTGTGCAAGGTCGCCTCAGGCTCGCCGGCGGCGGCGTGCAGCAACGATTTCACTTCCTGGCTGCTAGGAATGTGGCCGTGCTTCACCCGGTCGTTGTACGCGCCCAGGATGCGGGCCGCGCGCTCAACTTGTGCCGACTCGCCTTCGATTTCCAGGTCGTGATCCTTCAGGTGGGTTGTAATGTGCAGCGAGGATTCCAAGAACTTCAGGTTTTCGTCGAGAGTGCCGAAGAGCTCGTTGATTCCTCCGGCGATTCGTACGGTTTGCTTCATCAAGTTTTTGTGGTCGCTCAGGTAGCCTAACGCGGCCATCCACCCCGGTCAAGCGCACCCAAACGACGGGTGCATTAATCAGCGTCTGGGCTGCGTTCTGTTACTGGGTTGCGGGAGCGGGAAATTGGACCTTGGGGACTTCGCGCGACGCTTGAGAAGCGGCGAAGTACGCGTCGTTGCGTTGGAATCCCGCCCAGCCCGCGAAGACGTTGTTTGGAAACTGGCCAATGAAGGCGTTGTAGGTTTGAAGCGAGTCGTCGTAGCGCTTGCGTTCGACGGCGATGCGATTCTCCGTTCCAGAAAGCTCATCCTGCAAGCGCAAGAAATTCTCGTTGGATCGCAATTGCGGATAATTCTCCACGACAACCAGTAGACGGCTGAGCGCGCCATCCAACTGGCCATTGGCAGCGATTTTGTCCTTGGGGGTCTGCGCACCCCCCAGAGCGGCGCGGGCTTTGGCGATATCATCGAACACGGTTGTCTCGTGGGCGGCGAATCCCTTCACCGTTTCCACGAGATTCGGAATCAAGTCTGATCGCCGCTGGAGAACGACGTCCACCTGCGCCCAATTGGATTTCACCTGCTCGTTGAGCGTCACCATTTGATTGCGCCGCGACACATACATCCCGCCACAAATCAGCGCGATTACCACCAATACCACGATCACAATCAGCACCTGCTTCATGAACGACCTCCCGTCTCTAATCCAGATACGCTGCCAGGGCCTAGGAAGTTTCGAGCTGCCGGTCAACTTCGTTGGTGACGACCTCGACAAATTCCAGATACGTCTGCAGAGTGGACTCGATATCGATGTCTTTCTCTTTGCGCTTCCCTTCCCTGAAATCCAGAATGCTTTGGAAGGCGGCGGGATCCGCGCCAGCGGCTTTTGCAATGGCTTGCACGGCTTCGCGCTTGGTGCCCGGAGCGGGCTGTCCGAGAGCCATCAGTGCGTGGCGAAAAAGGGCGCAAAACGGCGCAACGGAATCGAGCATGAGCCCCAGTTGAATGTTTTTCTTGTGAGGGGCGGTGAGGACAGCTTGGCGCAAACGCAACCACTTCGTGCGCAGCTCGCGCTCCACCTGAAGCCGGTGCAGCCCCAACGGAACATCCAGATGCTCCAGAAAATCCTCGCCGTGGAGCATCCGGTGATGATTTTTCATGTCCAGCAATTCAATTGCGAAAACGTCCGCCGAACGCCGGAGTTCCTCCAGAGTAAAAATAAGCGGCGCTGGATTTCCTTCACGCATCCAGGATTCCGCGACGGGGTGAAGTTTTTCCAGGTCGCGGACGCCGGCGTGTCCTACAACACAGAGCACATTCAAATCCGAATGCTGCTCGATAAACTCGCCTGTGACAGCTGAGCCGTACAGAACCACAGCCTTGAGATTATCGCCCGCCGCGGACTTCAGCCGGCCCAGCAGACTGCTTAGTTTCGCTTCCATATATCGAGTGCCTCGAAAAAAGAGCCGTTGAACGCCATTCTGGTGAATTCAGCGCTAGCCTGCGCTGTGATACATTACCAGCCTCCGCCGGCGCCGCCTCCACCAAATCCGCCCCCACCGAATCCGCCGAATCCTCCGCCTCCCCCGCCACCGCCAAAGCCGCCTCCACCAAATCCCCCACCGCCGAACCCACCGCCGCGCCACCCGCCGCGCGCCATGCTCGCTCCAATCAGGGGTCCAATCCACCAGCCGCTGCCCCGTCGATAGCCTGAGCCGAACCCGCCACCGCCGATTCCGCGAAGGAACAGGAAAAACAGGAAGATCGCGAAAACCAGTCCGATGATCCCTCCGGGCAGGCGGCCGCCGCCCCGGTTTTGGGGTGGCGAAGGAGGAACGGCTCCGGTGAGCTGGACGCCGCGATCGGCGGCGATTACATCGGCCACGCGGCGTGTCAACAGAAGGAGCGCCGCGTCATAGTTATTCTCCCGGAAATAGGGAACGGCTTCGCGTCCGAAGCCACCCACCTTTCCGTCTGGGAGGATCGGCTCCAGGCCATAACCAACCGAAGTCCAATATTTGTGGTCTCCGCTCGAGACCAGGATTAGCACGCCGCGGTCGGATTTTTTCGGGCCAACGCCCAGGCGGGTTGCCAGATCGATCGAATAGTCCTCGATGGGGCGACCGTCGAGCGATTTGACAGTGACGACTGCGATCTGCGCTTGGGCCTTCTGGTCTACTTCGGTGCACAGAGCGGTGAGTTGGTCCCTTGCCGACTGGCTCAAAACGTCCGCCAAATCCATCACGTAGCCTGTTGGCTTGACCTGATCCGGAGATTGAGCGCCTGCCGGTCGTGGGCCGAGAAGTCCTAAAACTAGCAGCACCCAGAAAAAGACACGCGCCGAGGAGCGAAGGCGGCGAAAGGCGGTGCGACTAATCCAGTGTCCTGTACTTCTGCCGTTAGATCGGCCGTGCGGGGGAATTGGCGGGGGCTGGGGAAACATGAACGGTCAGCGGGTATGGTAGGGCGGTGGCTGCCCAGTGTCAAATGCGGGAGCGTCCAGCACGGGGACCAGAGCTGGCGGGTTACTTTGTTTTCTATGGTTTGGGGGCGGCGATTGTCCATGGGCGGGGACGATGCTAAACTCCACCCTCCGCTGCTCCCAGTACGCGGAGCGATCATCCGACCATGCTTGCTGCTGCGGATCGGGGAAACTGGTTGGATGGAGACGGGTTGGCCCTTGCCGCACGCGGCTCGATTGTTTGTGAAACAAATTCCGAACCGCGCACGTTTCAATAACTTGGCATTCCACGCGGTTGAATAGACCTGAGCATTTGGAGACGATCAAAATGATGATTGGAAGGCGGATTCATGCGGTGCCGGCCCTTTTGGTGATAGCTTCGCTGATCACGGCGCCGGTCTACGCGCAGAACCAGCCGGCGCAAGCTCCGGAGGGGCAAACCCAGACACCACAACAGACGCCTCCTCCTCAGTATCAGCCGCCCAAGGTCGCGGAGGCGGCGCCGGAACCGCCGTCCCGCAATTTGCAACGGAACATGGGCCGAGACTACTCGAATTCTAATTCCTGGTTTCCCCATTTTGTCGCTCCGTACACGCCGATGCGCGTTGCGCAGCCGGACCTGACGAATACGCCCCGGATCAACCAACTGATCTCGAGCGGCAAGCTGATGTTGAGCCTTGAGGACGCCATCTCGCTGGGGCTGGAAAACAATCTCGCCATTGCTGTGGAGCAGTACGTTCCGTGGCTCGATCAAGCAAACCTGTTGCTGGCGAAATCGGGCGCGAATGGAAAAACTGTCTTCGACCCTTCGATCACGGGGACTCTGAGCCTTGAGCAAACGACTACGCCGATCAACAATCCGTTCTTTGGCGGAACTGGCTCTCTTAGCACGTCCGCGACGCCTGCGAAGACGCCTCCTCCGGCCGTCTTCGGGCACACTTTCACGGCAAACACGCAGTACACCCAGGGGTTCGCAACGGGTACGCAGGCACAGGTCACTTTTGACAACTCACGCTCGACGAGCAGCATTCCTATCAACCTATTCAACCCGGCGAATCAATCCAGTCTGACGATCCAAATTACCCAGCCTCTACTCAATGGATTTGGCCGGATCCCGAACACTCGCTACATCCTCGAAGCGAAGAACACGATCAAGGTGGGCGAATCGCAGTTTGCACAACAGGTGATCACGACTGTGACGCAGGTGGCCACGGATTATTGGGAATTGGTCTACGCACGCGAAAACGTGAAAGTGGAGCAGGTAGCCGTCGCCGCCGACCAGCAGCTCTACGAGAATAACAAGAAACAGCTCGAGATCGGCACCATGGCGCCGCTGGACGTGATTACGGCGCAATCCCAGCTTGCAACCGATCAACAGGCGCTGGTGCAAGCGCAGACCACGCAGTTACTTGATGAGACGACATTGCTCGTCGCCATTACGAAGGACCCGCTGGTCGGGCAGCTAACGGGCATCGAAGTCGTTCCAACATCACCGATTTTCAATCCCGCACCGGTGAGTATTCCGCTCGATGACGCTGTGCAGGAAGCGTGGAAAAACCGGCCCGAACTTCAGCAGGCAGAACTAAACCTTAAAAACGCCGGAATCGAAATAAAGGCGACGAAAAACGCGCTGTTGCCGACGGCGAACCTGTTTGGCTTATACACAGCGACCGGCCTCGGCGGAATTGAAAGAAAATCGTCGACGACGACGAGCGGGTTGGCTGCCGATACGGCTGCGCCAATCGTGGACGCCACGGGCGCGCCGGTCCCGGGTCTATTCGAACCGAGCGCGATTACCGCTCTAAATCTTTTCGCTTTCCCCGGCGGTTACGGAGACGACCTGAATCGGCTGTTCAACGCGAGGTATCCGACGTTTGAAGGCGGGATCAACTTCACGCTGCCGATTCGCAACCGCGCTGCGGAGGCTGCCAACGCGACGGCCCAGTTGAACCAACGCCAGCAGCTTGTGGAGTACCGGCAAACGCAGAGCACGATTGTGTTGAACGTTCGCCAGGCACTCATCACTCTCGAGCAGGATCGCGCCGCGATCGCCGCCGCCGAACAAGCGCGAACTCTGCAGCAGCAAAGCTATGACGACGAAGTGAAGAGACTGCAGCTCGGAACATCGACAGCCTTTACAGTAATCCAAAAGCAGCAGCTCTTGACCTCAGCTGAGGGAGTCGAGCTACGCGACAGGATCAATTTGATTGAAGCGGAGTTGAATTTCAACCAGGCCATGGGACGCACGCTGGACGTCCATCACATTATTGTGGCCGGCGCGGGACCTGGATCCCTCTATCACACGCCGAATATTCCGGGCACACCCGATGCGGACGGGGTTCAAGCGCATCGGTAGGGCGGAAGTTAGAGGTGAGCGGTTCGAGGTTAGAAGCTCGAGAGCAAGAGCT
Organism: uncultured Acidobacteriota bacterium; assembly: GCA_963723845.1. Taxonomy (GTDB): domain Bacteria; phylum Acidobacteriota; class Terriglobia; order Acidiferrales; family UBA7541; genus Palsa-295. The sequence continues at coordinate 16,557 of CAVRSO010000021.1, forward strand.
TGTGGTGTAAGCTGCGGGTATGGGGAAGGAAAAACAGGGGAAACTAATATCTCCCGCGGCTGCCGGTTCCTCGCGCCAGTCCTCTGAATCTGAATGCGACTGGGAAGATAGGATCCTCAAACCAGCGCTCGAAAAATCGTCCGAGCGGCAGGCCAATTTCACAACGGTATCGGGCTACCCGATCCGTCGGCTCTACAGCGAGGCGGACCTCGCTGATTGGGACGTCGAACGCGACCTCGGGATTCCGGGCGAGCCTCCTTACACCCGCGGCATCCATCCCGCAAATGTATCGCGGCGCGGCTGTGGACCATGCGCCAGTTCGCCGGGTTTGGCACCGCTGAAGACACCAACCGGCGCTTCCGGTATCTCCTCTCGCAAGGCCAAACGGGACTGTCGGTTGCGTTTGATCTGCCTACGCTGATGGGTACGACTCCGATCATCCGCTGGCGGAGGGGGAAGTCGGCAAATGCGGCGTGGCGATCAGTTCGCTGGCGGATATGGAGACGTTGTTCGATCAGATTCCGCTGGCGGACGTGACGACGTCGATGACCATCAACTCGCCCGCCGCGCCGATTTGGGCGATGTATCTGGCCGTGGCGGAAAAGCAGGGCGCTGACTGGAAAAAGCTCTCCGGCACGCTGCAAAACGACATCCTGAAGGAATACATCGCGCAGAAGGAATACATCTATCCGCCCGAGCCTTCGATGCGGCTGGTGATCGATACGATCGAGTTTGGCGCGCGGCAATACGCCGAAGTTCAATCCCATTTCGATCAGCGGCTATCACATTCGCGAGGCCGGGTCGACGGCGATTCAGGAGCTGGCGTTCACGCTGCGCGACGGCATCGAGTACGTCGGAATGTGCCGTGCGCCGGGGCTGGCCGTCGACGAATTCGCGCCGCGCCTTTCGTTCTTTTTCAATGCCCACAACGATTTCTTCGAGGAAATTGCGAAATACCGTGCCGCGCGGCGCATCTGGTATCAACATGATGCGCGAGCGCTTCGGCGCGAAGAACGCCGCGTTCGTGGGCGCTGCGATTCCACGCGCAGACGGCGGGATGTTCGCTGACGGCGCAGCAGCCCTACAACAACGTGGTGCGCACGGCGATCCAGGCGCTGGCCGCCGTGCTGGGCGGGACGCAATCCCTGCACACGAACTCGCTGGACGAGGCCTGGGCGTTGCCCACCGAATCACGCCGCGACGATTGCGCTGCGGACGCAGCAGATTCATCGCGCACGAAAGCGGCGTAACGAATACCGCCGATCCTCTCGGCGGATCGTATTTCGTGGAATCGCTGACCAACGAAATCGAACGCGGCGCGCGCGAATACATCGAGCAGATCGACGCGATGGGCGGGATGGTTCCGGCGATCGAGCGACGGCTATCCGCAGCGCGAAATCTGCCGACGCGGCTTATCGAGTATCAGGCCGCGGTGGATCGCAAGGAAAAAGTTATTGTTGGCGTGAACGATTATCTTGCAGATGAGAAGCCGCTTGAGATTTTGCGGATTGACGAGAGTGTTGCGGGCCGGCAGGGCGAGAGGCTCCGAGGGCTACGCACATCGCGGTCGAACGAAGAAGTGGAGCGGAAGATTTCGGCTCTGCGGAAGGCTGCCGACGGCGGTGACAACTTGATGCCGCATCTGATCGAGACGGTGAAGGCTTACGCCACGCTTGGTGAGATTTGCGACGCGCTGCGGGGAGTGTTTGGTGTGTATACCGAGGCGGCAATTACGTAACGAGGCCGCACGAACCCTGGGCTAAAGCCCGCTTCATTCAAGCAGTTGTTCCCCAGCATGAATGCCGGGGCTTCCACCGCTTCGATACTGCGTGGCATTTCTTGACGAAATTGGGGAATCCTGATAAAAACGTCCATTCCATGCTGTTAGGCTTGCAGTAACTTCTCGCGATTCACGGCTCCTGTTCCAGGAGCGCGTTCATCCGGAGGAAAGGGCATTCAATCTGGCTGGGAGGGCTACTTTGCGGGTGTGGACCGATAGCCGGCCATGATCCATCACCGCCTTCCAGAGCACATCCGACCAAATTCCTTATGACAAATATTGATGGAGGATCACTGATGCGTAATGGACTCGCTCGCGCCGGTTGGGCGGATAAAGGGTTGCTGGGGCGCCTATCGGCAAAGATTGTTGCGGGAGGCGGCGCGCTGATGTTGTTTTTGATGGCGGCGGGCGCGGCGCGGGCTCAAGAAGCGGCTGAGAGCACCGGCGGCGAGGCGAATTTGAAATTGCCCGATTTGTCGCAGGTGCAATTTCTCGGCGTGGATGGCCACAAATTGCTGTTGTGGGGAATCCTTTTCTGCATTTTTGGATTGTGCTTCGGCATGACGATCTACGTGCGATTGAAGAACCTGCCGGTACACCGCTCGATGCGCGAGATTTCCGAGCTGATTTACGAAACCTGCAAAACGTATCTGATCAAGCAGGGCAAATTCCTTTTTCTGCTGTGGATATTCATCGCGGCGGTGATCATCCTTTACTTCGGCGTGCTGCGCCACTACGAAGCGATTCGCGTGGTGATGATCCTATTTTTCAGCGTGGTAGGAATTCTGGGGAGCTACGGCGTGGCGTGGTTCGGCATACGCGTGAACACCTTTGCAAACTCCCGCACGGCCTTCGCGGGGTTGCGCGGCAAGCCTTTTCCGATTTATCAAATCCCCCTGCGCGCCGGCATGAGCATTGGAATGATGCTAATCAGCGTGGAACTGCTGATGATGCTGATTATTTTGCTGTTTGTGCCGGGCGATTATGCGGGGCCGTGCTTCATCGGGTTCGCGATCGGCGAATCGCTGGGGGCGGCGGCGCTGCGTATTGCCGGCGGCATCTTCACCAAGATCGCGGACATCGGCGCCGACCTGATGAAGATCGTTTTCAAAATTAAAGAGGATGATGCCCGCAATCCGGGCGTGATCGCGGACTGCACCGGCGACAATGCCGGCGATTCGGTGGGGCCCAGCGCGGACGGGTTCGAAACATACGGCGTGACGGGCGTGGCGCTGATCACATTTATTTTGCTCGGAGTGTCCAATCCAGTGGTGCAGGTGCAACTGCTGGTCTGGATCTTCGTGATGCGCATCGCCATGCTGGTGGCCGCGGCGGCGGCGTATTTTATCAACGCCGCCATCGCGAAACCGCGTTACAGCAATGCAGACAAAATGAATTTCGAGGCGCCGCTGACTTCGCTTGTGTGGATCACGTCGATCGTATCGATTGCGCTGACGTACGTGATTTCGTATTTCGTGATTCCCGAGCTCGGCGGAGACCCAACGCAATGGTGGAAGCTGGCAACAATCATTTCGTGCGGGACGCTCGCGGGCGCGATCATTCCGGAACTCGTCAAAGTTTTCACTTCGACCGAGTCGCGGCACGTTCGCGAGGTAGTGAGCTCGGCGCAGGAGGGCGGCGCGTCGCTTGGAATTTTGTCCGGGTTCGTGGCGGGGAATTTTTCGGCGTATTACCTGGGGCTGACCATGGTGATTCTGATGTCCGTGGGGTACCTCTTCAGCCTTGGCGGCTTGGGCGCAATGATGATTGCCGCGCCGGTATTTGCGTTCGGACTGGTGGCATTCGGATTTTTGGGAATGGGGCCGGTGACGATTGCGGTGGATTCATATGGGCCGGTGACGGACAACGCGCAGTCGGTGTACGAGCTATCGCTGATTGAAAAGGTGCCGAACATCGTGGCGGAGCTTAAGAGCGATTTCAACATTGACGCCCGCTTCGACCGTGCCAAGGAGATGCTCGAGGAAAATGACGGCGCGGGAAATACGTTCAAGGCGACCGCCAAGCCGGTGCTGATCGGCACGGCAGTGGTGGGAGCAACCACCATGATTTTCTCCATCATCATGGCGCTGACGGACGGGCTGAAGACAAATGTGGACAAGCTTTCGCTGCTGCATGCGCCGTTCGTGCTGGGCCTAATCAGCGGCGGCGCGGTGATTTTCTGGTTCGTCGGCGCTTCAACGCAGGCGGTGACGACGGGCGCTTACCGAGCGGTGGAGTTCATCAAAGCGAATATCAAACTCGAAGGCATCGAGAAGGCGTCGGTAGAAGACAGCAAGAAAGTAGTGGGCATTTGCACGGAGTACGCGCAGCGCGGGATGCTGAATATTTTCATTGCGGTGTTTTTCGCGGCGCTGTCCTTCGCTTTCGTGGAGCCCTTCTTTTTCATAGGCTACTTGATTTCGATTGCGGTGTTTGGATTGTATGAGGCGATTTTCATGGCCAACGCGGGCGGCGCGTGGGACAACGCCAAGAAAATTGTCGAGGTCGAGCTGAAGCAAAAAGGGACGCCGCTGCATGATGCGACGGTGGTGGGCGATACGGTCGGCGATCCGTTCAAGGATACGTCTTCAGTGGCGCTGAATCCGGTGATCAAGTTCACGACGCTGTTTGGGCTGCTTGCCGTGGAACTGGCGGTGGACTTGAGCGGCAAACAACCGCTGCTGACGCACATTCTGGCCGCGGTGTTCTTTATCGTGTCGTTCTTCTTCGTGTACCGATCGTTTTACGGGATGCGGATCAAGGCCGGACGCGCGTAGATTTTCGTCCACTGCAAGACAAGATGGGCCGAAAAACCTCACCCCTGAAGGGGTGAGCTACAGTGACTACGATTTGATCAGGCCGAGGAATTGGTGCGGATCGTTGGCGAAGCCGGGGAATACCGCGCTCAGGCTGGTCGCGCCGAGGTGCTTGGCCATAATTTCGCCGAGCACGCTGCGGTAATCGGTGGTGACGGCGAGGTCGCGGCCATCGTGAAGCTGGCCATCGCTCATTCCGGGCCAGCGCGAGTAGACTTTCCCGCCTTTGATATCGCCGCCCATCAAAAACATGCAATTGGCGTGGCCGTGATCGGTGCCGCGATTGCCGTTTTCGTGCGCGGTGCGTCCAAATTCGGACATGCTGACGAACACGACATCGCCCATGCGGTCGCCCATGTCCTGGTGAAACGCGGCAATTCCCTGCCCCAAATCCCGCAGCAAATTTGAGAGGCGGCCCTCGACGCCGCCTTCGTTGACGTGATGATCCCATCCTCCGCTATCGAGGAAGGCGATTTCGAGGCCGACATCTGCTTTGAAAAGCTCCGCGATTTCCTGGAGGCTTTTTCCAAAACGGCCGGCCGGATAGTGCGCGCCATTTTCGGGCTGGTAGGAGTCAGGATTGATTTTCTTGAGTTGGTCGATGGCCTCGAAGGTTTCCTGGCCCACGCCGCGGAGCGCTTGATCGACGGTCTGCGCGTACATGGCTTCGAAACCACCTTCGACGGTCTGCTGCGGGCCGTAAAGCTTGAATTGATTCAGGTCGGAAACGGCAACGGCGGGCGCGCCGCCTGAAAGCGTGCGCGGCAGATACGGTCCGAAGGCAACAGCGCGGAATGGAGAGGGGTGATCTTCGGGCGCAGCTTGCAACGCGCGATTCAGCCAGCCGTCTTCGGTGGATTTTACGCCAGGCGTGCCCGATTCCATGAAATCCTGTGCGTCGAAATGCGAGCGCGTCGGGTCAGGCGAACCGGCGGCGTGAACGATAGCGAGCTGGCCATTCTGAAAGAGCGGTTGCAATGGCTGCAAGCTGGGGTGCAGGCCGAAGAAGCCGTCGAGATCAATCGCCGCATCGGACGTGCCGCGGCCGGGCGCGGGAATGGCAATGGTGGGCCGCAACTGGTAGTAGCTGGGCTCGGCGAAGGGCACGACGACATTGAGTCCATCCATGGCGCCGCGCTGGAAGAGCACGACCATTTTCTTTTGGCGCGGACCGGCGGTGGCGGCTACGGCGCGCTGCAGAAAAGACGGCAGCGAAGCCATCCCGAGCATGGCGATGCCACCGTTTTTCAGGAAATATCTGCGCGAGATATTCATAGTTCTCTCCGATGTAATCGAACCACTAAACCAACGGCGGATTCGCTATCGCCGCTGAAATTCCGGCGTGCCTAGAACCAATCCCGAGAGCAAGCCTTCGTTTACTTGCTTGACCGGATCGTCGAGGCGCGCCTGCAAAATTTGCGGATCGTTCAAGCGGCCTTCGAGCGTTTGCCGCGCTTGCGGGTCGATTTGCCCGCCAAGGAAAAGGTCTATCGAACGAGTAAGCGCCAGTTCGCGGATCGCGCAGCGCTTCGTCGCCAAACATCGGAGCCAAATTGACGCTTGTGCCTGCCAAATGCCCGCTTGCGAAGGCCAGCGAAAAATTCAGGCGATTCAGCAGCGCGCCGGTATTCACCCAGGCTTGCGACTTATCCGAATAGCCGGTGGGCGGCTGGCAAAGGAACAGCGGCTCCCCCATGCGGCCGACCCACATGGCGAGGGGCAGCGAAATTTCGACATCCGCATTCAAGGCCCGAGCGGTGCTGGCGACGAGTTCGAACGGCGTCTTGATCTTGGCGCGGTACGCTTCCTTGGACCAAAACTCCGGCGAATAGATCATCGTTTTTAGAACCGCGCGAATATCGCCACCCGATTTCTCGTAAGTGCCGGCCATTCGATCGACGAGAGTCTGCGGCGGATTATCCGAAACGAAATGGCGCGCGAGTTCGGTGGAGATAAATTGCGCAGTGTGGGGATCGTTCGCCAGCATTTTGAGCGCTTCTTCGCCGTCCTTTTCGCCGCCCGCATCAAAGGTGTGGCCCATCACAACTTTTTTGCCGTCGGCGTGAAATTCGGGCTTGAAGACAAATTCGGGATTGCGGCGGGGCTGGCTGACGGTCCAGCCGGTAAGGCATGCGGGCCATTTCAATCACGTCCTGCTGCGTATAGCCGGCATCCACGCCGACGGTGTGAAGCTCCATCACTTCGCGCCCGTAGTTTTCGTTGAGGCCGCGGTCCTGATTGTTCTTTTTATCGTTGGCGTCAGCCGCCTGCGGAAACGGGAAATCAGTTCCGAAGCGACCTTGAAAGCGAGCGCGGCGCATGGCGATTTCTTCCTGATGGCGCTGAAATGCGGCAGGGTCGACGCTCAGCCAGTTATCGAGGAAAAAGAGCATTGCAGGACTCTTGGCCGTCGCAACGAGCAAATCCTGAAATTTGCCCATGGTATGCGGGCGGATGGTATCGCGCACATATGAAGTGAGCAGCCAGCGATCCGCACCCTTGTTGGCGAAGACATTGAAGTGATTGAACCAGAAATCTTCCATGACGGCTTCGAGCTGGCGATTGCTGTAAATCGCGCGGTCGAGCTTGCCCATGGAGAGTTCGGCAATGATTCGGCCGGGGCCTTGCATCTTCGCCAGGTTCGCTTGAGCGCGATCCATGTTGTCGTCGCCCGTCGCGGTCGTTTGCGCCATGGCCGTTTTGCGCTTTTGCTGCAGCTGCTGCCGATACTCTTCTTTGGTCTCCCCAGCTGCCTTGGCCGCCTGATTCGGGGGCGGAAACTCAGCGAGAAGCTCGGTGGATGACTTCTTGAGAGTTGGATATTTTTCGAGGCGCTTCTCCAAAGCGGAATCGTCGATGGAATCGGGATGGAGCTGCTGGTCAATCCATTTCTCAAGGCCAATCTGGCGGATGCGTTCGATATCTCCCGGGCGAGGACCATACGACAAACGATTGAGCGCGTGGAGAATGGCTTGATCCTCGGTTAACTCGGTGATGGGAAGATGCCCTTTGAATTTGCCACTGGCTGGCGCGGCGGACTCGGAATGTTTTTCGGTACCGGCTCCAGGCTCAGGGGCCGCAACGAGAATGCCCAGCGGCGTCGCCACAGTGATCGCTACAGCTACCGCTACAACAGCGCTAAGGTGACCATGCCAACGGCGAGATCGTCTTTGGGACCCGGAGCGCAGCTGATTCCGGGCCGGACCACATTGCTTGATTAGTTTCATAGCCCTGTGATGTCAAACCCCGGCAGGCAGAAGAAGTTGCGGGGGCTCAGAAGCAGGAAAAGCCCTGACGCTTACATACGGATTTGATCGAGGAGGTTGCGGAGCTTTCGGTCATTTTCAGGAGTGATCGCTGTGAACTCGATTCCCATGCCATGATCTGTCAGATAACGCACAGCGCAGTCCACTTGGATCGATAGATTGGCGCAAGTGAGCTTGAGGGCAAAGACGGTGCCCGGCGGCTGCACGTCATTGGCGCGGAGAAACATGCCTCCCAAGCCGATGACGGTGGCAATCCCGGTAAGACCGTGCCCGGAAGCGTGAATTTCAACGGCAGCCGGCACCGAGATCCGTTCGTGACGCCGCAACGCAGCATGAGTCATATGTTGAGGTCGGCGGAATAAGAAGGGTTACTGCTGCTCGCGACGAGCCGCGCGAAAACCGTCAAGCGTCCAGGAATCCTGAGTCTCGTCGTGGCGGAGAACATAGTAATTACCGTCATCGGCACGAACGCGAAAATAGCTGGCCCCTGGAGAAAACCATCGCCCATCGAGTTCGTCCACCAAGAACTCGCGGCCGCGAATGATGAAGCGCAGCGGCCGTTCCTCGGGACGGTACCCTGCGTAACATTCCACGCGAATCTCGCTCATAGCACCTCCGCGGGCTGGATTCGCCGCAAAGGAACAGCCAGGCTCTTAGTTTAGCACCGGCGCCGCTCGCCGCGCTCTTCCCGCGTTTATGGAACGATAACCAGAAACTTGTTGGGCGTGGCCGCTTCTCGCATCTCGGCATTATAGGCGGCGCCGAGAAGAACGATGACCGCCGTCAAAAACATCCAGAGGAGCAGGCCGATCGCCGATGCCAGGCCTCGATAGATCACATCGTAGGGCATCTTTCGCACGTACCAGCCGAATGAAAGGTCCGTTACCCACCAGAGCACCGTCGAAACCATTGCTCCGGGAAGGAGGGCACGATAGCTTGCGTGCCCGGGGCGACCAAGCCGATACAGTGTGACCAACACAACCATGGCAAGCACGAATACCACGGATGCGTAACCGACCCACGCAATTTCTCGCGCAAGGTTCGGCGATCCTGATTGGAAAAAATGCCAGGTGCGCACCTGTCTCCCGAAAACGGTGAAGATCATTACACCAATCATCGGAACAATCGTAACGCACAAGAGAAGCAGGGCCCGCAACTGGCGCCTCACGTAACCCGGCTGGAGCAGGTCGCCTTCGATGACGCGGAAGCCCTCCATATAGCCGACCATCACTTGCGTGCCTGCGATGAGCGTTCCACCCAGGCCGAGCGCGATCCATCGCCCGGGGTGCGCGGTCTTGCGGACAAAATATTCGACCACCACGCTCGAACTGCCCGGGGGCAGAATCGTCACAAGCCGCGTGGGAATTTCGCTGAGAGCGTCGTGAAATAGGGAAGTTCCGCCGAGCACTCCGAGCATCAGGAGCAGCAATGGGAAGAATGCCAGGAACATGTTAAAAGCGATGGCTTGGCTGAGAATCAGGCAATCGGGAAAAAGCCTGCCGAAGGCGCGCGTCAGATTTCGGAGTATGGCTTTCATGCCTTTCCGGCGGATTATACGGGAAGGAATGCGGATCGCGGCAGTCGATTCGCGGCTTGCCCGCCGGCGGAGTATGCTTGTGGGTGAAAGCGGGCGCGCGGTAAACTGCACCGCAAAAATCGGGGTTTCATGCCTGAACGCAAGCAAACAATGAGCCGCAGCGAGGAAGTGATTCGCAAGCACCAGGAGTATCTGTGGCCTGCGGTAACCAATTACTATCGTGAGCCGCTGGTGGCGGACCATGCGTCGATGCAATATTTATGGGACATCGAAGGCAACCGGTATCTCGATTTCTTCGGCGGAATCCTCACGATTGGCGTGGGCCACTGCAACTCGAAGGTCACGTCGAAGATCAAAGCGCAGGTTGATAAGCTCCAGCACACTTCCACCCTTTTTCCGAACGAAGCGATCGTGGCACTCGCTGAAAAACTTGCCGAGATCACTCCTGGAAAACTGCAAAAGAGTTTTTTTACCAACTCGGGCACGGAGGCGAATGAAGCCGCCATTTTGCTGGCACGCATGGCGGGCCCGAGTTATGACGTCGTCGCACTGCGGCACGCGTATGCGGGCTCTTCGTCGCTGGCGAAAGGCGTGACGGCGCAGGCGCCTTGGCGTAAAGCAGGCGTGATCAGCGTGGGCGTAACTCACGCCCTGAGCCCCTACTGTTACCGCTGTCCGTTGAACCTGAAGTATCCGGAGTGCGGCGTTGCTTGCGCAAATGACGTCGAAAACGTGATACAGACAAGCACCAGCGGCTCGATCGCCGCGTTTATCGCCGAGCCTATTCAAGGCGTTGGTGGATTTATTACGCCGCCGCCCGAGTATTTCAAAATTGTCTATCGGATTGTGAAGAATTACGGCGGCCTTTTTATTTCTGACGAAGTGCAGACCGGCTTCGGCCGCACCGGGAAAAAATGGTTCGGGATCGAGCAGTGGGAAGTGACGCCCGACATTATTACTTGCGCGAAAAGTATGGCCAACGGCGTTCCGGTTGGCGCCACGATCACCACGGCGGAACTCGCAGATAAGTTCCAGGGCTTAACGATTTCGACCTTTGGCGGAAACCCGGTGACATCCGTCGCGGCCCGCGCGGTGATCGAAGTGATCGAGGAAGAAAAACTACTCGAGAACACACACGCCGTCGGCGGCTATCTGCGAAAGCAATTGGACGAGCTAAAGGAAAAGCACTCCTTAATTGGCGACGTGCGCGGCATGGGTATGATGCAGGCGCTTGAGTTGGTCCGCGACCGCAAAACTAAAGAGCCTGCGCCTGTAGAGACCGCCGAATTGATGGAACGGGCGCGCGCGAATGGGCTGCTGATCGGCAAGGGCGGCCTTCACGGCAACGTGATCCGTCTGGCTCCGCCGATGAATATTTCCCGGTCGGATGTGGACGAAGGCATACGTCTCCTCGATAAGTCTTTCCGCGAATTGCCTACAGCATAGCTGACGGCGGACGCTTGTCGCCGCGCCCCACCAAAGCGGACCATGGACACTTGCTCTGATGTATTCTGCTGTTGATGAGACGCACGATTCACCGTCAACACTGGACCGCCACAAATTTGTCTGAGATGTTTTGCCGCAAGAACGATCGTTCTGGCGCTGCTTCAACTAGCCCTCTTTGCCGGCTCGATCGCAGTGGCGAACGCTGATGCAAACGCGATTCATTGGGTCTCCGTATCCGAGGCCCAAGTGAAACTGGACGACAAGACACCGCTGGGATGGAGCATTTACCAGCCCGAAAAGAAAAGATAAGAAAGATAAGAAGGAATCCAACCTGGTGCTAGTTCTGCTTGGGCACCGATATCTATTGCTGGATACGCACGCAAGAGTTGCTTACGAAGTTCCGCTGACGGTTGTGAAAGCCCAAGGAGGCACTGTCGATAGCGGCGATCTGGCACCGCAATCCCGCGTGATTCCCACCACGGATTGGTCTTCTCGGGACGTGGGTCCCGCCGAAATTTTTCAGCTGACGCTTGGAGATTACGGCCGCGTACTGCAAATTTCGCTGCCGCATCCGCCCGATCTGCGCCCGTTCTATTGAGCCGTTTTGGCGACGCGAGGCGTTTGAGGCCGCGCCAAACCATCCACGCGATGGACAGAATCGCTAGTGGAGTGAAACGCCGACAACCCAGGGAATACCCACTTCACCTGTTCCAATCGTTATGTTGACAACGTCGCCGCGAGTATACAGATCGAGATCGCGGCGATTGACGGGCACGCGCTCCACGCGATGGCCCGGCCGCCAGGATGTGACGACCAGGCGTCGCGAGGGCAGCGCTCCAGACATAGAGAACTTGCCGACGACGCGAGCCTGCTCAACTTCCCACGGCCCGTGATCCATCGCTCCGTTGGCAAGCAGAAGAGCGCATAAAATCCACGGCAGCGGTATCAGCCCGTAATAAACTCGCTTGAGTTTTTCCACGTCGCCGTGACGCAAGGCCAGGCGTTCCACCCAAATCGCCAAACCCAGCGTGACGAAGAAGAGTACGCCCACAAAAATCAGTACACCGTCGAGCTCGAGGGGAGGATAGCGCAAGGCCACGGTGACAAATGCCAGCGCGCCGAGCACAAAAAATGCGGTGCGGTTGAGCAGCCTGCGGCGCAGCGTAAATTCGGCGGCCGTCGAACTCATGCCGCAGGATTCGCAGATATCCCTATCTCGATCCGCGCCGCAATTCAGGCAAGGCGTCATTTCAGCGCACGCACACTGGCGGGCGGGTTGCCGAGACAAACCATATTTTCATCGCGACCGTTGGCGAGAAGCTCGCAATCGATTTCCTGTGCGCTGCGGACGGCTTGCTCGTAGCTCGAACCGGCGGCGGTGGCACAGTGCGACGAGCCCTTGAAAGACACGCAAACCTCATATCGCTCGCGCGTCTGCTGGAAGGAGGAATAGATGAGGACACCGAAAAGAACCAGCGCTCCAAGGACTATGATCCAGCGCGTCTGATTAGATTTTTTCGCCATGCCCGCCGATGTCACGTCTTAGGTTTTCTTCGCCGTCGACACCGCTTCCGCTCTGCGTGCCAGCTCTTGTTCGATGTGTCTACGCACTGTGGGCACGAGGCCGTCCATCGCGAAATATCCCGCAAGTCGCGCAGGGTCAGATCGGGTACAAACGCGAGCACGCCCGGAACTGGCGCGCGGGAATTGCGGACCAGCGCAGCGCGCACATTATACCGGCATGACCATTTCGGGTGCTCCGCAATCGCCTGGAGCACCCGCTCAGGCACGCGAGCCGTTGCCAGAACCTTCAGCACCTGGCTCTCGGTGAGAAATGCATTCGCGAGGGCCAGTTTGATCGCCTGCGGATGCCCTTCCGCAAGAATTGCGCCTGCCGCGCGCGCGGGTCCTCGGCGCGCAAGGGTGAGTTTCTGTCCCACGGGAATATGCGGGACACGAGTGAGAATTACCTCTTCCGCCACGCGCCGGATATCGGCCGGCGCGGACGGCAATAAGCTCAAGCGCACCAAATCAAAAAGAAATAGCTGACGAACCGCGGCGAGCGCAAAACGCTTCGGAGTTCGCGGATGCTGCGCCAAACGCAGCCGAATGCCTTCGCTGGACGTCCACTTCCCCTCCCCGGCCACCGCGCTCAGCACGCTTACCGGCAAGTCGAGCCTCTCGAGCAGAATCGCGATGTGCTGCTCTTGCAAATTGGCGTTCTCTAGAATCGCGAGCAGGGTCGGCTCGTCTGCTTCGTGCAGAAGAGTATTGAGTTCATCGCCGGAGGTTGACCGCGCATGCTGGATTCGGCTGGCAGATTCAGGCTGCATTTCCCTTTGTGTCGGCCAGGCGAGCCGCCATCCCCGCCGCCGCTTCCGCAGGGGTGGTTTTCACTGAGACGGTTTGCGAAAGGGGCAAGCGCCGTTTGAGTTCTGCCTCAATCGCCGCATCGAAGAAATGCGAGCGCCCTTGGATACCTCCCATTTTCGCAATCGGGAAGTTCCTATCTTGCCAGCCAAGCTCGTTGGCTACGCTCCGCGCCAGTTCCACAAGATCGGACGCTCCAGCCGAAAGGATCGCGCGAGAGACGACGTCTTCTCCGTCGGCTAATTCTGCGACGAGCGGAAATATCCTCGGGAAAACGTCATCTGGATTCTTTGCGATCTGCTCGGTCAGCGAGTTCCAATTGCGAGTCTGGAGCGCCGGGAAAAGCCGAGCGGAGAGTGCCGTCGCCGGACCGCGACTCTCTTCCGCCATGGCCACCGCTCTCACTGCCTCGCGGCCAATATTGAACGCGCTTCCCTCATCGCTGAACCAAGGGCCGCGCCCACCGGCGCGTGCCGTTCGCCCGTGGTTGTCGCGTCCGAAAGCTGCGGAACCCGTGCCAGCAACGAGGACAATTCCTTCACCCCGGCCAAAAGCAGCCTCGAACGCGGTCTCAAGGTCCGAGGTTACCTGCACCCGGGCATTTGGGTAGCTCCGCTCGAAAAATGCAGTCACGCGACGAGCGGTGCCAGTGCGGCCCGCGTCGCCCAGTCCGGCGCAGACACCGCGAATATCACTGGCTCGTAGCTTGTGGCGGGCCATCACCGAATCGGCTGACTCGCTTAATGCGAACCATGCGCGGGTATAGCCAGTCCGCAAGGGATTCGAGGGACCCGCCGTCGCCCGGGCCATCACGCGGCCGGACGCGTCGGCAAGCGCGCATTCCGTTTTCGCGCTTCCCCCATCAAATCCAAGAAAAAACGATGCTTCTGGCGCCGCCACTTCTCGCGTCATGGATTTTGGCTCGCTTCCAATTTTTAAGAATTGCCGATCCGCCAGGTTTTGGCGCTGCCACTTCAGCAGCCGATTCTACACGTCTCCGCGGCTGGGCCAAAATCCAATCGGGAATGGGTAGTGGGTCAGTTTCCGGTTAGCCGACTTACCAGGATCTGGCGAAGCTCGCTGCCCAATCCACTTCTTCAGTATCGACGTTACCCACTGTTTGAAGTTGTAGAAGGCCGGATTCCAATGGCGAGATTCTCCCACAATGGCCGTTAGGTGAGCCTGCAAGTAATCCGTTTCGGTACAAATCTTTAATTTCGTTCTGAGTGGTTGCTCGTGTAGCGGACACTTGCCTTGGCTAAAACAGCTTTTTGTGAACAACAATCTTTCGTTGAAAAAACGCCAGCCTCAGTCCCGCAGCTTTGTGACCGGCTGGGTTGCGACCGACGACACGGCTGCGTGCAACCCACCTCCGAATCCCTGCTTTATGAGTTTGAAAATTGTGCGCCGATTTTCAAGAATCGTTTTCAGCCATGCGAAGCGGCCCATTTGCGGAAAATAAATTCCACGGAAGCAGAGGCGTGCGATAAGGATGTTGATGCGATAACCCAGCGGCTTGTGATTCAGTGAATCCACCGCCCTCTCGATTGCGTCAGGATTGTAAGAGCTGATCCATCCCTTGCGCACCTCGTTATGCGCTTCGTCGATGCTCATCTTCAGCGGCGTATGGGCCATCGCAAAGGGAATAAATTCTTGCCAGTGCTTCGGGCGGGTGAGCCGCCCCGCGGCTTCCAGCTTTTTGTACAGGGGCGTCGCAGGAAGAGGGGTCATCAAACCAAAGATAGGCAGCCCCGGAGGCCAACTGCGAATTTCCTTCAGTGTTCGCTCGGCCACTCCAGGCGTGTCATTGTCCATGCCAAAGATAAAGGAGGTGATGGCAAAAACGTTGCGTTGGGCGAGCCGATTGAGCACCACGCCATATTCACCTGGCTTGTTGAAGCCCTTTTTTACGTCGGCAAGGTTGGCCGGATCGATGGATTCCATTCCGATGAAGATCCACTTGCCTCCTGCCGCTGCGATCAGGTCAACGAGCTCCTCATCGCGCAACAGATTGGCGCTGATCTGCGCCACCCAATGCACTTGCGCGTCGGCCGCAATGATGTCTCGCAGCAATGATTTCGTGCGCTTCACGTTGATGGCAAAATTGTCGTCGATGAAAAATACGGCAATCTGGCCGCCCTCCTCCTTCGCGCGCGCTTTTAGCAGCAAGAGTTCGTTCACCACGCTTTCATTGGTACGAAAACGAATGGAGTCGCCAAAAAATCCCGTCACCGTGCAAAACTCGCATCCGTAAGGACAGCCGCGCCCGGACTCCACGGGAATAATTCGAAACGTTCCCCAGCCAGCTCCGATTCGCTTGAGTAGCGGCTGCAATATGCCCGGAAGCAAATTGAATTGGTCCAGTTTGATTTTGTCCCAGGGAATCTCCGGATAGGGCTGCAGCGATGGTTTGCGCTCTTGGCCAAAGTCGTCCACGGGCGCGTAGACATCCTTGAGCTGCCCCGCACGGCATCTTCCACGATTCTGGGCCATGTCTCATCCGCTTCGCCAAGAGCAACAGCGTCGGCATGACGCGAGCCGCCGTCACGCCCGAGAGCCTCATCGGCCATTTCCGTCACATGAGGGCCGCCCATCACGACCTTTACTCCCACGGCGCGCACTGCATCCGCCATGCGATAGGCCTTGGCGATCATCCTGGTCATCGCGCCGATGCCGACCAGTCCCACATTCTGTTCACGCACATATCGCGCAATACCTTCCTCATCCATGGGCTGCGCGTTACCATCAATCAGCACCACTTCGTGGCCAGGCGGAGTCAGTGCTTGCAGCAGGAACATCCAAAGATGCGGCATGAAGTTGCGCGTCACGCCGTTGTCAGGGTTGTACAGTAAAATTTTCATTTAAAGTGAATTCCGAACCGTGCGGCATGAGCCACCAAGGAATCCATAACCATTCACAATTGCACATCTCGATGGGTATGAGTCATCGTCTCCAAGGTCCTGATTAACGCGGAAACCGGAAACTAGGCTTACTTCCGAAGGCGCTGAGCAATAGTCCCCGTCCTGAACGCTGCGCGGTTAGGTCTGCCACGATGTTTGGGTCGACAGCTGGAATCGTAACTTCCATTCGACCCGCGCCTCTTCAAGTTGGATGACGAATTCCTCTCGCGGCGGCGTGCACTCGGGTCCCTTCAGGCGAGCACATCTTCAGCGCAGCTCGGCCAAACTGTCGCAGCTCTTTGTTGGTCATTTTTTGCGACGGGCTCGCAACTCTTCGTCGTTGACAGCCATATCGCCAGATAAGTTCAATGGTTCGTTCACTTTCGAATCGCGCGTTTGTGCAAGAGGCGTCATAGCAAGAAAGTGGAAGATGAATTTCGCTCGGTCTTGGCGGAACCGCTTAGTCGAAATGAACCTTGGCTACCTCGCCAATTTCACTATCCATTGTTCGGCGCAGATCTGATCCACCAGTTCGCGGATTCGGCCTGAAATTTCCTTGCTCCCTCCCTGATTTCCTTGCTCCAAGATGGCCTACGATTTGAACAGTTCTCGCGGTTTGAGTAGCTAAAATATTTCACTCATGTATTCCGCTTTGCCAAGCGTCATTTCGCTGCCTACCAGAATGCCGCCACCAGAGTCCGAACTGATGATAAGATTGCAATGGGCTGATATCAATACTGATATCAGAGTGGCGCGCATGGCCCGGACGGCTCTACTGATTCGTTGCTCGGCGCGAGAGGCTGGCAGAATACGGGAGGATGCGGCAACTGAGCGCCGCAGCGTCAGCGCCTATGTTTTGACCATTGTGGTGCGCTCTCTGGAAGCCGAAGAAGCACTCTCTGCTCGACTTCGCAGTAGCCTCCACAGCTGGAATCGGAATCGAAGCCAGACACGAGTTCGCATGCCTGGGCCGAGAACGGCAGTCCTTGTAAGGTGCTCGATCGATGAGGCAGCGAGAATTCGAGCAGCTGCTGCGTGAAAGAGGGATCACGATCAGCGGCTTTGTCCTGCGTTCGCTGAGGCGGGCGTGGAATGTGAGGGAAACGGACCTCTATTCGGTACCGAAGCTTCGTTGAGAGGCCTAAGTCCTGATTAACGGTGCCAGCTCAGAGGGTCGACGCAACACTTGCGTGCAGTTTGACACGCGCGGGAAACGGAAACTCACCCGGTTCGCAACGCCCGCTGCGAGGGACAGGCGCTGCAAACCGGGCCGAGATCAAATGGAACTCGCGGTGACCTGCCAGCACGTTCTCAGCGGCTCCCGCTGGATTTGCCAATCGGGATTTCCGTCGAGGCCTCGAACCTTCCGAGCGAAACGATGGTATCGCCTCCCGATAGCGCAGGTGCGAGGCTGTTCTTCATGTGTCGCCAAAGAATCAATGAAGCGTTTAGAAAGTGACAGTAACGGCTATGCGGTCTTATGCTTCGCCGGCGGTTTTGTGCCGCTGGTGGCGGCGTTTGCCGGATCGGGTTTCGATACAAGTGGATTAAAGCTTGGAAGCAGCGCGAGAAAGTCGCGCATCAAGACGTTCCTGAGGTCCGCAAAATCTTGCGCCTGCCAGGTTTGCGTGCCAGGTTGCATCCGATCTCCGGGCAATTCGGAATCGGGAGAATCCAATCCCAGGCACCGAAGAAAACTTGCCAGGTAAAGGGTCTGGGCAGTCCAGTTTATGCCTTGAATGCAAGATATAGGCCGATCGCCGCGTGCGTCGGCTTCTAGATTCGAACGTTTTTCCGCGCGGTCTTCTTCACCGTACTGCTCGATTATCGACCACATGCAGGCCAGCACATGCAACCGATCGGTCCCGAGCATCACCGCTGCTTCTTCGATGGTGATCGTACTCTCTGAGAAAAGAAGCAGCGATCCGGCAAGCCTGATCATGAGTTCGGATATTTCCGCATGCGATCGAATGTGTTCGCTGATCCGCGCCAGATCAACAGGCACTGCGCCGAGGAGATCGGTCAAAAGCTGCGACCCAAAGGAGCCATCCTGAATTCGTCCGGAGCGTGCTCGCTTCAAGCCTTTTTTGGACTCGACTCCATTGAATTGAGACTTCGATTCGCTAAACCGTTCTTCAGACACAGTAGACATACAATCGTTCGGTTGAATGGCTACGACGCCATCTCCTGAGCCAATCCTCTTGAGGCCTTTAGGGGTGAAGCACCGTTTGTTTTTGTTGGCCCCATGAGCGGAAGTTTTCGCTGAGTGGCAACTTCCGGACGCCGGGTGGTCTTTGTTTCTGACGGTTTGGCAACAATTTCGAGCAGCTTGGCGCGCAGCCGGCTAAGTGCCGCACTGTGAATCTGCGAAACGCGAGATTCGCCGATCCGCAATACTTCTCCAACTTCCTTCATGGTGAGCTCTTGGAAATGATAGAGCGCAAGCACCTCGCGCTCACGGGCGGGCAGTTCGGTGATCGCCATCTCGAGCAAAGAGGTCATCTCCGACCGAAGCGCCTGCTGGTAAGGGTCCTCGTCCTCGGATCGAGCTAGCGAATCCAGCGGTTCGCCGCCGCTATCTTCCGCGGACGATTGAAGGCTCTCGATATCCAGCCCACGCAAATCGCCGCGAAGGTGCTGGAGGCTATCGAGGCTAACTTCCAATTCAGCGGCGATCTCGACCTCGCTGGGATCGCGGCCCAGCCGCGCCTTGCAGCCTGAGATCGCTTGTTCGAGCCGCCGCGCCTGCCGGCGCAGCGCTCGTGGACTCCAATCCACGAGACGCAGGCTATCCAGAATGGCGCCGCGGATTCGGAATTCGGCATAGTGCTTCAGTTGCACGTTCTTGCTCGGGTCGTACTTCCGCACCGCGTCCATCAGGCCGAGTATCCCGGCGTGAACGAGGTCCTCGAGCAGCACTTGGGGCGGCAAGCGGGTGTGAATCCGGCGCGCAACGTATTGGACGTGCGGAAGGTGATCGAGCAGCAGTTTCTCGCACTGGACTTCATCGAGCAGCGATGTGTACATGTCGCGTTGGACATGCACGGCTGGGTCCAGGAAAGGCTGGACAGCATTAGAATTTTGTAAGATTAGGCCGTCGCGGCGAGCATGGCCAAATCTTCGGCGCGAATCTGGCGACTCTCCTCGGATAGAACGAAGGCTCTCTCAACCACGTGTTGCAGCTCCCGCACATTGCCCGGCCACTGATAACCCTGCAGCAAATTCATCGCCTCTGAACTGAACGTCTTCAGCTCAACTGCCGACTCGCGGCAAAATCCATCCAGAAAATGCTGTGCCAGCGGAAGCGTATCGCCGGCGCGTTCCCGCAGTGGAGAAAGACCGAGCGGGAAAACAGATAGCCGGTAATAGAGATCTTCGCGAAACTGTTTTTCTCGGACGCGTTGCAGCAAGTCGGCGTTGGTTGAGGCGATCAGCCGCGCGTCCACACGAAAAACATCCGCGGTACCCAGGCGTTGCACCTCGTGCTCCTGCACGAATCGGAGGAGTTTCGCTTGCATGCCAAGCGGCAATTCGCCCACTTCATCCAGCAAGAGCGTACCGCCGTGTGCCGCATGGATGCGGCCCAGCCTGGATTGAAAAGCGCCCGTAAAAGCGCCGCGCGTGAAACCAAAGAGTTCGGCCTCCAACAGGCTTTCCGGAATCGCAGCGCAATTTACAACCACGAATGGGCCCTTGCTCCGGCGGCTGAGGCTGTGAATGCCGCTGGCGACCAGTTCCTTGCCGGTGCCAGTTTCGCCCACGATCAGAACCGCCGTATCGCGCGGCGCCACCAAGCGCGCCAGGCGGCAAATCTGCTGCATTCCGTCGCTCGTTCCGATCATTCCCGGCAGCGCACACGCGCGAGGTTCCGTCGATCCCAATGTTTCAGTGGCAATTTCGAAAGGATAGCGCCTGTAAGCGGGCGGAGGATAAACGGCTGCCGAGGTAGAGTCCGTCTTCAGTATCGTCTTTGCGGAAGCTTTACTTGGCGCTGGGTGTGCGGCGCCTTCATCGCGCTCTGGGTCGGACTCCATGAGAACGATGTCTAGATTTGGATAGCGGCCGCGAAGAGTGGCCATCAGCTCTCCGACGTCCAAGTCTTCGATCCGCGGATCCAGCAGCAGCGTGCCGAAATCGCTCTTCTCGAGCTTCAGGAGAGCGTCCGCTCCTCCCTGCGCCTCCGAAATGGACGCATTGGGTACAGCCAGCCTCCTTAGCATTTGCTCCCGAAGTGGAGCGTGGGGGCTGGCCACCAGAACTCTCCCCTTCAAATCCTTCGTCAACACCTGCGTGGCTGCGGACATTCATGGCCTCCTGAAATTATCGTGGACCGACTCTCAGGCAGCGAAATGCCGGTTTCGCGCCTGAAGTTGGTAACCCACTCCTCGAACCGTGTGAATCAATTTTCCATCCAACGGCGTATCCACCTTCTTACGCAGATAGTTGATATACACGTCGACCACATTCGTCATCGTATCGAACGATAAATTCCAGACGCGTTCGACAATTTGCGGCCGCGACACGGGATGAGCCGTATTGAGCATCAGGAATTCCAGCAGCGCGAATTCCTTGGGCGTAAGTTCGATGGGCCGCCCGGCCCGCATCACGCGGCGTTCCACCCGGCTCAATTCGAGATCGTCCACGCGCAATACGGTGTCGGGCCCATGCCCGCCTCGCCGAACGAGCGCCCGGACTCGCGCCGCCAGCTCAGAGAACGCAAACGGCTTCAGCAGCAAGTCGTCCGCTCCTAGATCGAGCATTTGGGCGCGCGCTTCCGGTTTCGCGTCGGCGGCTAATACTAGGATGGGTAATTGATCGTGGGATCGAGCCTGCCTCAAGGCAGCGAGGCACTTGGAACCTTCGACATTTAAATCGAGAATAGCGGCTTGGTAATCGTGCTCTTTGGCTAACCGGGTGACTTCGATTACGTCCGCGGCCAAATCCACGGAGTAGTGCTCTTCGCCAAACTCGCGCGCTAGAAACGCACCAAGCGCGGTATCGCGCTCGGCCACAAGTATCCGCATGGACCGCTCCAGCGGAAGGGGAAATCAAAAATAGTTCAAGTGCAGGTAAATTTAGATAACACTGGAATTAGAGTCAAAGGAATTTCCGTTTCGAAAATTAGACCGTTCTAGAAGTGAGAATGTCCCTACGAAGTTGACGAAAAATGTTAGTTTCCAGCCGAAAAAGTGCGCCGAACTGAACCCAAAAATGCGTCGAACTGGTACAGGTTCGGCGCATCTTATGGATGCGTCATCTTCTCTGGCACGACAATTTGGTCGAATTCGTCGGCGGTCAGGTACCCCAGCTCCAGAACAGCCTGGCGCAAGCCGATTTTCTGGTGGTGAGCCTTGTGAGCGGCCTCCGCGCATTTGTCGTATCCAATGATGGGACTTAGAGCCGTTACCAGCATCAGCGAGTCTTTAACGTACTGCTCGATCCGCTGTAAATCCAATTCCATCCCCGAAACACAGTGATCCGCAAACGACCGGCACCCCTCCGCGAGGAGGCGGAGGGAATGGAGGAAATTATGGATGATTACGGGCTTGAAAACGTTCAACTCGAAGTTTCCTTGTGAGCCTGCAAAGCTGATGGCGGCGTCGTTGCCGAACACCTGCACGGCGACCATGGTGATCGCTTCGCACTGAGTGGGATTCACTTTCCCCGGCATGATCGACGATCCCGGCTCGTTTTCGGGAAGGCGCAGCTCGCTCAGGCCCGCGCGCGGACCTGATGCCATCCAGCGGATATCGTTCGCGATTTTCATCAGCGAAGCGGCCAAGGTTTTTAGCGCGCCGCTGGCGAAAACGAGTTCGTCGTGCGCGGAAAGCGCGGCGAATTTATTCGGATGCGAGGTGAACGGTAGGTTTGTCAGCTCGCTGATTTTCTTGGCTGCGCGATCCGCGAATTCGGGATGAGCATTCAGGCCGGTGCCCACGGCCGTACCTCCGATGGCGAGATCGTAAAGCCCGGGCAGAATCTGCTCGAGACGCTGTAAGTCGCGATCCAGCAAACTCACCCATCCCGACATTTCCTGACCCACCGTGAGCGGCGTCGCATCCATCAGATGCGTGCGGCCGATTTTCACGACATTCGCGAATTCTCGCGCTTTCGCATCGAGGGCGTCGCGCAATCCGGCGACGGACGGAATCAGCGCTTCGGCAACACGCGACGCCGCCGCGATATGCATGGCGGTAGGAAAAGTATCGTTGGAAGATTGCGACATGTTTACATCATCGTTGGGATGGATGGGCTTTTTGCTGCCCATCACGCCGCCGGAAATCTCTATGGCGCGATTGGAGATCACCTCGTTGGCGTTCATATTGGTCTGCGTACCGCTTCCGGTTTGCCAGATGCGCAGGGGAAAATGTTCGTCCAACTTTCCGGCAATTACTTCGTCAGCGGCCTGAATGATTAGGCGGGCTTTTTCCGAGGGGAGCTTTCCCAAGTCCTGGTTCACGAGGGCGGCGGCCTTCTTCAGAATCCCGAAGGCGCGGATCAGCTCGGGCGGCATCCTGTCCTGGCCGATATTGAAGTGAATCAGGGAACGCGCGGTTTGGGCACCATAATAGCGGTCATTCGGCACCTCAATTTTGCCCATGCTGTCCGATTCCACTCGTGCTCCCGCTTTCGGTGCCGGAGACGCTTTGGCGTCCACGCTGGCTTCCTCCTGAGAATATTCTATCGCGCTTAAGACGACTTCCCGGGACTCAAACTTAGCATGATCTTCGAGCGATCGTCGCGGGAATCGCCTGCGAGCCATCCAGAAAGGGTCATGGTGGCATCTTAGGCAAGCCGGCATCGCCGCCGCAACCACGTCGGTTATCCGGTTATAATGATTGGCTAAAGAATGTCCTTGCGAATGAATAGAGAGAGCGCCGACAGCCGGAACAATCGGCACCTCAATATTAATATTTTGGCGTTGGTCGTCACGCTCATTTTGCTGGCGTGCACAGCGTGGAACACGCAGCTTACTGCGCGCGCTGACGAACCCTACGCCCCTAGCCGCGACTACGACTTACAAGATATTCGCACGCACCTGTGGTTTGACGGAGCCAGCCGCCAATTTCGGGGTGAAGTAACCGAGCGCGTCGCCGCTCTGCGGGCTGGGGTTGTCGATTTAAAATTCGATTCGGTGGGCTTGAATATTCAAGACGTTACCGTGGATGGCGCGCCTTCGAAATTCTCGACCACCGACGCGCAGCTCATCGTCTCGCTAGCCCGTCCCACTACGCGTGGCGAGCGCCACGAAATACTGATCCGCTATTCCGGCCAGCCCAAACGCGGCCTCTATTTCATCCTTCCAAATCAAGATTATCCGCGCCAGCCCGCGGAAGTTTGGACACAGGGCGAGGCCGAGGACACTCGCTACTACATTCCCCTTTACGATTATCCGAACGATCGCGCCACCTCCGAAATGCTGCTGACCGTTCCATCCAGTTGGATCACTGTTTCCAACGGCCGCTTGCTGGGCGTGAAGAATGAATCCGGCGACGCAAAAACGTGGGACTGGAAACAGTCCGAGCCGCTTTCAACGTATCTGATTTCCGCGATCGCGGGCGAATTCAACGAGCAGGACGATTCCTGGAACGGCGTCGCGCTGCGATTCCTGGTTCCGCGGGGCAGCCAATTCGAAATTCAACCCACGTTTGCCCGCACAAAACAGATGCTCGATCTCTTTTCCACCAAGCTCGGGGTTCCCTATCCCTGGACGCAATACGCACAAACATCCGTGGACGGTTTCACCGAAGGCGGAATGGAAAATACGAGCGCCACAACTTTGAGCGTCCGCGATCTGGTGAATCCGAAGCTGCTGCCGGAGCTGCGCATTGGCGACGACTTCGTGATTGCCCACGAAATGGCGCATCAATGGTTCGGCGACCTGGTTACCTGCAAGGACTGGGCGAATCTCTGGCTCAACGAAGGGTTCGCCACTTTTTTCGAGCACTACTGGATGGAACAACACTACGGCGGGGACGAAGCCGCCTACGATTACTGGACGGACCGCCGGGATTGGTTCGCGCAGAAGCGGCTTTATTCTGTGCCCATCGTTACCCGCAATTTTAACGATTCCACGGAATACGCGGGCAATGTTTACACCAAGGCGGGCTGGGTGCTGCAAATGCTGCGCGAAAAGCTTGGCGATGACGACTTTTTCGCGGCTTTGCGCCAATACCTTACCATCAACCGCGGACAGAATGTGGTGAGCGCCGACCTGCAAAAATCAATCGAACAGGCGACATCCATCGATGTGGACCAGTTTTTTCATCAGTGGATTTACGGCGGAGGCGCCCCGCAATTCAACGTCGCTTACACCTACGATTCGGCGGCGCACCAGATCAAGTTGGACGTGACGCAAACGCAGAAGTTGGAGGGCGCGGTCGGACTCTTCGACGTCCCCATCGATATTGAGATCGCAACGAGCGCGGGAAACCACACTTATCCGATCGACGTGAGCCGCGCCAGCCAGAGTTTCACTTTGCCCGCGAGCGGCACACCGCTGATGGTGATCTTCGACAAAGGCGACACAATTCTGAAGACCGCTGACTTTCCGAAGGATCCGGCACTGTGGATCTATCAACTGAAAAACGCTGAAACCGTTCCTGATCGCGCCGACGCCGCGGTGGCTCTCGGCGCCGTGCAAAATAATCCCACTGTGGTGGCGGCACTGGCTGATTCGGCGCAACACGATCCTTTTTGGGGCGTACGCGCGGAGGCACTGAAGGCACTCGGGAAAATCGGCGGCCCGGACGCCCAAACGGCGGTGCTGGCCGGTTTGAATGATCACCTTCCCTGGGTGCGCGATGTCGCCGCGCGCGTACTCGGACGTTTCAAGGGCGATTCCAGCGTCGCGTCGACGCTCGCGTCCACTGCATCGAACGATCCTGCGTACCGTGTCCGCTCGGCTGCGCTTTTGGCGCTCGCCGAAGTGAAGGCCCCGGGCGCATTCGATGTGCTCAGCACCGCAGTGCGCTCCGATTCGCCCGACAACATGCTGCGCGATGCCGCGCTTAGAGGTATGGGCGAGCTGGGCGACGACCGCGCCACGCCGATTCTTCTCGATTGGGCCGCGCCGGGAAAACCGCTTCCGTCCCGTCAGGAAGCGATCACGTCTTTGGCTAGCATGAACAAAAAGGACAAAGGCATTACCGCCGCGCTGGTTTCCTACCTCAAGGAACCTTACTTCGACGTGCGGCTCGCCAGCATCATAGCCCTCGGCGCGAGAGGCGACACCGCTGCCGTGGAACCGCTGGAAGCGCTGCTTAAGAGTGGCGATCTGCCTCCGGAACAGGAAAGTTTCGTCCGGACCACGCTTTCTACGCTAAAACCGCAGCCGACCGCCAAATAATCACGTCCGCCGCGCTCCGTCAGCCAGTAGAATCCGCAGGTCGCGCAAATTATTTCCTGTTGGTCCGGTAATGATGGCATCGTCGAGACGCGAAAACAGACTGTGGGCGTCGCTGCGCTTCTGAAAATCGGCAGGATCGAATCCAGCAGACCGCGCACGGGCCGCCGTCTCGCCATCGGCCACGGCGCCGGCAGCGGGACTGTTTCCGTCAATCCCATCAGTGCCCGCGCTGAGCACGGTAATGTTTTTCCCGGCGATTTTCGGCACGCACGTGAGCACAAATGCGGAGTTGCGTCCGCCGATTCCGTTGCCAGTTACCGGGCTGCTTAGTTCCCCATCCGCCAGCACAGCCACGGGACGGCCGGAATTTTCGCGTTTCTGAATTTCGAGTTGCGCGTGGAGCAGCGCCAGCAAGTGGTCGGCGGCTTTTTCGAGCGGCCAATTGTCGGTGGAATTATCGCAGACGCAGACATAACCCTCGGCTTCGCAAGCGTGGTGCGCGGCGTGCATCAACTCGTGCTGCCCCAACACAAGGCTGAAACTGGAGCGCGTGAACACAGGATCGCCGGGCTTGGGAGTTTCTGGAAGCGTGTGATTTTCAAGCGCGGCCTTCAGCGGCGCAGGCAACTTTTCGAACAGCGAATATTTTTTCGCGACTTCCTCCGCATCGCGAATCGTCGAAGGGTCGGGCAGGGTTGGCCCCGAGGCCAACGCCGATTCCTGGCCAACCGGCACGTCGCTAATTGCCAGCGTGATTTTCATCGACTTCGGCGCTGCCGCGGCCAGGCGCCCGCCTTTTGTCGCGGACACGTGCTTGCGAATGGCGTTGATTTCTTCGATCGATCCGCCGCATGTGACCAGGGCCGAGTGCAGCCGGTCGAAATCGGCGAGCGTGACCTTCGGGTCGAGCGGCTGCTCCACAAGTGACGAGCCGCCGCCGGAAATCAGAAAAAAGATCAGGGTGCTTTCGTCGCAGCGATCCAGGCGATCTAGAATGGCGCGTCCCGCCGCGAAACTCGCCGCATTGGGGACGGGATGGCCGCCCACGAAAATCTGCCATCCTGAAAGCTGGCGTGCGGGCGTTGCAGGGACAACTAAAATTCCTTCTGAGAGAAAAATCCGGCGAGAGCACGCGCAGCCAAGCCATCCGCCATCGCCAAGGAAGCTTTGCCGTAGGCGATGGCGACAATGGAACGAAATTCGTGCAGGTCGATGACGCGCTCGCCCGCGCGAATCCTCGAACCGCTGCGCCCAAGTTTCTTTTCAATCGCGCCGGGAACGTCGATGGCGGCAAGAGTTTGACGGAAAATGCGCTCGGCTGTCTTTTTCACGCTTTGTCGATCGCGGCGGCGCCCGCGCGCGCGACATCAAGATCCTGATCTTCGCTTCCGGCGCTCACTCCGATCGCCCCCACCACTTCCCCATCGACCAGCAGGGGCACGCCTCCGCGAATCGGCGTTTGATGTTCTTGCGCCGCAAGCCCAAGGCCCACTGCCAGCGCGACGTTTACCTGATCGCCGGCCATCGCGGGACCTGTTGCCGCGCGACGCATCGCCGCGGCTCGCGCCTTCACTAACGCGACGGCAATCGACGCCGGTTTGGCGCCATCCATTCGCTCGAAAACCAGCAGGTGCGCGCCATCGTCCACAACCGCGATGTTCATCGGCACGCGAATTTCTTCCGACCGCCGCTGTGCCGCAGCGAGTACCGCGCGCGCCCCTGCAAGGGTTAGCTTTGGATGATTCCGCGTCACCAGTTCCATTTCTTGGCCTCCCGAGACATCATAATCCCACTGATTCCGCGTTCAGCGCATTCGGCGGACGCTCGCCTTTGAAGACAGCGACTGCATTTGTGGCCGCCATCACTGCCATTTTGGTCCGCGTTTCCACCGTTGCGCTGGCGATATGCGGCGCGAGAATTACGTCCTTGCGTGCGACAAGCGCGGGATGCACTTTTGGTTCATGCTCGTAAACGTCCAGCGCAGCGCCGGCGATTTTCTTGTGCTCGAGCGCCTCCACTAGCGCTGCCTCATCGACCACTGGACCTCGCGCGGCGTTAATCAGATATGCGGTGGGCTTCATTTTTCCGAGCGCTTCAGTCGAAATCAAATGCCGCGTATCGGGAAGGAGCGGCACATGCAGCGTGACGAAATCGGATTCGCGGAGCACGCGGTCCAGGTCCACGAATTCCGCCTGCAATTCTTTTTCGACATCCAGAGGGGCTCGCGAGGCGTCGCTATAGAGGATGCGCATTTGAAATCCGCAGCGCGCCGCGCAACGCCTCGGCCGATTCGTCCAAAACCGATGATGCCTAGCGTTTTCCCCCACACATCTCCGCCCAAGAGTTGGTCCAGATCCCATCCAGGCCAAGTGCCACTGCGCATCCAGGCATCGCCTTCCACTAGCCGTCGCCCAATCGCCATCAACAATGTCCATGCAAAATCCGCCGTGGTTTCGTCCAGCACGCCGGGAGTGTGCGCGGCGACCACTTTGTGGCGAGTGCATGCCGTCACATCAATGTTGTCGTAGCCAACGGAAACGGTTGCCGCTACGCGGAGCTTTGGCGCTGCGCTCAGCAGCTCTTCGTCCACTTTTTCCGTCAGCAGGCAGACCAGCGCTTCTTT